>CAVZUI010000003.1:0-175561 GCA_963778415.1 uncultured Acidimicrobiales bacterium
TCGTCGGCGCGGCGGGCGATGGCCACGAGACCGTCGGCGCGGCCACGCGAGACGCCGGCCTTCCAGGTGACCCAGTGCTCGGGAGACTGGATGCCGTGCCCGGCCCACCCCTCGGTGGCGAGCAGCACCCGCACCGCCGCGACCAGCCCGAGCGACGGCCACGTTGACCGTGCCCATCACCGCCGCGGCCTCGCCCTCGGCGAACCGCCATGCCGTTTCCTGGCGGCCGAGGGTCGTGCCGTGCCCCTGCGGGGATGCGGTGGGAAGGTCGACCACGGACATGCCTCGAACCGTAACGACGGGGTGTGACACTTTGCGGAAGGCCACCTCGAGCCGGCTTGCCGCCGGACCCGGGAACCGGCGTGCGCCGCCAGGCGCGCAGTTCGCCGGCCGGCCGACGGGGAGAAGGGACGGACGGCGCCGGCCGCTTGACTGTCACAGGGCGCGTGGATGATGGGCCGCGATGGAGCCGACGTCCCTGCGATTCGCCCGCCTCGCCCGCTCGCTGGCCGAGGCCGCCCGAGCCCAGGGTCTGCGCGCACCCACCTTCCGCAGCCCGCCCCGCATCCCCGAGGTGACGCGCTCGATCGTGCGGCGCGGCCCCACGATCACGGTGGCGATCACCCTGCGCGACCGACCCTGGCCGGCCGTCGTGGCCGACATGGTCGAGGGCGTCGTGGCCGCCAACCGGCTGACCGGGGTCCGGGCCGACCACGTGCGGGCGGGGCTGTGGCAGGTGGCCGGCCAGGTCACCGAGCTGGCCGCGTGACGGCCGCGGTCGGCGACGTGCGCTCGCTACCCTGCGCGGCGTGAGGTCGACGCGCCTTCTCGTCGATGAGATCACCGCAGAGATCGTCGGCGGTGCCCGCGACGGTCGTCAGGTCCGGTTCGACGCCGACGCCATCACCTACGCCGACGTGTTCGTCGTCGTGCGCGAGGGGGAGCCGGGCCCCGGTCCGAACGACTGGGAGGTGACGCTGCAGACGTGCGGCGAGCACCACCTCCGGCCCGGCGAGCACGACCTCCACATCGACGCCACCGACGGCTCGCACATGTCCGGCCGGGCCCTGCTGCGGTTCAGCGACGGCACCCGCCACCTGTTCCGCGGGGACGGCCAGCTGTCGGGCTTCGTCGACGAGACGGGCTGACCCACCTACCCGGCCGGCTGCAGCAGGCCGCGGTCGAGGACGAGCGCGAGCGGAGAGCGTGCGGTAGCCGTGGCTCTCGAACAGCACGGTGACCGTGTCGCCCGCGAGGTCGACGACGTCACCCGGTCCCCACTCGGTGTGCGTGACGGCGACACCGGGTCGGAACGGACCCTCCTCGGTGGCACGGCGATCGTCGTCTCCGTCGGCGCGCGCCGTGCACCGGTCGCAGCGACCGCAGTCACCGGCGTCGGTCTGCCCGAGGTAGGTCAGCACGAACCGCCAGCGGCAGCCGCGGGCCTCGGCCAGGGCCCGCACCATCTCGAGGCGGGTGGCGTCCAGCGCGGCGCGGGCCTGCTCGGCCGCCTCCAACAGGCGCACCGCGTCCTCGTTGTCGACGTCGCCCCGGCCCGGGACGAGCGTCACCGGGTCGTCGGGGGAGGGGACGACCAGGCCGGCGTCCTCCAGCAGGTGCACGGCCTGGGTGATCGACCGGGGCGACAGGTCGGCCTCGTCGGCGAGGCGCCGGGCGGTCGAGGGCGCCGCCCGCGGCGGTGAGCGTCGCCAGCACCGTCACGGCCCGGTCGGTCGCGGCGCGGCCGCCGGCCCGGTAGCGGTTCCGGGTCAGGTCCTCGGGCCGGTAGAAGAGGATCGCCCGGGCGTCGGCGCCGTCGCGGCCGGCTCGCCCGATCTGCTGGTACCAGGCGTCGACGGTCTCGGGGATGTCGGCGTGCAGCACGAAGCGCACGTCTGGCTTGTCGATGCCCATCCCGAAGGCGGTCGTCGCCACCACCACTCGGATCGTCCCGTCGAGGAAGGCGTCGTGCACGTGGTCGCGACGCGACCGGGCCAGACCGGCGTGGTAGGCGGACGCGGTGGAGCCGGCGTTCGCGATCGCCTCGGCCAGCTCCTCGGCGCGACGGCGTGTCCCGACGTAGACGATGCCGGTGTGGCCCGGGGCCGCCAGCTCGGTCGCCGTCTCGACCACGGCGCGGTCCTTGGCCTCGGCCTCGGCGTGACGCTCGACCGTGACCACGATCTCGGGCCGCTCGAACCCCTCGACCACGACGGCGGGGTCGCGCATGGCCAGCCGTTCGACGATGTCGGTGCGCACCGGGGGCGCGGCCGTGGCGGTCAGCGCGATGACGACCGGGTGGTCGAGGGCGTCGACGACGTGGCCGAGGCCGCGGTAGTCGGGCCGGAAGTCGTGGCCCCACTCGCTGACGCAGTGGGCCTCGTCGACGACGAACAGCGACGGCCGAGCGGCGACCAGCGCCTCGAGCGTGTCGGTGCGGGCCAGCTGCTCGGGGGCAAGGAACACGAACTCGAGCCCGCCGTCGCGGAGCCGGGCGAAGGCGTCGGCCCGAGCGGCATCGCCCACGGAGGCGTCGATCTGCACGGCGTCGCCGACGTCCTCGCCTTCGAGGCCCACGACCTGGTCGCGCTGGAGGGCGATGAGCGGGGAGACCACCACCGTCGGCCCGGGTGAGGCGGCGGCCACCACCTTGTAGATGGCCGACTTGCCGTAGCCGGTGGGCAGGACGGCGAGCACGTCCCGGCCGCGGCACGGCCGCCTCGGCGGCGGCGCGCTGGCCCGGTCGAAGGCGGTCGAGGGACAGCTGCCGGCGGGCGATCCGGTTCACGCGGCGTCCCGACGGCCGGAGGGTCCAGCTCACTCAGCCCCCCACCTCGCCGCGCGCGCTTCTGTCGTCGGACTCGCCCATGAGCCTCTCCCTCCGCCGATCCCCAGCTGTGCGTCGGACCCTTACCCGCCCGACGCCCCCGCAGACCGCGATCTCTGCCTTCCGGCGCCGGTACCCTCGCCAACCACCGGCCCGGGTGGCGGAACTGGCAGACGCGGAGGGCTTAAACCTCTCCGGCCGCAAGGCCGTGCGGGTTCGAACCCCGCCCCGGGCACGTCGGCGGAGCTGCGTCTGGCGGGCTGATGCGGATCGCCCGCGAGGTCAGTGCCCCGCGGCGGTCGGGCTGAGCCAGTCCTCGAACCGGGTGTCCCCGAGGCGGGCCCCGTCGCCCGGAAGGAGGGTGCGCTCGTCCAGCTCGGCACCGAAGTAGCGGGCGTCAGGGTCGGCGACCACCTCGCGGGGGTCGTCTCGTGCGGTCAGGGCCTGCCGGACGAGCTCGTCGAGGCGGAGCGGCTCGGGGCCGGCCACCTCGACGATGCCGTTCACCGGAGCCCCGACGGCGACCCGGGCGACGGCGGCCGCGACGTCGTCGGCGGCCATCGGCTGGACGAGGACGGGTGCGAGCCGCACGGTGTCGCCGTCGGTGGCGTCCTTGGCCATGCGCTCGACGAACTCGAAGAACTGGGTGGCGTGCACGATCGAGTAGGGGACCTGTGAGCTCTCGATCAACGTCTCCTGCGCGGTCTTCGCCCGGAAGTAGCCGCTCTCGCCCAGGCGGTCGGTCCCGACGACCGACAGGGCGACGTGGTGGGTCACGCCCGCAGCCTCCTCGGCGGCGAGGAGGTTGCGGGTCGACGTCTCGAAGAACTCGAGCACCGCGGCGTCCTCGAAGGACGGGGAGTTGGACACGTCGACCACCACCGACGCACCCTCGAGCGCGTCGGCGAGGCCCTCGCCGGTGAGCGTGTTGACACCGGAGGCGGGTGACGCGGCGACGGCCTCGTGGCCGTCCCGGCCGAGGTCGGCGACGAGCTTCGAGCCGATGAGCCCGGTGCCGCCGATGACGACGATCTTCATGGTGGATCCTTTCATCGTGTGCCGGAGGCACGCGTCGGGACTGCCGGCTCTGGCGATCGCCGGAGCGAACGGGAGGTCGAGGATGAACGCCGCGGCCTCACGACCCGCCCGGCTCGTCGTCGGTGTCGTGGCGGGGGGCGGCGTGCAACACCTCCGACGCCTCCTCGGCGTCGGGGTACTCGCCGACGATGACCTCGCCCTCGTAGATGGCGTAGCCGTAGATGGCCCAGGTCGACTCCGCCACCTGCACCACCTGGCCCTCCACCTCGATGCCCGTGGCCACCACCTCGGCGAGGGCCTCGAGGTCGTCGTGCACCCGGGTGGGGTCGGCGCCGCCGGGATGGTCGAGGGACGGCTCGGCGCTCGTGGAGAGCGTCTCGTCGAACGTCAAGGCCTGTGGAGGGGGGAGCACCTCGTCAGGGTCGGACACGTGGGTCCTCCTTCCGCATGGGAAACATCCTCACGGCCTCGCGGGACCGCTCGCCTCCGTGGAACACCCCAGTCGTATCCCAGCAACGTGTCCAGGGCAACGATGGCGGATCGCGCCGGAGGGATCGCGCCGGCGCCCGTGAGCCCCGTGGTGTCAGGGCGGCGTGAGCCGTCCGCTCCCCTCACACGACCCTCATGTGGCGGTGGCATCGTCCGCGCCGGGCACGCCTGCGTGCGTGCCCGGAGAGGCCCGAGACGGGAGAGACCATGCACGACGAGCCCACGCCCGGCCACGAGCCGGCGACCGGTCCCGACGCCCCGGCGGGCAGCCCGGCCCCGCCTCGACGGCGGCTGCCCCGGACGGCGGACGAGAGGCCACCTGACCGGCGGCGAGATGCGACGATACGGCCCGATGCAGGGCCGCACCGTCGTGCTCGTGGTCGAGGACGACGACCAGATCGCCGAGCTGGTCGCGCTCTACCTCGAGCGGGAGGGCATGGCGGTGGTCCGGGCGCGCGACGGGTACGGCGGCGTCGCCGCGGCCGCCGAGGTCGGCCCGGCGCTGGTCGTCGTCGACATCGGACTGCCCGGGGGGATCGACGGGCTCGAGGTGTGTCGCCGGCTGCGGGCCGAGGGCGAGGTGCCGATCGTCGTGCTCACGGCCCGGGGCGACGAGGCGGACAGGGTGCGCGGCTTCGAGCTCGGCGCCGACGACTACGTCACCAAGCCGTTCTCGCCCCGCGAGCTCGTCGCCCGCGTGCAGGCCATCCTCCGCCGCTCTGGCACGGGTGCTACGGCGTCCACCGTGGTCGTCGGCGACGTCGAGGTCGACCTCGCCCGCCACGAGGCGCGACGCGCGGGCACGGCGGTCACCCTTGCGCCCCGCGAGTTCGCCCTGCTCGCGGCGCTCGTGCAGAACCGCGGCGTCGTGCTGTCGCGCCGACAGCTCCTCGACATGGCCTGGGGCTACGACTACTTCGGCGACGAGCGAACCGTGGACGTCCACGTGCGCCAGCTCCGTCGCAAGCTGGGCGACGGCCTCCCGCTCGCCACCCTGCGGCGCACCGGCTACCGGCTCGGTTGACGTGCGCCGTCGTCTGGTGGTGGCGATCGTCGGGGCCGTGGCCGCCGCGGTGGTCGTGGTCGGGGCGGGCACGCTCGTGCTCACGAGGATCGACGCCCGGCAGCGCAGCGAGGACACGCTGACCGGCCAGGCGCAGGCGCTGGCCGAGGTGCTCGGAGACGTCCGGCGGGCGCGGGCGCCGGCGGTCGCCCGCCGGCTGGAGGGCTCGTTGGGCGTCGAGGACGTCGAGCTGTTCCCGCTCGCCGATCCGCCGCCCGAGCTGGCTGCCTCCGACGTCGCGGTGCTGGGGGCGGGTCAGACCGTGTCGTTCAGGCGTCGCGATCGTGTCTACGCCGCCGCGCCCGTCGTCGTGGCGGCGGGCGACCCGGCGCCGCGGGGCGTGCTGCTGACCGACACGGTGGACGCCGACTTCGGGCCCGTGGGCCGCTGGTTCGTCGTCGCGGGGGTGGGGACCGCCCTCGCCGGGGTCGCGGCCGCGTTCCTGCTGGCTCGCACGCTGGCCCGCCCGGTGGCCGCCACCGCCGCCACCGCCGACAGGATCGCGGACGGCGACCTCGACGCCAGGGTGCCCGAGGAGGGCACGGGCCGCCCGGACGACGAGCTCGCCCGGCTGGCCCGGTCGATCAACGCCATGGCCGCGTCGCTCCAGCAGGCGCGCCGGGACCGAGCGTGAGTTCCTCCTGTCGGTGTCCCACGACCTGCGCACACCGCTGACGGCCATCGGGGGCTGGGCGGAGGCACTGGCCGACGGAGCGGCACCCGACCCGGCCGCGGCGGGCGAGACGATCCGCGTGGCGTCCGCCCGACTCGACCGGCTGGTCCAGGACCTGCTCGACCTGGCCCGCCTCCGGGCCCGGGCCTTCTCGTTCGACGTGGCGACCGTCGACCTGCGCGACGTGGCCCAGGGGACGCTCGACGGGTTGCGCCCCGAGCTCGAGGAGTCGGGCCTCGCCGTGTCGATCGATGCGCCCGCCGACCCGGTCCTCGTGGACGGCGACGCGGACCGTCTCGCCCAGATCATCGCCAACCTCCTGGACAACGCCGGGCGCCACGCGGGCAGCTGGGTGCACCTCCAGGTCGGGGCCGACGTCGACCGGGCCGTGCTCGCCGTCGAGGACGACGGCCCCGGGATCCCGGTCTCCGAGAGGCGAGCCGTCTTCGAACGCCTCGACAGCGGTGCGAGGGCGCCCGCGGGGCGGGGAGTGGAAGCGGTCTCGGCCTCGCCATCGTCCGCGAGCTGGCCGTCGCCATGGGCGGCGCGGTGGTCGCCGAGGAGGCCCCGTCGGGTGGCGCCCGGCTCGTGGTCACCCTCCCGCGGCGGCGGTGACCGCCCCGGTCACTTGATGAGCGGGTCGCGGGGGAGGCCGAGGATGCGCTCGCCGATCTGGTTGCGCTTGATCTCCGAGGTGCCGCCGGCGATCGACATGCCGCGGTGCATGAGCACGAGCAGGTTGCTCATGCCGCCGGCGCCGTCCATGAAGGCGGCGTCGGGGCCGTTGAGCTCGGTGAGGATGGCGGCCGCCTCGTGGCCGAGCTCGGACAGGATGAGCTTGGTCATCGCGCCCTCGGGGCCGGGGCCGCCGCCGGCGACGGCGCGGTTGGCGCTGCGCAGGTTGAGCAGGCCCATGGCCTGGTGCTCGGCGATGTAGCGGCCGATGCGGCCGGCGCCGCCGGCGAGGCGTTCGGGGTGGGCGTCGAACGGGGCGATCAGCGCCGAGCCGGGCATCGACATGCCGCCCTGGCCGCCGCCGATGCTCACGCTCTCGTTGCCGAGGGTGGCCCGGGCGACGGTCCAGCCGCCGTCGACCGGGCCGACCACGTCGTCGTCGGGCACGAACACGTCGTTGAAGAAGACCTCGTTGAACTCGGAGTCGCCGGTGGTCATCTTCAGCGGGCGCACCTCGACGCCCTCGGCGTGCATGTCGATCACCATCGATCGTGATGCCCTCGTGCTTGGGCACGTCGGGGTTCGTGCGCACGGTGGCGAAGCCCATGCCGGCGACGTGGGCGCCGCTGGTCCACACCTTCTGGCCGTTGACCAGCCAGCCGCCGTCGACCCGGGTGGCCTTGGTCTTGATGCCGGCGGCGTCGGAGCCGGCGTCGGGCTCGCTGAACAGCTGGCACCAGATCACGTCCTGGTCGAGCGCGGGCCGCACCCAGCGGGCGACCTGGTCGTCGGTGGCGTACTGGATGAGCGTGAGGATGACCCAGCCGGTGATGCCGTAGGCGGGGCGCTTGACGCCGGCGGCGGCGAACTCCTGCTCGATGACGAGCTGCTCGACCGCGCCCGGCCTCGCGGCCCCAGGGCTCGGGCCAGTGGGGCATGACGTAGCCGGACTCGATGAGCTCGGTGCGCTGCTCCTCGGGCGTCAGGTCCTTGATGCGCGTCGGCGAAGGCCCGCACCTCGTCGCGGATCGCCTCGGCCTCGGGCGGCAGCTCGACGGTCTTGGCCCGGGTCACGCCCCGCCGGGTGAGGTCGGTGAGGTCGCGCGGCCGCCTCGTCGGCCTCGAGGAAGGTGAGCAGCGTGGTCGCCCGGCGCATGTAGAGGTGGGCGTCGTGCTCCCACGTGATGGCGATGCCGCCGTGGACCTGGGTGTTGAGGTTGGCGCACAGGTCGGCGGCGGGGGCGGCGAGGGTGGCGGCCACCGCGGCGGCGTAGGTGAGCTGGTCGCCGCCCGTGGCGGCGGCGCGGGCCGCGTCCCACACCGCGCTCGGTGGCCAGCTCGGTGGCCACGACCATGTTGGCGCAGTGGTGCTTGACCGCCTGGAACATGGCGATCGGGCGCCCGAACTGGATGCGCTCCTTGGCGTAGGCCGCGGCCTGCTCGGTGCACTCGCGGGCCATGCCGACGGCCTCGGCCGCCAGGATCACGCGGGCGAGGTCGACCAGCGTGCGGCGCGCGCCGGGCAGCACGGTCGCCGGGGCGCCGTCGAGGGTGACCCGCGCCGTGCGGCGGGTCGGGTCGAGGTTCGGCGGGGTCTCGACGGTGACGCCGTCGCCCACCTCGACCACCGCGACGTCGTCGCCGGCCGCGACCAGCAGCAGCTCGGCGAGGCCGCCGCCCAGCACGGCGCCGGCGGGCCCGCTGGCGGTGTCGCCGTCGACGGTGACCGAGCCGCCCAGCGCGACCGCACCCGCCATCGACCCGTCGGCCAGCCCGGGCAGGTGCGCCTTCGCGGCCTCGCCGCCCACGGCGGCCAGCACCGCGCTGGCGATCACGGTCGGCACGAACGGGCCGGGCGCGACGGCCCGACCCAGCTCCTCGACCACGACGACGAGCTCCTCGATGCCCGTAGCCCGACCCACCGAGCTCCTCGGGCACGTGCAGGCCGAGCCACCCCAACGCGACGAGGTCGTCCCAGAACGGCGGCAGCCCCTCGTCGGGCGCCTCGAGCAGCGCCCGGGCCGCGCCCCGGGCGTCCCGCTTGGCCAGGAAGTCGGAGGCCGTGTCGGCCAGGGCACGGTGGTCTTCGGTGATGGCGATCGACATGGGCGAGAGAGTAGGAGGCTGCGATCTGCGGTGCTGGCGCACCACCGGTTCCAGCGGGTACAACGGAAGTTCGCGGTGACGCAGGCGGGGCGGGTGGACGTTCCGTGGCGCGGGCCGGAGCGCAGATCGGGATCCATGGGGCAACGCGATCGCTTCGACGGGGAGTTCGACACGGTGCTCGCCGGCGCCCGCGCGGGCGAGCCCTGGGCGTTCGAGCGGATCTTCACGACCCTCTCCCCGGTGGTCGAGGGCTACCTCCGGGTGCAGGGTGCGGCCGAGCCCGAAGACCTGGTCAGCGAGGTGTTCGTGGCCGTGCTCCGCAGCCTGCCGGCGTTCGACGGCGGCGAGTCGGGGTTCCGGTCCTGGGTGTTCACGATCGCCCACCGGCGGATGGTCGACGAGCGCCGCCGAGCGGGCCGCCGACCGGCGGCGGTCGACCTCGCCGAGGCGCCCGACGTGGCGGCGCCCGACGACGTGGCCTCGGCGGTCGAGGATGCGCTCGGCGACGAGCGGGTGCGGGCGCTGTGCGACCGCCTGTCGCCCGACCAGCGGGACGTCCTGGTCCTGCGCCTGCTCGGACGCCTCACCGTCGACGAGATCGCGGCGGTGCTGGGCCGCTCGCCCGGGTCGGTCAAGGCCCTGCAACGCCGAGGGTTCCTCGCCATCGCCCGCCTGATCGAGCGCGAGAGCGTACCGCTGTGAGCCCCGCCGACGATCACGTATCCGAGATGTCTCCTCCGTCGCTGCTCGACGACTCCACGATCGAGGCGATCGTCCGAGGGGACGAGGTCGGCGCGGGCTGGCGCGACCTGGCGGCGTTCGCGGCGCAGGTCCGGGCGGTGTCCGAGCGCCCGCCGTCGCGGCCGTCCCCCGAGCTCGCGCGCATGATCGCCGACGGTGTCCCGCAGCTTGCGCCCGTCCGGGACCTCTCGGCGCGGGAGCCGCGCCATCGGGCGCCGCGGCGGCGGCCGGCATTCGCACGGGCCGCCGGCATCGGCCTCGTCGCCAAGGTGAGCCTCGGGGCCGCGGCAGCCGCTGCGGTCGCCGGAGCGGGTGCGGCGGCCGCCGCCGTCCTGCCCGGTGCCCCTGGTCATGCGGTGCGGGACGCGATCGAGGTCGTCACACCCGTCGACTTCGCCGAGCACGAGCCGGCGACGACCGGCGAGCCCGACCACGCGCGGTCCGGCGGGGCCCGAGCACCGTCGGGTGCGGGCAGGCCCGCCGGCGCCGACTCCCCCAGCGGCTCCCCGAGCCCCGAGGACGACCACCGCTCCGACGGCTCGGGCGAGTCCGAGCGCGACCGGGGCGAGGGCGACGACACGAGGTCCCCGGGTGCCGTCCCCGGCGAAGACGATGCCGATGGCCGCGGCGACCTCGTCGGGCCCCCGGCGGTCGAGGAGCCGACCTCTGGCGATCCTGCCCCGCCCGCCTGGCCGGGCGAGGGCGCAGACGACGACGCCGGAGCCGCCGCCCGCCCCCGGGGACGCGGGTGCGCCCGACGGGCGGCCCGCCGACGACGACTGATCAGCCCCGCCGGCCCGGTCAGCGGCCGAGGGCGATCGGCAGCCGGCGGGGCCCCCGGACCTGGCCGGGCGACCACGTGACCGCGTCGGGATCGGCCAGCGAGAACACCGGGAAGCGGGCGAGCCAGCTCTCGAGCGCCACCCGCACCTCCATGCGGGCGAGGTGCGAGCCGAGGCAGCGGTGGACGCCGAGGCCGAACGCCGAGTGGCGGTTCACCTCACGGTCGATGATCACCTCGTCGGCCCGCTCGAAGAGCTCGGGGTCGCGGTTGGCGGCCGGGAACGACAGCAGGATCCAGTCGTCGGCCTTCATCGGGCACCCGTTCCAGTCCATGTCCTCCTTGACCAGGCGGGCCATCGTGACCGGGCGCGTAGGCCCGCAGCAGCTCCTCCATGGCGGTGGGGACGAGGCCGGGATCGGACGCCAGCCGCTCCCGGTCGGCCGGGGTGCGGGCCAGGTGCCAGATCGACGCGCCGATGGCGCTCCACGTCGTGTCGATGCCGGCGAGCAGCAGCAGCGCCATGGTGCCGGCGATGTGGAACGGGTCGAGCTTCTCCCCGTCCATCTCGGCCTCGATGAGGTAGCTGGTCAGGTCGTCGCGGGGACGGGCGACGTGGTCGGTGATCTGCGCGCCGAGGTACTCGAACAGCGACTGCATCTTCGGGAAGCGCGTCTCGAGCGGCGTCGTTGACCCCCTCGAGCACGTCGTGGACGAAGCCGCGGAACATCTCGGCGTCCTCCCGGGGGAAGCCGAGCATGTCGGCGATGACCCGCACCGGGATGTGCTGGGCGAACTCGGCGGCCGCGTCGACCACGTCCCGCCCCTCGAACGCGTCGAGCAGCTCGTCGCAGTACGCACGGGTGCCGGGCTCGAGCTGGGCGATCGCCTGCGGGGCGAACGCCGGCAGCAGGAGCCGCCGGGCCTCGTGGTGGAACGGCGGGTCGGACGAGATCGGCGGGGCGATGCCCGACGGGGGCGATCTCGCGGGCGGGCCGGGTGTTGCTCATCACGACCGAGCGCGACGAGAACCGCTCGGTGTCGTAGGCGATGGCGGCGACGTCCTCGTGGCGGGTGGGCAGCCACCCGCCGCCGTAGCGGTCGGTGTGGGCGACGGGACACCGCCCGCGCAGGTCGTCGATGATCGGGAACGGGTCGGCCACCCACTCGTCGTCCGGTGTGGTCGAAGTCGGTGGCGTAGTCGGCGACCGGGCCCTCGATGATCTCGTTGGCGACGGCCTGCGGCCCGTCGGTGACGTCGCTGGTCAGCACGTCGAACCGGTGATCGGTGGTCACGACGGGTCCTCCTCGATGGTGATGGCCTGCTCGGGGCAGTTGAGGACGGCGCGGCGGGCGGCGTCCTCCTGGCCGGGGGCGACGGAGCCGTCGCCGATCTCGATCCCGTTGCCGATGTCGTCGGGCTCGAACAGCTCGGGGGCCAGGCTGTAGCAGCGGCCGTGGCCCTGGCAGATCTGCTGGTCGACGTGGACCCTCACGGCGCACCGTCCGCGTCGACCGGGCGCAGCGCATCGCCCAGCCGGGCGATGAACGTCCGCCCACGCGGCCTCGTCGACCGGGGGGAGGCCGGCAGCGGGCAGCAGGATCGACCCCAGGAGGAGCATCAGGCAGTACCGGCTGACGACCTCGGGCGCGAGGTCGGGGGCGAACGTGCCGTCGGCCTGCCCGTCCCGGATGATCCCGACCAGCCAGTCGTCGCGCTCGCGCAGGTGCCCGCCCATCATGGCCGCGACCTCGCCGTCGCGCCGGGCGGCGACGAGGGCCTCGGCGACGAGGGCGCCCCGGTCGGGAGTGCGCTGCGCCAGCCCTTCGCCCAGTGCGACCAGCAGGTCGACGACGGTGCGGTCGGGGTCGTCGAGGAACAGGGAGGCGAGCTCGTTGGACCCGTGGTCGCGCAGCGCCTCGGCCAGCAGCTCGGTCTTGGAGGTGAAGTGGCTGTAGAGGGCACCGTTGCTCACGCCGGCCCCGGAGGCGATGTCGGCCACCCGGGTGCCCTCGAAGCCCTGGGCCTGGAACGCGGCCGCGGCCGAGCTCAGCAGGCGAGCGCGTGTCTCGGCGGCGGACACTCCGGTGATGCGGCCCATGCCGGTATTAAAAGACCGTTCATTTGTTGCGTCAAGCGGCGGGACGAGCCGGCTTGCGGCGGATCCGGTACTCGAGGACCAGGATCGGGAAGCCGAAGAGCCAGAACGCGTGCTCGGCGTGGATCTCGGCCTCGCCCGCCGTCGACGCCGGCCCCACGGGTGCCACCGTCACGTCGAGCTGCTCGGCGAAGCCGGCGACCGAGGCGGCGGTCAGCCGGTCCGAGTCGCCGTCGACCGCGGCCAGGTAGTGGCCCGCGTCCGACGGCGCCCCCGGCCGCGACGTCAGCCGCAGGCCGCCGTCCCCGCGCGCCACGGGCGCGAGCGTGGCGGTGAACGAGCCGCTCGGGACCGGGAAGCCGACGCTCACGTAGCCCCGGCCCTCGCGGCGGTAGGTCGTGTAGATGCCCACGTAGATCGGGGCGCCTGTGTCGGCCACCGCCCGGATCCAGCCGCGCACGTCGGGCTCGCCGTCGCCGTCGAGGTCGATCGTGTCGATGCGGCTCTCGACCCCGCGCCGGATCTCCCGCTGGCGCATCGGCACGTCCGCCTGGCCCAGCCGGTGCGCGAGGACGGTGCGGTACAGGAGGTAGCCGGGCACCACCCACGGCCGCCAACGCGGCGCGATGTCGAGCGTGAAGCGCGTCGTGTGCTCGTAGAACTCGCGCACCCGGGGGTCGACGGCGCTCGGGTCGAAGTCGGGCCCTGCCAGCTCGTCGAGCGACGCCACGATGCCGACGTCGGGCGCGCCCCGCACGTACTCGCCGCCGAGCTCGTCGGCCAGGGCGCGCACGTAGTCGGTGCCGACGTACTTGGTGCGGGCGACGTGGGGGACGACGAACGGCAGGTCGGCAGCGTCGACGTGCTCGGCCAGCAGGCTGACCTGCGGATCGCGGAACACGGCGGCGGACGTGACGCGGTAGGCGGCCACCGTGCCCGCAGCCACGACGCTCGGGCGCACCCCGGGCCGCACGGTCCCGAGCAGACCCCCGAAGCCGGCGCCGAACACGGGGCCGAGCACCACCTTCTGCGGTCGCAGCCCGAGCGCCCCCGACACCGCGCCGGCGACGGCTCCGACCACCGCGGGCCGGGGCGAACGCCGCCACCCGGCCAGGGCGCCGAGCGGGGCGGCCAGCGCCGCGGTCATGAGGATGCGGTGCGGCAGGGCCGGGATCTCGCCCGGGTGCTGACGGCGCCGGGCGACGACCTCGGACGTGGCCAACGCGGCGGCGCCCACGGTCGCGGCCACCGCCCGCCGGACCGTCGTGCGGCCCGGCGCCAGGGCCAGGCCGGCGACGGCACCGGTGAGCGCGGCCGTCGTCACGCCCGCGGCGTCGGGGCCCCGGGTCGGGGGAGCGGTCGACGGCATCGGCCCACGGTAGGCAGACGGCCCGCCTCCGCCACGCCGCGCGCTCGTCGTCGTCCGATCAGGTGCCCTGGACGCGTCTCATGGATCGGTGGCCGTGACCGCGCCGGAGCCCGCCCTCGACCGCGGCGAGCAGGACGAGGACGGCGGTGACGGCGACGGCCACGACCAGGCCGTCTGCCCGCGCCGCGAGCGGCACGGCGGCCAGCAGCACCGCCGCGGCCACCAGGCCGGCGGCGGACGAGCGCCGTCCGATCCGCCGCCCGAAGGCGGCCAGCCCGACGAGGTAGAGGGCGGGCCCGCCGAGGGTCACGAGGGCGCCCGCGGTCCCCAGCTCGTCGGTCGGGTGGGCGAGCACGAGCTCGTCGCCCACGGCCGACAGCAACACCCCGGCCACGATCGGCAGGTGGAGGTACGTGTAGGCGTCGCGGCCGGTCTGGCCCGGGCGTGTCGTCGGCCGCGTCGGCGCGGGCCGAGGCCGTCTCGATCCGCCCGAAGTACAGCCACCACAACGCCACCGTCGACCCGAATGCGCACACCAGCGCGGCGACGACGGGACCGTCGAGGCCGGCGTCCGAGGCCGTCCCGCCCGTGATCACGATGCTCTCACCCAGCACGATGATCACGAACAGCTGGAACCGCTCGGCGAAGTGGCCGGGGTCGATCGCCCACTCGACCATCGGGGTGCGGCCCATCGTCGGGACCCAGTAGCGCACGAGCGGAGCCGCGAGGTCGACCGCCAGGGCCGCCAGCCACAGGGCCCACCGTCCGCCCCCGTCCGCCAGCGCACCGCCGATCCACAGCGGCACGGTCACGACGCTCCAGGTCAGGATCTGGACGAAGTTCCGGTGGAACGCGCCCGGGGGCGTGACCGCGACGACGAAGGCGTTCCGCACGACCTGCAGGGCGCAGTAGCTGCCGGCGAACAGCACGGCGTCGTCGCCGAACGCCTCGGGGACGCTGACGGCCACGAGCAGGCTGGCCAGCATCACGAACACGAGCACGAGCCGCACCGGCACGACCTCGGGATCGAACCAGTTGGTCATCCAGGTCGTGTAGTTCCAGGCCCAGTACACGGCCAGCAGCAGGAAGCCGGTCTCGGCTGCGCCCGCCCACGTGAGATGGGAGAGCAGGTGGTGCGAGAGCTGGGTCACCGCGAACACGTAGACGAGGTCGAAGAACAGCTCGAAGTACGTGGCGCGGCGCTCGCCGTCCCCACTGCGGGTGTAGCGGATGTCGGGGATCACCGATGAGGTCGTCACGCCTCCTCCACGACCGGGGCCGCGGCGGGACCGAAGATGAACAGCGCGTCCAGCAGGGCGTCGCCGGGGGCGGGGGTCCACTCCAGGTCGGCGACCTGCTGCCGCGTCCGACGCCCGAACCGGAACCGGAAGACCTCGAACGGCGTGGTCCGCAGGTGGTGCTCAGGGCCGCCGCCCGGTCGCGACCGGACCACCTGGCCGTCCAGGTCGGCCACGACCGTGGCCTCGGCGTCGAGCTGTTCGACGAGCATCCGGGCCGCGGTGCGGACGAGGGCGCAGTCGCGGGCACCCGGCCGGCCGAGGGCGCCCCGGACGTCCTGCTCGTGCGACCCGACGTCGAACGCCGCCGGCCAGATGGCGAGGTCGGTGGCCGCCTGTTCGAACGCCGGCGCCTGGTCGGCCCAGCGAGCCAGCATGTCGGGCCCGGGGTCGTGGCGCAGGCGGGTGACCTGTTCGGCCGTCACGTCGGGCGTGGGCGGTCCGGTGAGCCGGCCGGCGAGGGCGTCGTCGACCACGGCGACGAGGTGGGCGACGACGTCGTGGACGACCCAGTCGGGGCACGCCGGCACGGGCCGGGCCCAGTCGGCGTCGGAGGCGTCGGCCAGCAGCTCGGTCAGGCGCTCGCGGCTGGCCCGGTAGTGCTCGCCGATCGTGGCGTCCGCGGTCACCCGAGGCCGTCCTCGGCCAGGACGACGCGTGCCAGGGTCTTCGGCGCCACCAGCGTGTACGACGTGCGGACCCACTCCTCGACCTGCTGCCACCGGTCGTCGTCGGCACCGTCGCCGATCTGCACCGACACCCACCCGTGGCGGCCGAGCCCGTAGCCGGTGGGCTCGGCCAGCGGATCGGTGGCCACCACGGCGGTGGCCTCCTCCTTCGGCAGCTTCACGCTGACGCCTCTGGCCTCGGTTCCGGCGAAGACGAAGTTCTTCTTCCGCACCCGGAAGGTGACCTCGCCCTCCCAGGCCTCGATGTCGACCCGCTCGGCCTCGGGCAGGCGGGCCACGATGCGCTCGATGCGCTCCAGGTTGTCCACGGACGCGATGGTGGCCGAGAACGCGCCCCGTGCCGCCGGAGTTGGCGTCGGACGTCGCCGCGCTCACCGAACCCTCACGTCGCCATCATCTGGACATCACGCGGCGGGGCGAGGGTGCGGGCATGTCCGAAGGAACCTCTCGTGCCCCGGCGTCCGCCGGCGTGCTGTACCTCGCGGGGCTGGCGTCGGCCGGCGCGGGGGTGATCCACGCCGCCGCTGCGGGCTGCCCACAGCGGTGACCGCGTCGTGGTCGTGCTCTTCGCCCTGGCGGCGGTGGCCCAGCTGGCCTGGGCCGCGGTGGCCCTCCAACGACCCACGAGGATCGTGGCGCTGGCGGGTGCGGGGTTGAACGCGGCGCTGGTCCTCGCCTGGCTGGCGACGCGCACGGTCGGCTTGCCCCTGGTGGACGCACTGCGGGAGCCCGAGGCGGCAGGGTGGCAGGACACGGTGTGCGCCGCGCTCGGCGTGGTGGCGGTCGGCCTGGCGCTGGCCGCGGCCGCCGCCCGCGGTGGGGGGCCGGCGCCTGGTCACCGGTGGCGGCGGGGGCGGCGGCCGTGCTGGTCGTCGGCCTTGCGGTGCCGGCCATGGCCGCGGATCACGCCCACGGCGGTGGCGCGCACGACCACGAGGCCGCCAGCGGTGCGACCGGGGCCACGAGCACGAGCAGGCCGGCTCCGAGCACGAGCACGAGGACGGCGTCAGGACACGCCCGATGCGGCGTCCGACGGCGGAGCCGACGCCGCCGGGGGTCACGACCACGACATCCCCGACCGGCTCGACCACGAGCCCACCGACGAGCAGCGCGCCGCCGCCCGGCAGCTCGTCGCCGACACCGAGGCCGCGCTGGCCGCGTACGCGGACGTGGCGGCCGCGGAGGCGGCGGGCTACGTCTCCATCGGCGACGCCCGCAGCGGAGTGGAGCACTTCATCAACCACGAGCACCTGCAGGACGAGAGCGTCCTCGACCCGACCGAGGTCGAGTCGCTCGTCTACCGCGTCGAGGCCGACGGCGGGCGCCGGCTGATCAGCGCCATGTACATCCTGCCTCCGGGGTCGACGATGGACGACGTCCCCGACGTGGCGCGGGAACCTCACGGTCTGGCACGGCCACGACAACCTGTGCTGGGACAGCACCGGCACCCGCATCGCGGGGGTCGTCGTGAACGGCCGGTGCCGTCCCGGGCGGCACCCGGGGCCAGGCCGCCCCGATGCTGCACGTGTGGGTGGTGCCCAACGACTGCGGTCCGTTCGCGGGCACCGACCGTCGGCAGGCGAGCGGCTCGTGCGTGGCGCCCGAGGCCCTCGACAGCTGATGCGCCGCCTCGAGCGCGGCCGTGCCTGGGCTGTACGCTGGCGGCGATGTGCGCGACGTGCGTGGCGCAGGGCGCCGTCTACGCCGGCGGCGCGCTGGCCGGCCTCCAGGTGATGGCTGCCCGGGCCCGGCGCCGGGTCGCCGGCCGGCTCAGTAGCCGGCGAGGGTGCCGTACTTGCGCCCGACGTCGACCGCCCGGCCGTAGAGCCAGAGCGACACCGGGTACACGATCACGCAGAAGCCGGCCAGGGCCAGCACTGACGTCAACGTGCTCGGTCCGGTGAGCTCGTCGCCACCGGGCAGCACGGTGCGGCGCACGCCCTGGATGGCGTAGGTCGGCGGCAGCAGGTACGACGCCGCCCGCAGCGGGCCGGGCAGGCTCGACACGGGGAACATGAGCCCGCACAGCAGCACGACGAGCATCCCGTAGATGGTGACGAACGGGTTGCCGCGCTTGCTCAGCAGCTTCACCGCCGCGGCCACGATGCCGAGGGCGTGGCTGGCGCCGATGCCGAGGACCAGGATGACGACGGCCGGCAGCACGCCCGACACGTCGACGTGCAGCCCGATCGGCAGCGCCAGCACGATCATGAACGCCGTGGTGATGCCCGAGGTGAGGATCGACCACGACGCCAGGCCGAACGGGATGAGCTTCCAGCGGATCGGCTCGATGAGCAGCGACTCGAGCCGGCCCTGGTCGACCGTGGCCTCGAGGGTGGACGAGAACGAGCCCAGGCCCGAGTCGAGCATGCGGACCACGACGGCGCCGACCACCACGAACGAGTAGTAGTCGCCGGCCACGCTGGGGGTGTCGTCGACCAGCAGCGACAGGAAGTAGTAGACGACGACCGTGAAGATCGGCTGCGCCTGCTTGAGGGCGAAGTTCAGCGGGTAGGAGAGCTCCTCGGTGTAGCCCAGCCAGGTGAAGGCCGACGTGACCTGCCAGGCGCGGCGGGCCCGGGCGACCAGGCCGAGGCTCGTGCCGCGACCGGGGCGCGAGGTGGGCGGCGGTGGTGCTCACCAGGGTCGGCTCCCGTTCCCGTTGGTCCCGTTGCCCGAGGTCGCCGTTGGCGGACGAGCCGTTGGGCGGCCAGCCGTAGCCCGCCGACCCGTGGTTCGCCCCGTTGACGGCGCCGTTCGTCGTGCCGTTCACCGGGCCCTCGGCGGCACCCGGCGGGCGCCGGCCGCCACGACGCACCGCGCCAGCTGGGGGTGCCACGGCCGGGCGCCGATTCGACGGACGGGGTGGGGCTCGCGGCGGGGGGCCACGCGGTCGGCGGCGACCCGCCGTTGACCGGCCGCTGGGGCTCGGGCGGCGACGGGGCGGGCCGCGGCGGCGCCCCGCTGCGCATGAGCCTGCTGATGAGCTCCTGCAGCGGCATGCGGCTGCGGTCGACCGCCTCGACGCGGGCGAGGTGGTGACCGAGGCGCGAGAGCACGACGCCCGGCGCCAGGTCGCCGGCCACGTGCACCTCGTCCCCGTCGACCGACACCTGCAGTTCCCGCCCGACCACCAGGTGGTCGCACGCCTGGTGGGCGCTGGCGGGGCTGTCGAACCGCAGGCGCAGCATCGGCTGCTCCATCACGTCGCGCAGCGAGTCCATCGAGCCGGTGTGCACCACCTCGCCCTTGTTGATGAAGAGCACGTTGTCCTCGAGCGCGTCGATCTCCTCGAGCCGGTGCGAGCTGAGCAGCACCGCGAGCTGCCGCTCGGACGCCAGGCGCTGGACGAGCTGGAGGAGGTCGTGGGCGCCGACCGGATCGATGGTGCCGGTGGGCTCGTCGAGGACCAGGATGTCGGGCTCGTGGAGCAGCGCCCGGGCCAGCTGCAGACGGGCACGCATGCCGCTGGAGAGGGCGTGGCCGGTGCGGTCGGGCACGTGCCCGAGGCCGACGGTCTCGAGCACCTCGTCGATGCGGGGGCCGAGCTCGTTGGACGGGATGCCCTGGAGGCGCCCGTGGAAGGCCAGGTTCTGCCAGCACGTGTGGCGGAGGTTCAGGCTGCGGTCCTCGGCCGGCATGAAGCCGATGTGCCGGCGGGCCTTGCGGGCGTCACCGATGACGTCGATGCCCGCGAGGGCGACCCGGCCCGACGTGGGGGTGATCAGGCCGGTGAGGCACGCGGAACAGGGTGGACTTCCCGGCACCGTTCGGCCCGACGACGGCGAACACCTGGCCCGGCCACACCTCGAGCGACAGGTCGGCCACGGCGGTCACCGGCTCGGTGATCGACGACTTGAGCAGGAGCTTCATCCAGCTCGGCGACGGTTCGTAGATCTTGGTGAGGTGGTCGACCTCGACGAGCGGGCGGGCGGCGGGCGCTGCGGGCGCGGGGAGGGGGCCACGCGTCCCACGAGCTCGGCGGGCCGGGCGGCGCCGCGATCCCAGCCGTCCGCCGTGGGCGGGCGCGGAGGCCGAGGGACCGTCGTACCAGTGGCGGCGCTCGCGCTCGGCGGGCGGGTCGCCCCAGCCGTGGTCGTCGTACGGGCGGGTCGGGTCAGTCACCCACGGCCTCCAGCTGGAACAGGTCGGGCGCCAGCTCGCCGACCCGCACGCCGGCGAGGCGGTCGTCGACCTCTCCGAGCCGGGTCACGAAGTCGGCGACCTCGGCGAGCGGCGTCGGTGGGAACTTCTGGCTCACCAGCGTGGGGCTGGCCGACGGGAGCTCGAACGGGCGGCTGCCGCGACGCTCGGCCCAGCGGCGGGCCCGACCCGGGAGCGTGCGCACCTCGTCGGTGCGGCGGTGGCCGTGCCGGCCGTCGCCGCGGTCCTCGCGGACCGGGAGCGTGTCGAACAGGGCGACCATGCGCTCGGCCGCCAGCGGCCCGTGCACGGCGGCGAGGTGGTGGTCGACGGTCGCCCGGGCGCTCTCGGGCGCCACCGGCCGTCCGTCCAGCACGGCGGCGACGGCGTCGCGCAGGGCTGGGTCGCTCGTCGACGACCTGGCTGACCTGGTTGGGCAGCATCGGGAACTCGGACTCGTCGAGCGGCGCGTAGGCGATGGCGGGGACGCCCGCCACGGCCGCCTCGACCCCCGACGTGCAGTTGCTGTGCACGACGCAGTCGGCCGCCAGCAGCCACGGCGTGAGGGGTCCCTCGAACCGCACGAGGAGGCGTGGCTCGTCGACCGCGAGCTTCTCCCAGTGCGCGTGGTCCTCGGACGGGTGGGGCCGCACGACCACACTGTGCCCGTCGGGCAGCGATCGGGCCAGTGCCACCAGTGCGGGTCCGAGGCGATCGAGGATGCCCGCCCGTAGGTCGAGGTAGCGGGCGAAGCGCTCGCGCTCGGCCGGATCGCCGTAGTGACCGGTGATCTCGCCGAAGCGCGCGGTGCGCTCGGGACCGTCGGCGCCGATGACGTTGGCGAAGTTCGACGGCACCAGCACGAACCGCCCGACGTCGGCCCGGATCTCGTCCACCGGCCGGCGGTGCAGGCCGTGCATCTCGGGCCGCCACAGGTCGACCCGCGGGTTGCCGGTGACGACGACCCGGTCGGCGAGGTCGGGCTCGGCCGCCCGCACGACCTCGGCCTGGGCGTCGCCCCAGCAACAGAAGGCGCGGGTCTCGGCCAGCGTCTCGTGGGTGAAGCGCCTCTTCACGTACGCGGTGGCCCCGCCCTCGTGGACCAGGCCCTCCTCGTCGATGGCGGCGTAGGTGTTGCCCAGCGCCCGGATGTACCGGATCTGGCCGAGGGCCAGCGACTGGATGCTCTTGTCGAAGTAGAGGCCGCGGGGCAGGTCGCGGATCGACCCGTTGAGCTGGGCCTTTCGCCCCACGACGACCTTCCAGCCCTGGGCGGCCGCGTGCGCGCCGAGCAGCAGGCGGCCCTCGAGGCCCCGCGCCTTCACCTCGACCGGTAGCAACAGCCACCGCACCGTCGATCTCACCCGCCTGTTCGTCGGATCGTCGCGCGCGGAATCACCCGAGCCCGCCGCCATGCCGCCCTGCATGAGGGGGAATGCTATCCGTCCCCGGGCACGCGCTCCACGTCGCGGAGCATCACCACCAGCGCGACCAGGGCCGAGCACCCCGGCGACCACCGCGATCGCGGCGGCGCCCTCGAGGTCGTCGCGGAGGCCGGCCACCCGAGACATGACGAGCACGATCACGACCTGCAGCGCGGCCAGCGCCAGGATCCGGGGCGATCGCCAGTCGGCCGGCCACGCAGGTGCACCGGGGACGAGGCGGCGCGCCACGGGTTCGAGCGCGAGCACGCCGACGGCCGCCAGGCCGCCGACGATCGACGCCGCCCGGGCCTGACCCCCCTCGGCGACCACGGCGGCCAGGAGCGCCGATGATCGCGCCCGGAGCCGGCCGCGCCCAGCCGGGCCAGGCAGAGGGGGGCGCCGACGAGGGCGATCGGCACGGCCACGACCAGGACCGGGAGGATCTGGCCGGTCTCGGGGATCGTGACGTACATCCCGAAGATCGACACCGCCAGCAGGGGCGGACCGACGGCGGACCCCGCCAGGGACTCGTCGGCGTCGGCGACCAGCACGGCCAGCACCGAGGCGACGATCACGGTCGGCCACACGACGGTCGACCGGTCGGCCAGGTGCATCGCCTCGACGGTCACGGCGATGCCCGGCACCACCAGGACCGGCCGCAGGACCAGCGGGAGCCGGAGCACCCGCCCGGCCCAGGCGCCGGCGGCGGCCGCGGCGATGCCGAGGACGTGGAGCGTTCCGCCGGCCTTCGTCGGTGTCGGCGATGGCCACCGCCACCATTCCGGCCGCCGCCATCGCCAGCCCCGGCGGCGGGCAGAGGTCGGCGGACACCGGCGGAGCACCGGCGCGGTGACGGCGAGCACGGCGGCTGCGGCGAGCCCGACCCATCCGACCTCGCCCGAGATGTCGACGGGGGCCTCGAGCGGGCCCCCGACCAGCGCGGCGAGAGCGGACGGACCGACGGGGGCGAAGGCAGGGGGTCATCTCGGTCGTGATTGCTACCATCGCCGGCCGGCACACGATCGGCGGGACGGAGGTGCCATGGGCGGTACAGCGCAACCCCGGCCTGTCGGCCGTGCCAGCAGACGTTGGCAGGCGATGCTCACCGGCGGCGACTGGCCGGCCGGGCCGCTGCCCGTGCACGACGCCCGGAGGTTCCCCGACGGCGCCGTGCTCGACTACGACGTGTGCATCGTCGGCACCGGCGCCGCCGGCGCCACCGCAGCCCTGGCGCTCGCCGGCCGGGGTCTGCGCATCGCGGTGCTCGAGGCCGGGGGCACCGCGCCCGATGCCGTGAGCGAGCGGTTCACGGTCGTCGAGAGCACCGAGCGCGAGGTCGAGCAGGCCAGCCGCGAGCGGTGGCTCGGCGGAACGACCAACGCCTGGACCGGCGGCAAGACCACGCTCGACGCCATCGACCTCGAGGCCCGGCCCTGGGTGCCCGACTCGGGCTGGCCGCTCGCCGCCGCCCGGCTGTGGCAGTGCTACGAGCGGGCGGCCACGCTGCTCGACCGGCCGCCCCCGGCCACCTACGACGCCCCCGCGGCCACGCCCCACGACGGGGTGCGCTTCGACGACGGCGACCTGCGGACGCTGGTGTTCCACGAGGATGCCGAGCCGCTGCGGTTCGGGCGCCTGCTGCCGCGCCCGGCTGCGCCCCGCCGACGGGGTCGACGTCATCACGCTGGCCAACGTCACCGAGGTGCGCCTCGACGACCTCGGCGCCCGCGTCGACGGGGTCGACGTCGCCACCGTGAACGGCCGGCGGTTCGTCGTGCGGGCACCCGCCGTCGTGGTCGGCTGCGGCGCCATCGAGAACGCCCGGCTGCTGCTCGCGAGCCGTGACCGCCGGCCCGCAGGCCTCGGCAACGGCCACGACGCAGTGGGGCGCTACTTCCAGGACCACCCCAAGGGCTTCACGGGCCTCCTCGCCGTCGACCCCGCCGCCCGTCGCCTGCCGGCCTCGGGCTACTGGCCGGCACGCGCCACCGCGCAGGGCCGAACCCGGTGGGGGATCGGGCTGACCGAGGCCGCTCAGCGGCGTGAGCAGGTGCTCAACAGCTACGTCCGCCTCGAGCCCACGGTCCTCGACCACGTGCCGGACGGCATCGCCGCGCTCAAGCGGGCGGCCCGCGGGCGGGTGCGGGGCCTCGACCCGCACGATCTCACGGGCCTGGCCGCCGATGCGCCCGACCTGGCCCGCCTCGCCCGGTTCCGGCTGCGGAACGAGGGGCCGATCGACCTCGTGCAGGTGCGCAGCTTCCTCGAGCAGGAGCCCCGCCGGGCGAGCCGCGTGCGGCTGTCCGACCGGCGCGACCCGCTGGGCCGGCCGCTCGCCGCGGTCGACTGGGACCTGTCCGACCTCGATCGCCGGTCGGTGCGCGTGCTGCACGAGTCCCTCGTCCGGGCCTTCCGCCGCCATGGGCTCGGCGAGCTGCGGGTCGACCTCGACGACGGCAGCCCGGCGTGGGACGGCCTGACCGATGCCTCCCACCACGCGGGCACCACGCGCATGGGCACCGATCCCCACACATCGGTCACCGACCCGAGCGGCGAGGTCCACGACGTTCCCGGGCTGTTCGTGGTCGGGGCGTCGCTGTTCCCCACCAGCGGGTACGCCAACCCGGTCTTCACCATCGCCGCCACGGCGCTCCACGTGGCCGACGCCGTCGCGACCCGCGTCGCCGTCACTCCGGTCGCGGTGGAGCCGACGACGGCGGGCCACGATGCTGCGGCGTCCACGTCGGCCGAGTCGCCCGCCATCCGGCCCGAGCCGACCCCGGCCGGCACGGCCGAGGCCAAGCGGTGGCTGGCGGCCCGGCGGCGGGCGCGCCGAGCGCGACCGGCGGCCTCGACGGGCACGGCGATCGTCTGGACCGGCCCGGGTCGGGCCGAGGTGGTGCCCGTCGAGGTGCCGGCCCCCGGTCAGGGGCAGGTGTCGGTCCTCGTCGACGTCAGCGCGGTGAGCCTCGGCACCGAGCGCGCCCGCTGGCTGGGCCTGCCCGGCGCGGCGGTCCGGTACCCGCACCAGCCCGGGTACTCGCTGTCCGGCACCGTCCACGCGGTCGGGCCGGGCGTCTACGACATCGAGCCGGGCACCCCGGTGGCCGTGTGGGGTGCGCCGCACCAGTCGCTCGTCACGGTCGACCGGTCGCAGGTCCACGTGCTGGCCGAGCGCGCCGATCTCGCCTCCGCCGCGCTGGTCACGCTGGGCGCCATCGCCGAGCTCGGCGTGGCCCGGGCGGGTGAGGTCACCGGTCGCTCGCTGGCGGTCGTGGGCGCCGGGGCCATCGGCCTGCTCGCCCAGCGCATCGGCGCCGCCGAGGGGGCCAAGCCGTGCACCGTCGTCGCCGCCTCGACGGCCAAGGACGCGGTGGTCGCGGGCGACCCCGGCGCCGTGTCGGCTCCGCCGGCGGCGGTCGACGGCCTGGCGGCCGACGCGGTCGTCGAGGCGACGGGAGCGGCCGCCGGCCTGGACCTCGCGCTGCGCGCCGCCGCTCGCGGCGGGACCGTGGTCGTGCTCGGCACCACCCGGGCCGAGGCCGTGGCCGTCCCCCTCGACCTCGTCGCCTCCCGCTCTCTGCGGGTGGTCGGTGCCCACGCCGGCCTGCTCGACGCTCCGGGCGGCACGGCCGGCCTCGACCGCCGGTCGGCGGCGCAGCGGTTCCTCGACCGGGTGGCGACCGGGGCGGTGCGCGTCGACGACCTGATCACCTTCCACGCCGATCCGGCCGGTGCCGCCGACCTGCTCGACCGCGTCGGATCCGACCGATCGCAGGTGGTGCCGATGATCGAGTGGTGGCGGCTCGCGCCCGACCTGCGGGTCCGAGCCGGGGGCCTCGACCTCCCGAACCCGTTCCGCCGGGGCCTCGACGTGCCGCTGCCACCCGCCGAACGCGTCGGGTCCCGACGAGCGCGCCACCTCCGACCACCCGCCGGCCGCCGGCCCGGCGTGGGGCCGACGAACCGGTCGTGGGCGGGTGGTCGGCCGACCCGGCCGCCGTCGCCCGGGCGGCGCGGGCGGCCGCCGTGTCCCAGACCGGGGGCTCGCCGGCGGCCGGCGCGGTGCGGGTCCAGGGCGAGGGAGCGCTGGCCGAGGCGGTCCAGGCGCTCCTGACCGACGTGGCCGCCGACCCCGACGGCGACGGGGGCGAGACGACGGTCGTGGTCGACGTCGACCCGACGTCCGCCTCGGTGACCGCGGCGCTGTCCGCGCTCGGTCCCGACGGCGTGGTGCTGGTGGCGGGCCGGGTCGGCCGTGTCGAGATCGACGTGCAGACCGACGTGCACCGGCGCGGCGCCACCGTCGCCGGCGTCCCGGCTCCCCAGGACGGCGCGGGGCAGGATGGGTGACGTGATCCCCCGCCTCGCCGACATCGACCTGCTGGTGACCGACTTCGACGGCGTGCTCACCGACAACCGGGTGCTGGTCTCCGACGACGGGCACGAGTCGGTGGTGTGCACCCGCGCCGACGGCATCGGCTGCGACCTGCTCAAGGCCGCCGGGCTGTCGCTGATGATCCTGTCGACCGAGACCAACCGGGTGGTGGCGGTGCGGGGCGCCAAGCTGGGCGTCGAGGTCGTGCAGGGCTGCGCCGACAAGGGTGTGGCGATGCGCGACCTGCTGCGCGACCGCGACCTCGACCCGGCCGCGGGTCATGTACGTCGGCAACGACGTCAACGACCTCGGGGCGCTGCGAGCCGTCGGGTGGCCGGTCGTGCCGGCCGACGCCCACCCCGACGTGGTCGGCGACGCCCGGCTCGTCACCGACGACGGCGGGCGGGCAGGGCGTGCTGCGCGAGCTGGCGTCGACGCTGCTCGCCCCGCGGGCCGCCGACGTGGAGGACACCTGACGTGGAGGTCCTCGCCATCGTCCCGGCGCGGGGCGGGTCCAAGGGCATCCCCCGCAAGAACCTGGTGACCCTGCTCGGGCGGCCGCTGCTGTGGTGGTCCGTGCGGGCCGCGCTCGACGCCGAGACCGTCACCCGCACGATCGTCAGCACCGACGACGCCGAGATCGCCGACGCCGCCGCGGCCGCCGGGGCCGAGGTCCCGTTCCTGCGACCCGCCGAGCTGGCGGGTGACACCGTGCTCGACCTGCCGGTGTTCGAGCACGCGCTGCGCACGCTCGCCGCGTCCGAGGGCTACGCGCCCGACCTGGTCGTCCACCTGCGGCCGACGTCACCCCTGCGGCCCCCCGGCCTGGTCGACGAGGGCGTGCGCACGCTGGCCGCCGACCCCGCCGCCGACTCGCTGCGGGCGGTGACCCCGCCGGCCAACAACCCGTTCAAGATGTGGCGGATCGTCGACGGCGTGCTGGAGCCGTTGGTCGAGACCGACATCCACGAGCAGTACAACCAGCCCCGCCAGGCCCTGCCCGCGGCGTACTGGCAGACGGGCACGCTCGACGTGATGCGGGCCGGCACGGTCCTCGACCTCGGGTCGATGACCGGCCGCCGCATCCTGCCGCTGGTCATCGACCCCGACCTGGCCGTCGACATCGACGACCCGCTGTCGCTGGCCCTGGCCGAGGACCGCTGCCGCCGCTACGGCCTGACCGCCGACGTCCCGGCGGATTGACCATGCCGACCGACACGAGGATTTCCCCGCGAGATCGGTCGTCTGGAGCGACCGATCTCGCGGGGGAAATCGCGAGCTGATGCGGATCGCCGTCGTCGGGACCGGGTCGATCGGGCGGCGGCACCTCGCCACCCTGCTGGCGCTCGGGGAGACCGAGCTCGTGGCGGTGTCCGAGCACGGGCGGCGCGCCGAGCTCACCGTCGACGGGGTCGACATCCCGGTCACCCACCGCCTCGACGACGCCCTCGGCGACGCGGGGCTCGTCGTGGTCGCCACCCCGACGTCCCTGCACCGCCACCAGGCGGCCGCGGCGGTGGCCGCGGGGTGCCACGTGCTCGTCGAGAAGCCGGTGGGCGACTCGTCGGCCGGGCTCGACGCCGTGGCCGACGCCGCCGTGGACCGGGGCCTGGTCGCCGCGGCCGCCCACCAGTTCCGCTTCGAGCCCGGGCCTGGTCGCGCTCCGCGAGATGGTGGCCGCCGGCGATCTGGGGACGATCCTCACCGTCGAGGCCCACCAGGGCGAGCACCTGGCCGACTACCACCCCGACGAGGACTACCGGACGGGCTACGCGGCCCGACCGCGCCCTGGGCGGCGGGGTGCTGCGCACGCAGATCCACCACATCGACGTCCTCGACTGGATCTTCGGCCCGCTGACCAGGGTGTTCGCCTCGGGTGGGCACCGCACCGACCTCGAGGTCGACGTCGAGGACACGGCCAGCTACCTGTTCCGGACGGCCGACGGCACCTCGGTGCACGGCCACCTCGACTACCGCCAGCGGCCGAGGCACGTGTCGATGGCGGTCGTGGGCAGCGAGGGCCGGGTCGACTGGGACCACTACGCCGGCCGCCTGGTCCACACGCCGTTCGCGCCCGGGGCCGAGCCCGTCGAGCGGACGTGGCCGTACGACCGGACCGGCATGTTCACCGCCCAGTGGCAGGACGTCCTCGCCGCCGTGCGCACCGGGTCGGCGCCCCGGACCCCCCTCCGCGACGGCATCCGCGCCGTCAGCCTCGTCGAAGCCATCGAGCGGTCGATGATGATCGACGAGGTGGTCACGGTGGACTGACGGTCGCCATCGCCATCGGGAGGCGAGGCGACGACTCGGGCCCGGCCGCCGCGCGTGACTCGGCCCGGGGCGGGCCACTACCATCGTCCGGCGGACAAGCAAGGGCGGAAGCGCATGGACCATCGGGGTCCTGCCGGCGGGCGGGGCACTCGCGAGCTGTTCGACCTGACGGGTCGGCGGGCGATCGTGACGGGCGGAGCAGGCCTCCTCGGTCGTCGTTTCGCCGCGGCCCTGGTCGACCTCGGCGCCGAGGTGCACCTGCTCGACCGCGACGCCGACGCGGCCGCCAAGGCCGCCGGCGAGCTGACCGGCCCGGGCCGGGCGGTGGCCGCTCGCCTGCGACATCACCGACGAGGCCGACGTCGCCCGAGCCATCGACGCCGTCGCCGCGGGCGGGGCGATCGACGTGCTCGTGAACAGCGCCGCGGTCGATCCCAAGGCCGACGCCGAGTCCTCGACCCTGGCCGACGCCGGGTTCGCCGACTACCCGCTCGCCGCCTGGCGGCGCAGCATGGACGTGAACCTGACCGGGACGTTCCTCGTCACCCGGGCCGTGTGCCGGGTCATGGAGGCCCAGGGCGACGGCGCCGCACCCGTCGGGCGGGGCGCCATCGTCAACATCTCGTCGACCTACGGCCTGGCCGGTCCCGACCAGCGGCTCTACCAGCGGGCCGACGGCACGCGGTCGTTCAAGCCGCTCGACTACTCGGTGACGAAGGCCGGCATGCTCGGCTTCACGCGGGCGCTCGCCGCCCACTACGCGGGCACCGAGATCCGCGTCAACGCCCTCACCCCCGGCGGGGCGTTCAACGAGCACGACGACGAGTTCGTGGCGGCCTACTCGTCGCGGACGATCCTCGGGCGCATGGCGCAGCCCGACGAGTACCGGGGGGCGATCGCCTTCCTGTGCTCGGACGCATCGTCGTACATGACCGGGGCGAACCTGATCGTCGACGGCGGATGGACGGCGTGGTGAGCACGTCGACCGTTCCGCTCCGCACCACCAGACCAGAGGAGGGCGCATGCAGGCTCCCACGCTGATCGCCGAGATCGGCTGCAACCACATGGGCGACCTCGAGATCGCCAAGCGGTTCATCGAGGTGGCCGGATCGTTCTGCGAGGTGC
Organism: uncultured Acidimicrobiales bacterium; assembly: GCA_963778415.1. Classification (GTDB taxonomy): domain Bacteria; phylum Actinomycetota; class Acidimicrobiia; order Acidimicrobiales; family VFJN01; genus ZC4RG19. The sequence continues at coordinate 29,190 of CAVZUI010000003.1, forward strand.
AGAACGTGAAGTTCCAGAAGCGGTCGAACCGCGACCTGCTGCCGCCCGACCAGTTCGACGCGCCGCACCCGGTGCCGACGAACTCGTTCGGCGACACCTACGGCGAGCACCGCGAGTACCTCGAGTTCTCGCTCGAGGAGCACCGCAAGCTCAAGGACCACTGCGACGAGCGCGGCATGACCTACGCCACCTCGGTGTGGGACGTGCCCAGCCTGCGCGAGATGGTGACCCTCGAGCCGAAGTACCTGAAGGTGCCGTCGGCGACGAACACCAACGTCGAGCTGCTCACCGAGATGTGCACCGACTTCGGCGGGCAGATCCACGTCAGCCTCGGCATGACCACCCGGGCCGAGGAGGAGCAGATGATGGAGCTGTTCCGCCGCCACGGCCGCGCGGGCGACGTCGTGCTCTACGCCTGCACCTCGGGCTACCCGATCCAGGCGTCCGAGGCGTGCCTGCTCGAGATCCCCCGGCTGATCGAGGCCTACGGCGACGAGCTCCACGCCGTCGGCTACTCGGGCCACCACAACGGCATCAGCCTCGACACCGTCGCGTTCACGCTCGGCGCCACGTACATCGAGCGGCACTTCACGCTCGACCGGACGTGGAAGGGCACCGACCACGCCGCCTCGCTCGAGCCCGACGGCCTCCGGCGCCTGCAGCGCAACCTGGCGCAGGCCGCCGAGGCGCTCGAGACCCGCCCGCAGGAGATCCTCCCCATCGAGGAGCCCCGAGCGCGCCAAGCTCAAGTGGCGGGCCCCGGCGACATGACGAGATTTCCACAGCAGTTTCGGGGGTCCTGACCCCCGAAACTGCTGTGGAAAACGTCCTGGGGGTCAGCCGGCGAGCTTGGTGTCGGCCAGGGCGGCGATCGAGGCGATCGTCTCGAAGCGTTCGGCGACGATGTCGTCCTCGTCGATGACGATGTCGAACGCGCCCTCGAGGTACTCGACCAGCGCCATGATGCCGAGCGAGTCGAGCACGCCCTCCTCGAGCAGCTCGAACTCGTCGGTCAGGTCCTCGGGCTCGCCCACGTACTCGAGCTCGTCGAGCACGAACTGGCGGACGTGGTCCTTGGTGGTCATGTCGGTGGTCGACACGGGGCTCAGTCTCCTGCGGTGTGTGCGGCGCGTCGGGCCAGGCCGGCCCGATCGATCTTCGCCGTCGCGGTCTTGGGCAGGTCGTCCAGCAGGTCGACCCGGTCGGGGACCATGTACTTGGGGATGCGGTCGGCGCAGAACCGCGTGATGTCGCGCGGGGCCACGCCGTCCTTGGCGGACACGTGGGCCACGAGCAGGCTGCCGGCGGCGTCGTCGGGCACGGCGCTGACCGCGCACTCGACCACGTCGGGGTGCTGGAGGATCGTCGCCTCGATGTCGCCCAGCTCGATGCGGTAGCCCCGCCGCTTGATCTGGTTGTCGCGGCGGCCGAGGAACGTGAGCGTGCCGTCGGCCTCCTCGCGCACGAGGTCGCCGGTGCGGTAGGCGGGCTCGCGGGGCCCGGACACGCCGGGCGGGGCGACCAGGGTGCGGGCCGACCGCTCGGGGTCGCCCCAGTAGCCCTGCATCACCGTGGCGCCCCGGATGTACAGCTCGCCCGGCTCGCCGGGGGTGACCACCCGACCGTCGTCGCCGACCACGATGGCCTCGTCTCCGGCGATGGCCACGCCGATCGAGACCGGCGGATCGTCGTCGCCCGGCACCGTCGTGACCCGGTGGTACGTGCACACGTTGGTCTCGGTGGGGCCGTACAGGTTGGCGTACTCGGCGCCCGGCACCAGCCGCATGAGGTGGGCCAGGTGGCGGGTGGGGAACACCTCGCCGGCGAAGAGGATCAGCCGCAGCGACGGCAGCGCCCCCTCGGCGGGGAGCTTCCCCCGCTCGACCAGCATGGTCAGCAGCGACGGCACGGCGTAGATCACGGTGATGCGCCGGTCGTCGACGAACGCCCGGAGCTGGGCGGGGAACATGGCCGCCTTGCGCCCGACCAGGTGGACGGCAGAGCCGGCGAACGCCGAGGCGAACAGGTCGAACGTCGACAGGTCGAAGATGAGCGGGGCGAGCTGGGCCACCCGGTCGTCGGCGGTGAGCGCGAACTCGCTCGCCGCCCAGGCGGCGAACGCCATGGCGTTGCGGTGCGACACCATGACGCCCTTGGGCGACCCCGTCGACCCCGACGTGTAGAGGATGTACGCGAGGTCGTCGTCGATCGTGCGGGTGGCGGTGACGGGCTCGTGCCCGGCCAGGTCGGCTCCTGTGTGCAGGGTCACGCCCGCGGGGACCTCGGGCCGGCGCCCTGTGACCGCACCGGTGTCGCCGCCGACGTCGCCGCCCGGATCGGACGTGACGTCGAGCGCCACCACGTGGTCCAGCGGGGCGCCGGCCTCGACCAGCCCACCCCATGTCGTCGCGAGCGACGACGGGCTGCACAGCACGCGGATGCCGCAGTCGGCGGCGATGAACCCGATCCGCGCCACCGGGGCGGCGGGGTCGAGCGGGACGTAGGCGGCCCCGGCCTTCATGGCGCCGTACAGGGCGACGAGGGCCTCGAGCGACTTCTCGGCGTGGACGCCCACACGGTCGCCCCGGCGCACACCGGCGGCCACGAGCAGGCCGGACAGCCGCCCGGACGCGGCGTCGAGCTCGCCGTAGGTGAGCGTGCGGTCGCCGTCGACGACCGCCACCGCGTCGGGATCGCGCCGGGCAGAGGCCCCCACCAGGTCGTGGAGCAGGCGCGCCTCCACGGTCAGCCGGCCGGCAGCGTCCGGTCGAACCACTCGCCCACGAGCGGGACGAGGTGGTCCTGCACCGGGAGCGTGCGGTAGCCCGCGATCATCTCGGGCAGGACCTGCCATGTCGTCGTCTCGTAGCGCAGCGGCTTGAGGTCGTCGGCGACCGCCTCGAAGTCGTAGCGGTGCGGGTCCCAGTAGCTGTCGCCGTAGACGAGGTGCACCGGGACGCCCCGGGAACCGAGCCCCTCGAGGCCGGCCACCACCTGGCGGCCGACCCACGGCGCCAGGTTGGTGTTGCCCTCGCGGCGGTAGCGGGCCTTCTGGGTCAGCTGGCGGGCCTTGTTCTTGACCGCGTCGATGTAGAGACGGCGGCGCTTGGCGTCGCCGATGTGGCGCAGCTTGCCGAGGCGCTTGACGAACTCGCTGGTGGGAAGGTCGTCGACCAGCCGCTGCGGGTTCTGCTCGGACACGGCGCCGTCGCGCAGCACCAGCGTGACCAGGTACATGGCCGCGAGGTCGGGCATGTTCTCGGCCGCCACCACCGCGGTGCGGGCGCCGAAGCACTCGCCGAAGATGGCGATGCGCTCGCAGCCCTCGTCGCGCAGCAGCTGGGCGGCGCCGAACGCCTCGTCCAGGAACGGCTCGTCCATGATGTACTCGTCGACCGCGCCGGTGCTGTCGCCGATGCCGTGCCACTCGAGCCGGAGGCTGTGGAAGCCCCGGTCGGCGAGGTCGGCGGCCATGCGGGTGTAGATGCGGTTCTTGCCCGACGAGCTGCCGCCGTGGCCGCCGTTGAGGAAGATGACGCCCACGCCGCGGGGAGCGACGGTGGGTCGGGTGACGACGCCGAGGATCGTCTCGTCGCCGGCCTCGAACCAGCGGACGGCCTCGTCGGCGACCGCGACGGTGCCCGCGCTCACGACGTCACCGCCTTGCGGGTGGCGATGCGCTGGATCATCGGCACGGTGACCGCGAGGGCCTCGACCGTGACCGGCCGCAGCTCCTCGCCACGCTTCCACGGGCCGGGGGCGAACCACCACAGCTCGGGCTCGACCAGCAGCTGCGACTCGACGTCGCTGCCGGACTGCTGCCAGGCGGCGAGGAGCTTCTCGAACTTGGGATCGAGGCGCTTGCGCCCGAACTGCACCAGGTGGACCGCGCAGTCGGAACCCGCGTGCGAGTCGACGAGCGGATGCCCCTCGAAGCTCTCGATGAGCGCACGCGAGGCGGTGAAGCCGATGAGGTCGCCCTCGCCCTCGTCGTAGGTGGCGTTGAAGTCGGCGGCACCGGCATCGCCGGCGGCCTCGATGCCGCTGGTGACCTTCTGCAGCTTGGCGGCCCGGCCGAGCTCGCGCCGGTAGGCCTCGATCTCACACACGGGCTGCCACAGCACGAGGTCGCGGGCCCCGAGGGCGGTGGCGGCCTCGGCGGCCACGAGGGCGCCGACCCGCTCGCCCAGCACGACGCCGGTGACGTCGGGGAACCGCTCGGCCAGGTCGCGCCCGGCCGCGATCCCATCCGCGATCATCGTGTCACGCACGGTGGTCGTGTGGATGTGGCTGTTGGCCGTGCCCCGGTAGTGGAAGCGCCGCGTGGCGACCCCGTGGGCGCTGAGCTGGCGGGCCAGCATCGTCTGACGCCGGTAGCCGCCGTCGTGCTCGCCCCCGATGGCGCTGCAGAGCAGCAGCCATGCGGTCACCTCGCCCGCGGGAACCCGCGTGACCTGGAACACCCGCTCGCCGTCGACCTCGAGCCAGCCCGCTTCCTCTGTGGAACCGTCCGCCAGCCGCCGGGTCGAGCCGGAGCCGTCATGAACGACGCTCACTCGCCCTCACCTCCGCCATGCCATTGATCGCCCGTCCTGGGTGTGCCCGCGTGAGCACGATCGGTCTTCCGCCGTCGAGGAGGATAGCAACGCCACGCGGGGTGATGACAGCCCTCGTGGTGCTCCGCCGCCCGCCGATCAGCACGAGCCGAGTGTCGCGCGGCTGTCGAGGGGGACGGTCAGGGTCTGCGGGTCGCTCGCCGGAGGCGTGACGACGACGGTGACCTCGGCCGGGAGGGGGTCGGTGCCGCCCACCCCCAGGTGGACGACCGGCGTCGCGCCGGCCGCGTAGCCGGTCGTGCTGGCCACCCAGCCGGTGGCGACGGTGGCGTCGTCGACGACGGCCTCGACCCGGGCGCCAGTCGCCGCCGGCCCCAGAGCCGAGGCGTCGACCGAGACCCACGGTCCGCCGCCACCCGTGTTGCGGAACAGCACCGAGGGGAGCGCAGGCTCCCACTCGACCATGAACGCGTCGACCCTCCCGTCGTGGTCGAGGTCCTCGACGACGCCCGTGATCCAGTAGCGGCCGTCGCCCGGCTCACCGACCACCGCGAACTCCGGCACCCCTTCGGTCACCCCCTCGTTGTGGAGGACGACCGGGGTGCCGTCGGCCGCCACGGCCGAGGTGACGACGTCGGCCCGGCCGTCGGCGTCGACGTCCGCGATGGCGACGTGGGGTGCCTTGGTCCACAGACCGGGCGAGCCCGCGGGTTCGGTGACGTCGACCAGGTCGACGGAACCAGGGGTGGAGCGGTTGAGGAACAGGCGCACGGGCACGCGCTGCCCGCCGTCGACGGTCGAGTTGAAGTGCTGGCCGACGGCCAGGTCGGGCCGGCCGTCGCCGTCGAGATCGCCGACCGCGATCCCCGCGGGGTCGTCCTCGTCGCCGTGGGTCTCCCAGGCCAGGACGGGCTGGTCGACCACCGAGAAGCCGTCGGGCCCGCCTCGCAGCACCCGGGGGTCGCCGCTGACCACGAGGTCGAGCCAGCCGTCGCCGTCGAGGTCGACCGGCGCCAGCGCCAGGCCGTACAGGTCGTCGGGGACGCCCCACGCGTCGGACGCGTCCTCGAACGCCAGCCCGCCCGTGTTGCGCAGGAGGCGGGTCGGCCCCTCGCCGTAGCGGTCGCCCGCGATCGCCAGGTCGAGCAGCCCGTCACGGTCGACGTCGATTGCCGCCACCGACCGTCCCGCGGTGTCGGGCAGCAGCGTGGTCGCCACCGCCCAGGCGCCGCCGTCGTTGGCGTAGACGGTCGTCGGCCGGGCCGCGATCTCGCCCTCGGGGCGGGGGTTGCGCACGACCACCAGGTCGAGGTCGCCGTCGGCGTCGAGGTCGGCGAACGTCGCCCCGCTGGTGCGGGCCTGCTCGCCGGGAAACGCGGGATCGGCCGTGAACCCCGAGGGGCCGCCGCGGAGCAGCTGGTCGGGGGCCGGGCCGTCGGCACCGCGCTGGCGGTAGTCCTCGGCCGGGCGGTCGGCGAACCCGCCGACGAACAGGTCGGTCCACCCGTCCCCGTCGACGTCGGCGGCCGCCACCGCGTGGCCGTACATGCCGGTGAGCGGTTCGACGAGGCCCGAGGCCTCGGTCACGTCGGTCCACGCCACCCCCGAACCGCCGGCCGCAGGGGCCGTCCAGCACACCCCGGCCGGGGCCGCCTCGGCGGCGGTGGTGGACGTGGTGGTCGGCTCCGTCTCCTGGTCGTTGCCGACGTCGCTGCTGTCGTCGGGCGCGGCGTCGTCGCCACCACCCCCGCCGCAGGCCGCGGCCAGCGCGATCGCCACCACGACCGCGAGGGCGAGGGCGGGCCGGTCGCGGCGGCCGCCGGTCACGGCAGGTCGACGACGATCAGCACGATCGTGCCGAACGTGTCGTCGTCCTCGCCGGCGGGGTTCGCCGGACCGGCGTTGGCGCCGATGTAGAGGCGCTTCCCGCCCGGGTCCACGACCACGTCGTAGGTGCCGCCGAACCGCAGGTCGAGGGCGGACGCCACCATGTCCTGCATCTCGACCACCGTCCGGTGCTCGCCGGTGGCGGTGTCGACCGCGATCAGGGGCGCGCCCGCCTCGTAGGCGTCGCCGTGGGCGCCGGGCACGTAGTAGAGCGTGCCGCCGTCGGGGGACAGGGCCAGCGACGCGGTGTACCCCTCGACCGGGCCCATCTCGGTGACCCCGCCGTCGGGCGCGACCCGGAACAGCGCATCGGGCTCGACCGTGATGCCGTACGCGGTGCCGTCGGGCGCCCGAGGGCTCGACGTCCGCATCCAGGCGCCGGGCAGCACCCCGTCGAGTCGCCGCGGGCGCGTCGGCCCCGGGGGTGTACCCGAACAGGGATCCGCCCCGCGCCGCGTAGAGCGCCTCGCCGTCACCGGTGACCAGGACCGTGCGGAAGCCCGTGTGGTCGGGGCTGTCGTCCTGGAACGTCACCTCGCCCGTGGTCGAGTCGGCCACGAAGAACGCACCGGCGTCGGCCTCGGTCGGGGTGGACGGGTCGACGGCCTCGCCGAAGATCCACTTGCGGTCGGGGGAGATGGCGAGCGACGGGATGCCGAACCCGGCCACGGGGACCCCGAGAGAGCTGAGCTGGTGCGTCGCCGGGTCGTACCGGAGCAGGTGGTCGCCCTGGTAGGAGCCGCCGATCACGAGGTCGGTGCGGGTGCCCCAGTAGGTGGCGGCGATGACCTCGTCGCAGGGACCGAGCACCATCGGTGCGTGCACCTTGCCGTATCCCCAGTCGCCGGGCTCATGGCCCAGGGCGGCCGAGACGTCGGCGGTGCGGGTGAGCGTGTCGGTGGCGGGGTCGAACTCGTAGAACCACGAGTTGCCGTCGCGTCCGAGGTGGTCGCCGAGGGCGGACACGAACCGCCCGTCGGGCAGCACGACGCCCTGCCCCCACTGCGACCACGGGTCGCCCTCGCCCTCGGGCAACGGGTAGACGGCGGCGCTGACGGTGACGCCGTCGGCCGTACCGATGGGCTCGAGGGTCGCCGCCGGGCCCTGCACGGGAGCGGGGTCTGCGGGAGCGGGGCAGTCGCCGGCCGCGGTGGCCGCGGTCGACGAGTCGGGGGCCGTCGTGGTGGTCGTGCGTGTCGTCGGCGGCCGCCGCGTCGTCGGGCGGCGCGGCCTCGCCGTCGTCGCCGGAGCCGCCGCACGCCGCCACCAGGGCGAGCGCGACCGCCACCGCCGCCGCCCGTACCGTCCGCCTGGTCACGGTGCGGCCAAGCCGTCTCGTCGGTCGGCCGTCACGTCGCACAACCGTAGCGGTCGTGTCCCATGGGGTCAGCGCACCCGGTCGGGACCGGGCCGGGCGTCTCGGGACGACGGGGTCGGGCCGGGAACGCCTGCGGGTCGGGGGCCGTCAATCGGCGAACGCGGCGTAGGTGGCGGTCCAGAAGTCGCGGGCCACCGCCGGCGGCTCGGGCGAGCTCCACATCGTGTCGGTGAGCAGCACGCCCACCAGGTCCTCGGCAGGATCGTTGGCCCACACCGAGCCCAGGCCGCCGTCCCACCCGTAGCTCCCGGGGGACAGTGCCGTGCCGGTGCGGCGGACGTGCACCCCGAGGCCGAGGCCCCAGCCGAGGGCGCCGTCGGGGGAGGGGGCCGCCGCCTCGAGCTGGGCCGGGGTGAGCTGGTTGGTCGTCATCGCCTCGACGGTCGGGCGGGACAGCAGGCGTCGCCCGCGGTGGACGCCGCCGGCGAGGAGCATCCCCGCGAAGGCCGCCAGGTCGTCGACCGTGGAGACCAGACCCGCGCCTCCACCGGGGAAGGCCGGGGGCGTGGCCCACTGGCCGTCGGGCGGGTCGTAGACGCTCCGCTCGCCCGAGCCCGGGTCGTGCACGTACACGGCCCCGAGGCGGTGGCGCTCGGCCTCGGGCACGAAGAAGGCGGTGTCGTCCATGCCCAGCGGCCCGAGGATCCGCTCGGCGAGCACCTCGCCCAACGGCTGGCCGGCAGCTCGGCTGACCAGCACGCCGAGGATGTCGGCGCTCGTGTGGTAGAGCCAGCGGGTGCCCGGCTGGTGGGCGAGCGGCACCGAGCCGACGATCCGCATCCACTCGTCGGGCGCGGGCGGCTGCTGCGGCGCCGGCGGGCCCGGGCGGCAGGCCTCGCGCAGCCAGCGCCTCGAGGACCGGTTGCGGTCCGGACGCCGCGAAGTCGAAGCCCAGGCCCGACCGAAAGGTCAGCAGGTCGTGCACCGTGATCGGCCGCTCGGCCGGCACCGTGTCGTCGAGCGGCGCCTCGGGCGAGGTCAGGACCTGCCGATCGGCCAGCTCGGGCAGCAGCTCGTCGACCGGGTCGTCGAGGCGCAGCCGGCACTCCTCGACCAGGGTGAGGGCCGCGACCGCCGATGATCGGCTTGGTCGTGGACGAGATGCGGTAGATGGTCGTGCGGTCCACCGGGCCGGCCGTCCCGGTGTGGACGTCGCCGCCACGGGCGACGAGCCAGGTCATGCCGGCGATCTCGCCTCGTTCGACGTGGCCGGCGAGCACGTCGTCCAGGCGGTGCAGGCGGTCGGGATCCCAGGCGCGGGGTCTCATGGTCCTCCGGTCTCGGGGCGGTCGCTCCGGTGGGTGCGGGCGAGGGGTCGACGGACGGGCCGGCCGGTACTCATCGGCGCGCCGGCGTGGGCCGCGAGGGAGAACGGGGCCGCGCTGGTGGTGCCGTCGAGGGCCAGGGCGGACAGCCTGCGGCCGACCTCGGGCACGAACTTGAAGCCGTGCCCAGAGAACCCGGCGCCCACGACGACGGGACCGACCCGGTCGAGCACGAAGTCCTGTGTGGGCGTGGTCGTGTACAGGCACGTGGTCGAGGACAGGACCTGCGGGACGACGCCGGGCAGCCACCGCTCGGCGTAGGCCTCGATGCGGGCGATCCGGGCCGGGTCGGCGGCGCCGGTGCGGGTGTCGCCGGTGGTGACCGTGCCCGTGTGGTGCTCGCCGACCTTCACCGTGCCGTCGACGGTGGGCAGGCCGTAGCAGCTGACCTCGTCCCAGTGGATGAAGCTCGGCACGCCGTCGGGCGGCGTCTCGGGGCGGCGGGCCAGGAAGAACACGTGCTCCTCGGTGGTGAGCAACGGGGGGAGGGGGACGCCGAGGGCACGGAGGAGGTCGGCTGCCCACGCGCCGGCGGTGACCACTGCCACCGGGGCGGTGAGGACCTCGTCGCCCACGGTCACGCGCACCCCGCCGGCTGGGTGATCGTGGTCGAGCTCGAGCGTGGCCGGCGCGCCGAAGCGCAGGTCGGCACCCGCGCGCCCGGCCTCGGCCGCCAGCACCGCCAGCCCGTCGGCGGCACGCACCCACCCCGCCGCGGGCTGGACCAGCACGTCGGTCGTGAACGCCAGGGCGGGCCAACGGCGGTGGGCCTCGGCGGGGGAGAGCCGTTCGGTCGCCACGCCGAGAGCGGTCGACGTGCGGGCCAGGGCGTCGAGCTCGGCCTCGCGGCCGTGCTCGACGCATCCGACCCGGTGCAGCAGGGGCCGGCCCGCGGCGGACTCGAGCCGTCGCCAGCCGTCTTCGGCGGCCAGCGCCATCTCGACGTAGGCCGGGTCGGCGTAGGCGTGTCGCCAGATGCGCTCGCCCCCGTGCGAGGCGCCCGCGGGCATGGCCGGGCGGGAACCGCTCGACCAGCACGACCTCGGCGCGCGGGGCCGCGGCCCAGGCCGTGGCGAGCCCCATCGCACCGCCACCCACGACGAGGAGGTCGACCCGGCGCTCCGTCATCGATCCAGGATCGCAGGTCCGGCGGGCCGCCACGACGCTCTGCAAAGAATCGATGCAAAGGATGAGTGCAAAGACTTGTTGCAAAGAGTCTTTGCATCTAGGGTCGACGCATGGCCCCGACCGTGAAGCACCTCGACGGACCCGCGCTCAAGGCGCTGGCCCACCCGCTGCGGATGCGGATCATCTCCGAGCTGCGCCGCGAGGGGCCGGCCACCGCCACGACGCTGGCCGAGCGCCTCGACGAGAGCACGGGCGCCACCAGCTACCACCTGCGCAGCCTGGCCAGGGCGGGCTTCGTGACCGAGGTGCCCGAGCGGGGCACGGGGCGCGAACGGTGGTGGCAGGCCGCGCAGGAGATGACCTCGTGGCAGCCCGAGCACTTCCTCGACGACCCCGACGAGCGGTCCGCGGCGCAGTGGTTCAGCGGCTACCTGGCGCGGCAGGCCATGGGATGGATCGACGAGTGGATCAGCCAGCGCGAGCACGCCGACCCCGCATGGATCGCGGCGGCCGACCAGAGCGACCTCTTCGTGCGCATGACGCCCGACCAGGTGCGGGCCATGCTCTCCGAGGTCCACGAGGTGTTCGCCCGGCACCGCGAGGCCGCCCTCGCTGCCGGTGACGCGGGCTGCGGACGACGACATCCGCCTCGTGCGCGTGTTGCTGTACGCGCTGCCCGACCTGGGCTCGGACGTCGTGATCGCGACGCGCCTCCGACCGGCTCGTCCGCCGGTTCGTCACCCTGACCGCCCTGTCCTGGCTGCCGACGGGGCTGACCCTGCCCGTGTTCGTCATCCTGATGCAGGACCGTGGCCTGTCCCTCGGGCAGGTGGGTGCGGTGGCGGCGACGGCCAGCGTGGTCGTGATGCTGTGCGAGCTGCCCACGGGCGGGCTCGCGGACGCCGTCGGCCGCCGGCCCGTCCTGCTGGCCGCGGCGGTCTTCAACCTGGTGGCCCTCGTCGTCACCGCGGTGGCGGGCGGGCCGGCGGCCTTCCTCGCCGCCGCGGCGGTCCGTGGCGTCGCCCGGGCGCTCGAGTCGGGTCCGCTCGAGTCGTGGTTCGTGGACGGCGCCCTCGCCCTCGACGCCGACGCCGACATCGAGCGTGGCCTGGGCCGGGCGGGGACGGCCACCGGGCTGTCGCTCGCCGCGGGGTCGCTGGCCGCCGCGGGTCTCGTCGCGGGGCCCCGCCTCACCGGGCTCGACCCGCTGGTCGTGCCGTACGTGGCTGCGGTCGTGGCGCAGGTCGTGCACATCGTCGCCATCCACCGCCTGCTGGACGAGCCCGGCCGCGCCCGGCCCGGACGCCTCGCCGCCGGGATGGTGGGCGCTCCCGCGGTGGTGCGCTCCAGCGTGCTCCTCGTGGCCGCCACCCCGGCGCTGCTGGCCCTCGTCGCGGTCGAGGTGCTGTGGGGGGCCGGGCTCACCGGCGTCGAGATGCTGACCGGCCCGAGGCTGGTCGAGCTGCTCGGCTCGGCGAGCGAGGGCGTGCTCGTGTTCGGCCTGGCGTCCGCGACCGGGTGGCTCGCATCGGCCGCCGGGTCGGCGGCGGTCGCCCGGACGGCGGGTGCCGCCGCCGATCACCCGGTGGGGATCGCCGTGTGGCTGCGCGTGGCGCAGGGGGCGGCTGTTGCGGTCATGGCCGTCGTCGGCGGGGCCTCGGGGCTGGTCACCGGGTACCTCGCCTTCTACCTCGTGCACGGCGCGGCCAACGTCGTGCACTACGGCATGGTCCACCGCATGGTCGACGCCGCCCGCCGGACGACCGTCCTGTCGGCGCACAGCCTGGCCGGCCGCCTCGGCGCGGTCGGGGCAGGTGCGGGCCTCGGCGCCCTGGCGGGCACCGCGGGGGTCCCGGCGGCCTTGGGGGCCGCGGCGGTGCTGCTCGTGGCCGCGGCGCCGCTCTACGTCGCGGCCGGCCGGCACGGAGCGGGTCCGGCACGAGACGGCGGGAACGTTTCGCGGTCCTCAGCACTCAACAACGTGTGACCGCGAGACGCACGCGGGCGGCGGCGCCCCACGACGTTCTGCCCCGGACCCGAGACGACCCGCCACCACCACGACAGGCGGCGGTGGGAGCCGAGCTCAGCTTCGACGACCTGTACCGCGCGTCGTACGCCCGGATGGTCCGGCTGGCCTGGCTGCTGGTCGGCTCGCTGCCGGCGGCCGAAGACGTCGTCCACGACGCCTTCCTCGCCGTGCACGAGCGCTGGGGGAGCGTCGACAACCCCGGCGGGTACCTGCGGCGCACGGTGGTCAACCGCGCCCTGCGAACCCAGCGACGCCGGGCCTCCGAGCGGCGGGCCCTGGCCGCCGTCGGGGAGCCGCAGCCGACCGGTGACCCCGAGATCGACTCGACCTGGGAGGCGATCAGCCGCCTGCGTCCCGATCGGCGAACGGTCGTGGTCCTGCGCTACTGGGCCGACCTGCCGCACGCCGAGATCGCCGAGATCCTGGGCTGCCCCGTCACGACCGTCCGCACGCGGCTGCACCGCGCCCTGACCGACCTGCGCACGGAGGTCTCCCGATGACCGGCACGGAGACGCTCGACGACCTCGAGCGCACGATCGCGCGCACCCTCGCCGCCAAGGCCGACCAGATCGTGGTCGACGAGCCGGGCCCGTCGTTGCTCGACGGCGGGACGGAGGCGCCGGCCGCCACGGTCATCCACCTCACGCCGCCCCGGCCGAGCCGCCGCCGGGTGCTCGCCGTCGCCGCCGCGGCTGTGATCGCCGTCGCCGGCGTCGCGGTGGGCGGCCGGCTGCTGGACGACGGGGACGACGCCACGGTCCCGGCCGGGGCCGTTCCGGCCGCGGTGAACGGGACGCGCGAGGTCGGCCCGATCGGCCTGCTGCCGGCCGGGCCGCCCGAGGGATGGCGCCTCACCTCGCTGGACGTCGGGACGACGATCGTCGGGCAGGCGGCCACCCAGTGGCAGCTGTTCGCCCCGAGCGGAGCCCCGTCGCCCCTCGACCGGGGCGTGCTCGTGTCGAGCGCCTCCGTCGAGGACCGCGTGCTCGAGGGTGCCGACCGCACCGTGTGGGGCCGGCCCGCCGAGGTGGGCCCACCGGCGGATCCGACCCAACCCGTGGGAGCGGTCACCGCCAGCTGGGTGGACAACGGGATCGTCCACGACGCGGTGGCGGTCGGGCTGTCCGAGGACGACCTCGTCGCCTTCCTCGACACCCTCGTCCCCCGCTCCGATCCGATCTCCGGGGTCGATCCACCCGGTCGGGCCGAGCTGATCGAGGTCGGTGCCGCCACCGCGACGGGTGGGCGGTCGTCGTCGGCGACGTACTCGGGCCCCGACGGCCCGGGAGACGTGGTGCGGATCTCGGCGAGCTCGGCCGACCCGTACGGCGGCCTCATGCACCGCCTCGACGGCCGGACCGATGCCGCGGGCACCGCCCTCGTCCGTCGCCTCCGGCTGGCCGACTCGAACGAACCGCTGCTGTCGATGGCGCGGCCCGACGGGTGGACCGTCGACGTCGTGTCGCAGGGCTCGACCACCGCCCGCGCTCATCCCGCCGTGCTGTCCGACCTGGCGGCGACCCTCGAACCGGTGACGCGGCAGCAGGCGATCGACCTCGGCCTGGCGCAGCCCGTGACCGCGACCTACGAGCTGGCCGACGGGCAGGCGGTCCAGGTGCACGGCACCGCCGTCGAGGACGTCGCCCTCTGCCTCACGACGGCGGACCAGACGACCTGCGGCACCGCCGAGAGCCTGCCCGCCCCGGCCGGGCTCACCACGGCCTCGCTGGTGCTCGGTGACCGATGGGTCATCGTCTCGATCGCCCGCCCCGGGCCGGCGGACGAGCTCGTCGTGCAGACCGTGCCCGCCGATCCGCGGCGCCTGCAGGGATGGCACTTCGAGCCGGTCGACGCGGTGGCGACCAGCACCCACGACAGGGTCGTCGTCGGGTTGCACGAACCGCCCTCCGATTCCGAGGCCGTCGAGGTGGTGCTGATGTCCGGCAACCTCGGATCGGGTTTCACCTACCTCGACCCGTTCGCCTGATCCCCTCCGCCGCCGACGGTGCCGCCCCGACTCCTCCCGGGGCGGCACAGGCGGGCGGGACGCCAACCGATGCCGAGCCGGTGCCGTCGACGCGGCAGCATGGATGTTCGTGACCCTCCAAGAGACCCGCCCGGCCCGCCTGCTCGGCCAGTCGCGCAAGCTCCAGAACGTCGTCTACGAGATCCGGGGCCCGGCCAACGCCCATGCCGCCCGGCTCGAGGCCGAGGGCCACCGCATCCTCAAGCTCAACGTGGGCAACCCGGGGGCGTTCGGCTTCGAGGCTCCCGACACGATCGTGCGCGACATGGTCACCGCGCTCCCGGACGCGCAGGGCTACTCCGACTCGCGGGGCATCACCTCCGCCCGGCGGGCGGTGGTGGCCCGCTACGAGGACGTGCCCGGCTTCCCGCCGCTCGACGTCGACGACGTCTACCTGGGCAACGGCGTGTCCGAGCTGATCATCATGTCGATGCAGGCCCTGCTCGACGACGGAGACGAGGTGCTGGTCCCGGCGCCCGACTACCCGCTGTGGACCGCGGCGGTCAGCCTGGCCGGCGGCACCCCCGTCCACTACCTGGCCGACGAGACCGACGACTGGAACCCCGACCTCGCCGACGTCGAGGCCCGCATCACCGAGCGCACCAAGGCGCTGGTGGTGATCAACCCCAACAACCCGACGGGCGCGGTCTACTCGCGCCAGGTGCTGCGCGGCCTCGTCGACCTGGCCCGCCGCCACGGCCTGCTGCTGCTGGCCGACGAGATCTACGACCGGGTGCTCTACGAGGATGCCGAGCACGTGCCCTTGGCGACCGTGGCCCCCGACCTGCTGTGCCTCACCTTCAACGGCCTGTCCAAGACGTACAGGGTCGCCGGCTACCGGTCGGGTTGGCTGGCCATCACGGGGCCGAAGGGGCACGCCGAGGGCTTCCTCGAGGGCATCCACCTGCTGGCGTCGTCGCGCCTGTGCCCCAACGTGCCGGCCCAGCACGCCATCCAGGCCGCGCTGAGCGGGCACCAGAGCATCGAGGACCTGGTCCTGCCCGGCGGCCGGCTGCTCGAGCAGCGCGACACCGCGGTGGCCGGGCTCAACGCCATCCCCGGAGTGAGCTGCGTCGTGCCGAAGGGGGCGCTGTACGTCTTCCCCCGGCTCGACCCCGAGGTCCACGAGATCCACGACGACGCCCGTCTCGTGCTGGACCTGCTGGTGCAGGAGAAGATCCTGGTGGTGCAGGGCACGGGCTTCAACTGGCCCCACCCCGACCACCTGCGGATCGTCACGCTGCCCTCGGCCCACGACCTCGGCGACGCCATCGACCGCCTCGGCAACTTCCTCGCCGGCTACCGCCAGTAGCACTCGCATTCTGGCGTCTCTCACCGCGCGGATATCGCGGTCGAGAGACGCCAGAAGCTCGGGGTCAGTCGGGCGAGGCGCCCGTGCGCTCAGGCTCGCGGTCGTCGGGGGCGAGCTCGTCCTCGTCCTCGGGCAGCGGTTCGGCGTGCCCCTCGACGTCGAGGTTGGGCAGGATGCGGTCGAGCCAGCGGGGCAGCCACCAGTTCCTGTCGCCGAGCAGCTCCATCGTGGCGGGCACGAGCAGCATGCGGACGATGGTGGCGTCGAGCAGGATCGCCGTCGCCAGGCCGATGCCCATCAGCTTGAGCACCCGGTCGTTCTCGAGCAGGAAGCTGCCGAAGACGAACACCATGATCGCGGCGGCGGCGGTGATGACCTTGGCCGTCGACGGCCAGGCCGTCGGCCACCGAGGTGCGGCTGTCGCCGGTGCGGATCCACTCCTCGCGGATGCGGGACAGCAGGAACACCTCGTAGTCCATCGACAGCCCGAAGACGATGGCGAACAGCATCATCGGGATCCACGGCTCGATGGGTGCCGGCTGCACCCCGGTGATGTCGCTGAGCCAGCCCCACTGGAACAGGGCGACGACGATGCCGTAGGCCGCGCCGATCGACAGCATGTTCATGATCACGGCCTTGAGCGGCACGAGCAGCGACCGGAACACGACCATCAGCAGCAGGAACGACAGGCCCAGCACCGCGGCGAAGAAGTACGGCATCCGCGAGGCCAGGTAGTCGGAGAAGTCGATGCTGACGGCCACGTTGCCGGTGACCGCCACCTGGGTGCCGATCTCGTCCTCGACGGGCGGCAGCACGTCGTCGCGCAGGCGGTCGACGAGCTGGGTGGTCTCCTTCTCCTGCGGGCCGCTGTTGGGCGCCGACCTGCCAGATGACCGCGCGTGCCGTCGTCGTTGACCTGCGGCGGCGAGGCCAGGGCCACGTCGTCGTCGGCGGCCACGGCGTCGGTGACGGCGTCGAGCGAGTCGACGTCGGTGCCGTCGGGCAGCTCGGCGACGAGCAGCAGCTGGCCGTTGAAGCCGGGGCCGAAGCCCTCGACGAGCAGGTCGTACGCCTGCTTGGTGGTGGTGTCGTCGGGGTAGTTGGACTCGTCGGAGAAGCCGAGCCGCAGGCCGAGCACCGGGATGGCGAGCAGGAGCAGGACCAGGGCGCCCGCCAGCGCGGCCGTCCACGGCCGGTGCTGGATGACCCGGCTCCACCGGTAGGCGGTGGTCTCGCGGCGCGGCTTGGGCGGGCGGCGCTTCACCTCGCGCTTGAGGGCGGGAACGAAGAACCCGGCGATGATCGTCGACGATCGCCAGCAGGAACCCGATGCCGGCGAGCGGGCCGATCTTCAGGCCGACGCCCAGGAGGGCGACGGCGACGAACCCGGCGGCGATGAGGCCGCGCCAGCGGGTGAGCTCGATCCTTGTCGCCGGCGAAGCCGAGCAGCGCCGGCAGCAGCGTGAGCGATGCCGCCACGGTGATGGCGACCACGAGGGCGGCGCCGAGGGCGAGCCCGTTCACGAACGTGACGCGCATGAGCAGCAGGCCGAGCAGCGAGATGACCACGGTGCGTGCCGGCGAACAGGACCGAGCGGCCGGCGGTGTCCATGGCGATGGCGACCGACTCGCGCACCGTGTGCCCGGCGTGCAGCTGCTCTCGGTAGCGGGTGACGATCAGCAGCGCGTAGTCGATGCCGACGCCGAGGCCGATCATGAGGCCGATGAACTGGGCGGTCTCGGGCACCGTGAACACGTGGCTGAGGCCGACGACGATGCTGGTGCCGATGCCGATGCCGAACAGGGCGACGCCGACCGGCAGGCCCATGGCCAGCACCGAGCCGAACGCCAGGATGAGGATGACGATGGCGAAGGCGAGGCCCAGGGTCTCGGAGGACGGCTGCTCGAACTCGGCGAAGATGAACCCGCCCATCTCGATGCGCAGGCCCTCGATGTCGGGGGCGTCGTCGAGGATCTCGTCGCGGATCTCGCCGGCCCGCGTGAAGTCGATGTCGTCGGGCATCTCGACTTCGGCGTAGGCGATGGTGCCCGCCTGGGGGCCCTCGGACGCGATCTGTCGGGCGCCCTCCTCGCTGTAGGGGCTGATCGACGCGGATCGACGTCGGCGATCTCGGCGGTGTCGTCGAACAGCGCTTGCATCTGCTGCTTCGACCTCGGGGTCGTCGACCCCCTGTTCGGCCTGGAAGACGATCGTGCCGTTGATGCCGGTGCCCTCGCCGCCGAAGTGCTCGTCGAGGATGTCGAACCCGGTGCGGGACTCGGAGTCGGGCAGGTTGAACTCGTCGCGGAACGAGTTGCCGGCGGCCTGGAGGCCGCCGCCGATGAGAAATGCCAGGACCCAGAGCCCGAGGACGAGCCGTCTGTGGTCGTGGCACCAGTTGCCGAGGCGGGAGAACACGGGAAACCCTCCTGGGGGGAGTTGCTGTCGAGATCCGGGGTCGCCTGGTCAGACGGCCGGGCGCCGGGGATCTCATCGGTCGTGGGGGACGACGAACGAGCCGCCCCTGAAATCGACGACGGCGCGGGAACGATGCCGCCGTAGGGTCCGCGCGTCTCATTGGCTAGCGCGACCCGGAGGTCGAGGGAAATGGATATGAAGCTCGAGTTGGTGGCGGTCCCGGTCAGCGATCCCGACGCGTCGATCGCCTTCTACCGCGACAAGGCCGGGTTCGTGCTCGACCACGACCACAAGGTCAGCGACGAGATCCGCTTCGTGCAGCTCACGCCGCCCGGATCGGCGTGCTCGATCGCGTATCGGCACGGGGGTCAGCCAGAAGGAGCCCGGGTCGGTCGAGGGCCTGCAGGTCGTGGTGGCCGACATCGAGGAGGCCCGCTCGACGCTGGCTGCCGGGGGTGTCGAGGTCAGCGACGTCCAGGACTTCCCGTGGGGCCGCTTCGTCTACTTCTCCGACCCCGACGGCAACGGCTGGGCGGTGCAGCAGATGGTGCGCCCCGGCTGACATCCCCGGCCGTTCTGTCAGACCTCACGGGCAATGCGGCGTGTGAGGTCTGACAGAACGGCCTTGACAACTTTTCTTGTCAGGAGCATGGTGGGCGCCATGCTCGACGTCGAGGTGATCGAAGACCCGGCCGCCGCCGCCGTCGCGCTCGACCCCGTGCGCTCCCGCCTGCTGGCCGAGCTGGCCGAGCCGGGCTCGGCCGCCACCCTGGCCGACCCGGGTCGGCATCCCCCGCCAGAAGGTCAACTACCACCTGCGCGCCCTCGAGGCGCAGGGCCTCGTCGAGCTGGCCGAGGAGCGCAAGCGCGGCGGCATCACCGAGCGGGTGATGCGGGCCACCGCCGCCCGCTACGTGGTGTCGCCCGCCGCCCTCGGGGAGACCGCCGTGGACCCTGACCAGGCCGACCGCCTGTCCGCCCGCCACCTCATCGCGCTCGCCGGCCGGCTCGTGCGCGAGGTCGGGCGGCCTCTCCCGGCGCGCCCAGGCGGCGGGCAAGCGCCTGCCCACGCTGTCGATCGACACCGAGATCCGCTTCCGGTCGGCCGACGACCGCGCCGCGTTCGCGGACGACCTCACGGCCGCCGTGCTCGATCTCGCCGCCCGCTACCACCACGACGACGGCCGCCCGCACCGGCTCGTCGTCGCCGCTCACCCCACCCCGAAGGAGGCGACATGACCACGACCGACACGCCGCGGTGCGTCCACCGGCCATCTCGCCGCCCGTTCCGAAGGATCCCAAGGAGACGCCATGACCACCCCCGACAAGCCGCTGCGCTTCGAGATCGAGGTCGAGCTCGCCGGCACGCCCCAGCAGGTGTGGGAGGCGATCGCGTCGGCCGAGGGCATCAGCTCGTGGTTCATGCCCACCGAGCTCGAGCCCCGGCAGGGCGGCGCCGTCGTCACCCACATGGGCGACGACTCGTCGCCGGGCTCGGATCACCGGCTGGGACCCGCCCCGCCGCCTCGCCTACGACGGAGCCCGAGTGGGCCGAGCTCGCCGGCCACCCCGACGCCATGGTGTCGCCCCTGACCACCGAGTTCCTGGTCGAGGCCCGCTCTGGTGGCACGTGCGTCGTGCGGGTGACCGCCAGCGCCTTCGGCACCGGCGCCGAGTGGGAGGACGAGTTCATCGACGAGATGTCGAGCCTACTACCGGCCGTTCTTCGACCTCCTGCGCCTCTACGTCGAGCGGTTCCCCGGCCAGCACGCCACCCGCCGCGAGGTGCGTGTCGACATCACCGGCGACATCGACTCCGAGGACATCGTGCCCGCCGCCGCCCGCAGCCTGCGGCGTGTCCGGCCCGGGCGAGCAGGTCGACGGCGCGGGGGCGCTCGGGGCTGTCCGGCACCGTCCTGCGCCTGGGCCGGCCGTACCTCATGGTCGAAGCCGAGGCGCCGGTCCGGGGCTACGTCAGCGTGTTCGGCCAGTGTCGCGACGACGGCGCCGTGTGGGCCGAGTTCGACGCCTGGCTGTTCGGCCCCGACGCCGAGGCGTTCGCCGACAAGGCCGAGGACGGCTGGCGGACGTGGCTCGCGGGGTTGGGCCGATGAGTCACGCACCCCCGGTCCGTCTGCCTTCCGTGAGCGACGACCGAGCGACACAGCCGACGACCACGATCACAGGAGACGACGAGGTGGACCTGCCCCAGTACGCCATCGAGACCCAAGGGCTGGTCAAGCACTTCGGCGACACGAAGGCCGTCGACGGCGTCGACCTGCGCGTCCGAGCCGGCACCGTCTACGGCGTGCTGGGCCCGAACGGCGCCGGCAAGACCACGACGATCCGCATGCTCGCCACCCTCATCGACCCCACCGCCGGCACGGCGCGCGTCCTCGGCCACGACGTGGTGGCCGAGGCCGACGCCGTGCGGAGCAGCGTGAGCCTCACCGGCCAGTTCGCCTCGGTCGACGAGGAGCTGACCGGACGCGAGAACCTGGTCCTGCTGGGCCGCCTGCTCGGGTTCGCCAAGCGCGAGGCCCGCGTGCGCGCGACCGAGCTGCTCGAGGCCTTCGGCCTGGCGGAGGCGGCCGACCGGCTCGTGTCCACCTACTCGGGGGGCATGCGCCGGCGCCTCGACATCGCCGCCAGCATCGTCGTCACCCCCGACCTGCTGTTCCTCGACGAGCCCACCACCGGGCTCGATCCCGCGCAGCCGCAACCAGGTGTGGGACATCGTGCGGGTGCTGGTCGCCGCCGGCACCACCGTGCTGCTCACGACGCAGTACCTCGAGGAGGCCGACCAGCTCGCCGACCGCATCGCCATCATCGACCACGGCCGCATCATCGCCGAGGGCACGTCGGCCGAGCTGAAGGCGTCGGTCGGGTCCGGCGCCCTGCGGGTGCGGCTGCTCCGACCCCGATCGCCGTCCGGCGGCCGCGTCGGTGCTCGCCGAGGTGCTCGGCTCGCCGATCGACCTCGAGGCCGATCCCGCGGCGCTGTCGGTCCACGGCGTCGACCCCGAGCGGGTCCCCGCCGCGCTGACCGCCCTGGCCGCCGAGGCGATCGTCGTGAGCGAGTTCGCCCTCGCCCCGCCCAGCCTCGACGAGGTGTTCCTGGCTCTCACCGGCCACCCGGCCGACCACCGGCGCGGACGACGCCGACGACACGACCGACACGACCGACACGCACCAGGAGGACGCGGCGTGAGTGCCACCACCACCGCCCCCACGGCCACCACCGCCACCACGACCCAGGCCGACGACGCCCTCGTCGCCGAGAGCACCCTGCGGGCCGCGCTGTCGAGCACGGCCCGCCCGCCACGCCCGTCCGGGCTCGTCGCGTCGACCGCCTTCGCCTGGCGGGCCGCTGCTCAAGATCAAGCACGTCCCGATGCAGCTCTTCGACGTGACGCGCGTTCCCGGTCATGTTCGTGCTGCTGTTCACCTACCTCTTCGGCGGCGCGCTCGCAGGGCTCGACGGGCGACTACCTGCAGGTGCTGCTGCCGGCGATCGTCGTGATGAACGTGTCGTTCGATCACCATGTACACGGGCATGGCGATCAACACCGACATCCACAAGGGGGTGTTCGACCGGTTCCGGTCGCTGCCCATCTGGCGTCCCGCCGTGCTCGTCGGGATGCTGATGGCCGACTCGCTGCGCTACCTGATGGCCGCCGTCGTGATGCTCGTGGTCGGCATCGCTGCTCGGCTTCCGGCCCGGACGGCGGACCGATCGGCGTCGCCGCCGCCATCGCCCTCCTGCTCGTGTTCGCCTTCAGCCTGTCGTGGGTCTGGACGACGATGGGCCTGCGGATGAAGACGCCGGAGACGGTGATGCAGATGAGCATGACGGTGCTGTTCCCGTTGACCTTCGCCAGCAACGTGTTCGTCGATCCCGACACGATGCCCGGCTGGGTGCAGGCGTTCGTGAACCACAACCCGATCAGCCACGTGGCCACGGCGTCCCGCGAGCTGATGCACGGCGCCGTCGACTCGACGGCGATCCTGTGGGTCCTCGGCTGGAGCCTGGCGCTGGTGCTGGTCTTCGCCCCGATGACCATGCGGGCGTACCACGCCGAGCGCTGATCACCGATCGCCTCGGGAGCGCCGGTCCGTCCCCGGCGCTCCCGGGCAGCTCCCGCGGCTCGGCCCTGAACCGTGGTCAGAGGATCGCGATCGGGTTGAGGGGTGACCCCGTCCCGCCCTCGATCCTCAGCGGCGCGGCGACGAAGAGGAACTCCCACCGCCCCGCCTCCTCGCAGTGCGGGACGAGGTCCTCGAACTGCAGGTAGTCGAGCAGGTGGACGCCCATGGCGTTCAGCGCGAGGACGTGGATCGGGAACCCGATCCCTTCGGTCGTGCTCGGGGCGGTGTCGCTGTTGCCGTCCGATCCGAGTGCGGCCACGCCTCGGTCCGAGAGGAACCGTGCCGCCCCAGGGTGGAGGCCGGCCTTGGCCTTCGCCGTGTCCCACGGCTCGAGGTCGGCGAGACGGTGTGCGTGTCCGGTGCGGACGAGCAGGATGTCTCCGGACTCGACGCGGACGCCCTGCTCCCGCTCCGCCAGCTCGAGGTCGTCGGCGAAGATGTGTTCGCCCGGTTCGAGCCAGCGGACCCCCCGGGCCCGGGGGATGTCGAGCAGGACCCCACGACCCACGAGGCCGGTGCGCAACAGGTCGATCGCTCCGACCGCCGAACCCCGGGACGTGACCGCCGCCGCCGGCGCCCCGCCGTAGAGGACGCCGTCGTAGGCGACGTGGCAGAAGGCGTCGATGTGGCTGTGGCCCTCGTTGTGGTAGTCGACGCCGATGTAGTCCTTGGCGAAGCGCGCGCTCCCGGACCCGATGTCGACGTCGGGCAACAGCGTCATCTCGTGGTTCGCCGGCTCGGGGTTGTCGATGCCCGCGTGCGTGTCGAGCGGTCGGCCCAGCGAGACCGTCACGCCCCGCTGGACGAGCCGCGCCGCCGATGCGATCCGGTCGGCCGTGATGTCGTTGAGGGCGCCGGCCTCGGGCCGCTCGGCCCACCGGCCCCAGTTGGCGACCTCCCGGAAGAGCTCGCGGAACTCGCGGGCGCTGAGCTCACCACGGTGGCCTGGCGGCGGGGTCTCACGGGGTGCCATGCGCGACAAGTCTGCGCACGATTCCCTGCTCACGCATCGTCCGCTCCGGGTGATCGGCACCACCCGTCAGTCCCTTCCGAGTGACGACCGCCTCGGACGATGGCGATCGATGCGGGGTGTGGCCCGGCTCCGCTCAGCCCGTCACGACCGACGGGTCGGCCTCGTCGAGCATCGCCTGGCGGTCGTCGTCGAGGACGAAGCCGGCCTCGATCGCCGCGTCCGTCGCCTCCTCGTAGGCAGCCTGGTAGTCGTCGGCCGACGGGTAGCGGGCCGCCAGCTGCTCGGGCGTCATCGGGCGTGGTCGAGCCGAGCAGCATGCAGATGATGGACGCACCCGCGGGCGGGTCGCCGGACAGGATCGACGTCGGGGCGTCGACCTGCGGGGTGCGGATGCCGCCGAGGGCGATGCCGTCGTCGTCGCGCACGATGGCGGGCGCCTCGCCGCTGTCGTCGACGTCGAGCCGGGCCGCTTCTGGCGGGGCGGTGCCGTCCTGCACCCAGGTGTCGAGGCTGCGCAGCGCCGCCTTGATGACGTAGTGCTGCGGCCCGGCGTTGATCGGGGCGGGGCACGAGATGATGCCGGCGCCCAGACCGACCTGGTAGGCGTCGGCGTGGGCGGTGCCGGCGATCTCCCACAGGTGGACGCTGTCGGTGTCGTCCTGGCGGGCGGCGTAGTAGCCGAGCAGCGGACGTCACGTCGGTCTCGGTCTCGACGATGAGGACGGGGGTGGCGAGGTCGGTGCGGATCTGCGTCGGCTCGACCACCGATCGAGCCGGCGAGGTCGATGCCCTCGTCGGGCGTCCCCAGCGGCGCGGCCGCGCCGCCCCGGCTGTGCACGACGAAGCCGTCGAAGGCGAGGGTGAGCGGCTGCACGCCGTTGACGTAGGTCGTCAGCGCGAACGCCGACTGCGACTCGCCGACGGCCAGGACGCGCTCGGGCTCGAGATCGCCGAGGGCGCCGTCGTCGTTGCTGCGCAGCGCCCGGCCGACCTGGGTGTAGATGTCGTACGAGAACGCGTCGCCGGGGTGGGAGAGCGTGCCGTAGCGCTCGGGGTCGAGCGTCTTGAGGCCCTTGCCGGCGAGGTCGTCGGCGGCGCCGCCGACCGACACGAGCACGTCGCCGCCCTCGACGCCGATGCGCTGCGCCGACACGCCCACCCACGCGTATCCGCCGCGGAGCAGCTCGTCGGCCATGTACGTGAAGTCGGGCGTCGAGTCGACCCCGGCGCTGACGTTCAGCCACTCGACGACGACGGTGCCGTTGAAGTCGGCCGCCTCGGCCGGGACGCCGCACGACGATGCGGGTCCGGTAGTCGGCCGTCGCGTCCTCGACCAGGTCGTACGTGCCGTCGGCGGGCAGCTCGCCCTCGGACGCGTAGGAGGTGGCGGTGCCCTCGGCCGTGTACTCCTCCTCGACGAAGCCGGCGGCATCCAGGTCGGCCCCGCGGCCGGCCACGAGGTTGACGCCCTCGCCCGCGGTCAGGGGGCCCGCCAACGTCGCCGCGGGCCCGTCGGGGCGGTCGACGGTCTCGGTCGGTGCCTCGCTGTCGTCCCCACCGGACTCGGCGCCCGTCGTCGTCGTCGGACGAGCAGGCGCCGAGCGCAGCGATGGCGATGACGGCGAGCGTCAGGATCGCCGCGGTCGTGGTCGAGCGTGCGCGCCCCATGGTGTGGCTCCCCATGTCCCCTCGGGTGCGGCCGGGTGACGGCCGACACCCGAGAGCATCGCACGACAGGTGAGCGGTCGTTCAACTCGAGGTGCCCGGTCCGGCCGCCCGGGACCGCTCACCCGAACGGGACGAACGCGGTGTCGGTCAGCGTGGCGAGGTCGCTGCTGGCCACGCCGGCGTCGGACACGGTCCACAGCCGGTCGCCGATGACCAGGGACCGCTGGATCGGCGCCGGCGGGACACCGGGTCGCCCGTCCGGCGGCGGCTCGCCCGGGGCGATGGCGCTGCCCGCCGAACCAGAGCCCGACGACACGCCGGTGTCGCCCGCGCCCGGTTCGATCGGGAGCGGCACGGGCTCGGGCAGCGGGACGGGATCCCCGACGCCGAACCCGCACGGCGTGCCCGGGTGGGTGACGCGGCCCCGCTCGGCCAGTGTCCCGGCCGCGGTGTCGACGGTGAGGCCGACCAGCCCGTCGAAGCTCTCGGCTCCGCACACGCTGAGGGGGAGGGCGGCGAGTCCGGCATCCGCCCACCACAGGAACGCCCGGTGGTCGCTCTCGGCCATCGAGCTGGCTCCCGGGAACGCGACCTGGGTCACGCGTGTGGGGGCGGCGGGGTCGCGCACGTCGAACAACGACACCTGCGTCCCGGTCGTGCGGCCCTCGTCCGTGGCGTCCTGGCCGACGCCGAGCAGCCAGCCGTCGGCCACGGGGTGCAGGTACGCCGAGTAGCCGGGGATCTCGAGCTCGCCCGCCACCCGTGGCGCGGCCGGGTCGGAGAGGTCGAGCGTGTACAGGGGGTCGGTGCGCTCGAACGTCACGACGTAGCCGAGGTCGCCGAGGAAGCGCACGGACTGGATGTCCTCGCCCGGTCCGAGGCCGCTGACCTGGCCCACCCGCTCGAGCGCGCCGTCACCCGGGGCCAGCACCTCGACGTGGCTCTCGGACGGGGGAACGTCCTCGCCCTCGCCCGCCCACGAGAAGCCGGTGGTGGTGGCCACCCGCAGGTGACCGTCGTGCTCGTCGAGGGCGAACTGGCCGAGGAGGGTGCCGTCGACGTGGCCGGACATGTCGTAGACCGCCCTGGCAGGATCGGAGATGTCGAAGCGGTGGATGTCGGTGCCGGGCTGGGTGACCTGTCGGCGCGTCCTCGATGTCGGCCACCGGGGGCACGGGCTGCGGTTCCGTCCACGCGGGTGCGGCCACGAACAGGTGCTCGGGCGAGGCGTAGACGGTGCCGCCCTCGGCGAGGACCGCGGTGGCGCCGGGATCGGTGACGCCCGCCGCCAGCCCGTCGCCGATGTCGATGCTGGCCACGGCCACCATGGCGAAGCCGGCGAACGTGTTGGGCGCCTGGACGTCCTCGCAGCCGAGCAGGGCGCCCTCGTCGGTCGGGGCACCGTCGGCTCCGAGCTGGTGCCAGCGGGGGAGGACGTCCTCGGGTGCGACCTCCTCGACGACCTGCCGGTTGTGGTCGCGGGCGGCGGCGATCGCCCCCTCGGTCCCGTTGGCGGGGCTGACGAACGGAAGGGCGTCGGCGGGGGAGCTGCGCAGCACGAGGCGCACGACGTCGTCGGTCATGCGGGCCGAGACGTAGCTGCCGTCGAGGGTGAAGGTGTCGCCCAGCGTCAGGGCGTCGCCGGCGATGTCGACCTCGGCGACCACGGTCGTGGGAACGGAGGGGCCGGCGATGCGCGGCTGGCCGCCGTCGTCGGGGATGGCGCCGCCGGGCGTGTCCTCGGCGAAGGGCACCGCCGTCCACGAGCTCCCCACGACCAGGGCCCGGTCGCCCGCCAGGAGCAGGTCGGTGATGCCGAGGTCGCCCGGTAGCTCGACGGCGCCGAGCTCGCGACCCTCGGCGACCGAGACGAGGTGCAGCTTCCCGCCGGCGATGGCGAGGATGCGCTCGCCGTCGGTCTTCACGATGTCGGGCTCGTCGACGCCGGCGACCTGGACGTTGGTGCCCGAGTAGGTCCCACCGTCGGACGGGGACGGCTCGGCGGCGGAGGTGGCGGAGTCGGCGGCCGCCACCGCGGACTCGGGCGCGGCGCGCATCTCCGCGCCGGCCGCGTCCTCCTGCACCTCGATGGCGATCGGCCCGCCCGACGCCAGGCCGTACTCGGTCACCCGCGGGGCGACCTCGTCGCGCAGCCACGTGCTGAGGTCGTCGCACGACTCGATCGGCTGCAGGCTGCTGGCGAGCTGGAGGTCGGGGGCAGCCACGCCGCCCGATGAGCCACCACCCGCCTCGCCGCCGTCGTCGGTGCACGCCGTCGCCGCCATCGCCATCGCGGCCGCCACGACGACGACCGTCGCCGCGCGCGCCCCCCTGTTCGTCGTTCGCACGCCGGTCCCCTGTCTGCGCGGGTCGAATCCCATCGGCCTTTGGACGACGGGCGCCCGCGTTCCGGTTCCCGAGCTTCGCAGGTCGTCCTGGCGCCCCGGCCGGGCGTCACCGAACGTCGTGGGTCCCGCGCTGGGAGCAGCCGGCGGAGGTACGGTCTCGCGCACACGACGAGGAGGCGATCGCCATGACGGTCAGTCACTCCGACGAGCCCACCGAGACCGCGACCCCGTCCCCCGACATCGAGGTCGTCGAGCGGCTCGACGTCGACTCGGCCCCCGCCCACGCCAGCGGACCGCCCGGGTCCCCGCTCGCCGGCTTCGCCGCCCTGGTCATGGCGGTGCTCCGGCTGGGGATCGGGTGGATCTTCCTGTGGCCGTTCCTGGACAAGACGTTCGGGTGGGGCTTCTCCACGCCGTCGGAGAACGCGTGGATCGACGGCGGCTCTCCCACCGACGGGTTCCTGTCGAACGTCGACGTCGGACCGTTCGCGGACACGTTCAACGACATCGCGGGCGAGGCCTGGGCCGACTGGCTGTTCATGGCCGGGCTGCTCGGCATCGGCGTGGCGGTGATGCTGGGCATCGGCCTGCGGATCGCGGCGGTCTCGGGCAGCGTGATGATGCTGCTCATGTGGGCGGCCGAGTGGCCGCTCGACAAGACCACGTCGGCCGGTGACCCGTCGGGGACCACCAACCCCCTCGTCGACGACCACATCATCTACGCGCTGTGCCTGATCCTGTTCGCCGCCACCTACGCCGGCGACCACCTCGGCCTCGGACGGACCTGGGCCCGCATCCCCTTCGTGCGGCGCTTCCACGCGGTCCTGCGCTGACGGGGGAGTCGGGGCCTCACGACCCGGCGTCGAGCCAGGCTTCGAACGTGGGCCCGGCCAGGATCGCACCCGGCCCGGGCAGCAGGCCCCCGCCGAGGTTGACGTCGAGGTCGGGGTCGTCGGGGTCGCGCACCCCCTCGACCTCGACCGCGAGCCCGCGGCGCGAGACGAACAGCGCCGCCAGGTCCGCCAGGCTCTCCTCTTGCGGCCCGGCCACCTCGGTGACGGGGGTGTCCCCGCCGGCGGGCGCGGCCACCAGGTCGGCGACCGCCTCGGCGACGGCCCGGGCGGCGACGGGCTGCGCGCGCATGTCCGTCACGTAGCTGACCTCGCCCTGCGTGCCCCACTCGACGAGCTGGGGGACGAACTCGTGGAACTGGGCGGCGCGCAGCACGTGCACCGGAAGGGGGCCGGCCTGGGCGGCGCGTTCATGGGCCATCGTGGCCGCGCCGTAGCCGCCGCGGAACCGGTCGGCGCCGATGATCGACAGGACGATCATCCGCTGCGCTCCCGCTGCGGCCCCGGCCGTGTAGAGGTTGCGGGTCGCGGTGGTGAAGAAGGCGGTGGCGGTCTGCTCCTCGGGCGACGACCCGGTGGCGGCGTCGACGATGACGTCGGCGCCCTCCAGGGCGGCGGCCAGGCCGTCGCCGGTGATCACGTCGACGCCCTGACCCCGGGAGATGGGCACGACCTCGTGTCCCCGCTCGGTCAGCACGTCGACGATGTGGCGGCCGACCCGGCCGGTGGCCCCGGCGACGGCGATCTTCTGCGGTGCGTCCATCTTTCGTGTCCTCTCGTGGTCGGAGCCGCCGTCACGTCGGCGGCCCCTCGTCGGTCACGGGGATGACCCGAGGCCACGGACGGATGTGACCGATCGACGAAGAACAGCGGCTGACCAGGGGTTCGAGGTGCACCGGTGGGTCAGGACCCGGAGGCGCCCGGCCCTCCTGATCCGGTCGCCCGCTGGCTGTCACACCCCGTCTGTAGCCTCATAGGAGTCATGGTCGGCGTCCGGAACCCCCTCCACAACCCCCTCGCAGATCGACGCGCGCGAGAACCTGCGATGCGAGACACCGTCCCTCTTCCCGCCCGACGGTGAGCACGTGCGCGAGCTGGCGGGCCTGGGGTTCCACCCCGCGGTCGCCGAGTGGTTCGGGCGGCGGTTCGCCGACGGGCCGACGCCCGCCCAGCAGCAGGGGTGGGCACAGATCGCCCAGCGGCCGCGACACGCTGATCGCCGCGCCCACGGGCTCGGGCAAGACGCTGGCCGGGTTCCTCGTGGGCATCGACCGGCTGTACCGCGCCCACGCCCGGGGCGAGGCCGTGGCCGACTCGGCCCAGGTCGTCTACGTGTCGCCGCTCAAGGCACTCGCCGTCGACATCGCCGAGAACCTCGAGCGCCCGCTGCGCGAGATCGCCGAGGTGGCGGCCGAGCTGGGCCTCGACGCCCCCGAGCTGCGGGTCGGGGTGCGCACGGGCGACACCACGGCCAGCGAGCGGGCGGCGATGGTGCGGCGGCCGCCCAACTTCGTGATCACCACGCCCGAGTCGCTCTACCTGCTCGTCACCGCGGCCCGCAGCCGCACGATGCTGGCGCACGGTCGAGACCGTCATCGTCGACGAGATCCACGCCGTGGCCCGCGACAAGCGGGGCTCGCACCTGGCGCTCACGCTCGAGCGGGTCGAGCACGCGTGCGCGGCCCGGCCCCAGCGGGTCGGCCTGTCGGCCACGCAGCGACCCATCACCCTCGTGGCCGACCTGTTGACCGGCGCCGGTGCCCCGGGCCCCTGCGCCATCGTCGACACCGGCCACCAGCGCCGCCTCGACCTGGCGCTCGAGCTGCCCCAGGGCGAGCTCGAGGCCGTGGCGTCGGCCGAGCAGATGGGCGACGTGCATCGACCGCATCGCCGACCTGGTCAGCGAGCACCACACGACCCTCGTGTTCGTCAACACCCGCCGGCTGGCCGAGCGGCTCGCCCACCAGCTCGGCGAGAAGCTGGGCGACGACGTGGTGGCCGCCCACCACGGGTCGCTGTCCAAGGACCGGCGCTACAAGGTCGAGTCGCGGCTGCGGGCGGGCGACCTGCGGGCGCTGGTGGCCACCGCCTCGCTCGAGCTGGGCATCGACGTCGGCCCGGTCGAGCTGGTGTGCCAGATCGGCTCGCCCCGCAGCATCGCCACGTTCCTGCAGCGGGTCGGCCGCGCC
Organism: uncultured Acidimicrobiales bacterium; assembly: GCA_963778415.1. Lineage (GTDB taxonomy): Bacteria > Actinomycetota > Acidimicrobiia > Acidimicrobiales > VFJN01 > ZC4RG19. Next base: position 59,428 of record CAVZUI010000003.1, read on the forward strand.
AACCACAGCCTGCGGGGCGTGCCCAAGGGCCGGCTGTTCCCGCTCACCCGCGACGAGCTGGTCGAGAGCGCGGCGCTGCTGGTGGCCGTGGGCAAGGGCCGGCTCGACGCGGTCACGCCGCCGGTGGCGCCGCTCGACATCCTCGCCCAGCAGATCGTGGCCGAGGTGGCGGCCGCGGGCCCGGTCTCCCGGCCGGGCCGGGCGCCGAGGCCGAGGCACCGAGCCGCAGCGGCCGACGCGGCGCGGCCGAGGTCGCCGGCACCACCGAGGCCGACGTCGGGCCCGACGACCTGGCGGTGGTCGAGGGCGGCTCGACGTCGACGCGCAGGCCGACGGGGCCAGCTGGCGGCTCGACGACCTGTTCGCCCTCGTGCGGCGGGCCCACCCCTACCGCGAGCTGCCCCGGGCCGACCTTCGACGAGGTGGTCGAGGTCGTCAGCCACGGCATCACCACCGGGCGGGGGCGGCGGGCCGCCTACCTGCACCTCGACGGGGTCAACGGCGAGGTCCGGGCCCGGCCCGTCGGCCCGCCTGTCGGCCCTCACATCCGGCGGCGCCATCCCCGAGATCGGCGACTTCCGGGTGGTGCTCGAGCCCGACGACATGTTCGTCGGCACGGTCAACGAGGACTGGGCGGTCGAGTCGATGCCGGGCGACATCTTCCTGCTCGGCACGCACTCGTGGCAGATCCGCCAGGTCGGTGCCGGCGTGGTGCGGGTGGTCGACGCCGACGGCAAGCCGCCCACCATCCCGTTCTGGACCGGCGAGGCGCCGGCGCGCACGGCCGAGCTGTCGCACGAGGTCTCCGAGCTGCGGGCCACGCTCGACGGCTACCTCGCCGTCGGCGACGCCGACGGCGCCCGCGCCTGGCTGGGCGCGGCGGCTCCCCTCGGCGACGCCGCGGTCGACCAGATCGTCGACTACGTGGCCGCCGGCCGGGCCGTGCTGGGCGTCGTGCCCACCCACGACGACCTCGTGTTCGAGCGGTTCTTCGACGACGCCGAGGGCATGCACCTCGTCGTGCACTCGCCCTACGGCGGCCGGGTCAACCGGGCACTCGGCCTGGCGCTGCGCAAGCGCTTCTGCGTCTCGTTCGACTTCGAGCTGCAGGCGGCGGCCAACGACGACGCCGTCGTGCTGTCGCTCGGGCCGCACCACAGCTTCCCGCTGGCCGACGTGCCCCGGTTCCTGCACTCCAACACCGTGCGCGGGCGTGCTCGAGCAGGCGGTGCTGTCGCCGCCCGTCGCCCGATGTTCCAGAGCCGGTGGCGGTGGAACCTCAACCGCTCGCTGGTCGTGCTGCGGTTCAAGGGCGGTCGGCGCAACCCGCCGCCCATCCAGCGCATGGAGTCCGACGACATGATGGCGGCGCTGTTCCCGCAGGCGGCCGCCTGTCAGGAGAACGTCGCCGGGCCGGTCGAGATCCCCGATCACCCGATCGTGCGCCAGACCATGCACGACACGATGACCGAGGGCCTCGACATCGACGGGCTCACCGAGCTGCTCGACGGCATCGAGACCGGCCAGGTCCAGGTCCACTTCCGCGACACCACCGAGGCGTCGGCGTTCAGCCACGAGATCCTGACCGCCAAGCCCTACGCGTTCCTCGACGACGCCGAGCTGCAGGACCGGCGCACGAACGCGGTGCCCCTGCGCAGGGGCCTGCCGGTCGAGCTCGGCACCATCGGACGGCTCGATCCCGAGGCGATCGACCGGGTCCGCGACGAGGTGGCCCCCGACCCCCGCACGCCCGACGAGCTGCACGACCTGTTGCTCGGGCTGGTCGTCACCCCGGCGCACGAGACCTGGCGGCCGCTGTACGACCGCCTGGCGGCCCGCGGGCGCGTGCAGCGGCGGTGGGTCGTCCACGAGCGGTGCCCCCGAGCTGTGGTGGGCCACCGAGAACGCCGATCAGGCTGCGGTCGTCGTCGACGGGCGCGCCCGACCACGCCCGTCCACGCGAGCAGGTGGCGGCCACGGTGCTGCGCGGCCACCTCGACCTGTCGGGCCCCGTCACGGCGCCGGCGCTGGCCGAACGCTCGGGCCTCGACCCCGCGACCGTCGCCGTCGGTCTCGCGGTGCTCGAGAACGACGGGTTCGTCCTCCAGGGCCACTTCACCGTGCCCGACGGGGTCGATGGCGCGGCCGACGGCCCCGATGCTCCCGCGGCACCCGGGCCCGCACCCGCGACCGGTCCGGTCGAGTGGTGCTCGCGGCGCCTGCTGGCCCGCATGCACTCGTACTCGCGCAAGAGCCGGCGCAAGGCCGTCGAGGCCGTCACCGCACAGGACTTCATGCGCTTCCTGCTGCGCTGGCAGCACGTCGCCCCGGGCACGCAGGTGCGGGGGCACCACGGCGTGCGGGCCGTCGTCGAGCAGCTCCAGGGCTACGAGGCCGCGGTCGCCACCTGGGAGCCCGACATCCTCGCCCGGCGGGTCGAGGGGTACCGGTCGGGCATGCTCGACCGGCTGTGCCACGACGGCGAGGTGACGTGGCTGCGGCTGTCCGCCGCCCAGCCCGCCGGCGACCGCAAGGCCAGCCCGTCGAAGGCGACCCCGGTCACCCTCGCGTTCCGCGACGACCTCACCTGGCTCCTGCAGGCCGCCCGCCAGGGCGGAGAGCCCGAGGCCCCCGAGCTGGGGGCGACCGCCGAGGTGGTCGAGGTCCTGCAGGCGCGCGGCGCCTGCTTCCTGTCCGAGCTGGCCGCGGCCACGGGCCGGCTCGTCACCGACCTCGAGTCCGCGCTGTGGGACGGGGTGGCGCGGGGCCTGCTCACGGCCGACGGGTTCGCCGCCATCCGGTCGCTGGTCGAGGGCCGCACCGGCCGCTCACCGTCGCCCACCCGGTCGGTCAGCCGGCGCCGTCGCGGCGCCCGCAACGCCGCCACCACGGCCGCCGGCCGCTGGTCTCTCGTCCCTCCGGTCGAGCTCGTCGACGACCGCGAGTCGCTCGCCGAGGTGGTCGCCGACCAGCTCCTGCAGCGGTGGGGCGTCGTGTTCCGCGACCTCGCGGTGCACGAGGGCCTGCCGGTGCCGTGGCGCGACATCCAGTGGGCGCTACGGCGCTTCGAGGACCGCGGGCTGGTCCGCGGCGGTCGCTTCGTGGCGGGCTTCAGCGGCGAGCAGTACGCGTTGCCGGCGGCGATGGACGGGCTCAAGGCGGTGCGTCGCCTGCCCCGGTCGGGCGAGCGGGTGGTCCTCAACGCCTGCGACCCGCTCAACCTCACGGGGGTCGTCCTGCGGGGCACCCCACACGTGCCCGCGGTGCGCACCAACACGATCACGCTGGTCGACGGCATCCCCGACGGTGCCGTCCCCGCCGCGGACTGGACGTGATGCCGACGTGACGACCACCACCCATGCCGACAAGGCCACCCGGTTCCTGGCGCTCCACAAGACCGGCACGCCTCTGCTCATGCCCAACGCGTGGGACGCCGGCTCGGCACGGCTGCTCGTGTCGCTGGGGTTCCCCGCGCTCGCCACGACCAGCAGCGGGTTCGCGGCGACGCTCGGCCGGCTCGACGGCTGGGTCACCCGCGACGAGGCGCTCACCCACGCGGCCGCCCTGGTCGAGGCCACCGACGCGCCCGTGTCGGCCGACCTCGAGAACGGCTACGCCGCCCACCCCGAGGGCGTGGCCGACACCGTGGCCGGTGCGCTCGAGGCCGGCCTGGCCGGGTGCTCGATCGAGGACTACGCCGGTCGGGCCGACGACACGATCTACGACCGTGGCCTCGCCGTCGAGCGTGTGGCGGCCGCGGCCGAGATCGCCCACGCCGGGCCGGTGCACCTCGTGCTCACAGCCCGGGCCGAGAACCTGATCCACGGCATCGACGACCTCGACGACACCATCGGCCGGTTGCAGGCCTACCAGGAGGCGGGGGCCGACGTGCTGTTCGCGCCCGGGCTGGTCACGCTCGACGACGTGCGGCGGGTGGTGTCCTCGGTCGATCGTCCGGTCAGCGTGCTGGCGCTCCCCGGCTCGCCGCCGGTGCACGAGATGGGCGAGGCGGGCGTCGCCCGCGTCTCGGTGGGCGGGGCGTTCGCGTTCGCTGCGCTCGGCGCGGTGGTCGAGGCCGGCCGCGAGCTCATCGACGACGGCACCTACGGCTACTGGGCCCGCACGCGCCGTCGGCCGCGGCGCCATCGACGAGCCGTTCAGGTCGTGACCGAGAGGTCGTCGGCGATCAGGTCGTGAGGTCGATGGCCCGGCGCACCAGGCCCATGAGCGGGTCGCGCAGGTCGCGCAGAGCGCCCGGGTCGGCCGACACCAGGGGCTCGATGACCATGGTGCTGATGGCGGCGACCAGCACCTCGCAGGCGAACCGGTTCGGCTCGTCGTCCGGGGCGAACCCCAGGATCCTCGCCACGACGTCGACGATCTGATGCTGCAGGGCGCTGCGCCGGCGGATGGCCTCGGGCCCCGCCGCGTACACCTCGACGAGGAACAGGCGGGCCGCCTCTGGGTGGTCGGCGAGCGTGTCGAGGTAGAGGGTCAGCGCCCGCTCGAACTGGCCGAGACGGGTGCCGGCGTCGCGTCCGTCGTCGGGCACCGAGGTTCTCGAGGTCGAGGTCGGACCCCGCCTCGATGACGCCGATGAGCAGGTCGGCGGCGGCGTCGAACGCGGTCATGAAGCAGTCGGCCTTGGACGAGAACTGCTGGTAGAAGGTCTCCCGCGACACGCCGGCGCGCTTGATGACGTCGGCGACCGTGGTGTTGACGTAGCCCTTCTCCATCATCGCCTCGGCCATGCCGTGCAACATGCGGGCGCGTTGGGACGACACCACCTGGTGGCGCGGCAAGCGGTGGCGACCGCGAGGGAGTGGGCGGGCCGGTGTCTGCACGGCGACGAGCATGACACGCAGAGACGACGGCGGGGCGGCCACCACATAGTTAACCGAACTAAATGATCGGGTAGGGTGGCCGGGTGACCCCCGGCCAGGCCTCCACCACCCCCGCGACCCCTGACGGCACCGACGCCGACGTCGGCGCGATGGCCGCCCACCTCCGCGTCAGCGTCACGCGGCTCGCCCGCTTGCTCCGGCGCCAGGGCGACGCCGGCCTGTCGCCCAGCCAGATCTCCGCCCTCACCTCGATCGAGCGTCACGGTCCGATGACGCTCGGCCACCTCGCGGAGCACGAGCGCGTGGCCCCGCCCAGCATCACGAAGGTGGTCGACAAGCTGGTCGAGGCCGGCCTCGTCGTCCGGGTCCCCGACACGGCCGACCGGCGGGTGACCCGGGTGTCGACCACCCTCGAGGGCGCCCGCCTGCTCGCGGACGTGCGGGCTCGCAAGGACCTGTGGCTGGCGTCGCGCCTGGCCGAGCTCGACGACGACCAGCGTGGCCGCCTCGCCGCCGCCCTCGACGTCATCGACGCGCTGACGCTGCGGGAGCGGCCGTGACGCCCGTGGCCCGGGCGAAGGGAGCGGCGCGCGAGACCTTCGCCTCGCTCCAGCACCGCAACTTCCGCCTGTTCTTCAGCGGCCAGCTCATCTCGCAGGTGGGCAACTGGCTCACACTGGTCGCCCAGACGCTGCTCGTCCTCGAGCTGACCGACAGCGGGGTCGCGCTCGGGGTCCTCGCCGCCGCGCAGTTCGGTCCGATCCTCGTGCTCGGCCCGTGGGCGGGGTTGGTCGCCGACCGGTCCGACAAGCGCAAGTTGCTGCTGATCGTCCAGACCCTGGCGATGGGCCAGTCGTTCCTGCTCGCCGCGCTGGCGTTCAGCGGCGAGCCTCCGATCGGCGCCATCTACGCCGTCGCCGTGCTCGGCGGCGTCTGCATGGCGTTCGACAACCCGGCCCGCCGCAGCTTCGTGGTCGAGATGGTCGACCCCGACCGCATCAACAACGCGGTCAGCCTGAACAGCGCGCTCATGACGTCGTCACGCGTGATCGGGCCCGCGCTGGCGGGCCTGCTCGTGTCGACCGTCGGCTACGGCTGGGCGTTCCTCGGCGACGGCCTCTCGTACCTCGCGGTGATCGCCGGGCTGTGGATGATGCGCACCAGCGAGCTGCGCGCCGCTCCGGTCACGCCGCGCGGCCGGGGTCAGGTGCGCGAGGGCCTGCGGTACGTGCGCCGCGAGCCCGAGCTGTTCGTCCCCATGGCGATGCTGGCGGTCGTCGGCACGCTGTCGTACAACTTCCAGACCGTCTTCCCGCTCTTCGTGACCCGCGACCTCGACAGCAGCGACGCGGTCTTCACCGCGCTGTTCTCGGTCGTGAGCGTCGGCTCGCTGATCGGGGCCCTGGTGGCCGCCCGGCGCAGCGACACCGGGGTCCACCAGGTCAGCACGGCCGCCATCGGCTTCGGCCTCTCCCTGGCCGCGATGGCGCTCGCCCCCAACGTGGCCGTGGCCGTCGTGCTCGGGGTGGTGCTGGGGCTGGCGTCGATCACCTTCATCGTGACGTCGACGGCGATCGTCCAGGTGCGGTCCGCGCCCGAGATGCGGGGCCGGGTGCTCGCCCTCCAGGCGATGCTGTTCCTCGGCAGCACGCCCATCGGCGGGCCGATCGTCGGGTGGGTCGCCGACGAGTTCGGGGCCCGGTACAGCATCGGCGCTCGGCGCCGTGGCGGCCCTGCTCGCGGGCCTGTGGGGCCTGGCCGTCGTGCGGCGGGGTGCCATCAGTCCGACCCGACGAGCCCCAGGTCGTCGCGGCCGACGCCGATCCCGAGGCGATGGTGGCCTGACCCGCACCGGGTGGCGACCACCCTGCCCGGGTGAGGCACGGAGGTCGAGACCGAGGTGATGCTGCCCTCGACGAAGCGGGCGACGAGCCCAGCACACGGGGCGGTCGAGCATGGCACCGGATCCAGATGGCGACGAGCGTGGTCACCCAGGCGACGCCGACGAGGAGGAGCTGCAGCGGCTGAGGGAGGAGGTCGCTCAGCTGCGCGCCCAGGCGGCGAAGGGCGGCGGTGCGGATGCCGCGGCCGAGGGGGGCGCGGCGCGCCCGTCGCGGACGGGGCGCAGCGCCCGCTGGGCGGTGTCGATCGCCCTCGTGGTCCTCGCGTCGCTGTTGGTCGTCGTGTCGGTGGTCGCCCGCTACGTGCGCAGCGAGCTGCTGGACACCGACCGCTACGTCGAGACGGTGTCGCCCCTGGCCAGCGAGCCCGCGGTCCAGGACGCGGTGGCCACCCAGGTCACCCGGGAGATCGTCACCCGGCTCGACGTCGAGGCGGTGGCCGAGGACGCCCTGTCCCGCCTGACCGAGCTCGGCGCGCCACAGGTCATCACGGGTCTGGCCGTGCCCCTGGCCGACCAGGTCGAGTCTTTCGTCCGCGACCACGTCGAGCAGTTCCTGCGCTCCGACGAGTTCGCCACGCTGTGGGACGACGCCAACCGCCGGGCGCACACCGCGGTGGTGGGGGTGCTCACCGGCGAGACGCGCGGGGCCGTGTCGGTCGAGGGCGGCGCGGTCACGGTCGACGTGGGGGAGGTGGTGTCGCGCGTCAGGGATCGCCTGGTCGACAGGGGTCTCGACCTCGCCAGCAACATCCCCGACGTCGACTCGAGCTTCACGCTGGTCGAGTCGGAGCAGCTCGAGAAGGCCCAGCGCGGGGTCCGGATCCTCGACAGCGCGGCCACCCTGCTGCCCTTCGTGGTGATCGCGCTGGCCGCGGTGGCGATCCTGGTGGCGCCGAACCGGCGTCGCGCCCTCGTGGCGGTGGCGCTCGGAGCGGCGCTGTCGATGGTGCTGCTGGCGGCGGCGATGGGACTGGTCCGGGCGTGGTACCTGAGCAACGCGACGGGTGAGGTGCTGCCGACGGACGCAGCCCTCGACATCGCCCGCACGCTGCTGGCCCCGTTGCGCCTCGCCATGCGGGCGGTCCTCGTGCTCGGGCTGGTGATCGCGCTGGCGGCGTTCCTGGTCGGCCCCTCCGCGCCCGCCCGCTGGCTGCGGTCGCTGGGCGGTCGGGCGCGAGCGGCGGCCCGGGCCCGGCTCGAGGGCGAACGCGAGCCGTCGCCGGTCGAGGCGTGGATCGGCGGGCACAAGGGCGCCCTGCGCGTCGGGATCGTGGCGCTGGCCGTGCTCGTCCTCGCCTTCTGGACCTACCCGAGCGGCGCCACGGTGCTGTCGATCGTGCTGGCGGTGGTGGCCGCTCTGGCGGTGATCGAGCTGGTGGGGTGGACCCGCCCGGCCGAGTCGCCGCCGTCCTCTCCGGCAGCCGGCTGAGCGAGCGCCGGCCAGGCCGGCGGCGCCTGACGCCTCCGGCATGGACTTGACCCGCGGGTCAAGTTACGGTCGTGCCGTCCAGACGACGCCGAGGGGGAGCCACCGACCGATGCCATCGACCGACGACACCGCGCCGCCGGCCACCCCCGCGATCGACAAGGAGGCTCTCCGCGAGCGGTACGCCGCCGAGCGCGACAAGCGCCTCCGCCCCGACGGCAACGACCAGTACCTGCGGCTCCAGGGCCAGTTGGGCCACTACCTCGACGACCCGTACGTCCCGCGCGTCCGAGCGCGAACCGCTGGACGACCACGTCACGGTCGCCCTCATCGGCGGGGGCTTCGCCGGCCTCGTGACCGCGGCCCGCCTCGTGGAGGCCGGCGTCGACGACGTCCGCATCGTCGAGAAGGGCGGCGACTTCGGCGGCACCTGGTACTGGAACCGCTACCCGGGTGCCCAGTGCGACACCGCGTCCTTCGTGTACATGCCGTTGCTCGAAGAGACCGGGCACATGCCCACCGAGAAGTACGCCCACGCCCCGGAGATCCTCGAGCACTGCCAGCGCATCGGGAAGCAGTACGGGCTGTACGACGGCGCCCTGTTCCACACCGAGGTCACCGATCTGACCTGGGACGAGACCCGTGCCCGATGGATCGTCCGCACCGACCGGGGCGACGCCTTCACCGCGCAGTTCGTCGACGATGGGCATCGGTCCGCTCCACGTCCCCAAGCTGCCGGGCATCCCCGGCATCGAGTCGTTCGCGGGTCACTCGTTCCACACCAGCCGGTGGGACTACGACTACACCGGCGGCGACCCGGCGGGCGCGCCGATGGACCGCCTGGCCGACAAGCGGGTCGGCGGTCATCGGCACCGGCGCCACCGCGGTGCAGTGCGTCCCCCACCTGGCCCGCGCCTGCCGCGAGCTCTACGTGTTCCAGCGCACCCCGTCGTCGGTGGACGTCCGCGACAACCGGCCGACCGACCCCGAGTGGTTCGCCGAGATGGCCACGCCCGGCTGGCAGCAGCGCTGGCTCGAGAACTTCACGGCCAACCAGACCGGCGGGATGGTCGACGAGGACCTGGTGATGGACGGGTGGACCGACATCGCCCGCCGCGTCCGCAGCCGGATCATGTCGCTGCCCGCCGACCAGTTCACCCCCGAGGGCATGCTGGCCGCCTTCGAGGACTCCGACTTCGAGAAGATGGAGGAGATCCGGGCGCGGGTCGACGCCATCGTCGATGACCCGCGCCACCGCTCAGGCGCCTCAAGGCCTGGTACCGGCCAGCTCTGCAAGCGACCCTGCTTCCACGACGAGTACCTGCAGGCCTACAACCGCCCGAGCACGCACCTGGTCGACACCGACGGCAAGGGCGTCGAGCGGATCACCGAGACGGCCGTCGTCGTCGCCGGCGTGCGCCTACGAGGTCGACTGCATCATCTACGCCTCGGGCTTCGAGGTGGGCACCGAGTACACGCGGCGCGCCGGCTTCGACGTGACCGGGCGGGACGGCGTCCGGCTGTCCGAGCAGTGGGCCGACGGCATGCGCACGCTGCACGGCATCCACGTCCACGGGTTCCCCAACGCGTTCCTCGTGCAGCCCACGCAGGGCGCGAACCTCATCTCGAACGTGCCCCACAACCTCGTCGAGTCGGGCGCGCACGATCGCCTCCGTCGTCGCCCACGCGCTCGCCGAGGGCGACGACGAGGTCGAGGCGAACGCCGACGCCCAGGACGCGTGGGTGGACCTGCTGCTGTCGGGCCCTCGGCTGTCGCCGATCGGCTCCCCCGACTGCACCCCCGGCTACTACAACAACGAGGGCCAGGACGCGGGAGCGGCCGGGCAGCTGTTCGTCGGGTACCCCGCCGGCGCCTCGGCGTTCTTCCAGTTCATCGACGCCTGGCGCAGCTCGGGCGAGTTCGACGGCCTGGAGTTCCGCCGTCGGGGGGCCTGAGCCCGCGGCGCAGGAGGCCGTCCACGCCGGCGGCCCGACCCCAAAGGTGACCCTTGACACAGTCGAAGCGCACCCGTAGGCAATGACGGGGGCGGTGAGAGGGGAGAGGTCGCTGCATGGCGACTGTCACGAGTGCGCTGGGGCCCGCGCCCGGCGCGGCCTGGCACACCGACGGTTATGTGGTGCGGCACGGTGCGGTGGACCGCGCCACCTGCGAGGCGGTGCTGGCGAGGGCCGGGGACGCGTCCGGCCGTTACCACGATCCCGACGGTCGCGGTGCTCGGCGCAGCCTGGGCTCGCCGACCTGCTCCACGCGCCCGTGCGGGTGACGTCGAGCCACCTCGTCGTCACGCTGCCCGGCGCCGCCGGGACACCGTGGTCCGCGGCGGCCGGGACCGATCGCCCGCGGGAGGGCGCGGTGATCCTGCACCTGGCCCTGACCGACGCCACGCTCGGCGAGCGGGTGTCCGTGGGCGGTACCCGGCTCGCACACCCGGGCCGAGCCACCCGGCCTCCCCGTCGACGGCGCCGTGCCCGGTGCCGCTCGCGGCGGGCGATGCCGTGCTGCTCGACGGCGGCCTCGTCCACCGGGTCACCGACAACCACTCGGTCGACGCCACCGCCGCCCTGGTCGTCGTCTTCCACCGCGCCGCCGGGTAGACCCTGGGGCATGGACGCCCTCGCCGACCGCCCGCTCACGATCGTCGCCATCGGCGCCCACCCCGACCCGTTCGACATGCCGTACCAGGCGGGCGGAACGCTGGCGAAGTACGCCCGGCGCGGTCACACGGTGGTCACGGTGTCGGCCGCCTACGAGGACGAGTGGGCCGACGAGGTGCGCGGCATCGCCGCCCGCCTCGGGGCCACGCAGGAGTGGCTCGACTTCGAGGAGGGCGCCATCTTCGACGACCCGGTCCACACGCAGACGATCATGGACCTGGTCCGCCGGCACAAGGCCGACGTGGTCATCACGCACCAGCCGACCGACTACCACCCCGACCACCGGGCCCTGTCGCGGGCGCGTGCTGTCGGCCTGCCTGCTGGCCCGGGTCGACGAGATCGAGTCCGACCACGAGCCCCACAAGGTCGGCAACCTCTTCTACTCCGAGACCACCAGCGGGCTGAACTCGCAGGGCACGATCTACGTGGACGTCGAGGAGACGTGGGAGCTCAAGGTCGAGGCGCTGCGCCTGCACGCCGGCCTGTCCGAGCGGCGGGGGGTCGCCCACCTCGAGAGCATCGAGCACCTGATCGAGCGCGAGATCGCCACCATGCGGTTCCGGGGCCTGCAGGTCGAGCGCGAGTACTGCGAGGTGTTCGCCCCGGCGCTCAACTACCGGGTGACGTGGGCCCACGAGCTGCTGCCCCTGGCCACGCTTCCGCCCGATCGAGGACTGATCCACGAGCGGCGCGGCCCACCGTCGTGCAACCGCCGTGCAAGGGGACGCTGGTTCCATCGGAGGCATGACCGTGACCAACGACATCGCCGCATCCGGCGGCGCCCCGGCCGCCGAGGTCGACGCCTTCGCCGAGCGCATCTTCGGGGCCGTCCTCGGGGCCCAGCTCATCCAGGCCATCGACCTGGGCGACCGCCTCGGCTGGTACCGCGCCCTGGCCGACGGCGGCCCGACGACGTCCGCCGAGCTGGCCGCCCGCACCGACAGCGCCGAGCGCTACGCCCGCGAGTGGCTCGAGCACCAGGCCGCCTGCGGCGTCCTCACCGTCGACGACGCCGGCGCCGCGGCCACCGAGCGGCGCTTCGCCCTCCCCGCCGCCCATGCCGCGGTGCTGGCCGACGCGGACAGCGTCGCCCACATGACCCCGATCGCCCGGTTCGCCACCGCGTCGGGCCGGTTCATCGACCGCATCGCCGACGCCTACCGCACCGGCGACGGGGTGAGCTGGGAGGACCTGGGCGACGAGGCCCGCGAGGCCCAGGCGGCGAGCCAACCGGCCGCTCTTCCTGCACCGTCTCGGCCAGGAGCTGCTGCCCCAGGCTCCCGACGTCCACGCCCGGCTGCAGCGCGGCGCGCGCGTCGCCGACGTCGGGCTGCGGCTACGGCTGGTCGTCGGTCGGGTTGGCGCGGACCTATCCGGGGGTCACCGTCGACGGGTACGACGTCGACGAGCCGTCGGTCGTCGCCGCTCGGCGCAACGCCGACCGAGGCGGGCGTGGCCGATCGGATGACGTTCTCGACCGCCGACGTCGGCGCCCTGACGGACGACCGGGTGGGCACGTACGACGTCGTGTTCGCCTTCGAGTGCGTGCACGACATGCCCGATCCGGTCGGCGTGCTCGCCGCCATGCGGCGGATGGTGGCCGATGACGGTCTGGTGGTCGTGATGGACGAGCGCACCGAGGACGCCTTCCGCGCCCCGGCGCCCGAGGTCGAGCAGCTGCTGTACGGCTACTCGCTGATGTGCTGCCTGGGCGACGGGCTGTCGCACCAGCCGTCGGTGGGCACCGGCACGGTCATGCGCGCCGACACCTTCACGGAGTACGCCGCGGGCCGCCGGCTTCGGCGGGGTCGACATCCTCCCGATCGAGGACGACTTCTTCCGCTTCTACCTCCTCCACCACTGACCCGACCGCCCCCCCACCCCCACCCCCAGGATTTCCCCGCGAGATCGGTCGCTCCGACGACCAGATCCGCGGGGAAATCGCGGTTGGGTGCGTCAGTCAGTCGATGTCGTGGCGGGAGGTGTGGTCGCCCAGCTCGTCGGCCGGGTACGAGCCCGACCACGGGACGTCGTGGGTCCAGTCGGGCTGCTTGGTGCGGCGCCCTTCGTCGAGGGTGACGTCGCCCTCCTCGTCGATGCCGACCACCTCGGAGACGAAGTAGGGCTCGACCGTCGGGGACGTCCCCCGTCGCCCGGCGGACGACCTCGTCGTCCCATCCGGTCAGGATCGCCCCCACCACCGCCTGCTGCTGGCTGGCGAGGTTGCAGCGGGCCCCATCGGCGACGGTGACCAGTGCCCTGGTGGCGGCGTCGAGGTCGGTGCTGAGCGCCCGAGCCCGCGCAGAGGCGGTCGAGGGCGTCGGCCAGCACCAAGCCGTCCACCTTGCACGGCGTGCACTGGCCGCACGACTCGACGGCCAGGAACCGGGCCGCTCCCGCGGCCACGGCGGTCATGTCGGTCCCCTCGCCGACCACGATCAGGCTGGCCGTGCCGAGGCCGCTGCCGACGCCCGCCATGTCCTCGTACGTGAGCGGCGTGTCGAGCAGCGCCGCGGGCAGCGGCGCCCCCGACACGCCGTTGAGCACCGCCTTGACGGGATGCTCGGCGTCGGGGCCGCCCGCCACCACGTCGATCGCCTCGCGCACCGACGTGCCGAGCGGGATCTCGCCCACGCCGGGCCGCACCACGTCGCCCGTGACCGTGCACACGATCGTGCCCGGCGACGCCTCGGTGCCGAGCTCCCGGAACCAGGCCGCGCCCTCCGCGACGATGTGGGCCACGTTGGCCAGCGTCTCGACGTTGTCGACGAGGGCGGGTGGCGCCGACGTCTCGTGGTCGGGCCCGGCCATCTCGACGTGCGCCGACGATCCGCTGCCCGAGGCGACGTCGTCGTCGTGCTCGACGACCTCGACCACGCCCCGGCGGTAGGGCGGGGCGATGCGGGGCAGCGGCGGCCGCCCGTCGATCACCTCGAGCAGCGCGGTCTCCTCGCCGAACAGGTACTCGTACGGCCCGGTGACGACAGAGACCTCGACGTCTCCGAGCAGGTCGGCCTTGGCCATCTCGTCGATCGCCCGCTCGACGCGCTCGCGCTCGCACGGGCTCGCGGGCCTTGAGGGCCACGACGACGTCGCCTGCGCCGACGGCGCGGACGGCGACCAGCGCGCCCTCGATCACCGCGTAGGGGTCGAGGCGCAGGATCGTGCGGTCCTTGTAGGTGCCGGGCTCGCCCTCGGCGGCGTTCACGACGACCGTCGTGGCCAGCTCGGGAGAGGCGTTGGCGACGACGGTGCGCCACTTGGTGGCGGTGGGGAACCCGGCGCCGCCGCGGCCGCGCAGGCCCGCGGCCTCGATCTCTGCGATCAGCGTCTCGGGCTCGACGCGGCGGGCGGCATCGAGGGCCCGGCCACCCCCGGCGTCCAGGTAGTCGTCGAGCGTGGCGTACGGCGCGGCCGGCAGGATGCGGTTGATCGACGGCATCGGCTACTCGTCGTGCTCGCCCAGCTCGGAGCCCTCGTCGGACAGGCCCTCGTCCTCGAGCTCGCCCTCGATCGCTTCCCGGCGCGTGATCGGGTCGGGGTTCTCGGCGCCGACCTCGTCGTAGATCTCCTCGGCCCGTTCCCGCGGCGTCTCCGCGGGCTCGGATGGGGCGTCGTCGGTCGGGGGACGAGGCTCGGACATGGCACCTCCCGGATCGGGGCGTGTCGTTCCTACCCCGTGCGGTGCCGCGAGGAAACCCCCGCGGTCGGGGCACGGCCGGTGGCCGCTACCGTGCAGGCGGCGATGTCCGATTCGCCCACACCCCCGTCCGCGTCCCCGCCTCCGCCCCCACCGCCTCCCCCACCGCCCGGGGCAGGGCCCACGGGCGACGCCGCCGGCCCCACCGACCTCGACGTCGACCTGGCCCGCGACTTCGACCGCGCCAGGCCGCGCCGCCGGGTGGCGACGGCCCTGGTCGGGCTGATCGTGATCGCCGCGCTCGTGCTCTCGCTGGTGATGGTGCGCAGGGTGTCGTCGGGCGACGACCCCGCCGACCGGGGCCCCGACTCCTCGGCGGCCGCCGAGCCCGAGCCCGCCACCGAGGCCGAGGTCGAGGAGGCGGTCGCCGAGATCAGCGACTTCGTCGCCGACGGAGCGGGGCGTCGAGTTCCTCGAGCCCGTGACCGTCGATCTCGAGGGCGAAGGGGCGTTCCAGGACCGCCTGCTCGAGGACTTCGACACGGACGCCGAGCAGCTCCGCCACACCGAGGTGTTCCTCGAGGGCCTCGGCCTCGTCGAGCCCGACGTCGACCTCGTGGAGTCGATGCGGTCGCTGCTCGGCGTGGGCGTCGTCGGGTTCTACGACCCCGAGACCGACGAGCTGGTGGTGCGGGGCGCGGCGCTGACCCCCTACGTGCGCACGACGATCGCCCACGAGCTCGTCCACGCCCTCGACGACCAGCACCTCGACCTCGACCGGCAGGAGTACGACGAGGCCGACGACGAGATCAGCTTCGGGTTCAGCGCCCTGGTCGAGGGCGACGCCCGCCGCGTCGAGGACGCGTACCACGACTCGCTGAGCGAGGACGAGCAGGCCGCGGCGAGCGCCGAGGAGATGTCGCTCGGCGCCGGGGCCGACATGGGCGACATCCCGCTCGTCCTGGTCGACCTGATCAGCGCGCCGTACGCGCTCGGCGAGCCGCTGGTCACGTCGCTCGCCGAGCAGGGCGGCGAGGAGGCGGTGAACGCCGCGTTCGCCGACCCGCCCCGCACGAGCGAGCAGGTGCTCGACCCCGACCGCTACGCCGCCCGCGAGCCCGCGGTGGCGGTGCCGCACCCGCAGGTGCCCGGCGAGGTGGTCGACGAGGGCGTGCTCGGCGAGCTGCTCGTGCTGCTGGTCCTCGCCGACGGCGTGGACCAGGACGTGGCTGCCACCGCGGCGACGGGTTGGGGTGGCGACTGGGGCGTGGCCTGGCGCGACGGCGAGCGGTCGTGCGTGACGGCGACCCTGGTGGGCGACGACATCTCCGAGACCACCGAGATGCAGGTGGCCTTCGAGACCTGGGCCGAGGACAACGGCGCCACGGTCACGTCGAGCGGCCCCGGCCAGCCGTTCACGGTCCAGTCCTGCGCCGGCTGAGGCGCCTGCGGTCGTCGGGCCTGCTGGTCAGCCGGTGGTCGAGCCCGTTGTCGGGCCCGGTCAGCTCCGGGCGATCACGTCCTGGCCGAACGCAGCCAGCGCGTCACCGATGGCCGCGGGGTCGTAGGCCAGGGGCGGGATCGCCAGGCGGGCGACCCCCATCTCGGCCAGCTTCCCGACCTCCTCCAGAGCCTGCTCGCCGCCCACCAGCACGCTGGCGCCGGTCCACGTGACCTCGATGTCGGCCGGGTCACGTCCCGCGCTCTCCGCCGCGGCGCGCAGCTCGTCGAGCAGCGCGGGCAGGTCACCCTTGGCCGGGAAGAAGCCGTCGCCCAGGCGCCCGGCCCGGCGCGCCGCTGCGGGGGAGTGCCCGCCGACGACGATCGGCACCCGTCCGTCGACGGGGCGCGGCCGCATGACCGCGTCGCGGAACGTCACCGTCTCGCCCGAGAACGAGGCCATGTCCTGTGACCACAGGGCCCGCATCGCCTCGACGTACTCGTCGGTGCGCCGAGCGCGGTCGGGGAACGAGACGCCGATCACGTCGAACTCCTCCTCCAGCCACCCGATGCCGACGCCGAGGAGCACCCGCCCGGCCGACAGCACGTCGAGGGTCGCCACCTCCTTGGCCAGGACCACCGGGTTGCGCTGGGGGAGGATGAGGATGCCGGTGCCGAGGCGCAGCGTCGTCGTGTGGGCGCCGACCCAGGTGAGCCAGACGAGCGGGTCGGGGATGGCGAAGTCCTCGCCGCCGGGCATCTTCCCGCTGCGGGAGTAGGGGTACGTCGAGGCGTAGTCGTGGGGCACGACCACGTGCTCGACCGCCCACAGCGAGTCGAACCCGGCCTCCTCGGCCGCGGTGGCGATGGCCCGGGCTCCGTCGGTCGTGCTGAAGGGGCCGGTGTTGGCGAAGGCGATGCCGAACTCCATGGCGGCAACGTAGCCGAGCTTGACCGGCGGTCAGTCGAGGCGGCGAGTCGACGCCGACGGCCGGACCTCCGAACCGGCGCGTCGCCGAGCGCCTGGCCCGCGTGACGGATGCGACACCCACCGGACGTCACGAACCCGGGGGGCTCCGGCGTCGTGTTGGCGGAGACCGACCACCGACAGGCCCGCCATCCCCCGGCGGGCCGAGGAGGCCGCGATGACGCTCGAGACCGCCACCGGGTCTGGTCGTGCGGCCGCGACCCGGCGCTCCCTCGGGACACCCGCCGACGGCGGGGGCGAGGGTCCGGGTACGCACCGCGATCGGCCCATGGCCGCGCCGAGGAGGTCACGCTCTCGGGCCTGCGGGGCGGGGCGGCGGCGGGTTCCGCACCGGCCGCAAGTGGTCCTCGTCGAGGGCGATGGCTGCGGGTCGGCCACGACTGCACCGGGGAGATGCGGCACGAGGTGGCCGGGCACGAGGGCTTCGGGCGATCCTCCGCGGCTCCCGTCCAGGCGCACCGCGAGGCTGACCAGGCCGGTGGCCGGGGGCATCCTCGAGCGTCACGCCCGGCGCCACCTCGGCGGGAGGATCCACGGGATCGATGACCCCGGCCCGGCGCAGCGGGTCGAGCCGCTCGTCGGCGGCCGACAGGTCCAGCTCGGTGGACGAGAAGACGTAGCGGGCGTGGGGGAACGTGGCGACCACGCCCGCACCGTCGGGCGTCGGACGGACGTTGAGCCCCACGCCGTCGACGTGCGTGTTGACGACGACATCGACGTCCTCGGGCCGCACGCCGGCGTCCCCGAGTGCGGCGAGGATCGTGTCCGCCCGCCGGGCCGAGCGCGCCCACGTCGTCGCGGTCGCAGCGTCGAACACGAGCCAGGGGTCGACCACCACGAGGCGCCCGCCCGGCCCGGATCACGAGCGCGCTCGAGCTGACGAGCACCGAGCCGCGAGTCGTCGGTGAACCCGCCGTCGACGAGCCAGGCCGGCGGCGGCCGTTCCGCGCGGTGCGGCCACCTCGAACTCGACCACGCGGGTGACCTCGATGTCGCCGATCACGAAGTCGGGCGCCACGACCGCCATCATGGCCCGCGGCGGCACCGACGGGCAGGCGCACGCCATGAGGAGGCCGAGCAGGCGGCGCGTTCGTCGCAGCCCACGCGTGGGCATTTGGAGGTGGACCAGCTGCTCCACAGCCGGCCGACCGGGGACCGCGTTCTCAGGTGCGGATGGCGACCGGGCGGCTGACCTCGGCGAAGAAGTCGTTGCCCTTGTCGTCGACGACGACGAAGGCGGGGAAGTCCTCGACCTCGATCCGCCAGACCGCCTCCATGCCGAGCTCGGGGTACTCGAGCACCTCGACCTTGCGGATGCAGTCCTGCGCCAGCCGGGCCGCCGGGCCGCCGATCGAGCCGAGGTAGAAGCCGCCGTGGCGCCTTGCAGGCGTCGGTGACCTGCCGGCAGCGGTTGCCCTTGGCCAGCATCACGAGTGCTGCCGCCGGCGGCCTGGAACTGCGTCGACGTAGGCGTCCATGCGCCCCGCGGTCGTCGGCCCGAACGAGCCCGACGCGTAGCCCGTCGGGCGTCTTGGCCGGCCCGGCGTAGTAGACGCAGTGGTCGCGCAGGTACTGCGGCATGCCGCTCGCCGGCGTCGAGCCGCTCCTTGATCTTGGCGTGGGCGATGTCGCGGGCCACGACCATCGGGCCGGTCAGCGACAGCCGGGTCTTGACCGGGTAGCGGCACAGCTCGGCGCGGATCTCGTCCATCGGCCGGTCGAGGTCGATGCGCACGACGTCGCTCGGCCGAGCGTCGTCGTCGGTGACCTCGGGCAGGAACTGCGCCGGGTCGCGCTCGAGCTGCTCGAGGAACACGCCGTCGGCGGTGATCTTGCCCAGCGCCTGGCGGTCGGCCGAGCACGACACCGCGATGCCGACCGGGCACGACGCGCCGTGGCGGGGCAGCCGGATGACCCGCACGTCGTGGCAGAAGTACTTGCCGCCGAACTGGGCGCCGATGCCGAACTGCTGGCGTGAGCGCGAGCACCTCGGCCTCGAGCTCGACGTCGCGGAAGCCGCGGCCGAGCGTCGCTGCCCTCGGTCGGGCAGCGTGTCGAGGTAGCGGGCCGACGCGAGCTTGGCCGTCTCGACGGCGAACTCGGCCGACGTGCCGCCGATGACGACGGCGAGGTGGTACGGCGGGCAGGCGGCGGTGCCGAGCGTGCGCAGCTTCTCGTCGAGGAACCGCAGCAGGCTCGTGCGGGTTGAGCAGCGCCTTGGTCTCCTGGAACAGGTAGCTCTTGTTGGCCGAGCCGCCGCCCTTGGCCATGAACAGGAACTTGTAGGCGTCGCCGTCGACCGCCGTAGATCTCGATCTGGGCCGGCAGGTTGGTGCCGGTGTTCACCTCGTCCCACATGGTGAGCGGCGCCATCTGCGAGTAGCGCAGGTTGTCGTGCTCGTAGGTGTCGAAGACGCCGCGGGCGATCGCCTCCTCGTCGCCGCCGCCGGTGAGCACGAGCTGGCCCTTCTTGCCCTTCACGATCGCGGTGCCGGTGTCCTGGCACATGGGCAGGACGCCGCCGGCCGCGATGCAGGCGTTCTTCAGCAGGTCGAGGGCGACGAAGCGGTCGTTGGCCGACGCCTCGGGGTCGTCGAGGATGCGCGCGCAGCTGGGCCGAGGTGCCCGGGCCGCAGCAGGTGGGCGATGTCGCGCATCGCCTCGCGCGGTCAGCAGCGGTGAGCACCTCGGGCTCGACCTGCAGGAAGCGGCGGCCGCCGGCCTCGAACGTCGAGACGCCGTCGGCGGTGAGCAGCCGGTACGGCGTGTCGTCGGGCCGAGCGGGCAGCAGCTCCTGGTAGGCGAAGTCGGCCACGGTCGACGTAGGCCGTACCGGCGGCGTGGCTCCAGCGTCGCCGCGCAGGAGCGTCGACGGCATGGCCGACGCTTCCGCGATCGAGCACGACTCCATGGGCGAGGTGCGGGTGCCCGCCGCCGCCCGGTGGGGGGCGCAGACCCAGCGGGCGGTCGAGAACTTCCCGATCTCCGGGCGTGCGCGCTCGAGCGGTCGCTGATCTCGGCGCTCGCCCGCATCAAGGGCGCGGCGGCCGCGGTCAACGCCGCGCTCGGGCGTCGTCGACGCCGACGTCGCCGCCGCCATCGACGCGGCCGCGGCCGAGGTGGTCGGCGGGCGACCACGACGACCAGTTCCCGATCGACGTGTTCCAGACCGGTCGGGCACGTCGTCGAACATGAACGCCAACGAGGTGATCGCCCGCCTGGCCGCCGAGCGGCTCGGCCGGCCGGTGCACCCGAACGACCACGTCAACGCGTCGCAGTCGTCGAACGACGTGTTCCCGTCGGCCATCCACCTGGCCGCGGCGGCCGCAGGTCGACACCGCGACCTGCTCCCGGCGCTCGAGCACCTGCGCAGCGCGCTCCGGGCGCAAGGCGCAGCGAGTTCGCCAACGTCGTGAAGTCGGGCCGCACCCACCTCATGGACGCCACGCCGGTGACCCTCGGCCAGGAGTTCGGCGGCTACGCCGCGCAGGTCGACGACGCGGCCGAGCGCCATCCGCGGCGACGCTGCCGCGCGTCGGGCGAGCTGCCGCTCGGCGGCACCGCGGTCGGCACCGGCATCAACGCGCCGACGGGCTTCGCCGCGCGCGGTGATCGCCCGCCTCGCCGCGCGACCTCGAGCTGCCGCTGCACCGAGGCGCGCCGACCACTTCGCCGCGCAGGGCGCCCGCGACGCGCTGGTCGAGCTGTCGGGCGAGCTGCGCGCGCTCGCCGTCGCGCTCATCAAGATCGCCAACGACATCCGCTGGATGGCGAGCGGGCCGCGCACCGGCCTGGCCGAGATCCGCCTGCCCGACCTGCAGCCGGGCTCGTCGATCATGCCGGGCAAGGTCAACCCGGTGCTCGCCGAGGCGATCACCCAGGTGTGCGCCCAGGTGATCGGCAACGACGCCGCCGTCGCCTTCGCCGGGTCGCAGGGCAACTTCGAGCTCAACGTGTACCTGCCGGTGATCGCCCGCAACCTGCTCGAGTCGATCCGGCTGCTGGCCAACGTCACCCGCCTGTTCGCCGACCGCTGCGTCGCCGGCATCGAGGCCGACGTCGAGCGCTGCCGGGCCTACGCCGAGTCGAGCCCGTCGCTCGGCACGTCGCTCAACCCGCTACATCGGCTACGAGAAGGCGGCCGAGATCATGAAGGAGAGCGTGAAGACCGGGCGGAGCGTCCGCGAGATCGTCTCGAGCGCGGGCCTGCTGAGCGACGAGGAGCTCGACCGGGCGCTCGACGTCCTCGGCATGACCAAGGGCGGCGTCCGCAGGTAGTCCCGGGTCGGGGCCGGGTCAGGCGCCGAGGGCGGGCGAGCCGGCGTACGGCTGCGGGTCGCCCGGGCCGGGGATGTCGGGCCGCGACCAGCTCATGGCCTTGCCCAGCTCGGAGGCCACGTACTCCCACTCGGGCGGGTCCCAGCCCTCGGCCACGGCCGCGACCGTGCGGTCCTGGCGGATGTGGACGAACGCCGGCAGCTCGTCGAGGCCGAGCGCCTTGACCAGGTCGCGGTCGGGGTCGGCGAAGGTGAGGATCTTCTCGGCCCACGGGCCGAGGAACTCGCGGGCGTCGTCGGCGTCGGCCGTGACCACGAAGGCGATGCGGCAGTCGGCCCCGCGGAAGTTGTCGAGGATGCGGCCCGCGGTCTCGAGCAGCCAGGCGCTCTCGTACGTGTACGGGTCGAGGATGACCACCGCGAGGTGGAACGTGGTCAACCAGCCGTCGAGGGTGCGCGGCTCGCCGTCGAGCGGAGCGAGGTCGAGGTCACCAGGGGGGTCGGTCGCCACGGCGGAGAAGGTAGTGGACGCGGTTCCAGCAGAGCAGATCCCGCCGGAGGGCCCAGCGCGACGCTCACGGGTGGCCCGGCAGCCCGTCCTGGGTGGCTAGTTTCGCCCCATGGTCGACGACACCGGGTACAGGATCTTCTTCCTGCTCCACATCCTCACCGTGATCGTGGCGTTCGCGCCGGTCGTGATATCCGTCCTGCCAGGGGGCCGCGAGGGGGCGGTCGGCATGCTCGACCGGGCGACCCGCACGGTGTACTCGCCGGCGCTGATCCTCACCGGCTTCTTCGGGATCATGCTGATCGTGACGAGCGACGAGGTGTTCGAGTTCAGCGACACCTTCGTCTCCCTCGCCTTCGTCGTGTGGATCGCCATGAACGGCGTGTTCCACGCCCTGGTGCTCGCCGGCCAGAAGCAGAACGACGCCAAGAAGGTGAACAACGGCCAGGCGATCATGACGGTCCTGCTGATCGTGATGCTGTACCTCATGATCTGGAAGCCCGGCTGGCCCTGAGCCGGCCAGGACGCCTCCGGCCGTCGGCCGACGGCGATAGCGTCGAGCGGGTGCATCCGATCGAGCGGCTGCGCGCCGTCGCCCGGGCCCGAGAGGTCGACCAGTCGCTGCTGGCGGCCGAGGCCGCCGCGGTGCTGGGGTCGTTCGGCAGCGATCTGCCCGGGCTGCTGACCTCGTGCCGGCGGCTGCTCGACCGCCACCCGTCGGCCGGTGCGCTGTGGTGGGCGTCGGCCCGCCTGCTGGCGGCCGGGGACGTGTGGGCCGAGTCGCGGTCCATCCGGGAGGACCTCGGCGGCGAGTCGGCCGCCACGTCGCTCAGCCTCGACCTGCCGGACGGGGCGGTGGTCGCCGTCGTGCCCGACGTGGCGGGCGGATCGGACCTGGCCTACGAGCTGAACAGCTGGCGGGACGACCTGGTCGTCGCCCACGACCCGGGGGCGCTGCACCTCGACCGGGACGAGCCGCGGATCCTGCTGGTCGAGGCGGGTGCTGCCGGTCCCGACCGGTTCCTCGCCCCGCCCGGCACGGGCGACGAGATCGTGGCGGCCAAGGACTCGGGAGTCCCCGTGTGGCTGGTGGTCGACGTCGGCCGGCGCCTGCCCTCCGTCCTGTTCGACGTGGTGGTGCAGCGGGCGTCGGCGCCGACGCGGGGGATCGAGCCGGTCGAGGTCGTGCCGATCGCCGAGGTCGAGCGGGTGATCGAGCCCCGGCGGATCGACTGCCCGGTCCCGCCCGAGCTGCTGCGCGCCCCGTCGGGCTGGTAGCCGGCTCGCCACGCTCCCGCTCGTTCCGGCGCGGCCCACCCCAGAGGGCACCGGTAGCGTGCCCGCCATGCCCGCGGACACGAGCAACGGGATCGTCGACCGGTACCTCGAGCTGGGCCTGCGGCTCGGGCGGCACGTCGACGGGTTCGTCGACGCCTACTACGGCCCGGCCGATCTGGCGGCGCGGGTCGAGGCCGAGCCGTTGCGGACGCCTCCCGAGCTCGTCGCCGACGCCGGGCGCCTCGTCGCCGACCTCGACGCCGGCGAGGGTGCGGGCACCGGCGACGCCTCGGTCGACGCCGGGCGCCGGCGCTGGATCCGGGCCCAGGCCCTCGGCCTGCGCACGAGCGCCCGCAAGCTGGCGGGCGAACCGATCGCCTACCTGGACGAGGTCGAGCAGTGCTACGGCGCCCGGCCGGCACCGGTCCCCGAGGACACCTTCTCGGCCGCGCACGAGCGCCTCGATGCGGTGCTGCCCGGATCGGGCCCGCTCCGCGAGCGGTACATCGCCTGGCGCGAGGCCCACGCCGTCCCGCCCGAGCGGCTCGAACCGGCGATCCGGTCGCTCGCCGACGACCTCCGCGAGCGCACGCAGCGCCTCTTCGGCCTGCCCGACGGCGAGCAGGTCGAGTGGATGTTCGAGACCGACAAGCCGTGGTCGGGCTTCAACTACTACGAGGGCGGCCTCCGCAGCCGGGTGGCGATCAACGTCGACCTGCCGGTGCTGTCGCTGTCGCTCGGGCACCTCGTCGCCCACGAGGCCTACCCGGGCCACCACACCGAGCACACCCGCAAGGAGGTCGGGCTCGTTCGCCAGCGGCGCTGGCAGGAGGAGACGATCTTCCTCGTCGGCACGCCGCAGTGCACGCTGGCCGAGGGCCTGGCCGACCTGGGCGCCGAGGTCACGCTCGGACGCCGGCCCGAGCCGATCGTGGCCGAGCACCTGGCGCCGCTCGGCGTGCGCTACGACGCCGAGGTGGCGGCGGCCGTGGCCGAGGCGGGGGAGGCCCTGTCGTGGGTGCGGTCGAACGCGGCGATCATGCTGCACGAGGAGGGCGCCCCGGTCGACGACGTGGTGGCCTACCTCGAACGGTGGGCGCTGCTGCCCCGCAACCGGGCCGCCAAGGCCGTGTCGTTCCTCACCGACGAGACGTGGCGGGCCTACAGCCACTGCTACACCGAGGGCCTCCGGCTGTGCCGCTCCTACGTCGCCGGCGACCCCGTGCGCTTCGAGCGGCTGATCACCGACCAGCTCCTGCCCG
Source organism: uncultured Acidimicrobiales bacterium (assembly GCA_963778415.1). Classification (GTDB taxonomy): domain Bacteria; phylum Actinomycetota; class Acidimicrobiia; order Acidimicrobiales; family VFJN01; genus ZC4RG19. The sequence continues at coordinate 83,670 of CAVZUI010000003.1, forward strand.
CGGACCTGGCTCCGGCCGCCTGACCGGAGATCTCATCCCACGGGCGACGCCAGGGCTCGGAGATCGCCGGTGAAGGGCTCGGGGGCATGGGCGCCCGTGAACGTCGGGTCGCGGAGCCAGCAGGCCTCGGTGCCCATGCCGTCGGGGTCCTCGAAGTAGACGCTCAGCATCGGGCCGTAGTCGCTCACCGTGCCGTCGCCGGCCCCGAGGGCCACGACCCGCCGGCGGACCTCCTCGAGCTCGGCCGGCCCCGCCACGTCGAACGCGACGTGGTCGAGGTGGCCCCGGTCGAGCATGGTGGCCGAGCCCCGCACGTGCGGGTTGCCCGGGGCCTCGAGCACGGCCAGGCCGGCGCCGGCCCCGATGCGGATCGTCGCCGCCCGCGTGCCCGGCGGCGCCGGCGTCTCGACGATCTCGGCATCGAACAGGTCGGCGTAGAACGCGCACAGCCCGTCGAGGTCGCCGGTGGTGATCGCCACGTGGTTGAGGCCGGTCACGAGCGGGGTGGCCGCCCGGGAACGTGAGGTCGAGGGTGATGTCGTCGTCTCGGTCATGGCGCCAGGTTCGGCCTCGGCCGCGGTGGCGGCGCGGTGGCCCCGCGGTGGTCGGCCCGGATGCGCTCGAGGAGCGCCGGGGTCCAGTGGTCGCCGTACCGCCGTTGGAGCTCGGGGCGGCGCCAGTCCTCGGCGGTCACGACGCCACGGCAGCGGTCGGCCCGGCAGTGGCACGGCATGGTCATCGTGGCGCCCGACAGCGTCCCGTAGTCGATCGTGGCCTCGTCACCCGCTCGCAACGGCCGCCGGGTCGCCACCTCGTACGGACCGACGTGCCACAGGGTCGGGTCACACCTGTGGTTGACGAAGTGGGCGGCGGTTCCCGGCGGCAGCACGAGGTGGCTGTCCGGGTGGACGGTCAGCGTGTCGACGAACGGCACGGTCGGGGTCGGCGGCCGCCCGGGCGAGCAGGGCGTCGAGCTCGTCGGTCGTGACCAGCCGCCCGCCGAGGCGGACGACGACGGTTCCCTCGGGCACGGGCCCGACCGCGAACAGCCCCCGCCCCTCGATGGGCGACATCCGCACGACGAGCCGGAGGTCGACCCACACCTCGTCGGGGGGAACGGGCCTGCTCACCCCGCCATCGTCGCGCCGGTCGCGGACCTAGGCTCGCCGCGTGCGGATCCGCGTGCTCGGTCCCGTCGAGCTCGTGCGGGCGGGTGGTGCGCCCGGTGCCCTCGAGCGGCGGGCCCGCGAGGTGCTGACCCTGCTCGCCCTTCGGGCGCCCGCGGCCATCACGCTCGACGAGCTCACCGCCCTGCTGTGGGACGACCCGCCGCCGACCGCGGCGCGGACGCTGCAGTCGCACCTCTCACGCGTCCGGGCGGCGCTGGCCACGCTGCCCGACGAGACCGCCACGCTCGAGCGCACCGGCGACGCCTACGCGCTGCGGGTCGCTCCCGGCGCCCTCGACGTCGAGATGGTGGCCGACCGCCGGCGCCAGGCGGCCGACGCCCGGGCCGAGGGCGACCAGGAGCGGGCCGCCGCGCTCCTCGCCGGCGCCCGCTCGGTGTGGCGCGGCCCCGTCGAGCTGCCGGCCACCACGGCCGCCCGGGCGGTCGAGGCCCTCTGGGCGCACCAACGCCGCGCCCTCGTCGAGGACCACCTGGCCGCCCTGGTGGCGGGCACCGGATCGGGCGATGCCGTGCCCGAACTGCGGTCGCTGACGCTGGCGGAGCCGCACGACGAACGAGCCTGGGAGCTGCTCGTGCGCGCCCTCGGGCGGTCGGGTCGCCGCACGGAGGCGCTGCGCGCCGCGCAGGAGGCCCGGGCCGCGCTGGCCGACGTCGGGCTCGACGCCGGTCCGGCCCTGCAGGCCGCGGAGAGCGAGGTGCTGGCGGGCTCCCGACGGGGAAGCCGAGTCGCCGCCGTCGCCCCCCGGCCCCGGGAGCGTCGTCGGCGCCACCCCGCTGGCGGTCGGTCCGTCCGCCGCCGCTCCCGTCCACTACGCCCGGTCCGGCGACCTGGACATCGCCCACCTGACGTTCGGTGCCGGGCCGCCAGACCTGCTCGTCCTCCTCCCGGGGGCGATCTCGATCGACGCCATCGCCGACCAGCCGCTGCTGACCGACCCCCTCGACCGGTTGGCCGTCCGGTCCCGGGTGCTCACGCTCGACCGGCGGGGTCTCGGCCTCTCCGACCGGCCACCGGCGTCCGAGGACGCGGCCCCGGGCGGGGCGCGGGCGGCCACGGTCGACGACTGGGTGGACGACGTCGTGGCGGTCCTCGACGCGGCCGCTGCCGACCGGGTCACGGTCCTGGCCGCATCCGACACCGGCCTCGTGGCCCTCGCCCTCGCCGCCCGCCGGCCCGACCGGGTCGCGCACCTCGTCCTCGTCCACGCCTATGCCCGCTACGTCCGGGCGGGCGACTACCCGTACGGCGTCGACCACGCCACCGCCGTCACGATCACCGAGGAGGCCCGCGCCACCGACGGCGGGGCTGCCGACCGGTTCGACCCGCTGTCGCACGTCGCCCCGTCCGTCGCCCGCGACCCCGTGGTCCGTCGCTGGTGGGACGGTGCCGGCCGACGGGCCGCCAGCCCGGCGGCGGCGGCCGCGCTCCAGGCCGCCGTGCTCGCCGCCGACGTGCGCGACGTGCTGCCGCAGGTCACGGCCCCGGCCACGCTGGTGCACCGGCGGGCGTGCACGAGCTGCGACGTCGGCCACGCCCGCTACCTCGCCGACCACCTGGCGCACGCCCAGCTCGTGACCGTGCCGGGCGCCGACGAGCTGTGGTTCGCGGGCGACGTCGAGCCGATCGTGTCCCGCGTCGAGGCCGCCCTGGGCGACATCTGACGCACCGTCGGGCGTTGGGTCGGTGGTCGCGCCGCTTCCTAGGGTGTGGCCATGCGTTCACCGAAGGACTTCTTCCGGCCGCTCGCCGTCGGGGCGCCCGACCCGGTGCGGGAGATCCCGTTCCCGCCGTCGCGGATGATCCACTTCTTCCCGGCGTCGAACCCGAAGATGGTCGCCAAGGTGCCCGACATGGCGCCGAAGGTCGACATCCTCCTCGCCAACCTCGAGGACGGGGTGCCGGCCGCCGACAAGGAGGCGGCCCGCGCCGGGCTGGTGGACGTCGGCAAGGCCTGGGATCCGTCGGTCGGCACCCAGCTGTGGACGCGGGTGAACAGCCTCGACTCGCCGTGGGCGCTCGACGACATCACCGCCGCCGTCACCGAGATCGGCGACCGCCTCGACGTCGTGATGATCCCCAAGGTCGAGGGCCCCGAGGACATCCACTACGTCGACCGCCTGGTCGCGCAGCTCGAGGCCCGCGCCGGGCTGACCCGGCCACTGCTGCTCCACGCCATCCTCGAGACCGCCCGCGGCGTGGCCAACGTCGAGGAGATCTGCGCCGCCAGCCCCCGGATGCAGGGGCTCTCGCTCGGTCCCGCCGACCTGGCCGCCAGCCGGCGCATGAAGACCACCCGGGTGGGGGGCGGCCACCCCGGCTACCTCGTGCGCCAGGACCCGCCCGGCGGCGACATCGAGGCCGACCGGCGCATCTTCCAGCAGGACCTGTGGCACTACACGATCGCCCGGATGGTGGACGCGTGCGCCAGCAACGGGATCCTGCCGTTCTACGGGCCCTTCGGCGACATCAAGGACACGGTCGCCTGCGAGGACCAGTTCCGCAACGCCTTCCTGCTGGGCTGCGTCGGTGCCTGGAGCCTGCACCCCGCGCAGATCGACATCGCCCGCAAGGTGTTCTCGCCGTCGCCGGCCGACGTGCGCCACGCCCGCCGGGTCATCGAGGCCATGGGCGACGGCACGGGCGCGGTGATGCTCGACGGGAAGATGGAGGACGACGCATCGGTCAAGCAGTGTCGGGTCATGGTCGAGCTGGCCGAGGCGCTGGCCGCCAAGGACCCCGAGCTGGCCAAGTCGTACGCCGATGACGCCGCCGCGGCGGAGGGGGAGTGACCGTGACCGACCCGACCACGACCGACCCCTCGCTGCGCCCGCGGCGCTCGGTCCTCTACATGCCCGGCGCCAACGAGCGGGCGCTGGAGAAGGCGGCCGGGCTGCCGGCCGACGCGCTGATCCTCGACCTCGAGGACGCCGTCGCCCCCGACGCCAAGGCCGAGGCCCGGCACCGGGTGTGCGAGGCGGCCACGTCCGGTCGCTACGGAGCACGCGAGGTCGCCATCCGGGTCAACAGCGCCGGCACCGCGTGGCACGACGACGACCTCCGGGCCGTCGCCGAGGCCGGTCCGGCCGCGGTCGTCGTCCCCAAGGTCGACTCGGCCGCCACCGTGCACCACGTCGAGAAGGCGCTCGACGCCGGCGGCGCCACGGCCACCGCCGTCTGGGCGATGTTGGAGACCCCCGTCGCGCTGCTGCGCGCCGAGGAGATCTGCTCGGCCTCCGAGCGGCTGACCGTCCTCGTCATGGGCACCAACGACCTGGCCAAGGAGCTGCGCGCCGAGCACGTGCCGGGCCGCCAGCCGCTGCTCACGGGCCTGGGCTTGGCGCTGATCTCGGCCCGGGCCGCCGGCAAGGTGATCCTCGACGGCGTCTACAACGACATCAAGGACGCGGAGGGGTTCGAGGCCGAGTGCCGTCAGGGCCGGCAGATGGGCTTCGACGGCAAGACGCTGATCCACCCCAGCCAGCTCGAGCCGTGCAACCGCGTGTTCGCCCCGGCGGCCAGCGACGTCGAGCGGTCGCAGCGGATCATCGACGCGTTCGAGCAGGCCGAGGCCGACGGCCGCGGCGTCGTGACCGTCGACGGCCGGATGATCGAGAACCTGCACGTCGACCAGGCTCGGCGCACGCTGGCGCTGGTCGCGGCGATCGCGGCCCAGGAGGGCTGAGAACCGTCGTCCGCCAGCGGCAGGCGGCCGACCACGAGGTCAGCCGGCCGTCACGTCCCACAGCGTGGGCCGGGCGTCGGCCGCGATGGCGTCCCATCGCCGCCGGGCGGCGGGCACCGTGGTCTCGTGCGTGGTGATCCAGAAGCGCCCGGTGCGGATGGCGTCGACCACCGCGCCGGCCGCATCGGCCGGATCGATCCCGCCGTGGACCAGCCCCTGGATGAAGTCCCGCAGCCCGGGGCCCTCGTCGTCGCCCACTCCCGGCATCTCCTCGACCCCGTCGGGGCGGTTGCGCTCGGACTCGTGGATGCGGGTGCGCACCCACTCGGGGCAGAGCACCGACACCCCGACCCCCGTCGCCCCGGTGAGCTGGAGGTCGAAGTGCAGCGACTCGGACAGCGCCACCACGGCGTGCTTGGTCGCGAAGTACGGGGCCATGCCCGGCCCGGTCAGCAGGCCGGCGGCGGAGGCGGTGTTGACCACGTGGCCCTCGCCCTGCTCGATCATGCGGGGCACGAAGGCCCGCACCCCGTGCGCGACGCTGAGCAGGTTGACCTCGACGATCCAGCGCCACCGGTCGGCCGGGATCGTCCACGCGAGACCGCCGACGCCGACGCCCGCGTTGTTGCACACCACGTGGGCGGTGCCGAACCGGTCGAACGTCGCCGCGGCCAGGGCGTCGACGGCTGCCTCGTCGCGCACGTCGGTGGGGACGGCGAGGACGCGGTCGCGGCCGAGCTCGGCGGCGACCTCTTCGGCCGCGGCCTCCAGCGCGTCGCGCTCGACGTCCGCCAGCACGACACGCATGCCCTCACGTCCGAACCGGTCGACGAGCGCCCGACCGATGCCCGACGCCGCACCGGTGACCACGGCCACCTTGCCCTCGAAGTCGTCCACGCCGGGCACGCTAGGCCCGTGACGTGCCATCGGACACATTGATCGAGAACGCGTTCTAGTCTCGGGTCATGGGACGGTTCACCAGGGACGAGCTCGAAGAGGCCTTCGCGGCCTACCAGCAGGCGGCGGCCACCGCCGGCGCCACGGGGGACTGGGCGGCCTGGGCCGACCAGTTCACCGAGGACGCCGTCTACGTCGAGCACCACTACGGGCGCTTCGAGGGCCGCGAGGCCATCCGGGCGTGGATCACCGAGACGATGGGCACCTTCCCCGGCAACCTCATGCCCGAGTTCCCGATCGACTGGTACGTGGTCGACGAAGACCGGGGTTGGATCGTCTGCCAGGTCGAGAACCGCATGAAGGACCCCGGCGACGGCAGCATCCACCAGGGCGCCAACATCACGATCCTCCACTACGCCGGCGACGGGAAGTGGGCCTACGAGGAGGACGTCTACAACCCCATGCACTTCGCCACGATGGTGAAGGGGTGGAAGTCGGCCGTCGACGCGGTGGCCGCCTCGGGCTGAGCGACGCGGCCGCGGGGTCGGGCCGCCGTCAGATCCCCAACAGCTCGAACGACACCCCCAGCCGGCCACCGAACCGCTCGGCCACCGCCTCCGCGCCGCCGCGCAGGAACTCCTCGGGGTCGGGATCGCCCAGCCCGCGGAGGTAGGCGGCATGGGCGCGCAACGAGGCGACGCCGACGTCGAACGTGTCGGTCACGTCGACCGCGTGCGTGGCGTGGGGCGACGCCACCACGGCCAGGTGCGCGACGCCCGACCAGCGGTCGAGCCCGGCGTCGGCCAGGTCGGGGAACACCCACCGGTTGGCGGCGTCGCGCACCGCGTCGATGGTGGCCTGGCCGGCGACGCGGTGGTCGGCCATGTTGAGGTGGGTGCCGCCGTAGGTCTCGCGGTGGTTGGTGGCCAGCACGACCTCGGGCCGGTGGCGGCGGATCGCGGCGGCGATGTCGCGCCGCAGGCCGAGGCCGTACTCGAGCACGCCGTCGGGGTGGTCGAGGAACTCGACCTCGTCCACGCCGACGATGGCGGCGCTCGCCCGCTGCTCCTCGACACGGACCCGGGCGCACTCGTCGGGCGGCAGCGAGTCGATCCCGGCCTCCCCCTTGGTGAGGAGCAGGTAGGTCACCTGCTTGCCGGCGCGGGTCCAGGCCGCCACCGCCGCCGCGCCGCCGTACTCCATGTCGTCGGGGTGGGCCATCACGGCCAGCGCCCGCTGCCAGTTGTCGGGGAACGGTCCGAGCGGTCCTTCGGTCATGCGGAGCGCTACCCCGCGGCCTGCTCGACGAGGCGGCGGGCGATGACCTTGAGGCACAGGGTCTCGTCCGCGCCCTCGAAGATCGACAGCACGCGGGCGTCGACGAAGTAGCGGCTCACCGAGTACTCCTCGGCGTACCCGTAGCCGCCGTGGATCTGCATGGCCTCGCGGGTCACCCACTCGGCCGCCTTGCAGACGTACGCCTTCACCATGGCCGCCTCCATCGAGCCCTCGCCCTTGGCCATCATCCGGGCCACGGCGTAGCTGAACTGGCGGGCGGCCTGGATCGTCACCGCCATGCGGGCGAGCTTGGCCTTGGTGAGCTGGTACTCGGCGACGGGACGGCCGAAGACCGCCCGGTCGAGGGCGTACTGGCGGGCGTCCTCGTAGGCCGCCTGCATCACGCCGATGGCCCGCGCCGCGGTCTGCAGGCGACCGTTCTCGAAGCCGGCCATCTGCAGGTAGAAGCCCTTGCCGAGACCGCCCTCGGCGCCGACGAGGTTGTCGTCGGCGACGAACCAGTCGTCCAGGGCGATCTCGTAGGAGTGCATGCCGCGGTAGCCGATCGTGTCGATGGGGCGGCCCTCCATCTTCCCGCCGCCCGGGGCGCCGCCGTCGGCCCCCGCCTCCTGCGTGAACTCGAAGCCGTGGCCGTCGGCCAGCGGCTTGGGCACCACGAACATCGACAGGCCGCGGTGGGTCAGCGACCGGTCGGGGTCGGTGCGGGCCAGCAGCATGAGGACGGTCGGCGCGCGCCCCGAACGTGCACCACGTCTTGACGCCGTTCACGAGCCAGCCGCCGTCGGTCTTGGTGGCCGTGACCTTGATGCCGCGCCACGTCGGACCCGAAGTCGGGCTCGGTGACCGCCACGGCGGCCATCTCCTCCGCGGTGGCCAGCTTGGGCAGCCACTCCTGCTTCTGCTCCTCGGTGCCCCCCTTGACCAGCGCCCGGGTGAGGATCTCGGGACGGGTGATCAGCGACCCGCCCACCCCCAGCGAGCCACGGGACAGCTCCTCGGTGGCCACGACCATGCCCATGTAGTCGCTCTCGCCGCCGGTGGCGAAGCCCCCGTACTCCTCGGGGACCGACAGACCGAAGGCACCGATCTCGGCCAGGCCGCCGATGATCTCCTCGGGGATGTCGGCGTTGTGGCGGTGGATGTGCTCGGCGACCGGTCGGATCTTGTCCTCCGCGAAACGGCGGAAGGCGTCCTGCACCATCTCGAAGTCGTCGTCGAGGTGGCGGGGCCCGGCCCCCTCGATCGAGGCGAGGAACGTCGGGATCGCGGTAGGCGGCGACGAACGGCCCGGGCGCCGTCGAGCGCACCGGGCTCGACGCCCCAGGCGGCTTCGCGGCCGTAGAGCTTGGCGGCCACGTCGGCGACGGCGTCGGCGGCGAAGGCCACCGTGATCCCCGCCTCCTCGTCGCCCTTGGCGCCGTAGTCGAGCAGCGTGCGAGCGGTCTCGACCGCGGCCGCGGCATGGGCCAGGTCGTACGCCACGACCTGATCGGCGTCGACCGATCCGGTGGCGGCGACGTGCGCCAGCCCCTGGTGGACGACGTCGCGCGCGAGATCGATGGCGGACGCGGCGGCGTCGAGGTCGGGGACGGCGAGGTCGGGGGCGCTCATGGCGCCCGAAAATAGACGGGCACGGTCGAGGTGCCCATTTCCCTGACGTGCTGTCAGGTGCTGCCGATCGCCGGCCCGCCCACGCCGCCGCCCTCGATGAGAGCGAGGTACTCGTCGGTGATGTCCACCGCGTCGTCGGGAACGTCGATCTCGATCGACTCGGCGCCGTAGTCGGAGAAGTCCATCGCCATCGTCATCGACATCGCGAAGTCGCCCAGGTCCTCGCCCTCCAGCTCGGCGACGCCCGCCATGATCTCGGTCATGTTCAGGTCCATGGCGACGCGGCGGACCCGGTCGTCGTCGTCGACCCACACCTCGACCGGCATCTCGGCGGCGAACATCGCCTCCAGGACGGCGTCGAAGGTCTCGTCGAACTCCGCGTCGTCCGTGCCCGCGCCGGCTGTCATCTGGTCCCGCACGTCGTCGGCGTCCAGGCCCTGCGCCTCGATCATGTCGCCGTAGGTGATCGTGGCGCCCAGGCCGCGCACCTCGGTCCCGCCGATCGTGTCGGTCCCGAGCTCCTGCACGTCGGTGGCCCGCGCCGCCATCTCGAGGAACGCTCGAGGGTCGGTCGTCTGGGCCCCGGTGGCGCTGGCGATCTCGCTGATCGACAGCTGCGAGAGGTCGATGCGGCCCCACTCGCTGCCGAGCGAGCCCAGGTCGGCCAGCGGGCCCAGGTCGGCCCGCGACGCCCCGGAGTCGAGGGCCAGGTCAGCCATGGCCTCGAGGAAAGGCGCCCGCAGGTAGAGCGTCGTGCCGTCGGTGACCATCTCCATGGTGAGGTCGGCGTCGAGGAACGCCTCGGGGAACGCCTCGTCCGCGGGAGCGTCGTCGGCGATGTCCCGGAACAGCTCGCCCATGTCCATGGTCATGGCCGACAGGTCGCCGTCGACCTCGCCCGTCATGAACCGCCCGCCGACCTCCATGCCCTCGCCCTCGGCGTCGACGCTCATCGTCATGTCCATCGACATGCGGTAGGACAGCCCCTCGGTCGCCTCGGCCACGTCCGCCAGGTACTCGCTCGTCGCCGCGAACTCGCCGAGGTCGCCACCCGTGGCCGCGTCGGGACCGTCGGCCTCCTGCGCGCAGGCGCCGCCCACCAGTGCGGCGGCCAGCGCGGCCGCCACCCCGGCGCGCCGAACGCCTCGCCAGGGCCGTCCGCCGGACGCCGCCGTCGCCATCGCCACGTTCCTCGCCGCCGTCATCGCCGCCTCCTCGTCCTCCCCAGCCCGGTGACCGCACCGTAGACCCGCCCGGGTAGCCACGTGACAGCGGGGTCGCAGGATCTGGCTACCGGGTGGTAGCGCTCCGTACCGTGTCGGCATGGCAACGATCGACCGCCCGTTCGGCCGGCACTTCGAGGACTTCGAGGTCGGTGACGTCTACCGCCACTGGCCGGGCAAGACCATCACCGAGTACGACGACCACCTGTTCTGCATGATCACGATGAACCACCACCCCCTCCACACCAACACCTGGTACGCGGAGAACGACACGGTCCAGAAGCAGAACGTGGTGGTCGGCAACCTCGTGTACTCGCTCGTGCTCGGCATGTCGGTCCCCGACGTCAGCGGCGCGGCGGTCGCCAACCTCGAGGTCGAGACGCTCAGGCACGCCAAGCCCACCTTCCACGGCGACACGATCTACGCCGTCACCAAGGTGCTCGACAAGAAGGAGACCTCCGACGGCAAGCGGGGGATCGTCACGGTCGAGAGCAAGGGCATCAACCAGCGCGAGGAGGAGGTCTGCTTCTTCACCCGCCGGGTCATGGTGTGGAAGCGCGAGCACGCCCCCGACCGCCGCTACCCCTACGGCGAGGACGTCTTCGCCGACGAGTAGATCTCGTCGACACCACTTGTCTGCAACTTGTATTGTTCGGGGTCGACGACAGGAGACCCGGATGACACAGCCGATCAGGGACGCCGCGCAGGGGTTCGACCAGAACGCCGACGCCTACGAGGCGGCGCGGCCGTCCTACCCGGCCGAGGCCGTGGCCCACATCGTGGGCCATGGCGGCATCGGTCCCGGCCGTCGGGTGCTCGACCTGGCCGCCGGCACCGGCAAGCTGACCCGCCTGCTCGTGCCGACCGGCGCCGAGGTGGTGGCCGTCGAGCCGGTCGCCGGCATGCGCGAGCGGCTGGTGACGGCGCTGCCCGACGTCGAGGTCCACGACGGCACGGCCGAGGCGCTGCCGCTGCCGGACGGCGGGTTCGACGCCGTCACGGTGGCCCAGGCCTTCCACTGGTTCGACGCGCCCGTGGCGCTGGCCGAGATCGGCCGCGTCCTGCGGCCCGACGGCCATCTCTTCCTCGTGTGGAACACCCGCGATCGCGACCACGACTGGGTGCGTCAGTTCGGCGACCTGCTGGTCGACGGGCCCGACGCCGAGCGGCCCTACGACAGCTACTACGACGTCGACTACGCCGCCGTCGTCGCCCAGGCGGGGGGCTTCACCCCGGTCGAGCTCTGGGCGCACGCCTGGGAGCAGCCCTGCGATCCCGACCTGCTCGTGGCGCGGGCCGAGTCGGTCAGCGTCGTCGGGTCCCTCCCTCCGGCCGACAAGCAGCGGGTCCTCGCTCGCGTTCGCCACCTGGCCGACACCCATCCCGACCTCGCCGGGCGCGACCGCTTCCCGTTCCCCTACACGACCCGGGTGTACCGCTGCGCTCGCCGGTGACGTCCCCCGACGCGTTGCTCGCCTGGGGCCGTGCCCACCTGCGGCCGCTCCCGTGGCGGGCCACCCGCGACCCGTGGGCCGTGCTCGTGTCCGAGGTGATGGCCCAGCAGACCGGGATCGAGCGCGTCGTGCCCGCGTACCTGACGTTCCTGGCCCGCTTCCCCGATCCCGCGGCCTGTGCGGCGTCGCCGGCCTCCGACGTGGTGCGGCTGTGGGCGGGCCTCGGCTACAACCGGCGGGCGCTCAACCTCCACGGCGCCGCCACGGCGGTCGTCGAGCGGCACGGCGGGGCGCTGCCCGACGACCTCGCGGCCCTGCTGGCCCTCCCCGGGGTCGGGCCCTACACAGCGCGGGCGGTCCTGGCCTTCGCCTTCGAGCGACCGGTCGGCGTCGTCGACACCAACGTCGGGCGGGTGCTCGCCCGCCGGTCGGGCCGACGCCTGCGGGCCGCGGAGGCGCAGGCGCTGGCGGACGACATGGCGGTCGCCGCCGCGCCGGGTGGCGGGGAGCGGTCCTGGCGGTGGAACCAGTCCCTCATGGAGCTGGGGGCCGCGGTGTGCCGCCGCCGGCGCCCTCACTGTGCGGCGTGCCCCGTGGTGTCGGGATGCGCCTGGGCGGCGTCCGGCCTGGCGCCTCCCGACCCCGCGGACGGCTCGGCGGGCGTGTCCACCGGCCAGCCCCGCTTCGACGGATCCGACCGGCAGGGCCGGGGTCGTCTGGTCGCCGCGCTGCGCGCCGGCCCCGTCCCCGTGGCCGACGTCGCGGCCGTGATGGGTTGGCCGGACGACCCGGCCCGCGCCGACCGGGTGGCGGTCGGGGTCGTGGCGGACGGCCTGGCTGTCCGCCACGACGACGTGTTGCGGCTGCCCTAGGCGCGCCCCGGCACGTCGGCGAGGCGGTTCCGTAGGCTCGCCGCCGTGGGACTCATGCGATCGATCGCCGCCCGGCTCACCCCGAGCGGCGTCGGTGCCAGGCGCCGGGCCGGGGGTGCGGACGGCATGCACGTCGTCTACGCGCCCGAGCGGGACGGCGACCCCGACCCGGGCGAGGTGGTCTGGGCCTGGGTCCCGTACGAGGACGATCCCACCCAGGGGAAGGACCGGCCGGTGTTGGTCATCGGCTACGAAGGCCGCGGCGGCCAGCTCGTCGCGGTGCCGCTCAGCAGCAAGGACCCGACGCACAAGCGCGATGCGGAGGAGTGGGTCCCGGTGGGCGCCGGAGCGTGGGATCGCGAGCAGCGCGAGAGCTTCGCCAACGCCGACCGCGTGCTGCGCTACGGGCCGCGGGACGTGCGCCGCGAGGGCGCGGCGCTGCCCCGCGCCCGGTTCGACGCAGTGGTGGCCAAGGCCCGCGCCCTCGGCCGCCTCCGCTGACCCGCCCGGCCGGCGGGCCGGCTACTCGGCGAGGAAGTCGAGCACCAGCGCGTCGACCGTGTCGGGTCGCTCGACGTGCAGGAAGTGGCCGGCACCCTCGACGATCTCGACGCGCGAGCCGGGGTGCGTCAGCACCCCGCCCGCCAGCGGAGCGAGGTCGGCGCCCATGCACCCGTCGGTCGCGCCGTGCAGGTACAGCGCGGGCAGCGGCGGCGCGCCGTTGGCGCCGTTCTGCAGCGCCTGGACCTGGGGGTCGTCGGACAGGCCCACCCCGCCGAGGGTCGCCCGGTAGTAGCCGATGGCGGCGGACAGGTTGGCCGGGTCGCGCAGCGCGTCCTTGACGTGGGGCAGGTCGTCGGTGGCGTCGTACCCGGGCGACCAGTCGGCCCACAGCCGGTCGATGAACGCCAGGTCGTCCATCGGCACCGCCATGTCGGCCAGCGGTGACTGGAAGAAGAACATGTACCACGACTTGCGGAGCTGGTCGTAGGAGAAGAAGGCACTGGTCAGCGTGGGCGGCGGCGGGACGGCCATCGTCACCAGGCGCCGCCAGCGGACGGTCTCGTGGTGCACCGCCGAGTAGGCGGCCAGCGCCCCCCAGTCGTGCCCGATGAGAACCGCGTCGTCGCCGGCGCCGAGGGCCTCGTGCAGGGCGCAGGCGTCGAGCCCCAACATCCCTGCCTGGTAGTGGCCGTCGGTGGGTACGGTCGTCGGTGCATATCCCCGCAGCCACGGGGCCACCGCCCGGTAGCCCGCCGCCGCCAGGGAGGGGAGCAGATGCCGCCAGGTCCAGGCCGAGTCGGGAAACCCGTGCAGGCAGAGGGCGAGCGGCGCGTCGTCGTCTCCGGCAGCCAGGTAGGCGAAGGTGACGCCGTTGGCGTCGATCGATCCCTGCGTGAGGCCCAGCTCGTCGGCGGTCATGGGCCGGAAGCTAACCGACGGCGTCCGCCTGCTCCTGGCCGCTCGACCGACCGGCCGCGGCCGGTGATTGTGGTCACACCCAGCGCTCACGCTGTTCACCCTTGGGTAACGTCGCCCGAGCGCTTGCGGCGCGACGAGGGGAATCTTTGCTGAACGTCTCCTTCTTCGGTGTACGGGGCTCGACCCCGTGTCCCTGTGACGAGAACCGTCGCTACGGCGGCAACACGTCCTGCGTGCAGCTCGACGCGCCCGGGCACGACCCGATCGTGCTCGACCTCGGCACGGGCCTCCGCCAGCTCGGGCAGCACCTGCCCAATGACGGGTCGTTCCGTGGCTCGGCGCTGGTGACCCACATGCACTGGGACCACGTGCAGGGGCTCCCGTTCTTCGCCCCGATCCTGGCGCCCGGGGCCCAGCTCGACATCTACGGGCCGCCGCAAGAGGCCGGCTCCCTGGCCGAGGCGTTCCACCAGTTCGTCCGCCCGCCGTTCTTCCCGGTGACGGTCGAGGAGCTGTACGGGCAGATCAGCTTCCACGACGTGGCCGACTGCGATCTCGAGATCGACGGCGCCAAGGTGCGGGTGCGCCCCGTGCCCCACGTCGGGGCGAACAACGGCTACCGGGTCGAGGTGGGCGGCGCCGTGGTGGCCTACCTGGCCGATCACCAGATGCCCCACGACGGCAGCCACCAGGTCAGCGACGCGGTGCTCGAGCTGTGCGACGGGGCCGACCTCGTCATCCACGACGCCCAGTACACGGTCGGCGAGTTCGCCCAGAAGTACTTCTGGGGTCACTGCACGGTCGACTACGCGGTGTTCGTGGCCCAAGAGGCCGGCGCCAAGCGCCTCGCGCTGTTCCACCACGACCCGGCCCACGACGACGACACCGTCGACGCCCTCCTGGCCCATGCCCGCTCCGTGGCCGAACCGACCGGGGTGTGCGAGGTCATCGCCGCCTACGAGGGCCTGACCGTCTCGTTCGGCGGCTGAGAGGCCGAGCAGATCGGGCGCTCGGCACAGCCCACGCGGGGGGATTTGGTGGTCGACCCGCAGCTCCACAGCCGGCCGACAGGCAGCACGCGAGCGGCAACCCGAGACGGCGTGACCTATCCGCGCACGTTCTGAGGCCCTGGTCGGCCCCCAGGACCGAACTCCTGACGGGTCGTCACCCGCCGCTAGGGTGCCCGACGTGAGCGCCGACCCCTCTGCCTCGCCGGCCATCGACAGCGCCCGGTACCGCCAGGTCCTCGGCCACTTCCCGACCGGTGTGACGGTGGTGACCGCCGCCGGGCCCGACGGGCCGGTCGGCATGTGCGTCGGCTCGTTCGCGTCGGTGTCGCTCGACCCGCCGCTGGTGGCGTTCTTCGCCGGGAAGTCGTCGACGACCTACCCGGGCATCGCCGCCGCCGGGCACTACTGCGTCAACATCCTGGCCGACGACCAGGAGGAGCAGGCCCGGGTGTTCGCCAGCAAGGCCGAGGACAAGTTCGCGGGCATGGGGTGGAAGCCGTCGGTCGTGACGGGGGCGCCGGTCCTGCACGACGTGCTGGCGTGGATCGACTGCCGCATCGACGCGGTCCACGAGGCCGGCGATCACTGGATCGTCGTGGGGCGGGTGCACGACCTCGAGATCGGCCACGAGGGCGGCCCGCTGGTGTTCTTCCGTGGTGGCTTCGGCCGCTACACGAGCTGAGCGGGGTCGCGGGCCCGACATGCCGATCTACGCCTTCGGCGAGCGCGAGCCGCACATCGACCCGACCGCCTACGTCCATCCCGACGCGGTCGTGATCGGCGACGTGCGCCTCGGGCCCGAGTCGTCGATCTGGCCCGGGGCCGTCCTGCGGGGCGACGGGGCGCCGATCACCATCGGGGCGCGCACGTCGATCCAGGACGGATCGGTGCTCCACGTGACGCCGTTCCACCCGACCACGGTGGGGGCCGAGTGCGTGATCGGCCACCTCGTCCACCTCGAGGGCTGCACCGTCGAGGACGGTTCGCTCGTCGGGTCGGGCGCCGTCGTGCTGCACGACGCGATCGTGCGCACCGGGGCGCTGGTCGGCGCCGGAGCCGTGGTGTCCGGCGGGGTCGAGGTGCCGTCGCGGGCGATGGCGCTCGGCATCCCGGCCAAGATCCGCCCCGACGCGGTCGACCCCGACACGATGATCCGCCTCGGCATGCTGAGCTACGTCGAGCGCGGCGCGCGAGTACCGCACCCAGCTGCGCCGCCTCGACTGACCGGGCGTCCCGACCCACCCCTGAACGCGTTTCCCCGCGAGATCGGTCGCTCCAGCGACCGATCTCGCGGGGAAATCGCGCTGGGGCTGGCAGGGTGGCGGGATGGTGCTGCGGCGGGTGTGCGTGTTCTGCGGGTCGAGCGACGGGGCGCGGGCCGACTACCTCGCCGCCGCCGGGCGGGTGGGCGAGACGCTGGCGGCACGGGGGATCGGCCTCGTGTACGGAGGCGCCCACGTCGGCCTGATGGGACGGGTGGCCGACGCGTGCCGGGCGGCGGGCGGCGAGGTCACGGGCGTCATCCCCGAGCGGCTGGTCGACGCCGAGGTCGCCCACACGGCACTCGACGACCTGCGGATCGTCGGGTCGATGCACGAGCGCAAGGCCCTGATGGCCGACCTGTCCGACGGGTTCGTCGCCCTCCCGGGCGGCTTCGGCACGCTCGAGGAGTTCTGCGAGGTGTTGACCTGGAGCCAGCTGGGCCTGCACCCGGTGCCCAAGCCGTGCGGGCTGCTCGACGTGGCCGGCTACTACGAGCCGCTGGTCACGCTGTTCGATCGGGGGGTCGACGAGGGGTTCATCCGGTCGGAGCACCGCGGGCTGGTCCTCGCCGACGACGACGTCGACGCACTCCTCGACGCGCTCGCCGCCTGGATCCCGCCGCCGCCCACCCGCAAGTGGGTCGGGTGACCACCGTCGTGCCGGCCACGCGCGCATGAGGGTCCGTCGCGTCGGCGGGCGGCCGGTCGGTCCCGCCACCGTGGCCCTCGTGGCCGCCGGGGCCGTGGCCATCGGGGTCGGCGCCGGCTTCGTCATCGCCTCGGCGCTGGGGGTGACGTCGTGGGACGTCCTCACCACCGCGGTGGCCGACCGGTCCGGCCTGTCGGTGGGCGTGGCCGGGGCCCTGCTCAGCATCGCCGTCTACGTGGGGTGTGTGCCGTTCGGCAGGCTGCCCGGGTGGGGCAACCTCGTGCTCCTGTTCGGCGTCTCGGGCGCGGTCGACGCCACGTTGGCGGTCGTGGACGAGCCGTCCGCCATGGCGGGCCGCGTCGTGCTGTACGTCGTCGGCGTCCCGCTGGTCTGCCTCGGCGTGGCGTTCATCGTCCACGCCGACATCGGTGTCGGACCGCTCGAGATGGTGATGCTCGTGGCCACCGACCGGGGTGTCCCGCTCGTGCGGGCCCGGGTGGCGATCGAGGTCACGACGCTGGCAGTCGGCGGGGTGCTCGGCGGGGATCTGGGCGTGGGGACCGCGGTGTTCGCCGTCGCCGCGGGCCCGCTGATCGCCGGGTGGCTGCACCTGCTCAGGTGGCGGGAGCGGGAGGTGGCGGTGCCGAGTGGTCGCCCGGCGGGGTCACGAGGTGCCCGAGCCGAGGAACTCGAGCCCGGCGACGGGCAGGTTGCGCAGGACGGCGAACGCCGCGAACGCCACGGCGCCGGCGACGATCGCCCACCGCGGCGGACGTAGCGGCCGGACGGCGCGGCCCACCAACGGGGCGAAGTAGATCACGGCGGCGTAGGCGTACAGCGCCAGCAGCACGGGCAGCAGCAGGTTGTGGTCGAGGGCCGCGACCACGTCTCCGTGGAGCAGGTCATGGGTGCCGCGCAGCCCCCCGCAGGCGGGGCAGTCGAGGCCGAGGAACACGCGGCTGGGGCAGGGCGGGAACAGGCTGGTGCCCGTGCCCGGGTCGGCGAGGCCGACGTAGGCGACAGCGCCGACGGCCCCGGCCAGCGCGGCGAGGCGCCCGACACGGGAGCGCGCCGACCCGTCGGAGCCCCCGTCGCCGGGGGGAGCGGCGGCGCCGCCGGGCCGGGCGACCGTGTCCATCGCGGGCCAACCGTACCGGTTGGCCCTGCCGGTAGGGTCGGCGCCCATGGACGTGGGACGCGTGGGGATCTGGACCGCACAGCTCGACCTGCAGCCGGCGGGCGCCGCACGCGAGGTGGCCGCGGAGCTCGACGAGCTGGGCTACGGGACGCTGTGGGTCCCCGAGGCGGTCGGCCGCGACGCCATCACCCACGCCGCGGTCCTGCTCGACGCCACCGAGCGGATGGTCGTCGCCACCGGCGTCACCAACGTCTACAACCGCCTGCCCGGGGTGGCGGCCATGTCCCAACGCCTGCTGGCCGACGACTCTGGCGGCCGCTTCCTCCTCGGCCTGGGGGTCAGCCACGCCCCGATGGTCGAGGGGATGCTGAACCGCAGCTGGGACAAGCCGCTGGCCTACATGACGTCCTACCTCGACGCCCTCGACGCCACCTTCACCGTCTCGCCCGCCCCCGCCGAGGACCCGCCCCGCGTGCTCGCCGCGCTCGGGCCGAAGATGCTCGACCTGGCGGCGGCGCGGGCGTGGGGCGCGCACTCCTACTTCGTGCCGGTCGAGCACACGTCTTTCGCCCGCGAGCGCCTGGGCGAGGGCCCGATGCTGCTCGTCGAGATGGGGGTCGCGCTGTCCGACGACCCCGAGGTGGCACGTGAGGCGGCCCGCAAGCACATGGGCATGTACCTCACGCTGCCCAACTACGTGAACAACCTGCGCCGCCTCGGCTGGGACGACGACGACCTCGGCGACGGCGGCAGCGACGAGCTGGTCGACGCGCTCGTGGCGTGGGGCGAGCCCGACGCCATCGCCGAGCGGATCGCGGAGCACCACGAGGCGGGCGCCGACCACGTGTGCGTCCAGGTCCTCGACTCCGACGTCACGAAGCTGCCGCTCGACGAGTGGCGCGAGCTCGCGCCCGCCCTCCTGTCGTCCTGACCTGGCCGCCAGAAGGCGTCCCGCACCCACCACGATTGGTGGTCTCATCCCACTCGCCGTGGGGTACCTTCCTGGCGCATGGCACGGGCCGGATCGCGAGGCCGACGCTGGGCCGCCGCGGTCGGCGCGGTGGTCGCGGCGTGCGGAGTGGCGGCGCTCCTGGTCGCCGGGGGCGCGGACGCCGACTACGCCACCGACTGCGTGAACCCCACCGCCGTCTTCACCGCGGCCAACATGCCCACAGACCTCGACCTCGGGCCGACCGACGTCGTCGTCTTCGAGTCCGGGACCTTCACGGGGTCGGTCAACACCAACTCCGCCGCGATCTGCGTGGCCGAGCCGGCGGTGTTCACGCCGAGCAGCATCAACGGGGGCGCGAGGCTGTTCGTGCGGGGCAACGTGGTCCTGCCTGCGCTGGCGGCCGACTCGGGGGCCGTCCTCGACAACGAGGGAACGGTCGTCCTCCAGCCACAACCGAACGTGAACGGCCTGGCCACGGTCATCAACCGGCCGGGCGCCACGCTCATCGTCAACTCGTCGCTGTCGCTCGGCGCCGGCGTGACGGCCACCAACGACGGGACGATCGAGATCAACGGCGACGTCAACTTCGGCGGCACGTTCACCAACCGCGGATCGATGGACGTGCACGGGGTGCTGAACCTGAACGGCGCGGTCACGAACGAGACGCAGATGACGGTCGACGGGCTGACGACGGTGAACAGCGGCGGATCGCTGACCAACCTGTGCCGCTACGACAGCTCGGGGCTCATCTCGAACGCGGCCGTGACGAACGCGGGGATCATCGACCTCGGCGCGGGTGACCTGCTCAACAACGGTGCCGCGACGTTCACCCAGTCGTCGACCGCGTTGGTGGAGGGCGTCGGCTTCACCAATTCCGGGAGCGTGGTCGGGGCCGGGCAGTACCTGTTCACGGGGACCACGCAGAACCTCGGGTCCGTCGTGGGCGGCAGCGCCGCAGATCCGATCGTGTTCTTCGACGCCTCGCAGACGACCGGTGGCATCTTCGACGTGCAGACCGGCGTGGCCACCAACGTCGTGCGGCAACCGGTCGAGGAACCGCCTCCGGACGTGTGCACGACGTCGCCGACCACCACGACGTCGTCGTCCACGACATCCACGTCCACCTCCACCACGTCCACGTCGACGAACGTCGACCCGACGTCACCACGACGTCCACGCGACGTCGACGACGAGCACGTCGACGACCAGCACGTCGACCACGAGTACGTCGACGACCAGCACGTCGACCACCATCCCCTCCACGACGAGCACGTCGACCACCAGCACCACCCGGCCGGTGACCTCGTCGAGCACCCCGCCCACCGACGGCACGGGCGGGTCCACCACCGTGCCGGCACCCGGCGGGGACGGAGGCGGCGGGGCGGGGCCCGCCCCCTCGGCACCGTCCGACCCCGGAGGAGGCTGGTCGGGCCTGCCCCGAACGGGTGCCGCCCAGCCGGTGCGGACGGCCGCGATCGGCACGGCGCTGCTGGTCAGCGGCGCCACGCTCGGCACCGTCGCCCGACGACGGCGTCAGAGCTGAGGCCGCTGGGGTCGGGCGCGTCGCGGTCGTTCACCTCCGAGGCGCGAGGCAACGAAAGGCGGAATCCGGGTGTTGCGACGGCGCGGAGGCTCGCTACGCTTGACCCGCGGGTCAAGTACAAGCGCGCACTCGCCGGTCAGAGGGGGCACAGCGGTCGTCATGGGCGAACAAGCGAGGAACGCCAGCGACCAGCCCGCCAGCGCCCTCGCCGTCGACGATCACATCGCGGAGCCCACCTTCAGCCGCCAGGGCTGGCGTCTGATCCTGCAGGTCACCCGCGAGCGGAAGGTCGGCATCGGGCTCGGCGTGCTGGTCGGCCTGCTGTGGACCGCGGCCAAGGTGAGCACCGGCCTCATCGTGCGCAACGCAGTCGACCAGGGCATCATCGCCGACGACATGCCGGCGCTACGTCGCTGGTCGATCGTGCTCGGCATCGTCGCCGTGTTCTCGGCCGCCTTCACCGGCTTGCGGCGCTACCTCGCCTTCCGCGAGGCCCGCTGGGTCGAGGCCAGCCTGCGCGACCGCCTGTTCGCCCACCTCCAGCGGTTGCACTTCGCCTTCCACGACCAGACCCAGACCGGCCAGCTGATGAGCCGGGCCAACACCGACCTGCAGCAGATCCAGGCGTTCGTGGTGATGATCCCGCTCACCATCTCGAACGCGGTGACCGTCCTGTCGGTCACCGTGATCCTGCTGGTCATCGACCCGGTGCTCACCCTGCTGGCGCTGGGCTCGCTGCCGTTCCTCAACGTGGTCGCCACCCGGTTCTCGCGCCGGCTGTTCCCGCACGTGATGGGCATCCAGCGCGAGTCGGCCGACCTCGCCGCCGTGGTCGAGGAGTCGGTGGCGGGGGTGCGGGTCATCAAGGGGCTCGGGGCCGAGGGAGTCCAGGCCGACCGGCTCGCCGCCGAGGCCGAGGACGTCTACGTCGAGTCGATGGCCGCGGCCCGGGTGCGGTCGACGTTCCTGCCGGCGCTCGAGCTGCTGCCCAACATCGGGCTCATCGCCGTGCTGGGCTACGGCGGCCATCAGGTGCTGAACGGCGCGCTGAGCCTCGGCAGCCTGCTGATGTTCAACGTGTACATCAGCATGCTGATCTGGCCGCTGCGCATGCTGGGCATGATCGTGGCGCAGTCGCAGCGGGCCGCGGTGTCGGCCGAACGCGTCGACGAGGTGCTGTCCACCGAGGCCGCCGTCGACGACCCGTCGCACCCGGTGCCGCTGCCCGAGGGAACGTCCCGAGGCGCGGTCGCCTTCGAGGACGTCCACTTCGGCTACGTCGGCATCCCGGTGCTCGACGGCTTCGACCTCCGCATCGCCCCGGGTGAGTCGGTGGCGCTGGTGGGCGCCACGGGCTCGGGCAAGACGACGGTGGCCCGACTCATCCCGCGCTTCTACGACGTGGACGAGGGCACGGTCCGCCTCGACGGCGTCGACGTCCGCCGGGTCGGCATCACCGAGTTGCGGCGGGCGATCGGCATCGTGTTCGAGGACACCTTCCTCTTCAGCGACTCGATCGCCGCCAACATCGCCTTCGCCGACCCCGACGCCCCCCGCGCCGAGATCGAGCGGGCCGCCCGGCTCGCCGGCGCCCACGACTTCATCACCAACCTGGCCGAGGGGTACGGCACGCGCATCGGCGAGCGCGGCTACTCCCTGTCGGGCGGCCAGCGGCAGCGCATCGCCATCGCCCGGGCGATCCTGGCCGATCCGCGGGTGCTCATCCTCGACGACGCCACCTCCGCGGTCGACCCGACCAAGGAGCACGAGATCCGGGACGCGCTGACCGAGGTCATGCGGGGCCGGTCGACCGTGGTGATCGCCCACCGTCCCGCC
This sequence comes from uncultured Acidimicrobiales bacterium, assembly GCA_963778415.1. Lineage (GTDB taxonomy): Bacteria > Actinomycetota > Acidimicrobiia > Acidimicrobiales > VFJN01 > ZC4RG19. The sequence goes on from CAVZUI010000003.1 coordinate 105,710, forward strand.
ACGATCGCGCTGGCCGACCGCGTCGTGCTGATCGACGGTGGCCGGGTGGTGGCCGAGGGGACGCACCACGACCTGCTGGCGACGGACGCCCGCTACCGCCAGGTGCTCGCCGCCGCGGCTCGTGACGAGCCGACCGGGCGGGGCCCGGCGGGGGTGGACGGCGACACCGGCGTGGACGACGTGGGCGGCGACGGGGACGGCGACACCACCGGAGACGGCGATACCGGCGGAGACGGCGACACCGGCGCGGACGACGCGGCTGGTCCGGGCCCGGCCGGGGTGCGCGTCGGGGGAGGTGGGCGCTGATGTGGATGCAGGGCGGGGTCAGCGAGGATGACCGCCTCGATGCCGGCGAGGCCCGCCAGGTCCTGCGCCGCACGGCCCGGATGCTGCGGCCCCAGCGCCGCCGGGTGGCCGGGGCGGTCGCCATGGTCGTGGTGTGGACGGCCACCGTCCTCGCCGGCCCGTACCTCGTCAAGTTCGGCATCGACCAGGGCATCACCGACCGAGACGTCGGCAAGCTGAACCTCGCCATCGCCGGCTACGTGGTGGCGGCGATCCTCGCCTACGTCACCAACCGCCTGCAGATCTCACTCATCAGCCAGGTGGGCGAGGAGTTCCTCCGCCGCCTGCGCATCCGCGTCTTCGACCACCTGCAGCGGCTGTCGATGCCGTTCTACGACCGCTCGAAGGCGGGCGTGCTGGTGTCGCGCATGACCTCCGACGTCGACTCGCTGTCCGAGCTCATCCAGATGGGCCTGTCGATGTTCGTGGCGAACGCGCTGCTGCTCGTCGTGTCGCTGGTCGTGCTCACCAGCGTGTCGTGGCAGCTGATGCTCGTGTGCGCGGTGGCGCTGCCGCCGGTGATCTTCGCCAGCGTCAAGTTCCAGCGCGACTCGAACGCCGCCTACCTCGACGTGCGCGACCGGATCGGCAACACGCTGTCCCACCTGCAGGAGGGCATCGCCGGAGTGCGGGTCGTGCAGGCGTTCGCCCGCGAGGACGTCGAGGTCGGGCGGTTCGCGGCCGGCAACTGGGATCTGTACGACAGCCACATGCGCTCGGTGCGCATCTCGGCCTGGTACCTGCCGGTGATCGAGCTGGCCGGTTGGGGCACCACCGCGTTGGCGCTGGGCATCGGGGGGTGGTGGGTGCACGACGACCTGCTGACCATCGGCACCGTGGCCTTCTTCGTGTTGACGCTGTCGAACCTGTTCGAGCCCGTCCAGCAGCTCAGCCAGATGTTCAACATGGTCCAGTCCGCCGGCGCGGGCCTGAACAAGCTGTACGAGCTGCTCGACACGCCCGTCGAGGTGGCCGAGCGGCCGGGCTCGGTCGACCTTCCCGATGCGGGTGACGTCGAGGTGCGCGACGTCTCGTTCGCCTACGGCGACGGGCCCCGGGTGCTGCGGGACGTGACGTTGTCGATCCCCGCCGGGTCGCGCCTCGCCCTCGTGGGCCCCACCGGCGCGGGGAAGTCGACCCTCGCCAAGCTGGTGGCCCGCCTCTACGACCCGACCGACGGCCGCGTGACGTTCGGTGGGGTGGACCTGCGTGACGCCACGGTCTCGTCGCTGCGGGGCCGCATCGTCGTGATCCCGCAGGAAGGGTTCCTGTTCAACGGGACCATCCGCGACAACGTGCGCCTCGCCCGGGCGGGCGCCACGACCGCGGAGGTCGACGACGCCCTGCGGGCCGTCGGCGCGTACGACCGGTTCTCGTCCTTGCCCGACGGGCTCGACACCGAGGTCCGCGAGCGGGGCAGCCGGCTGTCCGCCGGAGAGAAGCAGCTCGTGTCGCTGGCCCGGGCCGCGCTCGCCGACCCGGCGGTGCTCGTGCTCGACGAGGCGACGTCGAGCCTCGACCCCGGGACCGAGGCGCTGGTCGAGGCGGCGGTGGACCGCCTGCTCGAAGGCCGGACGGTGGTGGTCATCGCCCACCGGCTCTCGACGTCCGAGCGGGCCGACGTGGTCGGCGTCGTCGACGGCGGCGAGCTCGTGGAGCTCGGCCCCCACGCCGACCTGGTGGCGCGGGGCGGGGCGTACGCACGCCTCTACGCCACGTGGGTCGCCGGCACCGCGTCGTCGCCCACGCCCCGCTGAGGTTCCGGGGCCGCCCGAGACGCGAGGTGGACTGATCCGGCGCGTGCGCGGGTAGCCCTCCGGTGCGGGGAGGAGGACCTCATGCTGGGCATGCGACCCAAGGCGAGCGACACCGGTGGCGGGCGCAGCGGCCGGCGCGGCGGAGGACGGCTCGTGCCCGCCCTCGCCATCGTGGGCGCCGGGGCGCTGGTCCTGTTCGTCCTGAACGGAACGCTGTTCGAGCTGCCCGACTGGTTCGCCGGCGGGCGCAGCGACCCTGCCCCACGCGGCTCGGTCACCTACAGGGGGCAACAGGCCCGCGCCGCGTCCGAGCGGTTCCTCGTCGACATCGGCGACGGCGAGGCCGTGGTCGAGGTCAAGGCCAAGCAGAACTGGGACCGCCACGGCTGGATCGTCGACGGCGACTTCCAGTCGACGAACGGCACGTCGAGCGTCGCCGACCCGGCCGACGGTGACCTGCCCGCCCGGTTGCTCGTGACCGTGGACTACTGCGCCGACGGCACGATGACGACCACCACCGCCGAGGACGGTGGTCGCGTCCTCGCCCTCGAGTTCGAGATGGGCTCGCTGTACGTCTGCGACACCACGCTGGAGCACACGACGGCCAACGACTCGGCCTTCCGCCAGGACGACACGCCCGCCGACTTCCACGGCGAGTTCGTGAGCTTCGTGTCCCGGGCCGCCGAGATCACCGCGGCCGCGTCGGCCTGCCCGACCGAGGAGCTCGACCGGTTCCGCAGCGACGAGTACCGCAACTTCGTGGCCGGTGAGCTCGCGGAGCGGCACGGCCTGGCGGCCGAGGACGTCGAGGTGCGCGTCGGCCGCGTCGGGTCCTCCGACGAGGAGACCCGCCGGCCACCTCGAGGAGGCGCTCGGTCGGGTGACCGAGCGGCGCGACCCCGACGACCCCGACGTCAGCTACGAGGCCCTGTCGATCCAGTACCTCGCCGGAGACGGTGAGGCGGTCGCCGACGCGTGCTACCTCGACCCGGGTGCCCGCGACCTCGACGATCTCGGGGTGCCGCCGGCGGAGTGAGGCCGTGCGCCCGGAACGGGTCCGGGCGGCACCCGCGGCCATGACGTCAGACGTAATCGTCACGCTTCCCCCGGTCGGGGAGAGTCGGTGCGAGAAGGCACCGACCCGACACCGATCCGGAGGGATCCCGATGGCCGCCTACGCCATGGCTCACCTGTACGACCCCGCACCGCACCCCGAGGTCGTCGAGTACCTCGAGAGGATCCAGGACACGCTCGACCCCTACGACGGCCGGTTCCTGGTCCACGGGCCCCAGGTCACGGTGCTCGAGGGCGACTGGCCCGGCACCGTCGTGGTGATCGAGTTCCCCGACCGGGACGCCGCGCTGCGCTGGTACGAGTCGCCTGGCTACCAGGCGATCCTCCCGCTGCGCACCGACAACATCGACGGGGTGGCGCTGATCGTCGACGGCGTCGCCGAGGGCTACGACCCGCGCCAGGCGGGGGCCTTCATGCGCCGGATGCTCGAGGCCGCCGTCGGCGGGCCGGACGCCGACGGGCCGGTCGGCGGCTGACCTGCTGGGCGGGACGCCCACCGCGATGTCGCGCGGGGTGTCACGCAACCTTCATCCCACCGTCCGTCCGGGACCCGTATCCTCCGCGTGGCGGAAACCCCCTGAACTGCCCCTCCGCCGCGATGGACAGAAGGTTCGAGGTATCGGCGGATGCTCGAGCGTGCACTCGTGGGCGTGCGGGCGCGGCGACGGTTGGTGGGCCGCGTGGTCGTCGTCGCGATCGTGCTGGTCGGCGCCGTCCTCGTCGGACGGGACTGGCTCGCCACCGATCGCGCGACCGCGCAGACGGAGGACCGGTTGCGGGCGGCTCGCCACGACCTCGCAGTCACGAGCGACGACCACGACGCGGCCGTCGCGGAGGTCGAGGCGTTGCGGGCCACCCTCGAGGCCGAGCTCGCCACCCTGACGACCCGCCAGGGGGAGCAGGAGGCGGCGCAGGGCGCGGCCGACGCCACCGGTGCCGCCCTGGCCGAGCTGCAGGGGCGGCTGGCGGCGTCGACGGCCGATCTGGCCGCGAGCACCGGGCGGTTGGCGACCCTGCAGGAGTGCCTGGTGGGCGTGGCCGAGGCCCTGAACCAGGCGGCGGCGGGCGACACGGGCGGACTCGGCACGACGATGCGCGAGATCGACGGCACCTGCGCGGCCGCGGGGGCCGAGCTGTGACGATCGAGGCCGAGGACGGCCGGGTGACGGTCGGGGCCGAGCCCGGTGCGGCCGACGCGGAGGTGGAGGATGCGCCCGAGCCCGACGTCGAGCTCGACGTCGGTGTGGCGGACCCCGAGGCCGAGGATGCACCCGTCTCCGAGGCGGTGGGCGGGGAGGCAGATGCCGGCCCCACCGAGCCCGCGCCGCCGACACGGCCACGCCGGCGGCGCCTGACTCGTGGCGCCGGCGCGCCCGGCGCCGCATGTCCGGGTGCCGCGGGGCCGGGTCGTGGCCGTGGTCGCCGTGCTCGTCGTCACGGCAGTGGCCGCCCACGGCTACCGGGCGGCCAAGGCCGATCTGGCCGACACCCGCGAGCATCTCGCCGCCGTGCGCGCCGACCTCGGCGCCGAACAGGACGCGCTCGCGTTGGCCGAGCAACGCGCGGTCCTCACCCAGGCGAGCATCGACCAGGTCCGCAGCGACATCGAGGACGCGGTGGCCGGCCGCACCTGGCTCGACGCGGTGACCGCCAACACGCTCGCCGAGATCGCCGCGGTCGAGGCCGACCGGGTCGAGACCGACGCGGCGCGGCTGCTCGTGGCGGCCAACTCGAACGACGCGTTCGCCTGCTTCGACGGGGTGTCCGGCGCGATCGGGGCCAGCCGCAGCGGCGACGACGCGGCGTCGGTGGGCGCCCTCCAGGCCGCGGCCGGCCAGTGCAGCCGCACCCTGGCCTACGCCACGGGCGCCCGCTTCCCGTACGACTTCGCCGACCCGTTCGTCCTGCGGGCGGGCGACTCGTACTACGCCTACTCGACCAACGCCGGCGCCGGGGACATCCAGGTCATCCGCTCGCCCGACCTCGTGTCGTGGCAGCTCGTCGGCAACGCGCTGGGTGGGTTGCCGTTCTGGGCCCGGGCGGGGGCGACATGGGCGCCGTCGGTGCTCGCCCGCGACGGTCGCTACGTCGCCTACTACACGGTGCGCGAGGCCGCCTCCGGCCGTCAGTGCATCTCGCGGGCGGTGGCACCGTCACCCGCGGGGCCGTTCGTCGACGACTCGTGGGGCCCGATCGTGTGCCAGCGCGAGCTCGGGGGCTCGATCGACCCCAGCCCGTTCGTGGACGCCGACGGCCGGGCCTGGCTGCTGTGGAAGGCCGAGGGCTCGGGCGGGCCCCCGCAGACCCTGTGGTCGCAGGAGCTGAGCGCCGACGGCCTCGGGCTGACCGGGGTGGCACAGCCGCTGCTGTCGGCCGACCGCTCGTTCGAGCACGGGGTCGTCGAGGCGCCGTCGATGGTGCGCGACGGCGGGACGTACTTCCTCGTGTACGCGGCCGCCGACTGGAACTCCCGCCGCTACGCGACGGCCTACGCCACGTGTGCCGGACCTGCGGGCCCCTGCACCAAGGCGGCGGAGGGCTCGGTGCTGGCGTCCGGGTCACGCCTCGCCGGTCCCGGCGGAGTCGAGCTCTTCCGCGGCGACGACGGCGCCCTGTGGGCCGCGTTCCACGCCTTCTCCGAACCGAACGTGGGCTACCCCAGCAGTCGCTACTTCCACGTCGCGCCCGTGCGGATCGATGGCGGACGGCTGACGATCGACGCCGCCACCTGACGTCCCTCGGCCGTCGTCTCGGTCAGGCCGGGGCGACGTCGGGCAGGAGCTGGGCGAACATGCGGCCCACGGTCGCGGTGACCTGCTCGTCCAGCCGGTCGACGTCGACCGACAGCTCGTCGGCGAGCCGGTCGCGCAGCGCGGTGTAGCCGTAGATCAGCGCGGCCATGGCTGCGTGGACCCCGTCGGGGTCGACGTCGTCGGGCAACGTCCCCTCCTCGAGGTCGCGCCCGAGCCGCTCACGGACGCCGTCGGGATCGGGGACCATGCGCACGCTCTTGTCGCCGTCGAGGACGAGCAGCAGGGCGAGCACGATCGCCGGCCGGTGGCCGAGCGCCGTGCGGAGGAACCGCTCGTAGCGGGCCGGGGCGGACTCTCCGGCGCCGGGGGCGAAGTCGGCGAGGCGCTGCTCGACATCGCGGCGCAGGGCCGAGCGCAACAGGTCGCGGCGCGTCCCGAAGTAGTGGTACACGAGGCCGCGGTTCACGCCGGCCTCGTCGGCGACCTCGCGCAGGTTGAGCCCGGCCAGCACCCCGTTGCGCTCGAGCAGATCGATCGCCGCCGTCTGCAGCGCGGCCTCGGTCGCGGGGCGGTTCGGCGTGCGGGGCCGGGCGGGCGGCGGCATCGGGCCAGCATGGCACGTCGACGGCGACCACGCGCAGCGGAGCCGCTACGCACCGGGGTGACAGTGGGGGCCGCGACCCCCGGTGGTGGTGGAGGCCAGACGGGGTATTGCTACTATCGCCGTAGGAGAAATTCGTCCGCCTGCCCCGGCCAGCCGTCAGCACGCCAAGGTTCCGCGTCGGCGTCGGGGATCCGTCCGGAGGGACACGCATGGCAGTCGCCGATCTCGACCTGGGGCGCTACAAGCTCGGCTGGTCCGACGAAGAGAACTACGTGTTCAAGCCCAAGAAGGGCCTGAACGAAGACATCGTCCGCGAGATGTCGTGGATGAAGGGCGAGCCCGACTGGATGCTGAAGAACCGGCTCAAGTCGCTCGACCACTTCCGGAAGCGCCCCATGCCCACGTGGGGCGGCGACATGTCCGAGATCTTCATCGACGACATCTACTACTACGTCAAGCCGACCACCGAGCAGGTCGACGAGTGGGACGAGCTGCCCGACTCGATCAAGAACACCTACGAGAAGCTGGGCATCCCCGAGGCCGAGCGCAAGTACCTCGCCGGCGTCACCGCCCAGTACGAGTCCGAGGTCGTCTTCCACCGCAACCGCGAGGACCTCGAGCGCCAGGGCGTCATCTTCTGCGACATGGACACCGCGCTGCGCGAGTACCCCGAGCTGGTCAAGCAGTACTTCGGCACGATCATCCCGCGCAACGACAACAAGTTCGCCGCACTGAACACCTCGGTGTGGTCGGGCGGGTCGTTCATCTACGTGCCGCCCGGCGTCGAGGTCGAGATGCCGCTCCAGGCCTACTTCCGCATCAACGCGGAGAACATGGGCCAGTTCGAGCGCACGCTGATCATCGCCGACGAGGGCTCGAAGGTGCACTACATCGAGGGCTGCTCGGCCCCGGTGTACACCACCGACTCGCTGCACTCGGCCGTGGTCGAGATCGTGGTCAAGCCGAGCGCCCGCGTCACGTACACGACCATCCAGAACTGGTCGAACAACGTGTTCAACCTGGTCACCAAGCGGGCCCGGGTCGAGGCCGAGGGCCACATGGAGTGGATCGACGGCAACATCGGCTCCCGCCTCACCATGAAGTACCCCGCGGTCTACATGGTCGGCCCCAAGGCGTCGGGCGAGGTCCTGTCGGTGGCCTACGCCGGTCCGGGCCAGCACCAGGACGCCGGCGCCAAGATGGTGCACGCCGCCCCCGAGACCACCTCCAAGATCGTGTCGAAGTCGATCTCCAAGGACGGTGGGCGCACGTCGTACCGCGGCCTCGTCCGGGTCGAGGACGACGCGTACGGCTGCAAGAGCCACGTGCAGTGCGACGCGCTCATCCTCGACGAGGACTCGGTCAGCGACACCTTCCCCTACATGGAGGTCGGGGCCCGCGACGCCGACATCGGCCACGAGGCCACGGTCTCCAAGGTCGCCGACGAGCAGCTCTTCTACCTGATGAGCCGCGGGCTGTCCGAGGAGCAGGCCATGAGCATGGTGGTGAACGGGTTCATCGAGCCGGTCACCCGCACACTGCCCATGGAGTACGCCGTCGAGTGGAGCCGGCTCATCGAGCTGCAGATGGAGGGCTCGGTCGGTTGAGCGAGCTCCGGGTCGGCGTCGAGCCTGCCTGAGCGTTTCGTTACAACTGCGCCGAGCGGGTCGGCGCGACACGGCATCGGGGCTGGTCGCTGGCACAATGGCGGCGTGCCGATGCGCCAGGACTGCAAGCACTTCGAGTCGCGGACGTACCGCAACGGCGAGACCGTGCGGAAGTGCGATCTCGACCTCGCACCCGAGGCGCCGTGGCGCTGCCCGGCCGACTGCCCGCGCTACGAGCGCCGCATGGCCGACGTGAACTGGGCGCACGGCACGCTGGTCACGCCGAAGACCCCCGACGAGCCGCTCGGCGCGCTCGATCGCGACGACGGGTCGGTCGCCCGCCTCCTCGACGAGGCGGAGGAGATCGTGAACGCGGTCGGCCCAGACGTCATGGCCGAGGTGCATGCCGAGCGCCTGCGCGGGGAGACCCCGCGCTGGCGTCGCTGGCTCCGGCGCAGGTAGCCGCTCGCCGTCGCCCCGGCGGGTGCCGGGCCCTCCGGCGAGGGCCGACCGTCAGGTCGCGGCCCGGACCCCCAGCACCTCGCGCCACTGGTCGAGCATAGCGCCTCGGCCACGTCCGTGGCTCCGTAGTGGAGGTGGACGTGGTCGGACGCTCGACGCCACTGGGAACGCTCCACCGGTCCTCGTCCCAGTGGACGGTCTGCTGGATCAGCGCCGCGGCCGCCGGCAGCGTCGTCGTACACGTCGCCCACGTGCGCCACGAGCCGCGCGCATCCCGTGCAGGTCGGGTGCGACGACGTGCGACCCGGTGCAGCGCGGTGCCGATGCCGGACCATCTGGATCGATCGTCGGCACGCCGACGACGCCGTCAGGTGCTGGCCGGCCCGGCGCGTGACGATCGGCGGAGGTCGACGTCGGCCCGCCTCCTCGACGAGGTCCGCACGACGACGCTCCGTACGATCGAGTCGGACGTGCGAGCCTCGGATCTCGACCGAGGTCGGGCATGGCCCACCGGTCGGCCTGCCGCACCTTGGGAGGGTCGCGGGCACGCCGGTAGGCTGGACCGTCCCTGGCCGCGGCGCCCGCACCTGTGCGGACGAGCTGCGAAAGGACCTCACGCTGAGCACCTTCACTGCTGACGCCTCTGCCGCGCTCGACGGCTCGTCCTGGCTGCAGGCGCGCCGCGCCGTCGCGGCGGCCGCGTTCGCAGCCGCGGAGCTGCCGTCGACCGAAGAGGAGATCTGGCGCTACAGCCGCATCGACGAGCTGGCCCTCGACAGCTTCGCTCCGGCCGCGCCCCGCGGCGCCGGCGACGTGGTCGTGCCGGCCGGTGCCCGGGCCCTGGTCGAGGCCGTGCCCGAGCGGGCCGCGACCGTCGTCGTGGCCAACGGGCGGGTCGTGTCGGTCGACATCGACGACGGTCTCGTCGCCAAGGGCGTCCGTGTCGGCGTCGCCGGCGATCACCACGCGGACGTGGTGGGCGCGGCGATCGGCGACGCTCCCGATGCGTTCGTCGCCCTGCACGACGCCTTCGTCGGCGATCCGGTCGTCGTCGACGTCCCGGCCGGGGTCACGGTGCCGGGCGCCGTCGTCGTCGTGCACGTGACGGCCGGCGAGGGCACGGCCGCCTTCCCCCACCTGGTGGTCCGGGCCGGCGACGACAGCGACGTGTCGGTGCTCGAGGTGCAGGCCTCGTCCGACGAGCGGGTGCTCGTCGTGCCGGTCACCGAGATCCTGGCCGGGCGGGCCGCTCGCGTCGGCCACGTCACCGCCCAGCAGCTCGGCATGGCCGCCTGGCAGATCGGCCAGCAGGTCTCGCTCGTCGAGGCGGAAGCGACGCTGCGCTCGACGAGCATCGCGTTCGGCGGCGACTACGCCCGGTTGCGCACCGACTGCCGCATGGTCGGCCGGGGCGCCACCGGCGAGCTCGACGCCGTCTACTTCGGCGAGGGCGACCAGACGCTCGACTTCCGCACCTTCCAAGACCACATCGCCCCCGACTGCACGTCGAACCTGCTGTTCAAGGGGGCGGGTGGCGGCCGGTCGCGGTCGGTGTACACCGGCATGATCCGGGTCGGCAAGCAGGCCCGGGGCACGAACGCCTTCCAGACGAACCGCAACGTGAAGCTGTCCGACGGGGCCTGGGCCGAGTCGGTCCCCAACCTCGTCATCGAGAACAACGACGTGCGCTGCAGCCACGCCTCGGCGGTCGGTCCGGTCGACGAGGAACAGCGCTTCTACCTCGAGAGCCGCGGCGTCCCGACGGACGAAGCCGAGCGGCTGATCGTCAGCGGCTTCTTCGACGAGGTGCTGACCCGCCTGCCCGTCGCCGGCGTGGCGCCGCTGTTGCGCAGCACGGTGGCGGCCAAGTTCGAGCGGAAGGACGCATAGTGCCGAAGCTGCCGCTGTGCCCCCTCGACGAGCTGGAGCCCGGGTCGGCCCGCCGCTTCGACGTGGCCGGGCAACCGATCGCGGTGATCCGCATCGGCGACGACGTGTACGCCATCGGCGACATCTGCTCGCACCAGAACATCTCGCTGTCCGAGGGCGAGGTCGACCCCGACGAGCGCACCGTCGAGTGCTGGAAGCACGGCAGCGCCTTCTCGGTCGAGACGGGCGAGGCGCTGACCCTGCCCGCCACGCGCCCTGTCCCGGTGTACGACGTGCGGGTCGACGACGGCCAGATCGTGGTGGTGTTCGATGACTGACGTGACGACGGCCGACCGTGCCGTGGGGACGACCGAGCACGTGCTCGAGGTGGCCGGCCTGCGCGCCGGCGTGGCCGGCAAGGAGATCCTGCGGGGCGTCGACCTGGTCGTGCGCTCGGGCGAGGTCCACGCGGTCATGGGCCCCAACGGCTCCGGCAAGTCCACCCTCGCCCACGTCCTGATGGGGCGGCCGGGCTACGAGGTGACGGGCGGAACGGTGCGGCTCGACGGCGTCGACATGCTGGCGCTGGCGCCGTGGGAGCGGGCGCAGGCGGGCCTGTTCCTCGCCCTGCAGTACCCGACCGAGGTGCCGGGCGTGTCGCTGTACGACCTGCTCCAGACCTCGGCGCGGACCGCCGGCCGCCGGTCCGACGACATCACCGCCGAGATCGCGGCGGAGGCCGAACGGCTGGCCCTCGATCCCCGGCTGATCGACCGCCCGCTCAACGTCGACCTGTCGGGCGGCGAGAAGAAGAAGAACGAGACGCTGCAGCTCGGCGTGCTGCGCCCGGCCATCGCGCTGCTGGACGAGCTGGACTCGGGGCTCGACGTCGACGCGCTGCGGGCCTGCGCCCGCCGCATCGAGGCCGAGACCCAGCCGGTCGCGGAGGGCGGCACCGGGCTGGGCGTGCTGGCCATCACCCACTACAACCGGCTGCTGCACGAGCTGCGGGCCGACGTGGTCCACGTTCTGGCCCGGGGCACGATCGTGCGGTCGGGCGGCCCCGAGCTGGCGCTCGAGCTCGAGGATCGCGGCTACGCCGGGCTGCTCGGCGCCGAGCTGGCCGGAGAGGACGAGGGCACGCCGGTGTCGGTCCGCCCCGCGATCGAGGATCCGTTCGGCGGTCCGGGCGGCCCCGGCGCCGATCCGTTCGCCGACCCCCTGGCCTGAGAGGCCGAGCGGATTGGACGTTCGCCAAGGCCCAACTGTCCGCGATTTGGTGCCTGAGCACCGGTCAGCAGCGAGGCCTCCGACAGCACCGCAACGGTTCGCCGCGACGACGTGCCTCTCCGCGCACGTTCTGAGGGCGGGCCCGCGGGGCGTCAGGGCCAGGCGCGCCAGGCCGAGATGTCGAGGGCGATGACCGCGCCCGGCGGGGGCGTGCGCCGGTACTGGGCGTACTTGGCGGCCAGGGCGGCGAGCGCCCGCTCGCGTTCGGCCCCCTGGTCGAGCACCCGGGCGGTCCCGTCGACGCGGACCCACCACAGGAGCGACCAGTCGACGTCGTCGTAGTGGTCCACGAGGACCGAGGCGGCCGGGTGCGCCCGCACGTTGGCGAGCCGCCGGAGGGCGAGCGTGGACTTCGGCTTGGCGTCGACGGCGGTGACCACCGTGTCGTCGACGAGCGTGAAGCAGCACGGCACCAGGTGCGGGCGGCCGTCCTCGGTGACCGTGCCCAGCCGGGCCACGCGGGCGTCGGCCACCCGCCGGCGTGCGAGCGCGGGGTCCACGGGCGTCAGTCCGCTCGCAGGCCCAGCGTCGAGGTGACGTGGTCGGCCTCGGAGCGGAGCCCCGCGACCCAGTCGCGGTCGGACGTGCGACCGCGGGCCTCGACCACCCCGGCGAGCGCCCGTTGCGTGAGCGCCACCCACGGACGGGCCCGGAGCAGCGTGTGGTGGCGCAGCGCCGCCTGGAGGTGCCGTTCGGCGTCCGACCAGTCGCCGGCGGCCGCGGCCAGCCGTCCGAGGTGGAAGCTGGCCGAGCCGGCGAAGCACCGGTAGCCGACGCCGCACGTCCGATCGGCGTAGGGCGCGAGCGCGGCGCGGACCTCGGTCACCGCCGCCGGCCGGCCCCCGGCGGCGGCCGCCAGGGCGTCGACGGCGAGGGTGTGCAGCCGGTCGACATCGTCGGGGACCGGTGCGACGAGCAGCGTCGCCGGCGGGTCGGTGCCGGCCAGCCAGTCGAGCACGACACGGTGGCGGGCGGACACGACCTCGGGTGGATCGAGCAAGAGCCCGGCCTCGGCGTGTGCGGCGGTCTCTGCGCCCGGCCCCGACCCGGGGTGCGTCCCGGCGGCGTCGGCCGCCGCGGTCACCGCCGCGTCGAGGGCGCGGCCGGCGTCCTCGAGCCGGCCTTCGACGGTCAGGGCCGCCACCGCCCGCTCGGCGAGCATGGCCGCCGCGAACCGGTCGCCGCGCCGGGCGGCGTCCTCGAGCACCGCGACGGCCTTGTCGACCACGGCCTCCTCGCCGCTCTCGGCGGCCGCCATCGCCTGGTGGTGTGCGGCGAGGACCGCGAAGCCCGCGTCACCCACGGCGTCCGCCAGCGTGGCGAGCTCGTCAGCCGAGCGTCGGCGTTCGTCCAGGTGGGCGGGGCCGCCCTGATCGACCGTGCGGCGGTGGAGGGCTGTGAGCAGACGCGCCGCGTCGGGAACGCCGAGGTCGCCGCCCGCCGGCGCCCCCAGGCGCAGGCGCCGCACCAGCAGCTGCGCCCGGAGCACGGCGGCGTCGCCCGCGTCCTCGTCGGCGGGTCGTTCGTCGTCGCGACCGCCTCCGGTCCGGCCGTCCCGGGTCGACCCGGGATCGCTGGGCGGCGCCGGGCCGGCGGCCAGCGCCACGTCGACCAGCTCACGGGCGGCGGTGCGGTGGTCGGGGCGGTCCTCGGCCGCGTCGGCCAGCGCCAGCGCGGCGCGGCCGACCACGTCGGGGCGACCGAGGCGATGGGCCAGCGTCGCCCCGTCGGCGAGGGTGGTCGCCCCGCCGGGCTCGCCCGCGGCCAGCTCGGCCGCGCCGAGGTCGGTGGTCACCTCGGCGAGCAGGGCCCCGTCGTCGGGTGGGATGTGGGCGAGCGCCTGGCGGCACAGCCGCGCCGCCTCGGCCGGGGCGCGGCGGCGGCCGGCCTGAGCCGACGCCCGGCGGGCCCAGAGCACGGCGCGGAGGTCTCCTCCCGGGTCGGCGCCCGCGGCCGCGTGGTGGGCGAGGACGGCGGCCTGGGCGTCGAGGTCGCGCTCCCGGAGGCGTTCGACGGCGTCTGCCGTCCGCCTGTGCAGCGCCCGCAGGCGTGCCGCGCTGAGCTGGGCCACGAGGGCGCGACGCACGATGTCGTGGGCGAAGCGGTACCGGTCGGCGGTCTCCTCGACGATCAGACCGCTGCGCAGCGCGGCGTCGACCGCGTCGAGCACCGGGTCGCCCTCGAGCCCGGCCACGGCCGCGGCGATGTCGAGGTCGAACCCCACGCCGGTCACGGCAGCGGCCCGCAGCAGGTCGACGACGGCGTCGTCGAGGCGCCCGAGCCGCGACGTCACCAGATCGTGGACGCCCTGGGGGATGTCCCCGCGGGCGATGTCGCCCGGGTCGACGTCGCCGCCCGACGCGGTCGTCCCGCGGGCCAGGCCGACCTCGGTGACGAGGAAGGGGTTGCCCGCCGTCTCGGCCAGCACCCGCCGAGCCGCGTCGCGATGGTTGCCGGCCCCGAGCAGGTGTCCGAGCAGGCGGCGCACGTCCCCCTCGTCGAGCCCGCGCAGCGCCACCCGCCGGACCCACCCGTCGCGGTCCAGGGCGTGCACCACCTCGGCGAGGGCACTGCCGGGGTCGAGGTCGTGGTCCCGAGAGATGGCCACCACCAGCACGGGCGCCGATCCGGCCCGGCGGAGCAGGTGGCGCAGGAGCAGCAGGGTGTCGTCGTCGGCCCACTGGAGGTCGTCGAGGACCAGCAGGAGCGGACGAGCGTCCGCCAGCGAGGCGACGAGGTCGGTGACGGCGGCGAAGAGCCGGGCCCTGTCGGGTGGTGACGGCCGGATGGGCCCGCCGATGGCGGGGAGGATGGCGGCGAGCTCCGCGGTGGCCTCGGGGCCGAGGCGGGGCATGTCCTCGGCCGGGGTCGCCGCCACCACCGCGTCGAGCGCTTCGACGATCGGCTGGTAGGGGACGATGGCCTCCTGGTCGCATCGGCCGAAGAGGACCTGTCCACCGGCCTGGGCGACACGCAGGGCGGCTTCGCCGGCGAGGCGTGACTTGCCGATGCCGGCCTCGCCGGTGACGACGACGACGTGCCTGGCCCCCTGTGACGCCTGGTCCCAGGCCGCGGCCAGCACGCCGAGCTCGGCCTCGCGTCCGACGAACGGCGTGCCGGCCCGACCGGCGGATCCGGGCCAGGGGCGCACGGCGCCCGCGGTCGCCGGGTCCGTCGTGGGTGTGGACCGCGCCGGCGGCGCCGGCCCGAGCAGGGCGAGGTACGCGGCCTCGGTCTCTGCCGAGGGATCGACGCCGAGCTCGTCCGCCAGCTGGCGCCGAGCACGCTGGTAGGACCGCAACGCCTCGGCGCGGTTGCCCGCGGCCTCGTGGGCCGCCATGAGGGCCCGGTGCGCGGCCTCGTGCAGGGGCGCTCGCTGGGTCGCCTCCTCCGCGGCCGCTACGGCCCCCGGCCCGTCACCGACGGCGGCGGCGGCCTCGCCGGCCACGAGCAGGGCGCCGACCACCAGGTCGTCGAGGCGGGCCCGGACGTCGTCGGCCCACTGGCCGGGGTGGCCCGCGAGGAACGGCGCCCGCACCGCGGCCGCGGCCGCGTCGGCGTCCTCGAGCGCGAGCGCCGGATCGGCGGCGAGGGCAGCTCGAGCCCGGTCGAGCAGTCCGGCGGCCCGTTCGAGGTCGATCACGAGCTCGACATCGTGGGGGAGAGCGAGCTGGTACCCGGCGTCACCCGAGGCGATGACCTCGCCGCCGACGCCCAGGACCTGGGTGAGCGCCAGCCGAGCCCGGCTGACGTAGGTGCGCAGGGCCGAGGCCCAGGTGCGAGGCATCTCCTCGGGCCAGACGATGCCGGCCAGGCGATCGCGGGCCAGCGGTGCCTCGCGCTCCAGCACGAGCGCCGCCAGCACGATGCGAGGGGGTCCGGTCACCGTGAGGCGGGCGTCCTTCCGGTCGCGGTCGTCGCGGTCGTCGCCGTCCTCGTTGCGCTCGTCGTCGCGCTGATCCTCGGGGGCGCGGCCGACGGTCACGTCACCGGCGAGCGTGATCTGCAGTCGCACCGGCCTCCTCGGTGTCGATGAACCGCCCTCTCCGCCGCGCCGGCCGCAGTCTGCCACCCTGACGAATCCCCAGGCCAGAGCCGGTTGTCACATGTCAAGGCACATCGTTTGCACCCGTTTGCGCTGCGTTTGCGGGACGCGTCGCATGATGACCCCCAACGGAGAGCAACCACGTGCGTTCACCCAGTTCGTGGCGGATCGAGGCGGATGATCGCGGCGGGTCGGGCGGGCCCGCATGGTTGCACCCGGGCAGTGGGCCGGCCTGCGGCGGGGCCGGCCCACATGCGCGTCGCCCCGCCGGACGAGTCCGGCGGCGCGAGGATCGACGACAGGCACGGCAGGCCAGGGCAGGGACATGATCGATCGGGAGCTGGGAGCCATGAGAAGCGCAACCGAGAAGGGCACACCGCCGTCGCCCACCCTCTCGCGCCGCCACGGCGACATGGCGGCGCGCTACGACGTCGTGGTCGTGGGCTCGGGGTACGGCGGGGCCATCGCCGCGTCCCGGCTCGCCCGGGCGGGTCGGTCGGTGTGCGTGCTCGAGCGCGGGCGCGAGATCCCGGCCGGCGACTTCCCCAAGTCGGCCGCCGCGGCTGCATGGCAGCTCCAGGTGCGCCGCGGGGCCCGCCGGTTCGGGCGCGCCACCGGCCTGTTCGACCTCCGGGCCGGCGACGACCTCAGCGTGGTCGTCGGCTGCGGGCTCGGCGGAACGTCGCTCATCAACGCCGGCGTGGCCCTGCGCCCGAAGCCGTGGGTCTACGACGAGAGGTGGCCGGCCGAGCTCCGGGGCGAGGACGTGGGCCCCGCCGAGCTCGCCCCCTACTTCGAGCGGGCCGAGCGCATGCTCGGCTCGACGCCGTACCCCGAGACCTGGGAGGAGCCGACCAAGCTGTCCGTCCTGCGGCTGGCCGCAGAGGCGACCGACGACACGGTGACCCGGCCCCCGATCAACGTCACGTTCAGCGACGGCCCCAACGCCGCCGGCATCGAGCAACGGGCGTGCAACCTCTGCGGCGACTGCGTCAGCGGGTGCAACCACCGGGCCAAGAACACGGTGACCGAGAACTACCTGCCCGACGCGGTGGCGCACGGCGCCCACATCTTCTGCGAGGTCTCGGTGCGCACGGTCGAGCGGTCCCCCGCCGGCTCCGACGCGCCGTGGACCGTCGTCTTCGAGCCCATCGCCGACGGTCGCGGCCGGTTCGCGGCCCCGGCCTCGTTCGTGTTCGCCGACGTCGTCGTCCTCGCGGCCGGCACCCTCGGATCGACCGAGATCCTGCACCGCTCGCGCGAGCGCGGCCTGGCCGTCTCCCCCCGGCTGGGCCAGCGCTTCACCGGCAACGGCGACGTGCTCGCCTTCGCCTACGACGTGCAGGGCAGCCCCATGCGGGGCATCGGTGCCGGCCGCCGGGCGGTCACGGCGGACACGACCGTCGGCCCCTGCATCACGGGGGTCGTCGACCGCACGGGCGTGCCCACCCCTGGCAAGGGAGCGCTGATCGAGGAGGGCGCCATCCCGGGCGCGCTGCGGGCGCTGATGCCCGCGGCGTTCGCGGTGGCGGCCGACATCGACGACGGCGGGAGCCCGCTGGCGTTCGCGCAGCGCGTCGCCCGCCGGGTCACCTCGACGGCCGGCGCCACCCTCGACGCCACCGGTGGTCCCGCCGACCGCACGCTGACGTACCTCGTGATGAGCGACGACGTGGGCGACGGGACCCTGCGGTTCGTCGACGACACGGTGCGGGTCGACTGGCCGGCCGCCGGTGACCTGCCGATCTTCGACCACAACGCCGACACGCTGCGCGACCTGTCGGCCGCCATGCCCGCCGAGTACATCCCCAACCCCGTGTGGTCGCCGATGCTCCGCGAGGGCCTGGTCACCGTGCACCCGCTCGGCGGCTGCGCCATGGGCGACGACGGGAGCGTCGGCGTGGTCGACCACCGCGGGCAGGTGTTCGCCGGTGAGGGCACCGAGGTCCACGACGGGCTCCTGGTCACCGACGGCGCCATCGTGCCCCGTCCCCTCGCGGTGAACCCGCTCCTCACGATCTCCGCGCTCAGCGAGCGGGCGATCGAGCTGCTGGCGGCCGAGAAGGGGTGGACGATCAGGACGGGCCCCACGCCGCCGCTGCCACCGACACCGGCCACCGCCACCCCCGGCCTGCGCTTCACCGAGCGGATGGTCGGCTGGGCCGGCCCCGCCCCCGACGGCGACCCCCGAGCGCGGGGCGGCGCAGGGCGAGGCCGACGGCACCCGCCTCGAGTTCGTGCTCACCATCGACGTCGACGACCTGCCGGCGATGCTCGAGGACGCCGCCACCCCCTGTCGCCTGAGCGGGACCGTCGTCGTCCCCGCACTCTCGACCAGGCGCATGCGGGTGGAGGACGGCAGCTTCTGCCTCGCGCAGGAGGACCCCACCCACGTCGACACCTGGAACATGCGGTACTCGATGGTGCTGGCGGCCGACGACGGTCGTCGGTTCCGCTTCGAGGGCCACAAGGTCCTGCACGACCGGTTCGGGCTCGACCTCTGGAGCGACACGACGACGCTGTACGTGACGATCAGCGACGAGGCCGGCACGCCGGTCGTCGGCGGCGTCATGCGCATCGCCCCCACCGACTTCGCCCGCCAGCTGACGACCCTCCACGTGACCGGCGTCGACGGCGTCGGCGAGCGCCTCCGATGGAAGGCGCGCTTCGGCAAGCGGTTCTTCCGCTCGCTCACGAACGTGTACGCCAGCCTCGACGACCTGGTCGCGTTCCCCGAGGCGCCGCCGCGACGCATCCCGCTCACCGGAGCCGGGCGCCGGAAGCTGCGGCTCCCGTCGCCCGAGCCGCGCTGGTGCGACGGCGAGGGGCGCTGGCACGAGGGCGACTGGGATCCGGCCGCCGACCCCGACCGCACCGGCTGGCTGCGCCTCGTGCGCTACGAGGGCGGCCGGCGGGGACCGGTCCTGCTCGCCGCCGGCTTCGGCATGTCGGCGACGTCGTTCCTCGTCGACACGGTCCAGACCAACCTGACCGAGCACCTGGTGAAGGCCGGGTACGACGTCTGGCTGTTCGACTACCGCGCCAGCACCGACCTCCCCTCGGCTCGAGAGGCGTTCACGCTCGACGACATCGCCCGGGAGGACTGGCCCGAGGCGGTCGCCGAGGTCCGGCGGGTGACCGGGGCCGGCAGCGTGCAGGCGCTGGGCCACTGCGTCGGCTCGGCCTCGCTGATGATGGCGCTGGCCAACGGCATGGACGGCGTGCGCTCGGCCGTGTGCATGCAGTTCACGCTGCACCCGGTGACATCGACCCTCAACACGGTCAAGGCCACGATGAAGGTCGACAAGCTGCTCGCCAAGGTGGGGCTGCGCACGGTCGCGCCCGAGGTGCGGTGGAACGTGCCGAACGCCGTGCTCGACCTGGGGCTGCGCGCCGCGCCCATGCCTCGGGCCGAGCGGTGCGGGAAGCCCCTGTGTCGCTGGATCAACGCGATCTACGGGTGCACCCACGCCCACGACCAGCTCGACGACGCCACCCACGACGAGCTCGACGACATGTTCGGGGTCGGCAACCTGCCGGCGCTCGGGCACATGGGCACGATCATGAACCGGCGGCTGGTGGTCGACGCCGCCGGAGCCGAGGCGTACACCCGGCACCCCGAGCGCATCCAGGTGCCCGTCCTGCTCGTGCAGGGCGAGAGGAACTACATCTTCCGACCGGCCGGCAGCATGCGCACGCTGCGGTGGCTGCAGACCGCCAACGAGCCCTCGCTGTACGAGCGCGTGGTGCTGCCCGGCTACGCGCACCTCGATGCCCTGATCGGCCGCAACGCCGCACGCGAGGTGTTCCCGACGCTCACCGATCACCTCGACCGCTTCAACCACTAGAGCCCGACCCCACGGCGGCGGGGCCCGGCGTCAGCGCAGCTTGGGGTGGGGCGGGGGGAGCATCCGCAGGCCGAGGTCGGTCGCCGTGCCGACCGCCTCGCCGAGCAGGCCCGCGGCGCGGGCGGCGTCGCCCGGTTCGTCCCGCTCGACCAGGGCGTTCGCCAACCAGGCCGCGGACAGCGCGACCCACGGGCGAGCCGACACGACGCGGTGCCGTTCGAGCGCCGCCTCGAGGTGCGGGACCGCCACGTCGTAGCGGCCGAGCACCGACGACAGGGTGCCGAGGTGATGGTCGACCGCCCCCAGGTACGCCACGTAGCCGAAGACCAGGTTGCGCCCGCTGTACGGGGCGAGGAGGTCGTGGGTGACCTCGGACCAGCGGCGATCCGCCACCATCGACGCCGCGATGGCGGTGCCGACCACCGCGATCTGCCACTGGTAGCCCGGATCGGCCGCCACGAGGTCGCCGGTCGGGCGATCGGCCAGCCACGACAGCGCACCGTCGTCGTCGCCCGCGCCGGCCGCGGCCCACGCCCGCAGCGCCCACCACGTGAGCGACTCGGGCGCGTGGGCGACCAGCGCGTCCGCCGCCGGCTCGGCCTCGGCCAGCCGACCGCGGAACCAACGCACGACGAACGACTGCATGAGGTGGATCACGGCCACCTGCGAGTGGCCGGCCACCTCCAGCCGCTGTCGCAGCGCGTCGGCCATGCGCTCGGCCTCGTCGAGATCGCCCTCGAGGGCGGCCCACATGATCTGCCACATGGCAGCGAGGCGGAGGTGGTCGGGATGACGGACCGTTCCCGCCAGGTCGGTGAACCGCTGAGCCAGGTCGCGGGCCGCGTCGTGCGCCCCGACGACGAACAGGGGGTGGATCCGGGCGCGGGCGCCCTGGAGGACCAGGTCGGAGTCGCCGGTCTGCTCGCCGATGCGGATGACCTCCGCGCCGATGTCGAGGTGGTCGTCGACGTCGTCGGGCCCGTCGAGGGCCAGCACCCGTGACACCAGCACCGAGGCGACCACCACCGGCGCCTCGAGCCGACGTGCCATCGCCTCGGCCTCGTCGGAGATCGCCCGGCGCTCGTCGTGGGGTGCGTCGGCGTGCAGGATGTGGGCCAGTCGGGCCAGCGTGAGGGCGCGGGCCCGGCTGTCGCGCTGCGGCAGCCGCTCGAGCGCCTCGTCGAGCAGCCGCCGCGCCTCGGGGTTGCGGGGCGGCGAGGCGGGCAGGCGCCCGCCGTAGCCGACCGCGGCGCGCGTGAACAGATCGGTGCGGCCGAGGTCCCGGGCCAGCTGGGCCGCTTCGAGGTGGCGGCGGTCGCGGGCGATGAACTCGCCCGCGCGATCGTGGGCGTCGGCCAGGTCGAGCCGCAGCTCGCACGCCTCCTCGCGGCCCGAGCCGCGGGGGTCGCAGAAGCGGTCGTGGACGTCGACCGTCCGGGACAGGAACCACACGGCGCCCTCGTAGGCGGTCTCGCGGCGCGCCTGGTCGGCGGCGGTGCGACCCCAGCGGATCGCCAGCTCCGCGGTCTCGGCGTCGGCCGCCTGCAGGTGGTGGTGGGCGATCTCCGCGGCCGACCCACGCTGGTCGGGCCCCTCGCTGAGGGCGCGGGCGATGCGCCGGTGCAGGTCGGCCGCCCGCGCTGCGGGCACCTCGTCCTGGAGGGCGCGCCGCACCACGGCGTGGGCGAAGGCCAGGCTCTGCCCGTCGTCGACGTCGCGCACGACCCCCGCACGCGTGGCGTCGTCGAGCCGGTGGCGGAGGTCGATCACGCGGCACTCGAGCGTGGTGGCCAGCACGTCGAGCGAGAACCGCTCGCCGACCACCGAGGCCGCCGCCAGGGCCTCGTTCGTCTCGGGGGCGAGGCGACCGAGCCGCCAGCGCACCACGTCGTGGACCCGGTCGGGGAGGCGGCTGCGCGCCGCGTGCAGCGCGGCGACCGGGTCGCCGGGATCCAGCCCGCGGAGGATCTCCTGCACGAGGAACGGGTTGCCGGCGGTCTGCTCGGTCAGCCAGGTGGCCGCGTCGGCGCCGGCGCTCTCGTCGGCCTGCTGGCCCACGACCTGGCGGAACAGCTCGACGACCGCCGGGACGTCGAGCCCGGGCACCTCGACCCGCTCGACCTCGGGGCTGTCCTCGAACGAGCCGAGCGTGTGGAGGGGGCCCATGCCCTCGACCTCGCCGTCGCGCAGCGTCAGCAGGAGCTGCATCTGGCCGTCGGGCGGGTGGTCGATCAGGTGTCGCAGCAGGCGCAGCGACGAGTGCTCGGCCCACTGGACGTCGTCGAGGACGAGCAGGACCGGCCGTCGGCTGGCCACCGCGCCCAACCAGTGGCGCACGGCATCGAACAGCCGCATCCGCTCGGCGTCGGGGTCGTCGGCCAGCGGAGGGCGCACGCCGCCGATGCGGGCGGCGATGTCGGGGAGCAGGCGGGCCAGGTCGTCCGCGTGGGGATCGACGTCGCGCCGCAGCAGCTGGCGCGGGCAGGCGGCGGCGTAGCTGCCGAGCGCCTCGCGGATGGCCTGGTACGGGGCGAGGCGCTCTTCGTCCCACCGCCCGTACAGCACCATGCCGCCGCCGGCGTGGATGCGCAGCGCCTGCTCGGCCGCCAGCGTCGTCTTGCCGATGCCCGGGTCGCCGGACAGCACGACCAGCCGCTGGTCGCCGGCGAGCGCCGACGCCCAGGCGCCCTCGAGCCGGGCGATCGTCCCCACCCGGCCGACGACGGGGTGGGCGGCCGCGCGGTGCGCCCAGCCCAGGTTGGCGGCCCCGGCGTCGTCCTCTGCGGCGGGCGCCGCCGGACCTGCCGGTCGGAGCCGGTAGGCGCGCTCGTCGCCGCTGGTGGGCGCGGCGACCAGCTCGAGCCCGGCGGGCAGCGCGTGGGTCACCATCACCGCGGTCGACGCCGAGACGACCACGCCGACGTCCTCGACCGACGCGGCGAGGGCGTCGACGCGCTCGCGGGCGGGGCCCGCGTGCCGGCCGCCGTCGACCTCGACCTCACCCGTCACGAGCGCGGCCCGGGCGGCGCCCTCGGCCGGGATCGCACCCATCACCCGCTCGACGGCGGCCACGGCATCGGCCGCCAGGTGGAACGCCACGACGAGCGTGGCTGTGGCCCGGTCGGGCGACGCGATCAGCTCGGGCTCACCCGCGATGCCCTCGACGCCCTGCGCCACGGCGTGCGCCGGCCCGACGTGGGCGACGGCGACGTCGACGCGCAGGATCGTGAGGTGCGCGGGCACTCGGCGACTCTACGTCGCTCACGCGTCGATGCCTGCTGGCCGCCCGGAGCGGGCGCCGTTGCGGCCGGCGTCAGAGGATCGAGGGGACGATCGCCTCGATGAGGGCCGGCCCGGGCTCGGCGAGAGCGCGGGCGAGCTGGTCCGCCATCTCGTCGGCCGTCGTGGCCCGGGTGGCCGGGACGCCGAGGCCCTGCGACAGCGCCACGAAGTCGATGTCGGGGCGGGACAGGTCGAGGAGGCTCTTCGCCTTCGGCCCCGGAGCCTCGGCGCCGACCCGGTCGAGCTCCATGTTGAGCACGGCGTACGACCGGTTGTTGTAGATGATCGTCACCACGTCGAGCTGCTCGCGCGCCTGGGTCCACAGCGCCTGCAGGGTGTAGAGGGCGCTGCCGTCGGCCTGCAGCGCCACCACCTTGCGGTCGGGGCAGGCGACGGCGGCACCGGTGGCGACCGGCAGGCCCTGGCCGATGGCGCCCCCCGTGAGGCACAGCCAGTCGTGCCGGGGGGCGCCGGCGGTGAGGCCGGGGGTGAACAGGCTCGACGTGTTCCCCTCGTCGGAGACGATGGCGCCTTCGGGCAGCAGCGCGGCGACGGCCTGGGCCACGCTCGTCGCGGTCAGCTCACCGGTCGGCAGGCCGGGGATCTCGGCGGGCTGCAGCGTGGCCCCGTCTTCTGGGGCGCCGACGGCCTCGGCCAGCGCCTGCAGCGCGGTCGCCCCGTTCCCGCCGTCGCTCGACAGCACGTGGACCTCGCAGCCCTCGGGCACGAGGTCGCTGGGCTTGCCCGGGTAGGCGAAGAAGCTCACCGGCGACTTGGCGTCGACGAGCACCAGGTGGCGCAGGCCGGCGAGCTGGGCGGTGGCGAACTCGGCCAGGTAGGCGAGCCGGTCGATCGGCGGCAGCCCGGCGCCGCGCTCGAGGCGTGTCGGGAACGTCTCGGCCAGCATCGACGCACCGGTGGCGTTGACCACCCGGCTGGCCGCGAGCAGCCCCTCGGCCCGCAGGGCCTGGCCACCCAGCAGGAAGCCGCAGCGCTCGCCCGAGCGGAGGGCCTTGGCGACGACGTCGACGGTGTCCGCGTCGACGGGAGACGGCGGACGGGGCGGGATCGGCTCACCGATCAGGCCGCCGGCGGACCAGCTCACGTCGGCGGGCAGGATGAGGGTGGCCACCTGCCCCGGCGGCCCCGAGGCGACCGCCACCGCCTCGGCCGCGTCCCTGCCGATGTCGGCCGGCTTCTGCGACCACCGCACCCACGGCGACACGTTGCGGGCCACCGTCTCGATGTCGCTCTCGAGCTGGGCGTCGTACTGCTTGTGGTACGTGGCGTGGTCGCCGACGACGTTGACGACGGGCACGTGCCCCTTGCGGGCGTTGTGCAGGTTGGCCAGGCCGTTGCCCAGGCCGGGCCCGAGGTGCAGGAGTGTGGCGGCCGGGCGCCCGGCCATGCGGGCGAACCCGTCGGCGGCGCCGGTGGCCACGCCCTCGAACAGGGCGAGGACGCCGCGCATCTCGGGCACCGTGTCGAGCGCGGCCACGAAGTGCATCTCGGACGTGCCCGGGTTGGAGAAGCACGTGTCGACGCCCGCCGCCACCAGGGTGCGGATGAGGGCCTGCGCCCCGTTCAGATCGGTCGGGGCTGTCGTGTCGCTCATGCGGGACTCCAGTCAGTCCAGGATCGTGCCCGGGTTGAGGATGCCGTTGGGGTCGAACGCGGCCTTGATCCGCCGCATGAGGGCGATCTTGGCGGGGTCCTCGAGCTCGAGGAAGTAGCCGGCCTTCTCGGTGCCGAGCCCGTGCTCGCCCGAGATGGCGCCGCCCAGGGCCATCCCGGCCTCGAACAGCGCCCGCATGATGCGGCCCCGCGCCTCGGCGTCGGGCTGGAACACGGCCATGTGCACGTTGCCGTCGCCCGCGTGCCCGCACCCGGCGATCCACGAGCCGTTCTCGGCCGCGATCTCGCTGACCCGGGCCATGAACGCCGGCACGGCGGCTCGGGGCACGACCACGTCGATGATGTCGTCGGCGCCGTTCGCCTTGGCGACCCAGAACGCCTTCTCGCGGGCGTCGATCAGCCCCGCGGCGGCGCCGGGGGGCAGCACGTACACGTCCATGGCCCCGAGGTCGGCCAGCTGGGTGGCGACGGCGTGCGTGTCCGCGTCGAGGCGGTCCTGGTGGGTCGACTCGAGCCCCACGACCAGGTAGGCGAGGGCGGTCTCCTTCACGACCTCGGGGATGCCGAGGTCGAGCCCGACGTACGCCGTGGCCGCGGCCATCGTCAGCATGTCGATGTACTCGAGGATCAGCGGGCCGATGCCGCTGCGGACGATCTCGGGCACCGCCGCGGTGACGGCCTCGAGCGACGTGAACGGCGCCAGCACGGTCGCCTGGTGGGGGGCGCGGGGATAGAGCCGGAGGAACGCTTTGGTGACCAGGGCGAGCGTGCCCTCGGACCCGACGACGAGCTGGGTCAGGTCGTACCCCGTCGACACCTTCACGACCTTGCCGCCGCACTGGATCACCTCGCCCGAGGGCAACACGGCCTCGATGCCGGTCACGTGATGGCGGGTGACGCCGTACTTGACCGCCCGCATGCCGCCGGCGTTGGTGGCCACGTTGCCGCCGAGGCTGGCGCTGTACTCGCCGGGGAACACGGGGTAGACGAGCCCGTGGGGGAGGAGCGCCTCGTCGAGCTGGTCGAGCTGCACGCCCGGCTCGACGACGGCCACGAAGTTCTCGGTGTCGATCTCGACGATGGCGGCCATGCGCTCGAACGAGACGACGATGCCGTCGGGCCGCGGGATGCACGCCCCCGACATGCCGGTGCCCGCCCCGCGGGCCGTGACCGGGACGCCGTGCTCGTCGGCGAGGCGCAGCACGGCCGCCACCTCGTCGGCCGTTCCCGGCAGGACCACCGCGAGGGGGACCTGCGGCGTCGCGGTGAGCGCCTCGTCGTGGGCGTAGTCGTCCTTGATCGCGGCGCCCGCCAGCACGTTCTCCGCGCCGACCGCGGCCGCCAACAGGTCGACGAGCTCGGCCGTCTCGATCGTCATCTGCCCCTCCGGCGGACTGCTCGACGTGAACCGCCCGACCCTATCCGTCGTCGCCCGACCGACGTTCCCGCATCACCCGGGCGGACGCGGGGCAAGAATGGGGGCATGACACGCCTCACCCACGACGAGACCGAGCAGCGGCTGGCGGACATCCCTGGGTGGGGCATCGCCAACGGCACGCTCCACCGGGAGCTCGAGTTCCACAACTTCGTCGAGGCCTTCGGCTTCATGGCCATGGTGGCCCTCGAGGCCGAGAAGCTGAGCCACCACCCCGACTGGTCCAACTCGTGGAACCGGGTGGTCATCGACATCTCGAGCCACGCCGAGGGCGGCATCACCGACACGTGCATCGCGCTCGCCGCCGCCGTCAACAAGGCCCTGGGCGAGTGACCGACCCGCGGCGGGTCAGGCGCGCCGTTCGGTCGTGCCCGGCGCCAGCCCGCCGGCACGCCGCATGAGCGCGGCACGTTCGCGGGCGTTGTCGGTCAGGTCCAGCGCCCGCTCGTAGGCGGCGCGGGCCGCGTCGAGGTCGCCCGCCTCCCGCAGCAGCTCGGCCCGGGCGGCGTGCCAGGGCTGGTAGCGGGCGAGCCGCTCGTCGCCGTCGAACCGGGCCAGCATGCCGAGCCCGGCGCGCGGCCCCTCCACCTTCGCCACGGCCACCGCCCGGTTCAGCGCGACGACCGGCGACGGGTCGAGCTGCTCGAGCGTGGCGTAGAGCCCGGCGACCTGGGCCCAGTCGGTGGCCTCGAAGGTCGGCGCCTCGGCGTGCACCGCGGCGATGGCGGCCTGCAGCTGGTAGGGGCCGGGTCGCGCCCGGCGCAGGGCGCGCTCGAGCACGCCCGTCCCCTCGGCGATGCGGTCGCGGTCCCACTGCCCCCGATCCTGCTCGTCGAGCCCGATCGCGGCGCCGGCGTCGTCGGTGCGCGCCGCGCGCCGGGCATCGGTGAGGAGCAGCAGCGCCAGGAGCCCGAGCGTCTCGGCGTCGTCGGGCACGAGCTCGGCCAGGAGTCGGGCGAGGCGCAGCGCCTCGTCGCACAACCCGGCCCGCACGAGGTCGTCGCCCTCGGTGGCGCTGTGGCCCTCGGTGAAGATCAGGTACACGACGCGCTGCACGCCGGCCAGCCGGTCGAGCAGCTGGTCGTCGGGCGGGACGCGGTAGGGGATGCCGGCGTCCACGATCTTGCGCTTGGCCCGCGCCAGGCGCTGGTACATGGCGGGCTCGGTCGTCAGGAACGCCCGCGCCAGCTCGCGGACGCCGAGCCCTCCGAGCGATCGCAGCGTCAGGGGGAGCCGAGCCTCCATCGCCAGGGCCGGGTGGCAGCACGTGAACATCAGCCGCAGCCGGTCGTCGGTCACCGAGCTGGCCTCGTGGCCGCGGTCGTCTGCGTTCTCCCCGGCGTCCGCCGAGCGCTGCAGGCGTTCGAGGTGCTCGAGCGCAGGCTGGTGGGCGGCTCGGGTCTGCTCGCGCCGGAGCCGGTCGATGGCGCGGCGGCGGGCGGTGGTGGTGAGCCACGCGCCCGGCCGCCGCGGAACACCGGTGCGCGGCCACTCGGCGGCTGCCGCCACGAAGGCGTCCTGCACCGCATCCTCGGCGAGAGCGAGGTCGCCGCCGACCTGCCGGGCGAGCGTGGCCAGCACCGTCGCCCACTCGTCGCGGTAGGCACGGTCCAGCTCGGCGGCGACCTCGTCTGGCACCGGTCGCGTCAGGCCTGCTCGACGAAGGACAGCGGCCGCACCTCGACCGACCCGTAGGCCGCGTTGGGCATCCGGGCCGCCAGGGCCGTGGCGGCGTCGAGGTCGGGAAGGTCGACGATGTAGAAGCTGAACAGCAGCTCCTTGGTCTCGGCGAACGGGCCGTCGGTGAGGAGGGCGTCGCCGTCCTTCGTGCGCACCGTGGTCGCCGCGGTCTCGGGCTGGAGGCCGGCGGCGGTGATCACCTGGCCCGACCCCATGAGCTCGGCGTTGAGGGCGCCCCAGGCCGCCATCTCGGCGTCGAACTCGGGCGTGCCCTCCTGGGGACCTGCGCCCTCGGGATGGCGGAGCAGCATCATGTACTTCATGGTTGGCCTCCTTGGCCGTATGCGGTGGATGTTCCGCACGGACGTCGGGCGGGGTCGCCGGATTCGACAGGTTCGACGGAGAAATCTCGGCCGACGGGGTGCACGTGGCCATCTGGAGCCTGCCAGACCTCGCACCGCTACTGTCCGGCCGTGGCCGAGTCCCCCGTGTTCGCCGACGGCACCGCGGTCGAGGCCGTCGCCCACTTCGCCCGGGCCGGGTGGGTGCACGTCCGTCCGCCGGGCGCGGAGGCGCGGGCCGTCCGGTTGCAGGCATGGGCCGACGAGGTGTCGGCGTGGCCCGACGGGGGCGGCTGGCTCCACCACCGCGAGCTCACCGACGACGGCCCGGTGCTGTGCCGCAGCGAGAACCTGGTGCCCCACCACGCAGGCCTCCGGGCGTTGCTGTCCGCGGGCG
The DNA here is from genome assembly GCA_963778415.1 of uncultured Acidimicrobiales bacterium. Taxonomy (GTDB): domain Bacteria; phylum Actinomycetota; class Acidimicrobiia; order Acidimicrobiales; family VFJN01; genus ZC4RG19. The sequence goes on from CAVZUI010000003.1 coordinate 134,134, forward strand.
ACCTGCTCGCCACGGCGGGCGCGCTGCTGGGCGAGCCGGCGGTGCTCTACAAGGACAAGCTCAACCACAAGCTGCCCGGCGGCGCCGGGTACGCCCCGCACCAGGACGCGCCGGCGTACCGCTTCGTCGACGTCCACGTGTCGTGCATGGTGGCGATCGATCCCGCCACCGAGGACAACGGCTGCCTCGAGGTGGTCACCGGGGCGCACGACCGGCTGTGGCCCACCGACGACGTGGGGTGCATCCGGGCCGATGTCGTGGCCACGATGAGGTGGCGTGCCGTCCCGGTCCAGGCCGGTGACACGCTCTGGTTCCACTCGCGCACGCCCCATCGCAGCGGCCCGAACCGGTCGCTGCGGCCCCGGCGGGCGCTGTACCCGACGTACAACGCACTGTCCGAGGGCGACCTGCGCACCGACTACTACCGCCAGAAGGCGGCCGAGCTGGCCGGCGCACCCGCCGCCGGCGACCGTGTGCCCGTCTCGCTGATCGGCGACTTCCAGGGCCGGCCCGTGCGATGACGACGAGCGTCGCCGACGTGCTGGCCCTGTACGCGCGGTGGGGTGGCGATCCGTACGACGAGGAGGTCGCCCAGCTCGACCACGCGTTGCAGACGGCCGCGCTCGCCGCGGGCGCGGGAGCGGCGGACTCGTTGGTGGCCGCGGCTCTGCTGCACGACGTGGGCCACCTGCTCGACCTGCAGGGCGCGCCGCCCGAGCCCCACGAACTGTCCGGCCCCGGCGTACCTCGGCCGGTTGTTCCCACCTGCGGTCACCGACCCGATCGCGCGCCACGTCGACGCCAAGCGCTACCTGTGCGCGGTCGAGCCCTCGTACCACTCGGGGCTGTCCGCCGGGTCCCGGCGCAGCCTCGCCCGCCAGGGCGGGCCGTACTCCGCCGCGGAGGTGGCGGCGTTCGAGGCCACGCCCGGGTGGCAGGACGCCGTGGCGCTCCGTCGCTGGGACGACGCCGGCAAGGTGGACGCCGCCGTCGTCCCCGGGCTCGACACCTACGAGGAGCTGCTGTGGTCGCTGGCCCGCTCCGCGTCCTGACCCTCAACATCTGGAACCTGGCGGGCGACTGGCGGGCTCGCCGCCAGGCGATCGTCGCCGTCGTCGAGCGGTGGGCGCCCGACGTGGTCTGCCTGCAGGAGGTCGTGGCCAACGACCGCGGCAACCAGGCCGAGTGGCTGGCCGGCGTGCTCGGGGGCTGGTCGGTCGCCTACGCGGGCGAGCCGCACGCAGGCGGCCCCGACCTGTTCGGCAACGCGGTGCTCAGCCGCCGGCCCATCGATGCCACCGCCACCTGCCGCCTGCCCCACCTGCCCGACGACGCCGAGGTGCAGCGCATCGTGGTCCACGCCCGCACGGGCGGGGTCGACGTGTTCTCCACCCATCTGTCGTGGCAGTTGCACGATGCGGCCCTGCGTGAGCGCCAGGTGCAGGCGCTCGTCCGGTTCGTGGACGAGCGCACCGACCCGGCCGCCGCCCTCGGACCGGTGGTCGCGGGCGACTTCAACGCCGAGCCCGACACCACCGCCATCCGCTACCTGTGCGGGCTCGCCGCTCTCGACGGCATCAGCACCTACCTGCAGGACGCGTGGCGGTTGGCCGGCGACGGCGGTCCCGGCCTCACCTGGTCGAACGCCAACCCCCACGCCGCCGTCGACTGCGAGCCCGAGCGGCGCCTCGACTACGTGTTCAGCGGCTTCCGGGGCCCGAGCGGCGTCGGACGGCCGCTCGAGTGCCGGGTCGTGGCCGACGAACCGGTCGAGGGCGTGTGGCCGTCCGACCACTACGGCGTGCTGGCGGTGCTGGCGGGTCCGGGCTGAGCCGCCGCTCGTTGCGCGTCCGGGGCCGCCGGGTCAGGAGTTGGTGGCCACGGCCTCGTCGAGGCCCTGGAGCAGGGTGTTCCAGGACAGGGTGGCGCACTTGATGCGCACCGGGAACTTCACGACGCCCCGCAGGGCCTCGAGGTCGCCCAGCTTCACCTGCTCGTCGGCCCGCGTCGCGGCCTCGTCGCCGGCGCCACCCGCACCGTCGCCGTTGCCGTCGACCCGGGGTCGCCGTCGAGCGACTGCTCGTGGATCGACATCATGCCCTTGAACGCACGCGACAGGGCCCGCACCTCGTCGAGGGTCTTGCCCTTCACCGCGGCGGACATCATCGAGGCCGACGACTGGCTGATCGAGCAGCCCTGGCCGCCGATGCGGATGTCGGTCACCACGTCGCCGTCGACGTCGAGGAACACGCACGATCTCGTCGCCGCACAGCGGGTTGAACCCCTCGACCCGGGTGGCGGGCGGCGCGGACAGCTCGCCGCGGTTCCGCGGGTTGCGGTAGTGGTCGAGGATGATCTCGCGGTAGAGGTCTTCGAGGCCGGGCATGCGGTTCGCGATCCTATCGGCGGCGGTCCGGAGCGGGCACGAGGCGCACGGTGCCTCGCTCACGGCGTGAAGAAGTGGCGGCGGCGTCGATGGCGTCGCCGAGCGCGTCGACGTCGGCCTCGTCGTTGTAGACGTACAGCGACGCCCGGGCGGTGGCGGCCACGCCCAGCTCGCGCATGAGGGGCTTGGCGCAGTGGTGGCCCGCCCGCACGCACACGCCGTGCTCGTCGAACACCTGTGTGAGGTCGTGGGGGTGCAGGTCGCCGTACGTGAACGACATCACCCCGCCGCGCTCGGCGGGCTCGGCCGGCCCGTGGATGGTCAGGTCGTCGCCGAACCGCTCGGTCAGCGTGCGCAGCGCGTAGGCGGTGAGCGCGACCTCGTGCGCGCGCACGGCCTCCATCCCGAGCCCCGACAGGTAGTCGACGGCCGCGCCGAGCCCCACCGCCTCGGCGATGGGCGGCGTGCCGGCCTCGAACTTCCACGGCAGCTCGTTGGGCGTGAAGCCCTCCTTGCGTGACGTTGAGGATCATCTCGCCGCCCCGTCAGGAACGGGGGCGTGGCGTCGAGGATCGCCTCGGTGCCCCACAGCACGCCGATGCCGGTGGGGCCGCACATCTTGTGGCCGGTGAAGGCCGCGAAGTCGGCGCCCCAGGCGGCGACGTCGGTGGCCAGGTGGGGGACGTACTGGCTGGCGTCGACCACGGCGATGGCGCCGGCGTCGTGGGCGGCCGCGACCAGCCGTTCGACGGGGTTGATCGTGCCGAGCACGTTGGACATCGCCGCGAACGACACCACCCGGGCGCCGTCGACCAGGCGGTCGAGGTCGGTCAGGTCGAGGTGACCGTCGGCGCCGACGGGGATCCAGCGCAGCTCGATGCCGACCTCGTCGACCAGCTGGTGCCACGGGACGATGTTGGCGTGGTGCTCGAGCTCGGTGATGACGACCGGGTCGCCCGCCCGGAGGTTGGCGCGGCCCCAGGCCTTGGCCACGAGGTTCAGCGCCTCGGTGGCGTTCTTGGTGAACACGACCTCGCGGTCGGACCGGGCGCCGATGAACCGGGCGACCTTGGCCCGGGCGCCCTCGAGCGCGGCCGTGGCCTCCTCGGCGATGAGGTACGTGCCGCGGTGGACGTTGGCGTTCGACCGCTCGTAGTAGGTCTCGATGGCGTCGAGGACGGCCCGCGGCTTCTGCGAGGTGTTGGCCGAGTCGAGGTACACGAGGCGCTGCCCGCGCACCTCGCGATCGAGGATCGGGAAGTCCTTCTTGATGCGCTCGACGTCGAGCACGTCGGTGGACGTGGGGGAAGGTGCGGGCGTGGGTGCGGTCACGGCGTCGTTGCCTCTGATCTCGCGTCTGACGGGGTGCGCCAGCTCTCGTATCCGTCGCGCTCGAGCCGTTCGGCCAGCTCGGGGCCGCCGCTGTCGACGATGCGACCGTCGATCAGGATGTGGACCCGGTCGGGGTGCAGGTACGTGAGCAGTCGCTGGTAGTGCGTGATGGCGAGGACGCCCAGCTCGGGACGGTCCGTGCGCACCTCATCGACACCATGGGCCACGACCTTGAGCGCGTCGATGTCGAGGCCCGAGTCGGTCTCGTCGAGGATCGCCATCTCGGGCTCGAGGATGGCCATCTGCAGGATCTCGTTGCGCTTCTTCTCGCCGCCCGAGAACCCCTCGTTGAGGTACCGGTCGGCGAACGACGGATCCATGTCCAGCCGCTTCATCCAGTCCATGATCGCCAGCCGCAGCTCGAGCACCGACAGGTCGATGCCCTTGCGGGCCGACAGCGCCTGGCGGAGGAAGTTGATCACGGAGACCCCCGGCGATGGTCTGGGGGTACTGGAAGGCGAGGAACACGCCGGCCTTGCCGCGGACGTCGGTGTCCCACTGGGAGATGTCGTCGCCGCTGGAACAGGATGCGGCCCTGGGTGATCTCGTAGTCGGGGTTGCCGAGCAGGGTGTTGGCCAGGGTCGACTTGCCCGAGCCGTTGGGCCCCATCAGGGCGTGGACCTCGCCCGCGCCGACCGTCAGGTCGACGCCGCGCAAGATCTCGCCGCCGGATCCGTTGCCGGCCGCGCCGCCTCCGTCGCGGCCCACGGCACGCACGTGCAGGTCCTCGATCTGGAAGAGGGGGGTGGCGGGCATGCGGGCCAGTGTATTCGCACTACGCGCGTAGGAGAAATACCTCCTGACGGGTTCCCGGCAGGCGGCTATGGTCGCCGCCGATGGGCATCCGGGTCTCTCCTCCGGGCACCCTCGTGACACTGGTCGAGGCGGGCTCGTTCTGCGTCTCCGACCCGTCCGGCGACGTCGTCGACCGGGGGGCCGGGGGCGCCGAGGGCCTGTTCGTCGCCGACCGGAGGCTGCTGTCGCGCCTGGTACTGACCGTGAACGGCGGGCCGGTCGAGCCGGTGGACCACCATGTCGACGGCCCCGCGTCGGCCACCTTCGTGGGCCGGGCGCTCCCCGCCGAGCACCCCGACGGCACGGCCACCGCTCCCGGGAGCGGGCTCGGGCCGGTCGTGGTGCGCCGCCGCGTCGTGGCCGCGGGCCTGCGTGACGAGTTCGAGGTGCGCAACACCGGCGCAGAGCCCAGCTACGTCGAGCTCGAGGTCGAGGTCGGCTCCGACCTGGCCCCCCTGGCGGCCGCCCGTGACGGCAGCCCCCGGGCCGAGGAGGACGTCGAGCCCGGTGGTGCCGGCCCCGACGAGGTCCTGCTGGTCCGCGGGCGGGGCTCGTCCCGCGTCGGGTGCCGGGTGACCGGGTCCGGTGCGGTCCGCTCCCAGCCCGGCGTCCTGCGGTGGGAGGCGATCGTCCCCGCCGGGGGTCGGTTCTCGGCCACCGTGGCCGTCGCCCCCATCGTCCAGGGGGCCGAGGTGGTGCCCGACTCGCTGCTGGCGACCGATGCCGGCCGCACGGCGTCGGCCCGCCGCCTCGTCGAGTGGCACCGCCACGTCCCCCAGGTGACCAGCGACCACCTCCCCCTGCTCGCCGCCGTGCACCGCAGCGCGGCCGACCTGGGTGCCCTGCGGGTCATCGACGCCGAGTACCCCGGGCAGTCGGTGGTGGCGGCGGGCGCACCGTGGCACCTGGCCCTGCACGGGCGCGACGCCCTGCTGACCGCCTGGATGTCGCTGATCGTCGACCCCGAGCTGGCGCTCGCCACGCTCGAGACCCTGGCGCGGTACCAGGGCGCCGACGTCGACGACCGCACCGAGGAGCAGCCGGGCCGCATCCTCCACCGCCTGCGGTTCGGCACCGCCGGCGTGAGCGAGGCGCACGCGATCAGCTACGGCTCGGTCGATGCCACGCCGTTGTTCGTGATGCTGCTGGGCGAACTGCGGCGCTGGGGCCTCGCCCCCGAGGTGGTCGAGCGACTCCTGCCGCACGCCGATCGGGCGCTCGAGTGGATCGCCACGTTCGGAGACCGGGACGGCGACGGCTACGTCGAGTACCAGCGCGTGACCGACCGGGGCGAGCGGCACCAGTCGTGGAAGGACTCGGCCGACCCCGTCCACCTGCCCGACGGCTCCCCGGCCCGCGGCCCGCTGGCGCTCGCCGAGGTGCAGGCCTACACCTACGCGGCCTACCAGGCGCGCGCCCACTTCGCCTCCGAGGCCGGCGACCAGCCCCTGGCCGCCCGGTGGCGGGACAAGGCCACGGCGCTGCGCGTGGCGTTCAACCGCGACTTCTGGGTCGAGGAGGCGGGCTGGTTCGCGCTGGCGCTCGACGGCGACAAGCAGCCGGTCGCGGCGCTCGCGTCGAACGTCGGCCACTGCCTGTGGAGTGGCGTCGTCGACGAGGACAAGGCGGCCGTCCTGGTCAAGCACCTGCTGGCGGACGACATGTTCTCGGGCTGGGGGGTGCGCACCCTCGGCGCGTCGATGCGTGCCTACGACCCGCTCGGGCCGCACACCGGCGCGGTGTGGCCCCACGACAACGCCCTGTGCGTCGCCGGGCTGGTGCGGTACGGGTTCGTGGACGAGGCCCACCGCCTCGTGCTGGCCCAGCTCGAGGCGGCCGACGCGTCCGCCGGGCGGATGGCCGTGCTGTGCGGGTTCGACCGTGACGACGTGGCGGGCCCGGTCCGGCTGCCCGACGGTTGCGACACGCGGGCCTGGTCGGCGGGGGCACCCCTCCTGCACCTGCGGTCGCTGCTGCGCTTCGACCCGCACGTGCCGCAGGGCAAGCTCTGGTTGGCCCCGGTGCTGCCCCAGGCCATCCGCTCGCTGCGGGTCGAGCGCATCCCGCTCATGGGCGGGTCGGTCACGGTGGCGGTCGAAGGCGGGGCGGTGACGGTCGAGGACCTCCCCGCCGGCATCTCGGTCGTGGCCGAGCCCCGCCGCCCGCTGGCCGCCGGCTCCTGACGCCGAGTCGGGGCGCGATCGTTCGTTGTCGCGAACGTCGTAGTGTGCGGCCTCGAGAGCGGGGCCATTGGTGACGTACGGCGGCGGTTCGACCTCGATCCACGCGCGTCCCGGCGGCGGCTCCGCGGCGACGAGCAGGTCAGGAAGGACACGAGATGTCGCAGATGCCTCCGCCCGCCCCGGGCGGTGCCCCCGGCTGGGGGCCCGAGCCCGGCCCGGGCTCCGGCTACCCACCCCAGCCCGGCTACCCGCCGGCGGACCCGGGCTACCCGCCCGCGGCACCTCCGGGCTACCCGCCCCCGGCGCCCGGCTATCCCCCCGCGGACCCCGGCTACCCGCCGCAGGGCGGCTACGGGCCGCCGCCCGGACCCGGCTTCGGGCCCCAGCCCGGCTACGGGCCGCCGGGTGGCCCGCCCCCGGCTCGCAAGCGCAGCCCGGTCCTGCCCATCGTGATCGTCCTCGCCCTCGTCGCCGCCGGCGTGGGGGCGTACTTCCTGCTGTCCGGCGACGACGCCAGCGATCCCGAGGCGGTCGCGAGCCAGTACTTCGAGGCGATGATGGACGGCGACTGCGACGCGGCCATCGACGTCGTCGCCCTCGGCGAAGCGTCCCGCGAGGAGGCCCTCGCGAGTTGCAACGAGGTGGCCGACGTCGTCGGGCCTCGGAACCGGCGACGTGCCCGAGGAGCTCGCGGAGCTCACGCCGACCGAGCTCGTCTCGGCGCGGCGTGACCGACGAGAGCGACACCACGGCCACCGTCGCGCTCGAGTACCGCACGCAGGCCGGGACGACCGAGACGAACGACGTCTCGCTGGTCAAGGAGGACGGCGACTGGAAGGTCAGCATCGAGGGTCTCCTCGAAGCGCCCACCACCGACGTCCCCGACGTCGGTGATCTCCCGGTCGACGAGCCGGTCGACGAGCCGTCGACGAGCCGGTGGACGACACCGGTGGCACCGAGCCGCCCCTCGACGACCCCGAGGCGGTCGCCGACCCCGAGCTCGCCGGCCTGGCCCAGTCGTGTTCCGACGGCGACATGGCCGCCTGCGACGACCTCTGGTTCGGCACCGACTCAGGGGGCGTGCTCGAGGCGTACGCGGAGACCTGTGGCGGCCGCGAGCCGGCCGGCGGTGTCTTCGGCAGCTGCGAGTCGCAGTTCGGCTGAGCCCCGGCGCGGGCGGGGGCGGCGGTCACACCCCGCCGTCCCCGCCCGAGGTTGGACGGAGACCGTTCCACGGCTATTCTCCACCAAACACGTCGGAATTGTGGGCAATGCCCGCTCCGGCGGCGACGGATCGGAGGTGACGTGCGACGGTTGCTGGTGTTCGCCCTGGCCGGACTGGTGGGGCAGCTCGTCGACGGGGCGCTCGGCATGGCGTTCGGCGTCACCACCAGCACCGTCCTGCTGTCCAACGGGTTCTCGCCCGCGGTCGCCTCGGCGAGCGTGCACCTCGCCGAGGTCGGCACGACCCTCAGCTCGGGCGTGGCGCACTGGCGGTTCGGCAACGTGTCGTGGCCGCTCGTCCGGCGCATCGGCCTCCCGGGGGCCATCGGCGCCTTCGCCGGTGCCACCGTCCTCACGTCGCTGACCGGCGCCTGGCTCACGCCCGCCGTCGCTGTCGTGCTCTTCGGCCTGGGCGCGCTGGTCATCGTGCGCTCGGTCCGCGGTGACCTCCATGGCGAGCGCCACGACCCCGGGCACCTGCGCCGGCGCCTGCTGGCGCCGCTCGGCCTCAGCGCCGGCTTCATCGACGCCGTGGGTGGCGGTGGCTGGGGCCCGGTCGCCACGCCCACCCTGCTGGCCGCCGGCCGCGTCGAGCCCCGTCTGGTCATCGGCTCGGTCTCGGCCGCCGAGCTGCTGGTGACCGTGGCGGCGAGTGCCGGGTTCCTGATCGGCCTGGGCGGCGAGGGCATCGAGGCGCCGCTGGTGCTGGCCCTCCTGGCGGGCGGCGTCGTCGCCGCGCCGATCGCGGCGTGGCTGGTGCGTCACGCCGACGCCTCGGTGCTGGGCGTCGTGGTCGGCACGCTGCTGCTCGTCACCAACACCCGCACGCTGATGCTCGAGGTCGGGGTCCCCGGCCCGGTCCGCCTGCCGGTCCTGCTGGCCATCGCCGCCGCCGGCGCCATGGTCGCCGTCCGGGTGCGTCGCCTCCACGGCCCTGCGTCGCCGGCCGACGCCGGTGCCTCTGCTCCCGCCGGCGGCGCCCCCGCCGCCCGCGGCGTGCCGCGGGCGATGGCCTGCGGCCGGGGCCATCACCGCTCCCGCCGCCCCCGGCGGGCCGAGGGCGTCGAGCGCGTTCCGGCGAGGCGTTAGGTTCCGGTCGGCCGAGCTCGAGGCCAGGGTTCCGGATGTGGAACCCATGACCTCAGGCTCGGTTCGGCGGAACCCATTGCCTCGCCGTCTCGGTCGTGCGGGCGCCGGTACCGACTGCCCCTGGCGCTGCTGCCGGCGGGGCCGTCACCGCTCCCGTCGAGCCCGGGCGGGTCCGAGGGCGTCGAGCGCGTTCCGGCGAGGCGTTAGGTTCCGGTCGGCCGAGCCCGAGGCGAGGGTTCCGGATGTGGAACCCATGACCTCAGGCTCGGTTCGGCGGAACCCATTGCCTCGCCATCTCGGTCGTGCGGGCGCCGGTACCGACTGCCCCTGGCGCTCCTGCCGGCGGGGCCGTCCCCGCTCCCGTCGGGCCCGAGCGAGCCCGGCGGGCCGCCGGGTGTCGAGCGCGGTCCGGCGAGGCGCTGGGTTCCGGTGGGCCGAGGTCGAGGCCAGGGTTCCGGATGTGGAACCCATGACCTCAGCCTCCGTTCGGCGGAACCCATTGCCTCGCCATCGTCGCCGGCGCCGGCAAACGCGAGGCGACGGGCTCACTCGGCGTCGCGCAGGTCTTCCTTCCAGGCCCGGAAGCGGGCGTGTGTCGCCCCGCTGGGGCCCACGCCCGACCCGTCGCCCGACGGGTAGAGCCGGAACGTGTACGTGACCGTCAGGTCGTCGGCGCGGGCCACCCAGTAGCGGGCGTCGCCGCCGGCCGCCGGTCCGGCCCGCCACAGGAGCCAGGGCCCGATGCGGCGCTTGTAGTCGGCCACGGGCGTGCCGGGGAGGTCGTCGCCGAGCGTGCGCACCTCGTCGGGCGCCTCGATCCAGGCCGTGGCCGGGATGTTCCGGTCGCGCACCGGCGTCGGGGGCAGGTCCTCGGTGTGGACGGGCGTCTCGTCGTACGGCCGCTCGTCGTAGCGCAGGGCGTCAGGCATCAGCGGCCCGCTCGGCGCGGGCGCTCACCAGCCCCGGTCGATCCACTCCTGGAGCGACGGGCGCTCGGTGCCGATGGTCGTCGGGTCGCCGTGCCCGGGGAGGACGCGGGTCTCGGGCGGGAGCGTGAAGAGCTTGTTCTCGACCGAGTCGATGATCGTGGGGAAGTCGCCCCCGGGAACTTCGTGTTGCCCGGGCCCCCGGGGAACAGGGTGTCGCCGCTGAACAGCACCGGCGACCCCTCGACCAGGAAGCACATCGACCCCGGCGTGTGCCCGGGGGTGTGGATCGTGCGGAGACGCACCCGACCGACCTGGACGACCGAGTCGTCGTCGAGGATCTGGTCGTAGGACGGCAGCATGTCGGCGTCCTCGGCCGTCACGTGCACCTCGTAGCCGGCGTCACGCAGTTGCGGGACGGCCTGGATGTGGTCCCAGTGCCCGTGCGTCTCGAGCACCGACCGGACGTCGAGGGCCCGGCAGAGGTCGAGCAGGCGGTCGTGCTCGTTGGCCGCGTCGAGCAGCACGGCGTCGCCGGTCTCGGTGCACCGCAGCACGTAGACGTTGTTGTCGACCGGCCCGACCACGACCTTGTGGACCTCGAACCGATCGTCGGCGTGGAACAGCGTGCTCACCGGAACAGTCTGCCGCGTCGGACGTCCGACCTGCGCCGGGCATGATGATGTCCGCACAGGACGAACAGCGGTGTCCATCTGAGTCACTGTCGGTGGTGGCGAGACAACGTCGAGCGACGTGACATATTTCACGCCCTCTGGGGTCTTGTCCATCCGGCTCATTCATGACGAAACTGCACACGCTCATGCCCACCGCAGGAGCCCCCGACGAGGGTGACTGGTCGACCGCCACGGCCGATGTCTCCCTCAGAGGCGAGCCGGTTCCGGTCTTGGGGAGAAGCCCGGGACCGGCCGCCCCGGGGTCACGCCGTTGGGCATGGCTCCTGGAGGCCCGGGTCCGCTGAGGGCCCGGTGCCCCAGGGCGTGAGGCGAAGGCTCAGTCCGCCAGGGGCGACCGCACGTCGAACCCCAGGCCCGCTGCCGCGGGGATCTGATGGCGGTCGTACGTCAGGTACGTCGTGGGGCGGGGCAGCCGGTCCGCGGCCGCGAGGTGGACCGCGTCGACGGTGCGCAGCCCGTACGTGGCCCCCAGCTCGACGGCCTGCGCGAGGCAGCGGTCGTCGACGGGGATCACCACGAACGCGTCCCAGTCGTCCCTGAGGCGGCCCCACATCCGCTCGTGCTGGCGGCCGGTGACCGCCAGGCGGTGGAGTGCCAGCAGCGTCTCCGACCGGCACAGCGCCGAGGCGCACCACACGGGGTCCTCGGCCATGGCGTCGACGACGAGGGCCCGGTCGGGTCCCTGCACGTACCGGCGGACGAGGGCCGAGGTGTCGAGGAACAGCGTCATCGGGGGTCGACCGTCACGAGCCACGTAGCTCGTCGAGCACGCTGGCGGGCCGGATGTCGACGGGCGCGTCCTCGGGCGCCGGTGCCGGCGGTCGGTCGCGCCGCCCCGGCGGCAGGGCCAGCCCGGCGGCGACGAGGTCGTCGACCGTGACGGCCGCCGCCGGGTCGAGGGGCCCGATCTGGGCCGCGGGCACCCCGTCGACGGTGACCACGATGCGCTCGCCGGCGCCGGCCCGGCGCACGACGGCGGCGACGTTGTTGCGCAGCTCGCGGACACCGACCCGTTCCATCCCGCCACCGTACGGCACGCGTCGCAGCACGTGTACACACGGCGGATGGCGCGATCGCCGCGATCCGCCTACGGTGCCGCCCGGATCGCGACAGCCATCTCCGACCCCGACCCCCAGGAGGCCCCCGTGAACTTCGCCTTCTCGGAAGAGCAGGAAGAGCTGCGGCGCATCACCCGTCAGTTCCTCGAGTCGAAGTCGCCCGAGACCGAGGTCCGGCGGCTGATGGAGACCACCGAGGGCTACGACCCCGCCGTGTGGTCGCAGATGGCCAACGAGCTCGGCCTGCAGTCGCTCGTCATCCCCGAGGAGTACGGCGGGCAGGGCTTCACCTACGTCGAGCTGACCGTGGTGCTCGAGGAGATGGGCCGCGCCCTGCTGGCCGCCCCCTTCTACTCGACGGTCGTGCTGGCCACGAACGCCATCCTCCACTCGGGCGACGAGGCCGCCAAGAAGGAGCTGCTCCCCGGCATCGCCTCGGGCGAGACCATCGCCACGCTGGCCCTCACCGAGCCGAACGGCAAGTGGGACCTCTCGGGCGTCGAGGCCACGGCCACCAAGGACGGTGACTCGTGGACCATCGACGGGACCAAGATGTTCGTCCTCGACGGGCACGTGGCCGACCTCGTGGTCGTCGCCGCCCGCACCGGCGAGGGCCTGTCGCTGTTCACGGTCGCCGGTGACGCCGCGGGCCTGACCCGCACGCCCCTCGCCACCATGGACCAGACCCGCAAGCAGGCCAAGCTCGAGTTCGCCGGCGTGCCCGCCACGCTGCTCGGCACCGAGGGCGGCGCCGACGAGGTGCTCGGCCGGGTGCTCGACCTCGCCGTGGTGGCCCTCGCCGCCGAGCAGGTCGGCGGCGCCCAGAAGGTGCTGGACATGTCGGTCGAGTACGCCAAGGACCGCGTGCAGTTCGGCCGGCCCATCGGTTCGTTCCAGGCCATCAAGCACAAGTGCGCCGACATGCTGCTCGAGGTCGAGTCCGCCAAGTCGGCCGCCTACTACGCCGCCTGGTGCGCCGCCGAGCTGAACGACGAGCTGCCCGAGGTGGCCTGCCTCGCCAAGGCGTACTGCTCCGAGGCGTACTTCCACTCGGCCGCCGAGAACATCCAGATCCACGGCGGCATCGGCTTCACGTGGGAGCACCCGGCGCACCTGTACTTCAAGCGGGCCAAGTCGTCCGAGCTGCTCTTCGGTGACCCCACCTACCACCGCGAGCTGCTCGCCCAGCGCCTGGGCATCTGAACGGGCACCCGAGTCGCCGGGACCGCCCTAGCCCGCCTGCGCGGGCCAGGTGCGTCCCGCATCCGACCCGTCGACGGGCCGGGGCCGATCGCGGCCCCGGCCCCGTCGCGCCGGGAGCGCCGCGATGGACGCCGGCACCGGAACCGGCCCGCGGGCGTCGATCACCAGGTCGGCCGCGAGCTCGGTGACCGGGGCGCCGGGGGACCGACGCGGACGGACCAGCACCCCGCCGATCCGAGGCTCGCGACCGTCCGTGGTCCCGCGACCGGCGCCGTGCCGGCGTCGTCGGCGTCGTCGGCATCGTCGGCGACGACCAGTCCCACCACCTCGAGCCCGGCTCGCACGACGACCTGGGGCGACTCCAGGATCGCCCGCACGTCGGCGGCCCGCGGACGGGCCTCCCACTCGGGGCCGGGCACGTCGGCCCGGTCGACGAGGGTGACCCGCTCGGTCCGGGCGGCCAGCGCCAGGGCCGCGGCTCGCCCGGTGGGACCCGCGCCGATCACCACGGCGTGGGTCGCCCGGGACGTCGGGTGGGAGCTCATCGTGACCTCGGCGTGATCGGGCACGGGGGAGTCGTGCCCGATCAGCCGGCCAGCGCCGCGGTCGCCGACGAGGGCCGGCGCAGCGGCAGCGGGGGAGCGGGCGAGGGCTGGGGGCTGCGCTGGGACAGCACCCGGAGCGCCAGGCGGGGGCGCATCAGCGACGTCGGGGCGCGGTCATCGTGACCACGTCCGTGAACGCCGCGTTGGCCACCGGGTCGGAGGCGGCGGCCAGCACGACGCGGTCGAGGTAGCGGCGCACGACCCGGTCGGCGGGCGTGACCCGCCCGCCCTCGGTGCGCGGGAACCGCAGGTCCTCACCGGTCGCCACCATCCACGCGCCGGCGTTCAGGCGAGCCACCACGCGCTGGAGGCCGGCGCACACGCCCGCCAGATCCCCGAACGTCAGGGCCCGGTGGGACTGCAGCCCACGGTCGATCTCGGCTGCGGTCATGGCGGCCACGCTCATGCCCTGGCCGTACACCGGGTTGAACGCGCAGGCGGAGTCACCGACGGCCAGGAAGCCGTCGGGAACCCGGCGCAGGGCCTCGAACTTCCTCCGCCGGTTCGCGGTGCGGCGGAAGGCCACGATCGGCGACAGCGGCTCGAGGCGGTCGATCGCGTCCACCAGGGCGGGTGTGCGCAGCCCGGCGGCGAAGGCGAGGAAGCCCTCCTCGTCGGTGGGCGGCACGTCGCCGTTGGCGCCCGCCACCGTGACCAGCCAGCGGTCACCCTCGATGGGGAACATCACCGCCATGCGGCTGCAGTCGGGCGCCTGGGGCTGCAGCATCAGGGCCTGCCACCCGGCCAGATCGTCGGGGCCGCGTCGGTAGGTCCGGCTGGCGTACGCGAGGTCGGCGTCGATGACCTCCTCCTCGGGGCGGTCGTAGCCGGCCGCCTCGAGCCAGTCGGGAGCTCGCGAGCGCCGACCGCTGGCGTCGACCACGAGATCGGCCACGAGGCGCTCGGTCGGCTCGCCGGGCGCCGCCCCGCGAGGGCGCACGTCGAGGCCGACGACCCGGCCGTCCCGGACGGCCAGGCCGGCCACCTCGGTGCCCGTCCGCAGCCCGATCGCCGACCGGGCCAGCACGAGGTCACGGGTGACCCACTCGATCAGGTCCCGGCTCGCCGACATGATCACGTGGCCCGCCCCGGCCTGGGGCTGCATCCACCCGGCCCGGGACATCCACAGCAGGTCGCGGGGGACCACGACCGGGACGGCGCCGTGCGCCAGGAGCTGCTCCCGGAAGCCGGGCAGCAGGCTCTCGATGGCGGCGAGACCGCCGGGCTGCAGCGCGTGCACGTGGCGGCCCTGGGGCGTGCCGGCACGTGGGGCCGGCGACGTCGGCAGCGTGTCGCGCTCGACGACCGTCACGCGGTCGACGTGGCGGCTGAGGGCGTGGGCGACCAGCAGGCCGCCCATGCCGGCGCCGACGACGACGGCGTGGGTGAGGGTGTTCGGGGGAGAGGGAGCGTTGGCCACGAGGTCCTCCGTGGACGGGATCCGGGGTCGTACCCCAGCGTCCGCCCGCGGGCGCCCCCACGGCATCGGCAACATGCCCTATGCCGTGCTCAATCCCGCCTGAGGCCCCTCTGACCTGGGCCTCGTCAGGTCCCGCGCTCGTCGAGCAGGCCCTCCCGGCGGGCGATGGCGGCCGCCTCGCCACGGGTCGATGCGCCCAGCTTGGCCAGCAGGCGCGACACGTGGACGCTCGCGGTCTTCTGGCTGATGAAGAGCTCCTCGCCGATCTGGCGGTTCGTGTGCCCGGCCGCCACGAGGCCGAGCACCTCGCGCTCGCGGGGTGTGAGGGCCCGGTCACCGGTCTCGGCCGGAGCCGCGGCCTCGACGCCCGCGAGCGGGACCCGGGCCCGCCGGGCCAGCCGGCTCAGCGCGCCCTCGAGGGGCCGGGCCCGCAGCGTCCGGGCGGTGTCCCACGCCGCGGCCAGCGCGTTCGCGGCCGTGGCGTCGTCGCCGGCGCCGAGCGCGGCCTCGGCCAACCGCAGCCGGCCGTAGGCGGCGGGGTACGGGAAGGCGATCGCCTCCCAGGCGTCGACCGCCGCGGCCCAGGACTCGGGGTCGCCGCTCCCGGCCAGCCGCGACGCCTCGGCTCGCCCCGAGAGGAGGGAGGCGGTCGCCTCGGAGTCGGGGGGCGCGTTGCGGCCACCCGCGGCGGCGGCGAGGCCCTCGAGGCGGCGCACGAGATCGGCGACCCGGCGCTCGGCCGCGGTGCCCGCCCCCCGTCCGATCCGGGCGCCGGCCTGCGCCCCGTCGGCCTCGGCCCGGACGCCCACCGCCGCGATGCGGGCCGCCAGCTCGGGGTCGCCGGTGTGGGCCAGCAGCTCGAGGCCCGTGTCGACCTCGCGGCGGGCATCGGCCGTGCGGCCCTGCCAGACGGCCAGCTCGGCCAGCGCCCGGTGGAGCAGGCCGTTCAGCCGTCCGTCACCCACCTGGTGGCACCACGCCCGGGCGATCTCGAGGTCGTCGCGTGCCTGGTCGTGGTCGCCCCGGTCGACCTCCAGGGCCCCGGCGACGAGCGTCCGGGTGATCGCTGTCAGCCCCCCGACCTCGGCCGCGGCCGCCCCGTCCCCGAGCAGCTGCTCGGCCTCGTCCCACCGGCCGAGCTGGTGGAGAGCGGCGGCGCCGATGCTGCCCGTCAACGTGGGGGCCGGCGACGTGCTGCGTGTCGTGCCCGACGGATCGGTGCCGAAGGCCAGCACGAGGTCGATCAGGTCGTCGCCGCGGCCCGCCTCGACGAGCGTGCGCCACAGGTGGACGTACGCCCCGGCCACCTCGGCCAGGTCGCCCAGACCCACCGCGATCTGCCCCGCCTCGTGCAGGTGGGCGATGGCGTCGTCGGTGCGCCCCTCGGTGGCCAGGACCAGGCCGAGGACGTGGAGCGCCTGCCCCTCGTCGACGCGATCCTCCACCGCGCGGGCCATCGCCACCGCCTCCTCCGCCCGGGGTCGCGCCTCGTCGGCCCGACCCACCCGCACGAGCGCGTGCGCGTGCGCCTGGACGACCCGGGCCCGCGGCGGGGGACGGCGGCCGCGCCGGAACCAGCAGGACGGCCAGCTCGTAGGCGGCGATGGCGTCGGCCGGGCGACCGGTGCGGTACAGGTACCAGCCGCGGCGCTCGTGCAGCAGCCCCGCCCGCACCGGGTCGTCGGCCACTGCTGGGGTCGCCAGCGCCTCGTCGACCAGCGTCAACGCCCGCACGACCAGCCCGCAGCGGTTGGCGGCGTCGGCGGCCGCCGCCAGCAGCTCGTCGCGGCGGCACGCGGCCGCCGCCTCGGGATCGGAAGCGCGGTCCCACAGGCGCACGCTCCACTCGAGCGACCGGTGGGCCTCGGGCACCGCGAACCCGGCCTCGGCGGCGCGCCCGGCCCGCACCGCCGCGCCGAGGGCCTCGTCGAACTCTCCCGCTCCGGCCCAGTGGCGGGCGAGGCGGGACCACCACTGGTCGGCCGCGACGCCCGATGTCCGCTGCTGGCGCTCGGCGAGTGCCGAGGCGTAGGCGCCGTGCAGGCGGTGCAGCTCGCCCGGCAGCACGTCGGCGAGCACGGCCTCGTGCACGAGGGCGTGGCGGAACCGGTACGTTCCCCGGCCCTGGTCGGCGACGAGCAGGCGGGACTCGACGCTGGCGCGCAGGTCGACGTCGAGCGCGCCGGGATCGCCGCTCCCGGCGGGGTCGGCACCCCGGCCGGCGGCGTCGGCGAGGGCCATCACGTCGGCCAGCAGGTCGTGCTCGACCTCGCGCCCGCCGACCGCGCACGCCCGCAGCACCGCCGCGGCGCCCACGGGCATCCGTTCCACCCGGCTGACCACGGCGTCGCGCAGGTGCGGCGGCATCGGTGCGCCCGGGTCGTCGGCGAGGCCGGCCGCCAGCTCCTCGACGAACAACGGGTTGCCGTCGGAGCGCTCGACGACGCTGGCGACGACCTCGGGGGACGGCGGCGCGTCGAGCAGGGCGCCCAGCAGCTCGGCGACGTCGCCCGGACCGAGTCGGACGAGCTCGAGGTGGCGGGCGCCGCGGCGGGTCAGCTCGGCCGTGAGCTGCCGCAGCGGGTGACGCGGCGGGACGTCCTCGCTGCGGTAGGTGCCGATGGTGCACACGGGCAGCGAGCGGGTGTTGCTGGCGAGGAGCGCGACCAGGTCGAGCGTCGAGCGGTCGGCCCAGTGCAGGTCCTCGAACACCAGCACCACCGGGCCCGCCGCCACGAGCCGCTCGATCACCGTGAGGAGCAGCTCGAACAGGCGAGCCTGACCGGCCGGTCCGGCCGACCTCTCGAGCGCGGGCCCGGCCGTGCCGGAACCCGGCGCAGCACCGGCGGGGTCGGCCTCGCCCGCCCGCCCGAGGAAGGCGCGCAGCGAGCCCAAGGTGGCCGCCCCCTCCTCGGGCGTCAGGTCGCGGTCGAGCGTGCGGAGCATGTCCACGAGGGGCGCGTACGGCAGACCTCCCTCCTCGAGGTCGAGGCACTGGCCGACCAGGACCCGAGCGCCGTGGCGCCGGGCCTGGGCGCCGGCCTCGCCCACGAGGCGCGTCTTTCCGACACCCGCCTCGCCGCCCACGAGGATCACCGCGCCCTCGCCGTGCTCGGCGCGGGCGTACGCGTCGAGGACGACCTCGAGGTCGCCCGACCTCCCGACGAACGCCGCGCCGGCGCTCTGTCCGCGCACCGCACGATCATCGCGCCGGTGGCGGTGCGGGACGGGCGTTCGCGCCCCGGGCCCGGGTGACGGCGGGACGGGCGGCGGCGGATACCGTTCGGCCGTGGTCTGGTTGTTCGCCGTTCTCGCCGCCGTGCTCGTGTTCGCCATCGCCGCCGTCACGGTCGGCCGCGAGGCGTTCCGGCTGGGCCACCAGCCGCCGCCCACGATCTTCGACCTCGACGAGGCCGTCGCCCAGGTGGCCGACGACCTGCCATTCGAGGCCCAGGCCCGCCTGACCTACGACGAGGTGCGCGAGCTGATCCGTGCCGAGCTCGACCACCTCGAGCGCACCGGTGTGCTGGCCGGGCCCGGTGGCGACGTCTCGCTCCCCGAAGGCGACACGCCCGACGTGGTGCTGGCCGACGACGAGTCGGTCGCCTTCGTGCTCGGCCGGGCCGAGGAGCTCGAGCTCGACGTCACCGACGAGGACGTGTACCGGGTGATCACGGGTCTGCACCGGTACCTGGCCTCCATCGGGGCCGTCGGCCCCCCGGCCGACCCGGGGGCTCCGTCCGCCAACTGAGAGGGCGCGGCGCCGCCCGCCTCACTCGGCGGGGACGCGCGTGTTGCCCAGCCAGCTCTCGTACAGGCCGGCGTAGGTCCCGCCCGCGGCGACGAGCTCGGCGTGGGTCCCCCGCTCGACGATCCGGCCGTCGTCGAACACGAGGACGAGGTCGGCGGTCTCCGCGGTCGAGAGGCGGTGCGCGATCGACACCATCGTGCGCCCCGCCGACAGGCGCTCGAGCGCCTCGGCCAGCGCTCGCTCGGTCTCCGGCGTCGACCGCGCTGGTGGCCTCGTCCAGGACGAGCAGGCCCGGATCGCCCAGCTGGGCACGGGCCAGCGCCACCAGCTGGCGCTCGCCCACCGACAGGTTCCCGCCCCGCTCGCCGACCGGGGTGGCGAGGCCGGCGGGCAGGTCGTCGAGCCACCAGCCGAGGCCCAGTGCGCCGAACGCGGCCCGCACCTCGTCGTCGCGTGGCGCCCGGCGCGGCCGATCCGCACGTTCTCGGCGATGGTGGTGTCGAACAGGAACCCGTCCTGGGGCACCATGCGCACCGCCCGCCGGCGGGCGTCGGGCGCCACGTCCCGCAGGTCCACGTCCCCGAGGCGGATCGTCGCCCGTCGTCGGGTCGGCCAGGCGGCACAGCAGCTTGGCGAACGTCGTCTTGCCCGAGCCCGGTCTCGCCGACGATGGCCACCGACCGTGCCGGCCGGCGAGCCGAACGTCGACGTCGTGCAGCACCGGCACCCCGTCGCGGTAGGCGAACCCGACGCCGCGACGCGACGACCGCCGAGCGGTCCCGCCGGGAGGTCGACCGCCCGTCCGTCGGCTCGACGACGTCGAGCGGCGTGGTCGAGCACGCCCAGCACCTTGCGCCACCCGGCGAGCGCGGTCTGGGTCTGGTCGAGGATCTCGGTCAGCTCGGCGATCGGGCTCAGCAGCAGGTTGACGAGGAACAGGAAGGCGATGAGCACGCCGACGTCGAGGCCCCACCCCGGCCCCCAGGTGACGCCCGCACGACGGTGACGGCGCATGGCGATGGCGCCGAACACGTCGCCCAGCGGGAACATCGCGGCGAAGTACGCGGGCCGGCTCAGCTCGGCCCGGTACTGGCGGTCGATCGCCGCCCGCAACCGCGTCCGGGCCCGGCTCCTCGAGCCCGTAGGCCCGGATCACGGCGGCGCCGGTCACGGTCTCGGACACCTCGGCCAGCGTCTCGCCGACCGCGGTGCGCACCTGGTCGTAGGCGGCGAGCTGCCGGCGCTGCAGCATCGGCATCAGCACGACGAGCGGCACGTAGACGACGAGGGCGACAGCGCGAGCTGCCAGTAGTACACCGACCATCACCACGAACGTCGCCGACGATCAGCGACCGTGTCGACGATCCAGGCGACCGCGCCCCACTCGACGAACTGGGCCAGCGTCTCGATGTCGCTCGTGACCCGGGCCACGAGACGCGCCACGCGCGGTGCTCGTTGTGGTCGGCGATCGACAGCCGATGGATGTGGTCGAACACCCGCACGCGCAGGGCCAGCAGGCTGGTCTCGGCGGCGCGGACCAGCCGCAGGTACGTCGCCCGCCTCACGACGTAGAGCCCATGCGATCAGCACCGCGGCGGCGGCGCACGCGGGGAGCACGAACCCCGGCTGGAACCCGCCGTCGTCGAGGACGCCACGGTCGAGGATCTGCTGGATGAGGATCGGGACCGCCAGCTTGCCCGCCGCGGTGACCACGGCCATCACGAGCGTCAGCGCGATGCCCCGACGCAGCTCGGGCGTGGCGGCGAGGCCGCGCCGAAGCACCTCGACCGCCCCCGCGTCGAGGATCCTCTGCTCGTCGGGCGAGGCCGCGACCGCTTCGTCGTCCTCGGGTGCCGGCGGAATCGGCTCCTCGGCCGAGCAGCGTCGGCGGCCGGGGTGCCCGGCTCGACCGGACCGGGCCGAGCGGGTGCGAGGTCGTCGGGCGCCGTCACGCCGGCTCCTCCTCGTAGGCGCGGGCCAGGGCGTCGTAGGCGGGCACCGTCGCCACCAGGTCCGCGTGGGAGCCCGGGCGGCGATCCGCCCTCCCTCGAGGAACACCACCCGGTCGGCGAGGGCGATGGTCGACACGCGGTGGGCGACGATGAGCGTGGTCGCGTGCAGCGACGTGCGGAGGCCCTCGAGGATCTGCTGCTCGATCGTGGCGTCGACCGCCGACGTGGCGTCGTCGAGCATCAGCAGCCCCGGCCGGCGCAGCAGCGCCCGGGCGAGGGCCAGCCGCTGGCGCTGCCCGCCGGACAGCGTCACGCCCCGCTCGCCCAGCTCCTGGTCGAGCCCGTGGGGCAGGCGGGCGACGAAGCGGTCGGCGCGGGCCCGGGCGAGCGCCCACCGCACGTCGTCGTCGGAGGCGTCCTGCCCGAGGGTCAGGTTCTCGCGCACGGTGTCGCCGAACAGGAAGGTCTCCTGGAAGACGAGCGCCACGTGCGCCCGGATCGAGTCGGGCTCGGCGTGGCGCAGGTCGACCCCGCCCAGGCGCACGGTGCCCGCCGTGGGCTCGTACAGGTGGGCGAGCAGAAGGCACAGCGTCGACTTGCCCCGAGCCGGTCGCCCCCACGAGGGCGACCACCTCGCCCGGCGCCAGGTGCCAGGTCGACGCCGTCGAGGACGCGGTCGTCCCCGTAGCCGAACCCCAGCCCGGCGACGTCGACCGCGAGGGGGCCGGCGGGCAGCGGGCACCGCGCTGTCGGGCGCCGGGTGCGGGCGGCTCGGCGTCGCGAGCACGACGTCGATGCGGTCGGCGGCGACGACGGCGCGCGGCATCTCCTCGAGGAGGAAGCCGACGACGCGCATCGGGAACGTGAGGATGCCGAACAACGCCATCGCCTGCACCAGCTCGCCGGTCGACATGGCGCCCGTCGAGATCCGCCACGAGCCGACCGCCACCAGCGCGACCATCCCGAGGTTCGGCAGGGCGTCCAGCCCCGGCTCGAACGTGGCCCGCAGGCGGCCCACGCCGCAGACGGGCGGTGCGCAGGCCGTCGGCGGCCGCCGGAGGCGGTCGACCTCGCGGTCCTCCAACCCGAGCGACTTCACCACCAGCGCACCCTCGAACGACTCGTGGGCCACGGTGGCGACGTCGCCCAGCCGGGCCTGTGTGGCGGCGGCGGGGACCTCGACCCGCCGGCTGTACACCTGGTTGATCAGGGCGAGCGCCGGGAACAGGGCCAGCCCGATCAGCATGAGCAGGGGATCGATGAGGGCGAGGCTCACGATCGACAGCCCGATCAGCACGATCACGCCCAGCGAGAACGGCAGCGGCATCAGGACCGTGACGGCCCGCTCGACGTCCGCGTCGGCGTGGGCCAGCAGCCTCCCCGCCGGGTGGCGGCCGAAGTAGCTCAGCGGCACGCGCAGGTAGGTGTCGGTCAGGCGGACGAACCACGTGCGCTGCATGCCCCGCAGGGCCTTCATGCCGTAGTAGCGCCGGCCGACCACCCCGAGCGAGCGCAGCAGCGACACGCCCACGATGGCGGCGGCGCCGGCGGCCACGGTCCCGCCCGACACGCCCCCGTCGAACGCCGGCAGCACCACCTCGTCGGTCACGCGACCGAGCACCCACGCGCCCCCGACCGCCATCGTCCCGTAGACCAGGGACCCGAAGATCGACACCGCGAACGGGCGCGAGTGCGTCCGCACGCTGTACCAGAGCAGCCGGACACCCCGCCGGAACAGGGACGCGGTCGGGCGGTCGGCGTCGTCGCCCGTGGTCGGGACGCGGGTCGGCGTCGCGGTCGGCGGTCATCGACGTCGGGTCGGCGTCGTCGGTCGGCGCAGCGGGATCGGGGGAGATCATGGCCTGCTGAGTCTGCCGGGCGCGTGGCCGGATTCCCGCAACGATTGGCGGTCGGGACCGCGGCCCGGTGTACCGTCCGCACGCATGGAGCGGCCGACCAGGTTCGAGCACAACCGCTACGTGGGCGACAAGCGCACAGCAGGTCCTGCACGACGTCGACAACATCGACGAGACCGTCGAGGCGGCCGTCGCCGACCTGATGGCGGCCGAGACGTTCCTCGAGCTTCGGGCCCGACACGCTGGCCGAGGCGCGCAACCGGGGCTACCGGTTGTGCCCGGTCGTCGCCGGCGGCCCGGGTCGCCGCCGGCGTCGACGACGCCAGCGACGCGGCCTGACGGCGGGAGGCGACGTCGGGCGTGGAGGAGCGCATCCGCTCCGACGGGCTTGACCCTCGCGGCCCACCTGGCCCGCCCGCCCGGGCCGGCCGACCGGCCGCGTGCCCGGCGGTCGTCCTCTGCCACGGCTACCCCTCGACCGGCACGGCGGCGACCGCGCCCGAGACCATGCCCGAGCTCGCCGACCGCATCGCCACCGAGATGGGCTGGGCGGCGCTCGCCTTCGCCTACCGGGGTTGCGGCGAGTCCGAGGGCCAGTTCTCGCTCGGCGGGATGGCTCGACGACATCGCCGCCGCGGTCGCCCACCTGCGACGCCGACCATCCGCCCGCTCGGCATCTGGCTGGCCGGGTTCGGCACCGGCGGGTCGCTGGCGGTCTGCGCGGCCGCGCGCCGACCCGCGGGTGCAGGGCGTCGCCGCCCTCGGCGCCCCGGGCGACTTCGACGACTGGGCCGTCCACCCCCGGCGCCTCCTGGAGCACGGCCGTGAGGTCGGGGTGATCACCGACCGCGGCCTTCCCGCCCTCGGTCGACGCCTGGTCGCGCGAGCTCAAGGCGATCCGGGCGGTGGCCTGCGTGGGGTCCTACGCGCCGCCGGCCGCTGCTCGTCGTGCACGGCAGCGAGGACGAGGTCGTGCCGTCCTTCGACGCCCGGGTCCTCGGCCGACGCCCACGGCTCGGCCGAGCTGCGCCTCATCAACGGCGCCGGCCACGCCCTGCGCCACGATCCCCGGCGCGATCGCGGTCCTCCTCGGCTGGCTCGACCGCCAGCGCCACGCCCTGCACCGCTGACCGGGCTCGAGCGTCGGCCGGCGTCCGCCGACGGCTCGCGTCGGGCGCTACGGCGTGTCGACCTTGGCCTTCTTCGCTGCCTTCATCATCTTCTTCCAGGCGCGGACACGGCTGGAGCGACTCGGCCGAGTCGATGTCCGCGACCGAGCGGGGCTCGTCGTCGGAGAACGGCGCCGTGGCCTCCTCCCAGCCGGGCGGGCGGACGCCGAACCGCTTGGCCAGCAGCGCGGAGAAGATCTTGGACTTCTCGCCCCCGAAGCCGGGCAGCGCCCGCACCCGGCGCACCAGCTCGCGCCCGTCGTCGACCCCGGCCCACACGGCCGCGGCGTCGCCCCCGTAGTGGTCGACGAGGAACTGGCAGAGGTCCTGCGTGCGCTTGCCCATCGAGCCCGGGAACCGGTGCAGCGCCGGCGGGCCCTTGAAGATGACGGCGAACTCGTCGGGGTCGGTCGCCGCGATCTGGGCGGCGTCGAGTCGCCCGCCCATGCGCTCGCGCAGCGGTCAGGGGCCCGGCGAACGCCCACTCCATGGGGACCTGCTGGTCGAGCAGCATGCCGATCATCAGCGCCAGCGGGTCCTCGGTCAGGAGCCGGTCGGCCTCGGGGTTGCCGGTGACGGGGACCAGGGCAGTCATGGCAGCACGGTAGCGCCGGGCAAACCCCGGTTCGCACGGCGGATCGGACCGCCGCGGCGATCGCGGCCACGGGCCGGACGGATCGGGGCGATGACCCGCGGGTACGGTCGTCGCCGATGGGCTCGGGACGATTTCTCCGCCGTGGCGCGCTCCGCGCCGGGCTCGGCGCCGCCGCGGCGGCGCCCGTTCGGGGCGCCCGCGGCCGGCGCGGCCGCCGTCACGGGTGCCGCGCAGGAGCACGTCGGCCTCGGCGTGGCCGCGGCGTTGCTGCTGGCCGGCCTCGGCCGGCACCACCGCGCCGATCCGATGCTGCGCTGGCGGCTGCTCGCCGGGGCGGCGGTCGGCGTGTGCACCCGGTTCGTGTGGCCCGTCGCCTCCAAATCGCCCGCGGACGTCCACCCTCACCGGTCCTACACCGACCTCGGCACGGGTGACGACGGCGAGGGGGTCGGCATCGTCGTCAATCCCAAGGCCGGATCGGGCGCCATCGGCACCGGTCCGGCGCCCGCCGAGGTGCTGCGCACCGGGTTGCCGCGGGCCGAGGTCGTCGAGCTGGCCGAGGGCGACGACGTCGTCGCCACGCTCGAGCGCCTGGCGGCCGACGGGTTCCGGGCTCTCGGCGTCGCGGGGGGCGACGGTTCGATCAACGCCGCCGCGGCCGTCGCCATCGAGCATCGACTCCCGCTCGTGGTGGTCCCGGCCGGGACGCTCAACCACCTCGCCCGCGACCTCGGGGTCGAGACGGTCGACGACGCCGTCGACGCCGTGCGGTCGGGGCACGCCGCCGAGATCGACGTGGGCTGGATCGCCGGCGAGCCGTTCCTCAACACCGCCAGCTTCGGCAGCTACGTCGAGCTGGTCGATGCCCGCGAGGAGCTCGAGGGCCGCATCGGCAAGTGGCCCGCGCTGGCGGTCGCCGTCGTCCGCGTGCTGCGCCACGGCACGCCGGTCGACGTCGAGATCGACGGCGAGCGGCGCTCGCTGTGGCTCGCCTTCGTGGGCAACTGCCGCTACCTGCCCGACGGCATGGCGCCGACCTGGCGCGAGCGGCTGGACGACGGGCAGCTCGACGTGCGGGTCGTCGACGCCGCCCACCCGCTGCTGCCGGACGCGCCTCGTGGTCGCGCTGCTGACCGGCACCCTGCGCCGCAGTCGGGTGTTCTCGACGTGGCGGACCACGTCGCTCTCGGTGGCCTCGGCCGACGGGCCCCTGCGCCTGGCTCGCGACGGCGAGACCTTCGACGGCGCCGACCGCTTCGAGATCGCCAAGAACGGCACCCGCCTGGCGGTCTTCACGCCGCGCCCGGCCGACGGGACGTGATCGTGGGAAACTCGCTTGCCGGCCCCACGCCCCGGTGGTGATCTACCCGGCGACGAGGTGCCCTGTCCGGCGGCACCCGAGGACGGCCCGAGAAGGTGGTGACCGATGACCACGACGACTCCCACGGTGGCGTCGCGCGCCCCACGGCGACCGTCCGCCCCTCGTCCGACCCGGTGACCTCGCCGGCGCGGTGACGAGCGGGCACTGAGGCGGCGTCCCCGGGGCGCGCGGATCGGTCCTGTTCGTTCCGTGATCTCGGAGGTCCCCTTGGCGCGCGACTCGCGCAACCGGTCCCGGCGCCCGCCGGGTTCGTTCCGGTGCCGCAACTGCCGGCTCGACGTCGGAACCGACGCCCCCGGCACCGCTCATCGCAACCACTGCCCCAACTGCCTGTGGAGCCGTCACGTCGACGACTCCCCGGGCGACCGCGCCCTCGCCGAGCTGTGCGGCGCGTCGATGGAGCCGATCGCCATCACCGTGCGCGGCGACGGCGAATGGGTGCTCGTGCACCGCTGCGAGGGGTGCGGCACGGTGCACCTCAACCGCACGGCGGGCGACGACAACCCGCTGCTTCTCGTGCGGATCGCCATCGGGCCCCTGGCCCGCCCGCCGTTCCCGCTCGAGGTGCTGGGCATCTGAGCCACCATGGGTTTTCCACAGCAGTTTCGGGGGTCAGGACCGAAACTGCTGTGGAAACGCGTTCAGGTGGACGTCAGAGGTCGAAGGCGCGGGGGTCGGTGCGCTCGGTGTCGATGCCGTAGTGGGCGATGGCCTCGGCCACCGTCTCGGCCTTGACCTCGCCCTGCTGGGCGAGCGCCCACAGCGTGGCCACCACCACGTGCGGCATGTCGACCTCGAAGAACTGGCGGAGCGCTCGCGGGTGTCGCAGCGGCCGAACCCGTCGGTGCCGAGCGGGACGAACGGTCCGCGGCACCCACCGGGCGACCTGGTCGGGCACCGCCTTCATGAAGTCGGTGACGGCGACGACCGGGCCCGCCGCCTCGCCGAGCAGGCGCTGGGTGACGAGCGGCGTGCGGGGCGCCTCGGTGGGGTGCAGGCGGTTCCAGCGCTCGACCGCCAGCGCGTCCTCGCGCAGCGCGCTTGTAGGTGGTGGCCGACCACAGCTCGGCGCCCACGTCCCAGTGCTCGGCGAGCTCGGCCTGCGCGGCGCGCGCCGCCCCCTGGCGCGGTGCCGGAGAACAGGATCGTGGCCCGGTGCGCCGGTCCCTCGGGCGCGTCGGCCCACCGGTACAGGCCCTCGGATGATGCCCTCGGCGACGCCGTCGGGCACGCGGCGGCATCAGGTAGTTCTCGTTGTAGAGCGTGAGGTAGTAGAAGACGTCGTCGCTCGTCGACCAGCATCTCGCTGGACGCCCTGCTCGACGATGGTCGCCATCTCGTAGGCGAACGCCGGGTCGTACGCCTCGACGGTCGGGACCGTCGACGCCAGCACGAGGCTGTGCCCGTCCTGGTGCTGCAGGCCCTCGCCGAGCAGCGTGGTGCGCCCGGCGGTCGCGCCGAGCAGGAAGCCCACGGGCCCGCGAGTCGGCGGCCGACCAGATGAGGTCGCCGACCCGCTGGAAGCCGAACATCGAGTAGAAGGTGAAGAACGGCAGCATCGGCACGCCGCGGTGCGCGTAGGACGTGGCGGCGGCGATGAAGGACGCCATCGAGCCCGCCTCGGTGATGCCCTCCTCGAGCATCTGCCCGTCCTTGCGCCTCGCTGTAGGACAGCAGCAGCTGGGCGTCGACCGGGTCGTAGAGCTGGCCCTGCGACGCGTAGATCTTGAACTCCTTGAACAGCGAGTCCATGCCGAACGTGCGCGCCTCGTCGGGGATGATCGGCACGCACCCGCGGGCCCACGTCGGGGTCGCGGCGCAGGTTCCGCAGCAGGCGGGTGAAGGCCATGGTGGTCGACACCTCCTGCTTGCCCGAGCCGCGCCAGCACCTCGTCGAACGGCTTGTCGCTCGGGCAGCGCCAGCGGCCGCCGGATCCGCGTCGCCCGCGAGGGCAGCGGCCCGTCGAGCGCCTTGCGCCGGTCGAGCATGTACTCGCTGCTCGACCGAGCCCTCCGACGAGCCGGATGTAGGGCGGCTCCCTGTCGTCGGCCAGGTCCTCCTCGGGGATCTCGTCCTGCAGGTACAGCCGCTCGCGCAGGACCCGCAGCTGGTCGACCGTCATCTTCTTGATCTGGTGGGTGGCGTTGCGGCCCTCGACGTCGGGGCCGAGCGTCCACCCCTTGATGGTCTTGGCCAGGATGACCGTGGGCGCGCCCTCGCTGCTCGGTGGCCGCCTTGTAGGCGGCGTAGAGCTTCCGGTAGTCGTGCCCGCCGCGGGGCAGGTTGCGGATGCTCGTCGTCGGAGAGGTGCTCGACCATCTTCCGCAGGCGGGGGTCGGGCCCGAAGAAGTGCTCGCGGACGTAGGCGCCCGACTCGACCGCGTAGCGCTGGAACTCGCCGTCGACGGTGCGTGTTCATCTTGTCGAGCAGGACGCCGTCGACGTCACGGGCCAGCAGCTCGTCCCACTTGCCGCCCCAGACGACCTTGATGACGTTCCAGCCGGCGCCGCGGAACATCGCCTCGAGCTCCTGGATGACCTTGCCGTTGCCGCGGACCGGGCCGTCGAGGCGCTGGAGGTTGCAGTTGATGACCCAGGTGAGGTTGTCGAGCTGCTCGCGGGCGGCGAGCGACAGGGCGCCGAGCGTCTCGGGCTCGTCGATCTCGCCGTCGCCGATGAAGCACCAGACCCGCGTGCCGCTGGTGTCGTCGATGCGGCGGTTGTGCAGGTAGCGCAGGTAACGGGCGTGGTAGATCGAGTTGAGCGGGCCGAGCCCCATCGAGACCGTGGGGTACTCCCAGAACTCGGGCATCAGCCGCGGGTGCGGGTAGCTCGACAGACCGCCGCCGACCTCTTGGCGGAACTGGTCGAGGTCGTGCTCGGTGAGGCGACCCTCGAGGAACGCACGGGCGTAGATGCCCGGGGCGGCGTGGCCCTGGAAGTACACGGCGTCGCCCGGCTGGCCGTCGTCCTTGCCGCGGAAGAAGTGGTTGAACCCGACGTCGTAGAGCGCGGCCGACGAGGCGAACGTCGACAGGTGCCCGCCGATGCCGTCGGCCTGCTTGTTGGCCTTGACGACCATGACCGCCGCGTTCCAGCGGATGTAGGCGCGGATGCGGCGCTCGAGCTCCTCGTCGCCCGGGAACCACGGCTCCTCCTCGGGCGGGATCGTGTTGACGTACGGCGTCGAGACCGTGGCGGGGTGGCCGACCTGGAGCTCGCGGGCCCGCTCGAGCAGCTTGGACATGAGGTAGCGGGCGCGGGTCTTGCCGTGGGCGTCGACGACGGCGTCGAGCGACTCGAGCCACTCCTCGGTCTCGGCCGGGTCGGTGTCGGGCAGCTGGTGCACGAACCCGTCGATGATCATGCGCCCCATGCTGGCACCGAATGGCGCGGATCGGAACGTTCGGTGGATGACGAGAACATTTCAGCGATGCCGCCGAAGTGACGGCCGCGGACGGGCGGCCGGCGCCGTCGGGCCGGCGGCGTAGTGTGACCGGCCGTGCCCCGCCCCCGGCCCCCGTCCATGACGCCACTGCCCGGCGCCGTCGTCGTGTTCACCGACGGCGCCTGCCTGGGCAACCCGGGGCCCGGCGGTTGGGCCTGGGCCGAGCCCGACGGGGCCTACGCCAGCGGCCACGCGCCGCGCACCACGAACCAGCGCATGGAGATCACGGCGGCCTACGAGGCGGTGAAGGCGCACCCCGGCCCCCTCGACGTGGTCAGCGACTCGACCTACGTCGTCAACTGCTTCCGTGACCGGTGGTGGGAGGGCTGGATCGCACGCGGCTGGAAGAACTCGGCCCGCAAGCCCGTCGCCAACCGGGACCTGTGGGAGCCGTTCGTCGAGCTCGTCCGCCGCCGGGGGGACGTGAGCTTCCGCTGGGTGAAGGGGCACTCGGGCGACCGCATGAACGACCTGGTCGACATGCTGGCGGTCGAGGCGGCCAAGACCCAGTCGGGCCGCTCGGGCACCGCGGCCTGACCTCGCCGGCCCGCGGACCGCTGGTACGTTCCGCGCCGTGCAGGTCGGCGTCGACACCGGGGGCACGTTCACCGACCTCGTGACGGCGACGGGCGAGGTGGTCAAGGTGCTGTCGACGCCCGACGACCCGGCCCGTGCCATCCGGTCGGCCGTCGAGGCCGCGTCGGCCGAGCCGGCCGGCGCCTCGGATCCTGCCCGGGGCCCGCGCCCCTCGCTGCTGTCGCACGGGACGACGGTCGCCACCAACGCCCTGCTCGAGCGGCGCGGGTCGACCGTCGCCCTCGTCACGACCGAGGGGCTCCGCGACGTCGTCGAGATCGGCCGGCAGGACCGCCCGTCGCTCTACGACCAGCTGGCCTCGCGCCCCGAGCCGCTGGTGGCTCGCCGCCACCGCTACGAGGTCGCCGGGCGGCTCGCCGCCGACGGGACCGAGCTGGCTCCCGTCGACCCTGACGCGGTGCCTGCGGTGGCCGCCGACGCCGAGGCGGTGGCCGTGAGCCTGCTGCACGCCGACCTCGAGCCCGCCCACGAGAGGGCGGTGGCCGAGGTGCTGCGGGGCCGCGGCCTCGACGTCACGTGCTCGCACGAGGTCTCGCCCGAGATGCGCGAGGTGGAGCGCACGGTCACGACGGTCATCAACGCCGCGCTGCGCCCGCGGTGCCGCGCCTACCTGCGCGGCATCGGCGACCTCGCCGACGAGGTGCTGGTCATGACGTCCTCGGGCGGGCTCGTGCCGGTCGAGGACGGCGCCGAGCTGCCGGCCGCCCTGCTGCTGTCGGGGCCGGCGGGCGGGGTGCGCGCCGGGGCGGCCGCCGCCGCGGCCAACGGCTTCGGCGACGCCGTCACCTTCGACATGGGGGGAACGTCGACCGACGTCTGCCTGATCCTGGACGGCGCGCCCGCCCCCGCCGCCACCCGCGAGGTGGGCGGCTTCACGGTGCGCTTCCCGTCGCTCGACGTGCACACCATCGGTGCCGGCGGCGGCTCGATCGCCCGCATCGACCCCGGGGGCGCCCTGGTGGTGGGGCCGCAGAGCGCCGGCGCCGACCCCGGCCCGGCGTGCTACGGGCGCGGTGGCGACGAGGCGACCGTGACCGACGCCAACCTGGTGGCGGGGCACATCCCGCCCGAGGCCGCGTTCGGCGGCCTGACGCTCGACCGCACCGCCGCGGCCGCCGCCCTCGACGCCGCCGGCGTGACGGCGGACGGCGTGCTGGCGGTCGTCGACGCCAACATGGAGCGGGCCCTGCGGGCCGTGTCGGTCGAGCGGGGTGTCGACCCTCGTGGCCTCGCGCTCGTGGCGTTCGGCGGGGCCGGGCCGCTGCACGCCTGCGCGCTCGCCGACGCGCTGGGCATGCCCGCCGTCGTGGTCCCCGCTCGGGCCGGCGTGCTCTCGGCCGTCGGCCTGCTGACCGCGCCCCGCCGCCGCGACCTGGTGCGGTCGTGGGCGTCGCCCGACGACCACACCGGGATCGACGCCGCCCGGGCCGCGCTCGGCGACCAGGTGCGCGCGCTCGTCGCCGGCCCCGACACGGACCCGTCCGCCGCGGGCGCGGGCCGACGACGTCGAGGTCACCACTGCGCTGGACTGCCGCTACCGCGGACAGAGCCACGAGCTGACCGTCGCCGACGTCGCCACGTTCCACGACGAGCACCGCCGGCGGAACGGGTACGCCCGGCCGGACGACCCCGTCGAGGTCGTGGCGCTGCGGGCCACGGCGACGCGTCCGCCGGTGGTCGACCCGAGCGCGTTGCCCGCTGCGCAGCGCCTGGCCGATCGCGCCGAGCCTGCGGCGCAGGCCCCCGAGCAGGCGCCGGAGCAACCTCGGGTCGCGGGGCCGGCCGTCATCGCCGAGCCCGACTGCACGGTGTGGGTGGCCGAGGGCTGGGTCGCCCGCCCCGGGGCCACGGGCGCGCTGGTGCTGCGTCGTGCGGAGGGCGCGGGGTCCGGCCCGCGGGGAGGGGCCGGCCGGTGACCCTCGATCCCGCCGCCCTCCAGGTGCTGATCTCCCGGCTGACCGGCATCGCCGAGGAGATGGGCGCCGTCCTGCGCCGTGCGGCGTTCAGCCCCAACATCAAGGAGCGGGCCGACTGCTCGGCCGCCCTGTTCACCCCCGACGGCGAGATGCTGGTGCAGGCCGAGCACATCCCGGTCCACCTCGGGTCGATGCCCGCCAGCGTGCGGGCCGCCATCGACGCCTTCGGCGGCTCGGTCGGGCCCGGGCAGCAGGTGGTGCTCAACGACCCGTTCGCGGGCGGCACCCACCTGAACGACATCACCCTCGTCGCCCCGTGCCACGTCGACGGTCGCCTCGTCGGCTGGGCCGCGAACAGGGCGCACCACGCGGACGTCGGCGGGGCCGCCCCCGGGTCGATCCCGGCCGACGCCACGGACATCCACCAGGAGGGGTTGCGGATCCCGCCGACGCTGCTCGACGACGGCCTGCGTCGCCTCCTGCTCGCCAACTCGCGGACGCCCGACGAGCGGGTCGGCGACCTGGCGGCGCAGGAGGGCGCCAACGTGGTCGGCGTGGCGCGACTGGCGTCACTGGCGGACGCGCCGTTCGCCGAGGTCGTCGACTACGGCGAGCGGCGGATGCGGGCCGCGCTGGCCGCCCTTCCCGACGGGACCTGGCGGGCGAGCGACGTGCTCGACTCGACCGGCGCCGCGCCCGATCAGCAGCGCGCGGCCCGCATCGCGGTGGCGGTGACGCTGGCCGGTGACGGGGTGACCGTCGACTTCACCGGGACCGACCCGCAGGCCCGCGGGAACGTCAACGCGGTCGAGGCCGTCACCGTCTCCGCGGTGACGTACGCGCTGCGGTCGGCCGTCGACCCCACCATCCCCGCCAACGGGGGCGCGATGCGCCCGGTGCGGGTCGTGGCGCCGCCGGGCACGATCGTGGCCGCCCTGCCGCCGGCCGCGGTGGGGGCCGGGAACGTCGAGGTGAGCCAGCGGGTGGCCGACGTGTGCCTCGCCGCGCTCGCCGGCCCGTGCCCCGGCACGGTGCCGGCCGCCGGGCAGGGGACGATGAACAACCTCCTCGTCGGCGGCCGCGGATGGGTCTACTACGAGACCGTCGCCGGCGGTCAGGGCGGCCGACCGGGCGTCCCGGGCATGAGCGGCGTCCACACCGGCATGACCAACACGAAGAACACGCCGGTCGAGGCGCTCGAGCGGGCGTTCCCGCTGCGGGTTCTGCGCTACCGGCTGCGACGGGGGAGCGGGGGAGCGGGAGCGCAGCCCGGTGGCGAGGGCATCGAGCGCGACGTCGCCTTCCTCGAGGACGTGACGGTGTCGCTCATCACCGAGCGCCGGGTGTCGTCACCTCCCGGCCTCGGTGGCGGCGCCCCGGGCGCTCCGGGTGAGAACTGGCTGCTGCCCGGCGGCGACGAGGATCGCGCCGAGCGGTTGCCGGACAAGTGCACGGTCCGGCTGCGGGCGGGCGACGTCCTCCGCATGCTCACCCCCGGCGGGGGCGGATGGGGCGCCGCGGAGGACGATCGGTCGAGCTAGGTGTGGGCGAGGAATGCGGCGGTGCACCTGATGCGGTGCCGCCCGAGGCCAGAGCTCAGCTGGCGCTGAGGCGGGCGAGGCGGCGGGCTCGCACGCTCATCGCCACCCGGCGGGCGCGGAGCATCACCTCGCCCTGGCGACCCGGCGGGGTGAGCGCCAGCGAGCGGGTGCGGGTGGTGGCGTTGGCCCAGCGCTGCTTGTGCGGGAAGTCGCCGGCGCGCATGTCGAGCTCGCGGACGCCGGATTCGAGCCCGTGCTCGAGGAGGAAGGTGAGGGCGGCATGGCCGGGCCCGAACCGGGAGAAGTCGGGATCGACCACCGTGTTGTCGCCGATCTGGCGGTCGTCCACCTGGAAGATCGTGGACACGGTCAGGCGTTCGCCTCCCACGGTGAGGCAGTCGACGCGCGCCAGCTTGGCGGCCACCAGCTCGGCCACGGACTCGCGGGTGAACGCTTCGAGCGCCGGCGAGCGGAACAGCTTGGGGCCCTCACCTCCCTGCCAGCGCCGGGTGAGCATCGACCGCATCGCATCGAGCGCTCCGGACAGGTCGTCGTCGCCGGCCACGTAGGTGACCTCGCCACGGGCCTCGGTGAGGCGCCGCATGTTGCGCGGCACGTCGTGCTTGCGGGCGAGGCGGCGCAGCGTGGTCGTGCGGGTCGTCCCACTGGTCGAGCCGGACGACGGCGGCGTCGGCGACGTGGCCCATCGAGGTGCGATCCAGGTCGGGTCGGGCGTAGATGGCGGCCCAGGCCGCCCCGTCGACACGCAGGCGGCGGACGTTCACCACGGTGCGCCGCCGCGTCAGGGAGGCGAGGTGGTCGACGATGGCGTCGGCCACCGGGGCGGGTTCGGCCCCGAGGAGCGGGTCGCCGTAGTCGCCGTGCTCGGTGCCGGCCGAGACGAGCAGGGTGGCCCGGGCGGGGCCCCAGCCGATGTCGGTGCGGGCGAAGGGGGCGAGGCCGACGAGCGTGTCGTCGCGCCACACGGTCACGACGTGGACGCCGCCCGGCGCTTCGAAGTGGCGATACCACGTGAGCACGTAGGCGGGACTGGCGTACACGGTGGCGTCGGGCGTGGCGTGCAGCAGGGTCGTCCAGGGCTCGGACAGCGCCACGAGGTCGTCGAGGTCGGTGACGACCTCGACCCGCAGGCCGCGGTCGCTGACGGGCGCGGCCCAGCGGGCCGCGCTCGGGGCGTCGGAGGTCGTGGCCGCGGTGTCGCCGCAGCCCGCTGGTCGTCGTGCGCTCATCGGCGGTTCTCCTCGGACGGCCGCCTGTGCGGGATCCGCCCCGCCTCCTGTCGTCCGTGGGCCACGAGACTACGGATCGCGGTGGCGGCGAGGCAACGGCCGCGCAGTGTGGTGTAGCGCTGCGGACCGCGAGGTCACTCCCGCAGGCCGGGGTGCTGGCGGGCGAGGATCGGGACCAGCAGCGATCTCGGGGCCAGGCGGGCACCGAAGGCGCCGATGCGGTTGGCCGCCCCCGGGATCACGAGGGCCCGGCCCCGGTCGAGGCCGTCGACGGCGGCGTCGGCCACGTCTTCGGCCGACACCCACATGAACCGGGGCAGGGCGGCTTCGGCCTCGTCGGGGTCGAAGCCGGCAGCATCGGCGAACTCGGTCTCGACGGGTCCGGGGCAGAGCACGGTGACCGTCACCCCGGTGCCGCGCAGCTCGCCGCGCAGCGCCTGGCTGTACGACACGACGAACGCCTTGCTGGCCGCGTACCCGGCCTGGCCGGGCATCGGCTGGAAGGCGGCGGTGGACGCCACGTTGAGCACGGCGCCGACATCACGCTCGACCATGCCCGGCAAGGTGAGGCTGCACAGGTGGGCGACCGCCTCGACGTCGGTGCGGATCATCGCCAGCTCCGCGTCGGGATCGTTGCGGTGCACGGGGCCGACGGTGCTCAGACCGGCGGCGTTGACGAGGATGGCCGTGGTCAGCCCGGCCGCCGCGACCGCGTCGACGACGCCCGCCCGGGCGCCGGCGTCGGTCAGGTCGGCGGCGACGACCTCGACCCGCACCGCCTGCGCGTCGGTGATCTCGGTGGCCAGCGCCCGCAGGCGTTCCTCCCGCCGTGCCACGAGGGTCAGCCCGTGCCCCCGCGCCGCCAGCCGGCGGGCGATCTCGCGGCCGATGCCGGAGGACGCCCCGGTGACGACGGCGGTGCGGTCAGCGGCCGGTGTCGGCAGTGCCATGGCTCGGCAGCGTACGCCCGGACCGCGGCGGGAGCCGCCGACCCGGCGGCCTCGACCCGCGGCCTCGACACGCGACGGTCGCTCGTCGCTAGGCGGCGATGAGCACCGCCGCGACGGCGGCGACGCCCAGCCCCGCGCGCTGCACGCTCGACAGGTGCTCGCCCAGCACGTAGCGGGCCAGGAGGACCGTGCCCGCGGGGTAGAGGGCGGTCAGCACCGACACCACGGACAGCAGGCCATGGTCGAGGGCGAGCACGTAGAAGACGTTCGCCGACGCGTCGAGCACTCCGCACCCGACGGCGGCGCCGGCCGCGCCGCGGGGCAGGCCCGAGGCGGTGACGCGGGCGGCGCCGAGGCCCGCGAAGAGCGAGACCGACGCGATGCGGGCTGCCACGAGCGGCCAGATGCCGACGCCGTCGCCCGCCGAGTCGATGGCCACGAAGAACAGGCCGAAGGCGAGGCCGGCGGCGACGGCCAACCCGAGGGCCAGCCACCGGAGGGCCGGCGCCCCGGCCGACGGCGGCTCGCGGGAGATGAGGACCACCGCGCCGAGCGCCAGGGTGATGCCGGCGAGGGCGGCGCCGGTCGGCCGCTCGCCCGCGGCGAGCCCGGCGACCACCGGAACGGCGGCGGACAGAAGGGCGGCGACGGGCGCCACCACGCTCATGGCCCCGACGGCCAGGCCCCTGTAGAAGAGTGCGACACCCCCGCCCCCCAGCAGGCCGGCGCAGGCGCCGACGGCCAGGGCACGGGGGGTGATGTCGCCGCCCACGACCGGTGCCAACGTGACGAGCAGGACGAGGCCCACGAGGTGGGACCAGAGCACCACCGCAGTGGGTGGGACCCGGCGGGCCGCGACGCCACCCAGGAAGTCGCCGACGCCGTAGGCGACGGCGGCGCTGAGGGCGAGCAGTGCGGCCATGGGGGACCTCGCGGGAGAGACGGGTGGTGGTCGACCCGGTGCAGCAGAGTGACCGGGCTGGAGCACCCTAGTGCACCGGTCGGTCTGTTGATCCACTCGGTTTTGTAGGCTGCACCGCATGCCGACCCCCGACGAGGTGGCCGCCGCCGTCGCCCACAACACCCGGCGGCTCCGCACGCTGCGCGGCTGGAGCCTCGACCAGCTCGCCACCCGCAGCGGGGTCAGCAAGGGCATGCTCGTCCACCTCGAGGCCGCCCGGACCAACCCCAGCCTCGGCACCCTCTGCAAGGTGGCCGAGACCCTCGGCATCTCGCTCGCCGGCCTCGTCGAGCCGCCCGAGGTGGCGAGCGTGCGGGTGGTCGAGCCCGCCGAGGTGGTCCGCCTGTGGGAGAGCGACGCCGGCAGCGTGGGCGACCTGCTCGTCGGGTCGGACGAGCGCGACCACCTCGAGCTGTGGCACTGGACGCTGGCGCCCGGGGATCGGCACGACTCCGACGCCCACGCCCGCGGCACCCGCGAGATGCTGCACGTGCTGTCAGGCGAGATGATCCTGACCGTCGACGGCGCCGACCACGTCGTGCGGGCCGGCGGCGCGGCCCAGTTCCTGGCGGACCACGACCACGCCTACCGCAACGACGGCACCGACCCGGTCGAGGTCGTCATGGTCGTGCTGCAGCCCGACGCCGACCTCGACGAGTGGCGCGCCGAGGCCGTCGATCCGGCCAACGGCGTAGCGACGCACCACCTACGCGGTGCCCTCGAAGTAGCGCTGCGCCAGGGTCCAGGCATCCTGGCCGCACGACGAGCCGATGCGCCGGCCGGCGAAGTCGTCGGCCCGTATGTGGATGCCACCGAAGATCCGCGAGATCCCCGCCTGATCGGCGGCGTCGAAGTACGTCGCCGACTGGAGCGTGACGTCGCCGCTCGGGCCCGCTTCGGTGACGAGGTCGCCGGTCGCGACCGTCCATTCCGCGATGCCGCCGGGGAAGTAGGGGTCGCCGGTGAACGCCGCCATGACCTCTGCTGCGGCTCGGCTGAACGTGCTGTGCCCCGACACATAGCCGGCGAACGCCGGGGTCACGAACGTGGCGCGCTGGTAGGGCACCCAGTCGACCGCGCGGATCCACCCCACACCGCTGGCCTGCGAGGCGTCCTCGGGGTTGCCCTGCCACGCCTTGACGGCGACCTCGCCCACGTGGTCGGCCAGGTGCTCGTGCGGCTGCCCGGGCGCGCTCGAGGCCGCGGTGATCACCTCGATGAGCCCAGGGACGAGCGGGAGCCCGTCGGGGTGATAGGCGGGCCCGGCCGGATCGGTCGACTGCCCGTACCCGCCCATGTAGCGGATCATCGAGATCGGGCGGGCCGAGTCGTAGTACCCCTTCGCGCCCCAGGCGGCGACGGCGGCGTCGTGCACCGCCCCGTTGAGGGTGAAGTACAGCTTGACGTCCCACTCCAGCCGGTCGACCTCGGCACCCTCTCCGCCGATGCGCAGCTCGAGGTCACGGCTGTCGGACACGTCGTTCGCGATGGTGTTCCAGTGGCCGGGGGGTGTCTCCGACTCCGGGCCGTCGGCCCAGAACTCGGCCAGCGCGCGGGCGAAGTCGCCCCGCGCCACGACGTTGGGCGCGTAGGGGTCCCCCGTCGACGGGTTGACGTCGTACCCGTCGCCGTCGTTGGTGCCGAGCGGGTTGTCGCCGACCGCGCCCGGGCCGATGTCGATCGTCGCACCGTCGCCCGGGTCGAGGTAGCTGCTGTCGAGGATCACGTCGACCGCGGCCTGCTGGAACGCCTGGGTGCTCGCCGGGTCGGCGCCCAGCCGTGGGGGCGGGCCGGGGTCGACGGGCAGTCCGTCGGCCGAAGCCGGGAGGGCGAACGCCCCCACGTTCCCCCACTGCGGCCCGACGAAGCGCTGGACGTTCCCCGGTATCGGCAGCCCGTTCTGCGCCACGTTCTGCGCCAGGGCGAGGGGCTGCCACCGGTTCGGGTCGACCATCCGGGCGCCCGGTTGGGCCACCACCAGCGGCTGGTTCACCGGCCGGTAGTCGGTGTCGACGTAGCGGCGCGGCTCCTCCGCTCCGTCGTCGCGCCCCGCGTCGATCACGGCCCGGGCGATGCGGTTGCCGAGCGCCGCGGGCGAGTCGCCCTCGGTGCCGGTGAAGTCGATCCGGTAGCAGAGGGACTCCATGGTCTCGACCAGCTCGTCGAACGTTGCCTGGAGCCCGGAGGCGTAGGAGTAGCGGTGGAGGAGGACCCGGTAGGCGGCGTAGCTGATCGCCGCCTCGCGCGCCGCTCGGACGTCGTCGGCCTCGTGCTTCTCGTCGACGAAGTAGCCCTCGGCGTCGGGCTCGTAGGCCGCCCAGGCGTCCCACATCGCGGCGGAGGTGTGGAACAGGTTCCGGGCATGCACGGTGGGGGCCGGGACGTCGCGGCGGATGCCGTCGAGCAGCGCCTCGTCCCACACGCGGGCCACGGACCGCCCGCCGAGCTCGGCCCGCTCACAGCCGTCGATCATGTAGGCGTCGGTGGAGGGAGAGTCCGACGTGCACGCCGGCAGCGCCAGGACCGCGAGCGCGAGCAGCCTGCACGCCCATCGGCGACCGGCGGTGGTGCCAGCTGCGGTCATGCCGGTGGCTCCACGACCAGGATCTGGTTTGCTGCGACGTCGTCCACGGTCGTGACCTCGCCGTCGGGCCAGGTGACGACGAGCTCGCCCACCTCGGTCGTCTCGCCCAGCCCGAAGTGCGCTCGGGGATCCTCCGACGAGAGGTAGCTGCTCCCCGCCTGCAGCTGGCGGGTGACCTCCCGGCCGTCGGGCAGCGTCGCGGTGATCACGGCGCCGGGGTGGAAGCCGTCGAGCTCGACCTCGAGCCAGTTGCCCGTGGCCGCCCGGTTCTCCAGGAGGCACAGCGAGCCGCCGACGGTGGCCAGGGCGATGTCGAGATCGCCGTCGTTGTCGAAGTCCGCCGCCGCGCTGCCGCGAGCGAGCAGGGGACCGACCTCGGTGAGCCCAGCCGCAGCCCCGACGTCCTCGAACTGCGTCGCCGAGCCGGGGGCGTCGAGGTTGGCGAACGCCTGGACCAGCTCGGCATCGCCGGCGAGATCGGTCACGGGGATCCCGCCGTTGGCGAGCACCAGGTCGAGGTCACCGTCGAGATCGAGGTCGCCCCACGACACCCCCCACCCCGTCGCAGCACCGAAGTCGGGTCCCAGATCACGCCGCACATCCTCGAAGGAGGGGTCGACCAGGTCGGACTCCGCGCCGTGGAACACGCCGTGGACCTGGCCGCGGGCGTTGGTGACGAACAGGTCCTCGCGGCCGTCGCCGTCGTAGTCGCTCGCGCCCACGCCCATACCCGCGCCCGGGTCGGCGACACCGGCCCGGGCGGCCAGCTCCTCGAAGCGGAACCCGAGTCCGGCGGGGTCGGCGTCGGGGCCGCCCGGCCAGGGCACGTTGTCGTACAGGCGGTCGGGGTTCGTGTCGTTGGCGACGTAGAGGTCGAGGTCGCCGTCGCCCTCGAGATCGGAGAACAGGGCACCGAGGCCGTACGCGAAGTTGGCGACCTCGAGTCCCGCCTCCATGCCGACCTCGCGGAACGTCACGCGCCCGCCATCGGCGCGCCCCTCGTTCAGGTACAGCAGGTCGCGGACCCCCGTGTAGGTGTTGGGGAAGCCCTGTGTGGCCCCCGCGACGGGGCTGTCCACGTTGGTGTACCCGGCGACGAACAGGTCGGGCCAGCCGTCGCCGTCGACGTCACCCACGGCGGCCCCCGCGTACCAGCCGAATGCCGGGGTGCCGGCGTCGTCGGCTCCTTCGGTGAACGTCCCGTCGCCCTCGTTCCACAGGAGCGCGCCTCGTTCGGCGCCCGTCACGTACAGATCGGTGTGACCGTCGAGGTCGAAGTCCGCCGCCACGCAGCCGTTGCCCCGGACGTCGAGATCGGCGCCGGAGCCGTCGCTGACGTCGACGAAGGTGCCCTCGACGTTGTGGAACAGGGCGCTCCTCGGCGGACCGCCCGCCTGATCCCACCGGTCGATCTCGTCGTCGGCGTACGAGTTGACCGCATAGAGGTCGAGCCAGCCGTCGCCGTCGTAGTCGAGCCAGCAGACCCCGGTCCCCGTCATCGCCGCCGGGTCGGACGTGACCTCCCACCGGAACGCGCCCTGCCGGAAGTCGATCCCGACCTCCTCGGCGACGTCGGCGAACTCGATCCGCGAGGGCCCGTCGCGCGGCGCGGGGGTCGTGGGGCGGCTGGTGACGTCACCCGCCTCGTCACTCGCCCGGTCGACCGAATCCGACGTGCACGCAGAGACGATCAGACCGACGGCGAGCACCACACCTGCGGTGCCGGATCGCACTCACACCACTCCGCGTGCCGCTCGGCGGCGCTTCGAGAGCGAGTCGACGAGCACGGCGGCGAGGAGGACCAGTCCGGTGATCACGGACTTGGTGCCGGTGGCCAGGTTGAGCAGGCCCATCCCGTTGTCGATGGCGATGATCACCAGCGCGCCGAGCAGTGCCGACACGACGCGACCCCGCCCGCCGAACAGGCTGGTACCGCCGATGACCGCGGCCGCGATGACGTTCAGCAGCAGCGTGCCCCCGCCGGTGTTGGTGGCCACCGACCGAAGGCGGGAGGCGAAGATGATCCCGCCCAGACCCGCCATGAAGCCGGCGATCATGAACACGGCGATGCGCACGCGGTCGACGTTGATGCCGGCGCGGCGGGCGGCTTCGGCATTGCCGCCGACCGCGTAGACGTGCCGGCCGAACCGGGTGCGCGACGCGATGAACGACCAGAAGACGAACAGCACCAGCACGAGCAGGATCACCTGGGGGACGCCGCGGTCGCGGTTGGCGTACCAGACGGCGGCGAACGTGACGAGGGCGAGGCCGGCGACCTGGAGGCCGATGACCACACCCGGCTTGGCGTCGAGGCCGCGAGCCCGGCGCGAACGCGCCGTCAGCAGCTGTGACAGCGCGTACCCGGCCACGACGGCGCCCCCGACCAGCCAGCCCCCCACGTCGCTGAGGAAGTTGTTGGCGATGCCGATGACGGTGCTGTCCTGGATGCGAATGGTGCCCGACGTCGAGTACTCGGTCGTGAGTATCAGCACGACGCCC
>CAVZUI010000004.1:0-167394 GCA_963778415.1 uncultured Acidimicrobiales bacterium
TCGACATGCGTGAAAGGTGGGGGTGGCCGCGCTGGCGATCTGGGGCCGCTCGGTCGGCCTCGGTTTCGTCAGCGCCGTAGCGCTGGCGCTGACCCTGTGGTGGACGGCCACCAAGTGGCGCAGTCGAAGAGCAACGCCTCGCTCATCGACACAGTCGTGGCCCCGGTGGACGGGTCGAGCGTCTCGAACTTGAAGCCGGAACCGGGAGCAAGCCGCTCCACCAGGACTTGGACGTCCGCGACCGAAAGGACGTCGCTGGTAACGCCGGGCGAAGGCGAGCGCCAGCGAGACGGCGGTCTCCCCGAGACGGCGGTCTCCCTCGGGCTCGCCGCTGGTGTGACCGGTCAGGGGCAGTGGGTTGCGGGGTCGCCGTCGATCTCACCGAGGAAGGCGCCGAACTCACCGATGTGGGCACCGTCGCCGAGGACCAGGCGAGCCACGTTGCCGAGACCGAGGCGAGGCTCTTCCTGTGAGGACGCGTGCTCACCGATGTCGTGGTGGGCCACGGCTCGCTGGGAGGAGACCACGCCGAAGCAATTGGCGTCGTCGGGTGGCGTGGCGCCCAGGGCCGGAGTCGCCGTGAAGAGCACGGCGGTCAGACCGGTGGACAGGACGGCGGACAGGACGGCGGTCGATCCACGCACGTTGGAACCTCCCTGGCGTGCTTGCGCTGAGGGCCACAAAGTGAGCCGAAGGACCGGTTGACGGCAAGCCTTTCTGTCACGACCGAAACTCCTTGACATGGTCGTTCGCCGGCCGAACGATTGGTGGCCCTGACTCGTCCACGGTGTCGAGGCTCGGGTGGTTCCACGCATGATTCGACTGCGACTCGGTGTCGACGACGTTGCTCGAACGAGGTTCGCTGCGGGCAGCCCGTACTGCGAGCTCTCAGTGAGCGCCCAGGTCATACAGCAGCCGACGAGCCCCTTCCGCCGCCTCTGCGCGACCAGCGGGGTCCGTCCCCCGGCATCCGCGAACCACTTTTTGGAGTTGGTGCCCGCTCACGGCAACGTCCCTGACTTCCTCGCGCCGGAGGGGGCGAACAGTTTGGAGGAAGCCCTCGACGTCGTCATGTCCACGCCCGACCGGCTGGTTCGGAGCGACGTGGCGACGCTCACACACCGGACGTCGTCGTCCTGGATCCTCGATCTGGCGGACGGCTGTGTGAGGGCTCGGACGGAACTGGCGTCGTCCATGCGTGACTACCACGACAACGTGGTCAGCCCGCTGTGGCCGGCGATCGAGCACGTCATCGAGACCGACCTGCGGTTCCGCGCCTGGCAGCTGGCAGCGAAAGGTGTCGCAGAGACCGTTGATGGCCTCCACCCGGCCATTCGGTGGCGCGACGGAGTCATCGAGGTCGACGGGCCCCTGGACGCGGATGTGGAGCTGGCGGGTCGAGGGCTCCAGCTCATGCCATCGCTGTGGACCCGCCCGGCATTCACCACACACTGGACGCAACCCACGCTCGTGTACCCGCTCGGACGCTTCGCCTGGATGGCCCCGACAGCGAACGAAAGCCACGGCGATCCGCTGGCCGCAGTACTGGGCACGACCCGGGCGCGCGTGCTCCGCGCTCTGGCCGACGGGCACACGACGAGCGGACTTGCCCGCGTGCTCGGTATCAGCCTGGCCTCGGCGTCCACCCATGCTGGCGTCCTCCGCGATGCCGGCCTTGTGACCAGCCGACGGCAGGGCCAGTCAGTCCGCCACACCCTGACCAGCCTCGGCGCCCAATGGACGGCGAACGACCGGCCGACGACGACGAAGGCCGTGTGACAACGATCAGTAGGCGAAGTGCCTTACGACAGTAGGGCCCACCGGGTCGCCAGCGTCGTCGTGGCGGCTCGGAACTTCGGTCTGCGGGTCTAGTGCAACTGGCTGACGCGCCGACCTCAAGTGTCGGTGCCCTTCGGGCAACTGTGGATCCGATCCCCACCAGCCGCACCACGGATGGTCCGCGCTTCATGGCCTGAGGCGTTGACCGTTCAGGTCGCAGTCGGCTCCGCGAGCGCCTTCGGATGTCCGGAGGGTGCGTGATCCGAAGCTCGACGTCGTCTGCGGACGCTCGGCCAACACCTGCGCCCCAGAGCCGGCGGTAGGTGACGCAATCTCCGAGCGGGGTGGTCGCGCGTTCTGTGACACCCGCCGAAGGGCTCCAACGGTGGGACAGATCGCCGATTCGGTGCCGCCCCCAGGCGGGCCGCCGGCGTCCCGCGCTCGCCAGAGAGTTGCCGGTCATCCGACAGCACCTCGGTGGGCGGTGACCCACGCCGCTTGGGCGCCCGTTCTCGGACACGTTGTCGGCCTCGGCGGCACGTTCGTCGGTGAGGATCGAGCGGAGGCGGGACCTTGCGCCGGTATTGCCTTGACGAAACACTTCACGACTTGGTTAAGTGAACGGCGTGACCGCCACCGACCAGCTCAGCCTCGTGTTCGCGGCGCTGGCCGACCCCACCCGGCGAGCGATCCTCGCCGAGCTCACCGTCGGCGACGCCACCGTGACGCAGCTCACGGCGCCGCTGCCGATCTCGATGCCGGCGGTGTCGCGGCACCTGAAGGTGCTCGAGGGCGCCGCCCTGATCTCCCGTTCCCGCGAGGGGAAGTGGCAGCGGAGCCACCTGGAGGCGGCGCCGCTCCGGGAGGCGGCCGTCTGGATCGAGCGTTTCCGGGGGTTCTGGGACTCGTCCTTCGACCGCCTCGACGCCCACCTCGCCACGCTGCAACAGGAGCAGGAGAACCGATGACCACCGAAACACCCGACCTCTCCATCTCGCGCGTATTCGACGCGCCCCGGGCCCTCGTCTACCGGGCCTTCACCGACCCGGAGCAGCTGGCGGCCTGGTGGGGGCCGACCGGCAGTGTGCGGCCGCTCGACGAGATGGAGTTCGATGTCCGACCCGGCGGCTTCCAGCGGTTCGTGGAGGTGTTCCCCGACGACCCGTCCATCCGGGCGGAGGTGCACATCGACCTCGCCGACGTCGCCGAGGGCAGGGTGCTCGACGGCGTGATGCGCGTGCGTGGCCGCCTGCCGGGGGGCTTCGAGCCGTTCGAGACACGGTTCCGGTTCGAGTTCCACGACGAGCCCGACGG
This sequence comes from uncultured Acidimicrobiales bacterium, assembly GCA_963778415.1. Taxonomy (GTDB): domain Bacteria; phylum Actinomycetota; class Acidimicrobiia; order Acidimicrobiales; family VFJN01; genus ZC4RG19. Next base: position 3,094 of record CAVZUI010000004.1, read on the forward strand.
GCGCACCCGCCTCGAGGTGCGCCAGTGGCTGCCGGCGCACGTGACCGGAGCAACCGAGGAGGGCTGGCGCCAGAGCTTCGCCGAGCTCGACGCCCACTTGGCGACGACGGCGGTGTCGTGAGCATGGGCAAGCTCGTCTACCTCACCAACGTCTCCCTCGACTTCTTGATCGAGGACGAGCACGGCAGCCTCGACTGGGGGGCGCCGTCCGACGAGCTGTTCGTGCACCCCACGAATCTCATCCGCCCGCTCGGGACCCAACTGTACGGCCGGCGACTCTACGAGACCATGGCCCCGTGGGAGACGTCGCCCGAACTCGCCGCCCAGTCCGACCTCACCGCCGAGTTCGCCGGCTTCTGGGCGGCCGCATCAAGGGGGACATCTCGGTGAGACCACTTCGATACTCGATCAACGTCACGCTCGACGGCTGCTGCCATCACGAGGCAGGGCTCCCTCCGGACGAGGAGTCGATGCGCTACTGGACCGCTGAGATGGAACGAGCCGATGCCCTGCTGTTCGGCCGGGTGACCTACGAGATGATGGAGTCGGCGTGGCGGCGGCCGGCCACGGGCACGTGGCCTGACTGGATGGATGAGTGGCAGATCCCGTTCGCCGAGACCATCGACCGGGCGAAGAAGTACGTCGTGTCGAGCACGCTGAGCGAGGTCGATTGGAATGCCGAGCTGGTGCGAGGCGACTTGGGGCAAGCGGTTCAGCGGCTCAAGCAGGAGCCAGGCGAGGGCCTGTGGGTGGGTGGCGTGACGCTCCCCCTGGCGTTGGCAGATCTGGGACTGATCGACGAGTACGAGTTCCTCGTGCAGCCGGTCCTTGCCGGACACGGGCCGACGTTGCTCGCCGGTCTGCGTGAGCGCATCCAGCTCGAGCTCGTGGATCGCCAGGAGTTCCGGTCGGGGGCGGTCGCCCTGCGATACCGGCCCACGCGAGCTCCGGCTTGACGTAAGTTGTCCGAGCACGTTGGCCGTTGCCTCGCGACGGAACGACAGCTCTGGTCGCACTGAGCAGGTGCCCGGTGTCCCTAAACGATCGGGCGTGCCGACACGGGACATGCCCTCGATGTGCCGATCGGTGACGGTCCTCAGCCGATCTGTCCGGAGGCCCGGACGGTTGGTGATCCGAGGGCCGACGTTGTCTCCGTGCGGCCGACGGCACGTGCGTCCCGGATCCGGCGGTAGCGGACGCCGTCGGGGCGGTCGCCCACGTGAGTTGTGCGCGAGAGCGATGAATTCGACGGCCGCCGGTCGTCAGAATCGTCGACATGCGTGAAGACCAGCTTGCCACCGCCGTCGACGCGCTCCTCGATGACGTGGTCGGTTCCGGCCAGGAGGTCGGGGTGCAGGTCGCGGTCATCCGGAACGGTCACACGCTCGTCGACACGGCACGCGGTGCATCCGATCCGCGCACCGGGGCGCCCGTCGATCGCGACACCCTGTTCTGGGCCGGTTCCACTGCGAAGGGGGTGGCGTCCTCGGTGGCGCACGTCCTCATCGAACGCGGTGAGGTCACCGACGACTTGCGCGTCGTCGACGTGTGGCCGGAGTTCGGGGCCCGCGGGAAGGACAAGGTGACGCTGCGCCACGTGCTCCTACACACCGCTGGTGTCCCTGGTGTCCCACCCGAAACGACCGCGGCGGATCTCTGCGACTGGGACACCATGTGCGCCCTCATCGCCGACGCCGAGCTGTGGTGGGAGCCCGGGACCCGATTCGGCTACCACGCCAAGACCTTCGGGTTCCTGCTCGGCGAGATCCTTCGCCGGGCGACTGGCGACACCATCTCGACGCTGCTGCGCGAGCGTCTCACTGGCCCGCTCGATGTCGCCGACCAGGTCCACTTCGGTGTCCCCACGCGGCTGTTGCCACGGGTTGCCAGGCAGGTCGCCGCCGACCGCAACGAACTACCTCGACCCGAGCCCGGCTCGCCGCTCGACCGGGCGATGCCGGCGGGGGTGGTCCCCGACGCCGACTACGCCAACCGCCCCGACCTCCTCACCTGCGACATCCCCTCGGAGGGCACCATGAGCGCTCTCGGCGCCGCCCGCATCTACTCGGCGCTGCTCGGGCACGTCGACGGTGTCGAGCTGGTGTCGCCCGCCCGGCGGGCGGCGATGGCGACGGTCGCGTTCACCGGCATGGACGAGGTGATGGGCTTTCCAACGGAGTGGGCGTACGGCTACAGCCCCGCTCGACCGAGCGGCCGCGGCAAGCCCGGCTCCACCTTCGGCATGGTCGGCATGAACGGCTCTGCCGCCTACGCCGACATCGACTCCGGCGTCGCCGTCGCCGTGATGCGCAACCGCTTCACGGCCGACTTCACGACCATCGAGCGGATCGATCGATTGATCGAGGACGAACTGTCGTAGACCGGATGCGCCGCGGTGCACACAGGAAGGGACCGCCGATGAACGAACCAACGACCACGCTCGACGACCGCTTCAGCGACCCAGGGGCCGCGCCAACCTCGTGGGACGACACCGTGCGGGCGCTCGAGGCGGCTGAGCTGTTCTGGATCACCACCGTCCGCGCTGACGGCCGGCCACACATGAGCCCCCTCGTCGCGGTGTGGCTCGACGACGCCCTCCACTTCTCCACCGGTGCCGACCGAGCAGAAGGCCGTCAACCTGCGCGCCAACCCGCACGTGCTCCTGACGACCGGCTGCAACCAGTGGGACCGTGGGCTTGACGTGGTCGTCGAGGGCGAGGCCATCCAAACGACCGACGACACAACTCTGGAGCGGCTCGCCGACGCCTGGCGGTCGAAATGGGATGGACGCTGGCAGTTCGAGGCCCGCGACGGCTGCTTCCACCACGAAGTCGGCGCAGCGCTCGTGTTCTCCGTCGCACCCACCAAGGTCCTCGCGTTCAGCAAGGGCACATTCACCCATACCCGCCACCGCTTCTGATCGCAGGGAGCCACCACCGTCGCGGCGATGCCCCTCTCGACGGGTCGCCCGCCGATGTGGGCGAGGTTCCCCGGCAGCGGAGCCGGACGGGCGGATGAGCCGAGGTTCGACGTCGTTCGACGTCGTCTCTGTGCGCGCCGACGGCAACTGCGTCCCAGAGCCGGCATCGGTGCGGTCTCGATTCGCTGCTGCTGCTCAGACCGCGCGAACTTCGGCGAGCCGCTTGACCGAGTGCTCGTCGTCCCAGCAGACGGCGGCTTCCCATGCGGCCGACGCTTGCGCGGCGATGTCGAGCGCGTCCTCGTCGAGACCGGCGGCGTTGTGCGGCAGCACCAGGTCGAGGTCGGGGACGTCGACGTGCGACTCGTCCCAGTCGATCATCGCGACCCGATCCGCGGTCATGCGGATGTTGCCCCGGTTCGGGTCGCCGTGGACGACGCACCGCTGACGTCCGGTGAGCCGCGCCCACGCTGCTCGACATCGAGCAACGCCCTCTGCCGGCATCGCGCCGAGGTCGACCTTCGTCCCGGTCTCGGCGTGCAGGAGGTCGGTCGACGACCGCCAGCCCGGGCGCTGAGGCCAGCCCTGCGTCAACCGATGCAAGTGGCGGAGCGTGTCGGCCACGCGACGCCAGTCGGCTTCCGTCTCGGGCGGTCCGCCCGCCACATAGGTCATCACCACGAGACCGTCGGCGAAGTGCCGGCCGGCCGTCGTCGGGATCGGCACCGGCACGGTCAGGCCTTCGCGGTCGAGGTGTTGGAGGAGCTCGGTCTCCCACGCCAGATCAGCGTCGCTGCGCGTGCCAAGACGACCGACCGCGCGCTGCCCGTTGACGTGCACGCTCCACACCTCGTTGACGCCAACTCCGCCAGTGAGCGGTTCGATGCGAGCGACGTCGTCACCCCACTGCTCGAGTGTCTCCCATCCCATCGGCCGCATCTTTGCGGACTTCGGACATCACCTCGTCTGCCCGCACACTCGTAAGCGCGACGCGTCTCGGCGGCGGAGAACCATCCCGTCGCCCCGCGCCTGAGTGCCGATCGGGGACGGTCGTCAGGCTGATGCCCCGGGCGGGCCGTCGAGGAGTCGTGGGACGTACTCGACGAGCTGGATCCGCCCGTCGAAGGTTTGGCTGGCGATCATGTCGAGCCCGACGTCGGGGTAGCCGTCGTAGATCCGCTCTCGGCCGGTCACGCCCGTGATCACCGGGAACATCACCACCCTGAAGCGGTCCACCAGGCCCGCTCGCAGCAACGACCGGCACAGGCTGAGACTGCCGATCGTCCGCAGAGCGCCGGCACCGTCCTGCTTCATCGCCCGCACCGCCTCGGCCGCGTCGCCGCTGACGAGCTCGGAGTTCGCCCACGACAGCGGGGCCTGGAGGGTGGACGAGAAGACCACCTTGGACGCTCGGGTCAGCTCGTCCACGGACTCGGCCTCCTCGGACCTGAGCTCGCCCGAGTCCGGGCTCGCCGCCTCCTCGGCGAATCCGGACATCAGCCGGTAGGTCGTTGCTCCCATCAGCATCGTGGCGTCCGGATCGGAGTCCTCTTCGAGCCAGGCGAGGTACTCGGGGCCTTCCAGCCCCCAGAATCCGGGCCATCCCTCGGCCGACGCGTAGCCGTCCAGCGAGGTGATGAAGTCGACGACGAGCTGTCGCATGGTTCTCTTCCTTGAGCGTGAGCGGGACGATGTGCACCGACGACGGCCACCGGGGCCCGGCGTGCTCGTGGCGATGCGCTGTCGTGAAGACGCCGCTGCCCATCGTGACTCATCGGTCGCCCGAACGGACGACGACCCTCATCCCACCGTGACGGTCTCGCCGTCGATGACCAGGACCTGGCCGTCGCGCAAGGGCTGGTGGCGCACGCCGGTCGCTCGGAACGTCGCGGCGAGGTCGCTCAGCCGATCCGATTCCGGGTGGTCCGGCGAGTCGACGTGCGGGACGACGACGACATCGACGATTCCCATGCCGGTCCACGTGGGGTCGGCTCCGTACACGTCGGTGACGGCCGACGGGTCATCTGTCGCCTCGAAGCCGCGGATGGTCGGGCCGAGGACACAGGCGCCCGCGCTGTAGCCGCCGTACACGAGCGCGTCCCGGCGCAGAAGGTGCCGCAGCGCCTCGTCCGCCCCGGCTCTGTGCAGCGCGTGTCGCAACACGAAGACGTTGCCGCCGCGGAGCCACACCAACCCGTAGCCGTCGAGGCTGGCCTCGATGGCGTCGGGGCGGTCGAAGAACGTGCGGAGATCGAGCTCCTCGGGCCGGAGGCCGAGCGCCGAGAGCGCCGCGAGCTCGCCTTCCACCTTCGCCTGCCTGACCGGCGTCGGATCGGCGTCGACCGCGTTGGCGATGACCGCCGCCTCGACGGATCGGCCGACGAGCCTCCGGAGCTCGGCGGGCCGTTTCCCGATCCGGAACGAGGACAGGTAGCACCGCACGCGGTGCAGGATGGCATCCGCGCTCCACCGGGTGTTTCGCGCTTGATGGTGTGAAGCGGCTGACCCGTCCGGGATGCCCGGGTCACACGAGGCGACGGTCGGTCGCCCAGCGTGTGAGCTCGTAGCGGCTCGACAGCTGGAGCTTGCGCAGCACCGAGGACGCGTGGGTCTCGACCGTCTTGATCGAGACCTCGAGCCGGCGGGCGATCTCCTTGTACGTGTAGCCGCGGGCGAGCAGGCGCAGGACCTCGCGCTCCCGCGGCGTGATCTGGTCGAGCTCGGGGTCGGCCCCGAAGCCCGCCGGCAGGTCGCCGGCGAAGGCGTCCAGCACGAACCCCGCCAGCCGCGGGGAGAACACCGCGTCGCCGTCGCGCACGCGCACGAGCGCGGTGGCCAGGTCGTCCGAGGAGATCGTCTTGGTGACGTACCCGCGGGCCCCGGCGCGGATGACCGCGATGACATCCTCCGCCGCGTCGCTCACGGACAGGGCGAGGAACACGACGCCGGGTTGGCGCGTCCGCACCGACTCGATGACCGCCCGTCCCCCGCCGCCGGGCAGGTGGACGTCCAGCAGCACGACGTCGGGCGCGGTGCGCCGGATGCCCTCGACGGCCGACTCGACGTCGACGGCCTCGCCGACGATCTCCACCGGCACGTCGGCGCGGTCGGCCAGCTCGGCCCGCACGCCGGAGAGGAACAGTCGGTGGTCGTCGACGAGGAACACCCGGATCGGCCCGGACGCCGGGCCGGGCTCGCCCGGTGGCGGCGTCGGCGGCGAGGCGGAATCCGGCGGTCACCCGGCCTCCTCGGGGGCTCTGGCCCGAGCGACCTCGACGCTGACCTCGGTGCCCTCGCCGGGCGCGCTGAGCACCCGGGCGCGTCCGCCGTGGCGGGCCATGCGCCCCACGATCGACCGCGCGATGCCCTGCCGGTCGCCGTCGACCGCGGCGGGGTCGAACCCACGCCCGCGGTCGCGGACGAACGCCTCGACGCGCCCGCCGTCGACCTCGACGTACACCGACACGACCGACGCACCGCTGTGGTTGGCGGCGTTCACCACGGCCTCCCGCACGGCCTTGACCAGCGCCGTGACGCGCGGGTCGAGCGGGCAGTCGCCCACGAGCACCACGGCGACCTCGACAGCCGGGTGGTCGGCCTCGACCTCGTCGGTGAGCCGGTCGAGGGCGAGGGCGAGCGTGCCGGGCGCGTCGTCCGCGTCGCCGTCGGCCCGGTGCCGGTCGTCGTACAGCCAGGCACGCAGCTCGCGCTCCTGACGCCGGGCGAGGCTCCGGGCCTCGGACGACGCGTCGGTGTTCCGCTGGATCAGCGCCAGCGTCTGCAGGACCGAGTCGTGCAGGTGTGCCGCCATGTCGGCCCGCTCCTCGCTGCGGATGCGCTCCCTCCGCTCGTCGCCGAGCTGGCCGACGAGTCGCACGATCCACGGGCCGAAGACGAGGACGACACCGAGGGCGGTGGCCAGCACGGCGATGCCCACCTTGCCGACCGCGCCGGACGCCCCGTTCGTGGCGAGGAAGATGGCGATGCCGAGGACCAGCAGGAGCGCACCGCCGAGCATCCGCAGCCAGAACCACCGGCCGCCGAGCAGGGCCTCCAGCGGGTTGGCCGTGAGCCGCGGGCGGGCGTCGTGTCGCACCTCACCCCGTCCCGCGCCGGCCGGCGCCCGGCCGGTGGCGGCGTCGACACCACCGTCACCGCCTCGAGCCAGGACCAGGCCGATGCCGATGGCGGCGAGCGTGCCCGGCCACACGACGAAGTCGGGGAAGAACGGCGCGCTCCAGCGCACGAGCACGAGCAGGCCGAGCGTGATGCAGCCCACCGCGAGGGCCTGCTCCGCGTTGCGGCGGCCCGACGCGTGCCGGTCCCGCGGGCGAGACACACGGGAGTCGGCGGTCGATCCCGGGGGCGCCTCGGGCAGCACGACCCAGGCGACGACGTACGCGACCACGCCGATGCCGTTCGCCAGCGCCAGGATCAACGCGGCGAGGCGCACGACGATGGGGTCGACGCCGAGCCACCGCGCCACGCCCGCGCAGACGCCGGCCACGACGTGCTCGTCGGAGCGGCGGACCAGCCCGGGCGGGAGGGCGGGGAAGCGCGGTCGCGGGGTCGTGGCCATCGGCTTGCACCCATGATGACGCCGCCGGCGTCGATCGCGCCTCCGGGAGCGCCTCGGGGTCATCCCTGATTGCCGACCCATCCGCCTGAGCCGATCATGACGTCATGAGCAGCACCCGGCGCGATCCTTCCGTGAGCGCACCCCCTCCCGCACCCCCGAGGCCCTCGCACTCGGGGCACCGCGGCGGCATGGGCGGTCTCGTGCGTGAGCCGGACGACCGCAAGATCGCCGGCGTCTGCAGCGGGCTCGCCGATCGGCTGGGCGTCGACGTGACCGCCGTGCGCGTGGGATTCGTGGCGCTGGCGCTCGTCACGCCGACGGTGGTGATCGCCTACGTGGTGGCGGCGCTGGTCGTCCCGGAGCGCCGGCCCGACCAGGTCCGGGTGCGCGCACAGCGGGTCCACCTCGGCCACATCCCCCACCCCGTGCTCGTCATCGGGGCGATCATCGCCGTGGCCCTGGTCGTCGACGACGCCTGGTGGCTCGAGCCGTTCCCGGCCGCGCTGGCGCTGATCGCCGTCGGCGTCTGGCTGATCGCGCAGGGGCGTGATGACGAGACCAACCGCGACGACGAGCGTCACTGGCCCGGCTCGACGGCTCCAGATGGTGCAGTCTCGCCACCCTCGGACGCAGAGGGTGTCGACGACGCGGCGTCGGAGAGCGGTCCCCTGGACGTGGACCCGACCCAGCTCCTCGACGCGACCGAGCCCTTCGCCGAAGTCGAGGGCACCGGACCACCAGGCGAGTTTCCTCCCCCGGCCTCGAGCTGGTGGTCCGGCCGGCCCGGTCACGACGCGAGCGTCGAGCCGGCACCGCCGCCTGCCGCGGCGCCGCCGATCACCGCCCCGGATCCGACCCCTGCAACGCCCCGGGCGCCCCGCTCGCGCCTTGCGGCCGTCGTGCTCGCCGTGTTGCTGGTGGGCGGTGGGTTCACCTGGCTGGTCGACGCACGTCGACCTCGTCGACGTCGACTGGACCGACGGGCTCGCGCTCGGCCTGGTGGTGGTCGGCGTCGGCCTGCTCATCGCCGCGTGGCGTGGGCGTGCGTGGGCGCTCGTGCCCGTCGGCCTGCTGTTCGTGCTGTTGATCGTCGTGGCCGAGACGCTGGTCGTGCCGGTCGACGCGGGGATGGGCGAACAGACCGAGATCGTCGACACCTCGGCCGCGCTGGCGCGCGATCACGAGCTGTTCGCCGGTCAGCTCACGCTCGACCTGCGCGACGTCCCGTCGTCCGCCGGCGAGACGGCGACGCTCGAGGCGGCCGTCGGGGCCGGGCAGATGCGCGTCCTGGTGCCGGACGACGCGACCGTGACCGTCGACGCCGACGTCCGCATCGGCGAGGTGGTGTCCGACGGCGGCCCCGAGGCCAACGAGAGCGGCGTCGGGCTCGACGAGCGCTTCACGCTCGACGGCGCCGCCCAGGGTCCGGAGATCGACCTCGATCTGTTCGTCGGGATCGGCAGCCTGGAGGTGACCCGTGGCTAGCAGGGCCGCCAGGCACCGGTTCGACCCGGTGTCGTTCGTGCTCGGGGTGATGGCCGTGACGGCGGGCCTCATCGTGCTCGGCGGCGGGTCGCTGCTCGACGACGCCACCGTGCTGTTCCCGGCGGGCCTGATCGCCCTCGGGGTCGCCATCCTGCTGCAGGTCGCGGCCCGGCGGGAGGAGCCGCCGGCCCCCGTCACCGTCCCGTCCCCGCCCACGGTGGTGGCGGGGCAGACCCTCTCGGGCGCGGATCTGTACGACCTGCTCGTCCCCGACCCGACCGAGGAGTTCCTGGCCGAGCTGGCCGAGCGGGAGCACTCGGCGCGCCCGCCGGGCGGCGAGCATCCCGTCGTCGAGACCGATCCCGCGCCGGGTCTGGCGCCGGCGGCCGACCCGACCGAAGCTGCCACCGCCGGGTCCGAGCCCAGCGCCGACCCGATCGAGCCTGCCGCCGCCGAGCCCGAGCCCGCCGTCGACCCGACCGAGCCTGCCGCCGACCCGGCCGAGCCCTGCCGACCCAACCGAGCCCGCCGTCGACCTGGCCGAGCCTGCCGCCGACCCGGCCGAGCCCTCCGGCGAGCCCGGACCGAGCCCGCCGCCGACCTGACCGATCCGAGCGCGAGCCCACAGGACCCAGACCGCGACACCGGGTCGTAGCGCGGTCCGGGCCCACCTGGATCGCCATCGGCCGTCCCGGGCGGTCTCGACCGGGTCGGTCCGTCAGATCACGCGCCGTCCGGGCGGACGTCCCTCGCGGTGAACGGCCAGCGCCGGCCGATCGCGACGTGGAGGATGATCGCGAGCCCGAGGGCGTTGAGGGCCGCGTGCGCCACCCACTCGTCCGTGGTGGCGCGCCCGAGCGGTAGGCGAGCAGCGGTCGCACCGAGGAGGATCGCGAGCAGAACGGTCGCCGCCAGCGCCACGAGCAGCGAGGCGGCGCGGCCGACACCCGCGCCACGCCGGAGGTCGGGCCACCCGTCGAACAGCATGCCCGACACCAGTCCTCCGGCGATGAGGCACGCTGCGACCGCCGAGACCCGTGCCGGGTCGATGTGCAGCACCGCGTGCCCGACGACGTAGGTGAGGACCCCGCCCCCGATGACGACCAGGTGGGCGCAGCTCAGCCGCGGCCCCCGCCGCTCTATCGACGAGAGCGGCCACCCACGCCACACGACGTAGAGCACGACCTGCCACGCTCCGATGACGACCAGCGCCGCGCCGAGGTCGACGGCCGGGACCGGCCCGTCGCGGGCAGTGACGTCCGAACCGGCTGGCGCGGGGACCTCCACGAGCAGGAGGGCGGCGATCAGCGCCACGGTCCACGAGAAGGCGAGCGCCGCCACGCCCGCCGGCACTCGGGGGAGGCGTCGGAGCGGCCATCCCTCGCCGACGAGGGTGACCTGCAGCATGGTGACGAACGCCGCGCCGGCCAGGGGCAGCGTCACGGGGAACGTGGGGACGTGGCCCGGCCCGGGGGACGGGTCGAACAGCGCGGCGGGGTCGAGGCGACCTGCGAGGGCCTGCCCCACGCCGGTCAGCGCGACCGCACCCGCGGCGATGAGTGCCGTGTCGGCCCAGCCCGACCAGCTCGGGCGCAGCCGGGTGCCGGGCCAGTCCTCCCACCAGAAGGCGACCATCGCCACCAGCGGCAGGGCGTAGGTCGACGAGCGGGCCGAGCACCAGCACCGACCCGTCACCGCCGGCACCGACCGCGAGGGCGACCGCGACCGGGACGACCAGGAGCAGGCCGGCGAGTCCCAGCCACGGTTGCCGGAGGCCGCGGGAGCGCTCGGGGGAGAGAACGCGCTCCCGCGGCTGGTCCGGCTGCGAGATCGGGGGCCGCTCGGGCAGCGGCGCCTGCGCTCGCAGGTCGGTGACCACGGAGGATGCGAGCGTCGACGCCGGCCCGCCGGCGGGGCTCATGGCCCGTTCGAACTGCTCGGCGGGTCCATGACCAGCTCGGGGACGATGGGGAGCTCGCGGACCCGGCGCCCGGTGGCGTGGAACACCGCGTTGGCGATGGCGGCGGCCACGCCGACCTGCCCGATCTCGCCGACGCCCTTGGCGCCGAGCGGGCCGACCACCTCGTCGCGGACGTCGACGAAGTCGATCGTCACGTCCGGGGCGTCGGCGTTGACGGGCACGAGGTACTCGGCCAGGTTGGTCTCGCCCCAGCGGCCGGTCCGCGGGTCCATGTGGTTGCCCTCGAGGAGGGCCTGGCTCAGGCCCCACAGCATCCCGCCCATCAGCTGGCTGCGGGCGAGGAGCGGGTTGAGCACCCGGCCCGGCGCGAACGCGCCCGCCAGGCGCCGGACCCGCACGAGCCCCAGCTCGGGGTCGACGGCCACCTCGGCGAACTGGGCGCCGAAGGTCAGCAGGCCGTGTGGTGTGTCGAGCGGCGGCGGGCGCCACGTGCCCGTCGCCTCGGCGTCGGACAGGTGGTTGCGCTCGAGGAGCTCGACGTACGTGTCGGTCGCGTCCGGCCGCTCGGCCGACGTCAGGCGGCCGTCCGCCACCGTCACCGATGCCTCGCTGGCGCCGTGCAGCGGTGACCCCTGCGTCGCCGACGGCCAGCTCCACGAGCTGGGCCCGCAACGCGGTGCCGGCGGCGTGGACGGCGGAGCTGACCATCCCCGCGCCCGCGGACCCGACCGCCGAGGTGCTGTTGGGCAGGTCGGTGTCGCCGGCCTGCACCTCCATGGCGTGCAGGGCGACGCCGAGCGCGTCCGCGCCGACCTGCGTCGCCATCGTCAGCACGCCGGTGCCGATCTCCTGCGTCGAGGTCTGCACCACCGCGCTCCCGTCGGCGAGGATGCGGGCCCGCGCCCGCTGCGGGGGCATGAAGAACGCCACCGGGTACGCCGCCGCCGCCATCCCCGTGCCGAGCAGCCAGTCGCCGTCGCGGCTGGAGCGCGGCGCCGGGTCGCGGTCGCTCCAGCCGAACCGCTCGGCGCCGAGCCGCAGGCACTCCTCGAACCCGTCGCTCGACCAGGGGTTCCCGTGGGGGTCCGTGGGCGCCCGGTCGCGGAGGCGCAGCTCGACCGGGTCGATGCCGAGCTCGTGGGCGAGCTCGTCCATGGCGGTCTCGAGCGTGAAGACGCCGAGCGTCTCGCCGGGTCCCCGCGTGAACGTCGGCGTCATCGTGTTGCCCGCCACGAGCCGGTGGACGCCGAGGTAGTTCTCGCACGCGTAGAGCTGGGACGAGACACCGGTGGCCGGCTCCGCCCAGTCGTCGAAGGGCGAGGTGACCGAGAGCTTCTCGTGCCGGATCGCGGTCAGCCGGCCCGTCCGGTCGGCGCCGAGCTGGATGCGCTGCTCCTGCTCCTCGCGATGCCCGGTCGAGGTGAACATCTGGGGCCGGGTGACCATCAGCTTGACGGGACGCCCGACGTGCCGGGCGGCCATGGCGGTCAGCGTCACGTGGGGCCACACCATGGCCTTGGACCCGAAGCCGCCGCCGACGACCTGCGTGAGGACCCGGACGTGGTTGACGGGCAGGCCGAGCAGCTGGGCGACGGTCTGCTGGGTGGCGCGCACGCCCATCGTCGAGTCGTGCAGCGTCAGCCGCCCGTCGTCGTCCCAGATCGCCACCGTCGAGGGCGCCTCCATGGGGTTGTGGTGGTTGGCGGCCATCCGGTGGCGCACGTCGATGCGGACGTCCGCCTCGCGCCAGCCCGGCGTCGACGTCACCGCGCTCGTCGCGCCCCGGCATCAGCCCGCCGAAGAGGCGCTCCGCCTCGTACGCGTGGTCTCGCGCCTGGTCGATCGTCGTGACGGACGCCCCGGCCTCGTAGGCGACCCGGACCAGGGACGCGGCGTGCTGCGCCCGCTCGTACGTGTCGGCGACCACGAGCGCGACGGGCTGCCCGGCGTACAGCACCGTCTCGTCCTGCATCGGGAAGAAGCTCTCGCCCGGTGCGGCCCTGCCCACGAGGGAGGGAAGGAGGTGGGGAGGCTCCGCGACGCGGGGCAGGTCCCGATGGGTGAGGACGGCGAGGACGCCGTCCGCCTCCTCGGCCTGCGCCGCGTCGATGGCGGTGACGCGGCCGGCGGCGATCGTCGCGCCGACGATCGCGAGGTGGGCCATGTCGGGGGCGGTGATCTCCGCGGAGTAGCGGGCGGCGCCGGTGACCTTGGCCCGGCCGTCCACGCGCGTGGCGGGTGTGCCGACGGCGCTCACCGGTGCGCCCCGTTCAGGCTGCGGGTGAGGCCGCGCACCGCGGCCCGCTGGGCGAGCTCGACCTTGAAGGCGTTGTGCTCCCGGACGACCGCCTGCTCGAGCTCGACGGCGGCGGCCCGTCGGAAGGTCGCCGGGTCGGGTGGGCTGCCGACGAGGACGGCCTCGGCGCGCCGCGCCCGCCAGGGCTTCGTGCCGACACCCCCGAGCGCCAGGCGTGCGTCGCTGACGACACCGTCCTCGACCTCGACGGCGGCCGCCACCGACACCAGGGCGAACTCGTAGGACTCCCGGTCCCGGAACTTCAGGTAGGTGGAGCGACGAGCGATGGGTGCGGCGGGCACGTCGATGCCGACGATCAGCTCGCCGTGCACGAGGGGGTGTTCGATCTCGGGCGTGTCGCCGGGGAGCAGGAAGAAGTCGTCGGCGGGGATGGCCCTGTCGCCGTCCGGGCCGGTCGTCCGCACGACGGCGTCGAAGGCGACGAGCGCGACCGCGACGTCGGACGGGTGCGTGGCGATGCAGTGCTCGCTCGTCCCGAGGAGGGCGTGCCCGCGGTTGAAGCCGTCGAGGGCCGCGCAGCCCGAGCCCGGCTCGCGCTTGTTGCACGGCGAGACGCCGTCCCGCAGGTAGGCGCACCGGGTCCGCTGGCACAGGTTGCCGCCCATCGACGCCATGTTGCGGAGCTGCTCGGACGCCCCGAGCAGCAGCGCCTCCGAGATCGCCGGGTAGCGCTCGATGACGGCGGGGATGCGAGCCACGTCGCTCATCCGCGCCAGCGCACCGATGTGCAGGCCACCGTCGGGCAGGTCGTCGACGCCGGACAGCGGCAGCGCGTTGATGTCGACGAGGTGGTCGGACGGCGAGACACCGGCGCGGATCAGGTCCACCTCGGTCGTGCCCCCGGCGAGGAAGGCTGCTCGTGGGGCTCTCGGCCACCCGGACGACGGCGTCGTGGACCCCGGTGGCCCGGCTGTACGTGAGCGGCCTCACGTCGCCTGCCCCTCCTGGTCGCGGACCTGCCGGATCGCGGCCCGGATGTTGGGGTAGGCCGCGCAGCGGCAGATGTTGCCGCTCATGAACTCGCGGATGTCCTGGTCGGTGGCGGCGTTGCCCTCCTCGATGCACCTTGACGGCCGACATGATCTGCCCGGGCGTGCAGTAGCCGCACTGGAAGGCGTCGTGCTCGATGAAGGCCCGCTGCATCGGGTGGAGGTCGTCGCCGTCGGCGAGGCCCTCGATCGTCGTGATCTCGTGACCGGACGCCGCGATGGCCAGCGTGAGGCAGGCGAGCACGCGCCGACCGTCGATCCAGACGGTGCACGCGCCGCAGGTCCCCTGGTCACAGCCCTTCTTGCTGCCGGTGAGGTCGAGGTGCTCCCGCAGTGCGTCGAGCAGGCTCACCCGTGGCTCGATGTCGACGACGTGGTGCTCGCCGTTGACCTCGAGCACGACGGGCTCGCTGGTCGGGGCGGCGGTCCGGGACTCGGGTGCGTGGCGTGGTTCGGCAACGGTCACGTCGGATCCCCCTGGTTGTCGCAGTGCTTCCCACCGTGCTCCCGACGGACCGCCCTTCGCATCCGTGAGTCCCTGGTCGGATCTCGGGACGGTCGCCGAGAACGCGGGTCTCGCCGAACGCGTAGAGCGCTACCATCACCGCGTGAGGCGCGGACGACACGAGGGGACCCCGGCCGAGGCCGCCCACGACCTGGTCAGGACCGCGGGCGTCGACGCGTCCGCCGACCGCGGCGCCGCGACCGCGCCCTGAGGAGCGCGGACGGAGGTGCGGTCGATCGTGCTGCGTGGACGGGGGACGGAGGTCGAGCGGCTGGAGCGGCTCCTCCGCGACGTCCGGGCCGGTGACAGCCGGGCGCTGGTCATCACCGGCGAGGCGGGGGTCGGCAAGTCAGCCCTGCTGGAGCACCTCACCGCCTCGGCGACCGGGTGCGAGGTGGCACGGGCCGCGGGCGTCCAGGCCGAGTCCGAGCTCGCGTTCGGCACGCTGCACCAGCTGTGCGCCCCGCTGCTCCGCCACCTCGACCGCCTCCCGGACCCGCAGCGCGTCGCGCTGGGCACCACGTTCGGGCTCCGGACGGGCCCCGCACCCGACCGCTTCCTGCTGGGCCTGGCCGTGCTCAGCCTCGTGGCCGAGGCTGCGGCCGACAGTCCGCTCGTCTGCCTGATCGACGATGCGCAGTGGCTCGACACCGGGTCCGCGCAGGTGCTCGGCTTCGTCGCCCGGAGGCTGATGGCCGAGTCTGTGGCGCTGGTGTTCGCCCTCCGGGACACGGACCCGCACCCGGCCCTGGTCGGCCTGCCGCGGATGGTCGTCGAAGGCCTGCCGCCCGACGACGCGCGGGCCCTCCTCGACGCCGCCGTCCCCGGACCCCTGGACCGGCGCGTGCGGGACCGGATCGTGGCCGAGACTCGGGGGAACCCTCTCGCCCTCCTGGAGCTGCCGCTCGGGCTGACGCACGCGGAGCTCGCCGGAGGGTTCGGGCTGTCGAGCGCGGCCGGACTGTCGGGCCGCATCGAGGACAGCTTCCGGCGCCGCCTCGTGCAGCTGTCGCCCGACCAGCGCCGGCTCGTCCTGTTGGCCGCGGCCGATCCGCTCGGCGATCCGGGCCTGCTGTGGCGGGCCGCGGCGCGGCTGGAGATCTCGGTCGGGGACACCGACCGCGACACGATCGCGGGCCTGCTGCAGTGGGACGAGCTGGTCACGTTCCGCCATCCGCTCGTGCGTTCGGCCACCTACCGGTCGGCATCGTCCGAACAACGGTGGGAGGCGCACCGCGCGCTCGCCGAGGCCACGGATCCCGTGGCCGACGCCGACCGACGGGCCTGGCACCTGGCGCTGGCGACCGCCGGCCCCGACGAGGCCGTCGCCGACGAGCTCGATCGCTCCGCCGATCGCGCCCTGGCGCGCGGCGGGTTCGCGGCGTCGGCCGCCTTCCTCGAGCGCGCCGCGGCGCTGACCCCCGATCCCGCGAGGCGGGCGGTCCGTTCGCTGGTGGCGGCCGAGGCGCAGCATCGGGCCGGCGCCCCGGAGGCGGCGCTCCAGCTGTTGGCCACCACGCAGGTCGGGCGACTCGACGAGCTCCAGCGGGCCCGCGTCGACCTCCTGCGCGCCGAGATCGCCTACGCCCAGAACCGGGGGGACGATGCCCCACCGTTGCTCCTGCGCGCGGCCCGGCAGCTCGAGCCGCTCGACCCGGCGCTGGCCCGTGACACCTACCTCGACGCGTTGGCGTCCGCGAACTTCGCCGGGGGCGCCGTGCCGGGCGGCCTGGTGGCCGCGGCCGAGGCAGCCCGGCGCGCGCCGGCGGCCCCGACGCCCCGGCCCTGGGACGGCCTGCTCGACGGCCTGGCCGTGCTCATCACCGAGGGGTCTGCGGCCGGGGTGCCCGTCATGCAGCGGGCGTTGGCCGAGTTCCGGAGCGGCGACATCTCGGGCGAGGACACCCTGCGCTGGAGCTGGCTCGCGACCCGCACGGCGGTGGAGCTGTGGGACTACGACGCCTGGTGCGAGCTCAGCGACCGGATGGTCGAGGTCGCCCGCGAGATGGGCGCGCTGACCGCGCTGCCGCTTGCGTTCGCGCTCCAGACGGGGACACGGATCTACCGGGGCGACCTGGACGCCTCCGCCGCCATCAACGAGGAGTGCGACACGATCGTCGAGGCGACGGGTCTGCACATCGCCCGCTACGGCGCGTTCTTCCTGTCCGCCTGGCGGGGACGGGAGGCCGAGGCCTCGGCCGTCATCGACGCCGCGATCGAGGACGCGACGTCACGGGGCGAGGGGTTCGGCGCGACCGCGGCCCTCGTGGCTCGCGCCATCCTCCTGAACGGGCTCGGCCGCCACGACGAGGCGCTGGCCGCCGCCGAGCGCGGCAGCGGGAACCCCGAGGACCTGGCCTTTCACAACTGGAGCCTCATCGAGCTCGTCGAGTCCGCCTCGCGCTGCCGTGAGCGAGAGCGGGGGGTCGAGGCCGTCGAGCGCCTCGCCGAGCGGACGAGCGTCACCGGAACCGATTGGGCGCTGGGCATCGAAGCCCGGTGCCGCGCCCTGCTGAGTGACGGCGACGACGCCGAGCGGCTCCACGTCGAAGCGATCACCCGCCTCGGCCGGACGGGCGTCCGCGTGGAGCTCGGCCGTGCGCACCTCGTCTACGGGGAGTGGCTGCGGCGCCGGCGCCGGCGGCTCGACGCGCGCCAGGAGCTGCGCCGCGCCCACGACATGTTCGGCGCCATGGGTGCCGAGGCGTTCGCCGAGCGGGCGCGGCGCGAGCTGCTCGCCACCGGCGAGACCGCCCGGAAGCGCACGGTCGACACCGGGACCCAGCTCACCAACCGCGAGAAGCAGATCGCGCACCTCGCCCGTGACGGGCTGTCCAACCCCGAGATCGGCACCCGGCTCTTCCTGAGCCCCCGCACCGTCGAGTACCACCTGCGCAAGGTCTTCACGAAGCTCGACATCACGTCACGCACCCAACTGCTCGGCGTGCTCGACGGGTCGCCCGGCACGACGTAGGTCACCCCTGCTCGATCGATCGGGTCGGGAACTGGCATCAAATCGGGTCTGGACTTACACCAGGATTTGGTTAGGATCGAGATGTGTCCAGGGTCACATCCGCCGACCACGATGCGCTGCTGCGGCGGCACGGTCTGCAGGTCACGGCGCAGCGACTGGCGCGTCCTGCGGGCGGTGTCCGTCCGTCCGCACAGCACGGCCGACGACATCGACAAGGTCGTGCGGGCCGAGATCGGCGCCATCTCGCGCCAGGCGGTGTACGACGCCCTCGCCGCCCTCACCGACAAGGGCCTCCTCCGGCGCATCCAGCCCGCCGGGTCGCCGGCCCGCTACGAGGATCGGGTCGGCGACAACCACCACCACCTCATCTGCCGCACCTGCGGCCGGATGGTCGACGTCGACTGCGCGGTCGGCGACACCCCGTGCCTGACGGCCGCCGACGACTCGGGCTACGAGATCGACGAGGCCGAGGTCATCTACTGGGGCCGATGTCCCGAGTGCGTCGGGACGGCCGCCGTGTCAGCCGGCGACTGACGGGCGCGTCGCGAGTGACCGCCGCGGCACGCCACGGCCCCGGGTCCGAACGATGAGGTCGAGACCAACCACCATCAGCAGGCAACACGAATGAGGAGAACACGACGTGTCTGACAGCGGCAGCGAGAGCGAGAACCCAGCGATCCCCTCCCCGACTCCCAAGGCGGGCCGGCCCCACACGAACCAGGACTGGTGGCCGAACCAGCTCGAACCTGCAGGTCCTCCACCAGCACTCGCCCCGGGCCAACCCGATGGGCGAGGACTTCGACTACGCCGAGGAGTTCGCGACGCTCGACGTCGACGCGCTGAAGCAGGACGTCATCGACGTGATGACGACGTCGCAGGACTGGTGGCCGGCCGACTACGGCCACTACGGGCCGCTGTTCATCCGGATGACGTGGCACGCCGCCGGCACCTACCGCATCGCCGACGGCCGGGGCGGCGGCGGCGAGGGCGCGCAGCGCTTCGCCCCGCTCAACAGCTGGCCCGACAACGCCAACCTCGACAAGGCCCGCCGGCTGCTGTGGCCGGTCAAGCAGAAGTACGGCCGCAAGATCTCGTGGGCCGACCTGCTGGTCTTCGCCGGCAACGTCGCCCTCGAGTCGATGGGGTTCAAGACGTTCGGCTTCGGCTTCGGGCGACCCGACGTCTGGGAGCCCGAGCGAGATCTTCTGGGGCCCCGAGGACACGTGGCTCGGCGACGAGCGCTACAGCGGCGACCGCGAGCTCTCCGGCCCGCTCGGCGCCGTGCAGATGGGCCTGATCTACGTCAACCCCGAGGGCCCGAACGGCAACCCGGATCCGCTGGCCGTCGGCCCGCGACATCCGCGAGACCTTCGCCCGCATGGCGATGGACGACGAGGAGACCGTCGCGCTCATCGTCGGCGGCCACACGTTCGGCAAGTGCCACGGCGCCGTCGAGCCCCGACTTCGTCGGTCCCGAGCCCGAGGGCTGCCCCGTCGAGCACCAGGGCCTCGGCTGGATGAACAGCTCGGGCACGCGGCAAGGGCGCCGACACGATCACCAGCGGCCTCGAGGGCGCGTGGACCAACGAGCCGACGAAGTGGGACAACGGCTACCTCGACAACCTGTTCGGCTACGAGTGGGAGCTGACGACGAGCCCGGCCGGCGCGCAGCAGTGGACGCCCACGAACCCCGAGGCCCAGGGCACGGTGCCCGACGCGCACGACCCGTCGAAGCGGCACGCCCCGATGATGCTGACGACGGACCTCGCGCTGCAGGCTCGACCCGATCTACGAGCCGATCTCGCAGGCGCTTCCACGAGAACCCCGACCAGCTCGCCGACGCGTTCGCCAAGGCGTGGTACAAGCTGCTGCACCGCGACATGGGGCCCGTCTCGCGCTACCTCGGCCCGTGGGTGCCCGAGCCGCAGCTGTGGCAGGACCCCGTCCCCGCCGTCGACCACGACCTGATCGGCGACGGCCGACATCGCCGCGCTCAAGGCGCAAGATCCTCGACTCGGGGCTGTCCGTCTCCCAGCTGGTCGCCACCGCGTGGGCGTCGGCGGCGACGCTTCCGCGGCACCGACAAGCGCGGCGGGGCCAACGGCGCCCGGATCCGCCTGGCGCCGCAGAAGGACTGGGAGGTCAACGACCCGGCCGAGCTGGCCACGGTGCTGCAGACCCTCGAGGGGATCCAGCAGGACTTCAACGGCGCGCAGTCCGGCGGGACGAAGGTCTCGCTCGCCGACCTGATCGTCCTCGGCGGGTGCGCCGCCGTCGAGCAGGCGGCGAAGGACGCCGGGCACGACGTCACGGTCCCGTTCACGCCGGGGCGCACCGACGCCTCGCAGGAGCAGACCGACGTCGAGTCGTTCGCCGTGCTCGAGCCGACGCGCCGACGGGTTCCGCAACTACCTCCGGGCCGGCGAGAAGCTGCCGCCGGAGACACTGCTGCTCGATCGGGCCAACCTGCTGACGCTGACCGCGCCCGAGATGACGGTGCTCGTCGGCGGCATGCGGGCCCTGAACGCCAACGTCGGGCAGTCCGCCGCACGGCGTCTTCACCGACCGGCCCGGGACGTTGACCAACGACTTCTTCGTGAACCTGCTCGACATGGGCACGGAGTGGAAGACGTCGGCCTCGGCCGAGAACGTGTACGAGGGCCGCGATCGCGCGACGCGGCGAGGTCAAGTGGACGGCGCACCGCCGTCGACCTCGTCTTCGGCTCGAACTCCCAGCTCCGGGCGATCGCGGAGGTCTACGCGTCGCGACGACGCGAAGGAGAAGTTCGTGCGCGACTTCGTGGCCGCGTGGGACAAGGTCATGAACCTCGACCGGTTCGACCTCGACTGATCGTCGCTTCCGGCTCGGTGACCGGTTCGGTTCGAACCGGTCACCGAGCCGCGCGTCGAGCCGCGCATCGAGGCACGGCGCGACCGGCCTGACGTATCAGCGCCGCTCAGCGCCGCTCTGTTAGCTCGGATGAACCGGCGAACGACCGGTGAACGAGGAGCGACGATGACGACCAAGCGGCGGGCGGGCGGCACGTCCCGCATCCTCAACTGCCTCCCCTCACCCGATCAGGCCGACGACTGGGACGTCGCCAGCGCCCAGGCGGCCGGCGTCCTCGCCGCCCGCGCTCGGCTGCCGGCGTCGATCGACCTGCGCGCCGACTGGTGGAAGGTGGGCGACCAGGGGAGCACGGGCTCGTGCGTCGGCTGGGCGACGGCCGACTCGGTGCTGCGCTGGCACTTCGTCAAGTCCAAGCGGATCGCCGAGCGGGACAAGCTGTCGGTCCGGTTCGCCTGGATGGCCGCCAAGGAGACCGACGAGTTCAACAGCCGGCCCACCACGTTCATCGAGCCCGAGGGCACCAGCTTGAAGGCGTCCCTCGACGTGGCCCGCAAGTACGGGGCGGTGCGCGACACCGACCTGCCGTTCGCCCGTCCCAAGCTGTTCGCCGGCGACGCCAAGGCCTTCTACCTGCTGGCGGCGCAGCTCAAGATCGCGGCCTACGTCAACCTGCGTCGCGATCCCGGGTCCTGGCGCCGCTGGCTCGCCACCGAGGGGCCGATCCTGACCCGACTCGACTGCGACGGTCCCTGGATGAACGCCAAGGCGACGAAGGGCGTGCTCGACGAGTACGACCCCGCCAGCGCCGACGGTGGGCACGCCGTGGCGCTGGTGGGCTACACGGCCGACCACTTCATCGTGCGCAACAGCTGGGGCACGACGTCGTGGGGCGACAAGGGCTTCGCCTACGCGTCGAACGACTACGCCTCGGCGGCGTTCACCGAGGCGTACGGCGTCAACGCGCAGTAGTGCACGGGTCGATGCGGGCTCAGAGGCCGAGCAGATCGGGCGCTCGGCACAGCCCACGCGGGGGGATTTGGTGGTCGACCCCCAGCTCCACAGCCGGCCGACAGGCAGCACGCGAGCGGCAACCCGAGACGGCGTGACCTATCCGCGTACGTTCTCAGGCCGGACGGGGACGTCTCTAGAGTCGGCCCATGGCCGCCAGCAGCCCCCGCGGAGCCCCATGACCGCGGAGGTCGCCCTCTCGCTGCCGTTCGCCGGCCGGTGGCTGACGCAGAACAGCCCGGCCCGGCGGGTTCCCAGCCACGGAACGGACCTGCTGGGTGGCCGGTACGCCATCGACTTCGTCGGCGTGGACCATCGCCACCGGACGGCGGACCGCCGTGATTGGCGGACGCTCCTCGCCACCGAGCCGGTCGAGCGGTTCGTCGGCTACGGCCGCCCGATCCTGGCCCCCGCGGACGGCGTCGTCGTCGACGTGCACGACGGCGAGCCCGATCACGTGGCGCGCCGGTCGCAGCTGACGCTCGTCCCGTACGCGCTGGGCCAGCAGGCGCGGCTCCGCCAGGGGATGGCGGCCATCGCCGGCAACCACGTGACCATCGCGCTGCGGCACAGCGACCACTTCGTCGCCCTGGCCCACATGCGGACCGGATCCATCGGCGTGCGCGTCGGCGACGAGGTGGCGGTGGGACAGCCGATGGCGAGCTGTGGCAACTCCGGCAACTCGACGCAGCCGCACGTGCACGTCCAGGTCATGGACAGCCCGGACCCCTCGCTGGCGCACGGCGTCCCGATGACGTTCGAGCGGTTCCGCGAGTGGCCCCGGGGAGCGAAGGAGTCCCACCTCCGGCAGTCGGGCCTTCCGGGCGAGGGTGCCGTCGTCGAGCCCCTGCCCCCGTCGCCTCGGGCCTCCTAGCCGCGGGGCGTCGCCTCCACGAGGTCGACGATCACGCGGGCCAGCTGCGGGCCCTCGTCCTCCTGGAGGAAGTGACCCCCGCCCTCGATGGTGGCGTGCGGTCGTCCCTGGGCGCCGGGCACGAGCTTCTCGAACGGGCGGGCCCCGCCGCGGGTGATGGGGTCGCGGTCGGAGAAGGCGGTGAGCAGCGGCTTGTCCCACCGTCCGAGAACCTCCCACGCGGCGCGGTTGGCGTCGGCCGCGGGGTCGTCGGGGCTGGTGGGCACCAGGGCCGGGAAGCTGCGGGCGCCGGCCTTGTACGAATCGTCGGGGAACGGCGCGTCGTAGGCGGCGACGACCTCGGGGGCGAGGTCGGTGGTGCAGCCGCCGTTGATGATGCCGCCCACGGGGAAGTCGTCGGCCTCCTGCGAGAACTTCTGCCAGGCGAGGAACGCGTCGGTCGGGGCGCGATCGCCGGTGGGCAGGCCGCTGTTGGCCACGACGATGCGGGCGAAGCGATCGGGGTTCTCGGCCGCCATCCGGAGCCCCACCAGGCCGCCCCAGTCCTGGCCGACGAGGGTGATGTCGTGCAGGTCGAGCTGGTCGAGGAGGGCCGCGCGCATCCACTCGACGTGGCGGGCGTAGGTGTAGTCGGACCGCTCGGTCGGCTTGTCGGAGCGGCCGAAGCCCACCAGGTCGGGCGCGATGCACCGCAGCCCGGCGTCGACGAGCACGGGGATCATGTGGCGGTACAGGAAGCACCAGGACGGCTCCCCGTGCATGAGCAGCACCACCTCGCCGTCGGGTGGCCCCACGTCGACGTGGTGGACCTGGAGCAGGCCGCCGGCGCCGTCGTCCACCTCCACGTAGTGGGGGGCGAAGTCGAAGTCGGGCAGGTCGACGAAGCGGTCGTCGGGGGTGCGGAGGGTCTGCACGGTGCTCCTCGCGTCGGGGTTCGGTCAGGTCACTGGTGGGCCAGGAGCGCGTGCAGCTCGGCCTCGTCGTCGACGGTCGCCTCGCCCGCGGTGTCGAGCACGACCCGCTCGATGTCGCCGGTGAACCGGAACGGCGGGCGGAACGCGGCCGGGTCGACCGAGTCGGCGTGGGCGTAGCCGCACGTGACGCCGTAGAAGCCCGGGCTGGCGACCAGCGAGTGCGGCAGCTCGGACACGGCGACCAGGGTGCCGCCGACGTACAGCTTCGACCGGCCCGGCACGCCCCGGCCGTTCAGCATGTCGACGGGCCCGCCCGTGCGCTCGAACTCGTAGCGCAGCACCTGCGGCCCTGCCGGCACGGGTTCGGGTGACGCCACCCGGAACTGCTCGAGGCCCACGTAGTTGAGGACGTGGTGGAGCCGGCCGTCCTGCAGGTACAGCGCGAACCCCACGTGGCGGCCGCCCTGGGTCAGCAGCACGCCGTCGGCGCCTCCCGGCGGGATCGACCACGTCGGCGGTGATCGAGTACGAGCGCCCGACGATGCGGGGCGCCATCGTGAAGGTGAGCGGCGCCGCGCCCGGCAGGAACTCGACGGTGTGCGGCGACCGCTGCCCGTCGGGCCGGGGCCGGGCTCGCCCGCGAGGCGACGACAGCGGCAGCACGCCGTAGCGCTCGGCCTCCTCGTACCAGCGGGCGATCATCTCGCGCAGCCGTTCCGGCTCGGCGCCGGCCAGGTCGGTCGTCTCGGTGGGATCGGCGCGCAGGTCGAACAGCTCCCACTCGTTCCGATCCATCTCGTCGAGCAGCTCGGGCGTCAGCTCGGTGAAGCGGAAGTCGCGGCCCCGCTCGGCGGCCTCGGCCAGGCTCGGCCCGCCGAACGGGCACACGATCCGCCAGCCGTCGTGGTCGAGGGCGCGGTAGCCGTGCATCTCGAAGTACTGCGTCGTCCTCGGCGCCGGGGAGGCGGCGTCGTCGAACGACGCGGCCAGGCTCGCCCCGTGGACCGGCTGCTGGGGGACACCCGCCACCACGTCGGGCGACGGCACGCCCGCGGCGTCGAGCAGCGTGGGCAGGATGTCGATGGCGTGGGCGTACTGGGTGCGGACCGCGCCGTGGTCGGCGATGCCGGCGGGCCACGAGACGATGCAGGGTTCGCTGACCCCGCCGCGGTACGTCTCCCGCTTCCACCGGCGGAACGGGGTGGTGCCCGCCCAGGTCCACCCCCAGGAGTAGTGCGGGAAGGTGTCGACGCCGCCCCAGCCGTCGAAGTGGCGCAGGTTGTCCTCGAGGCGCTCGGGCACGAAGTTGAAGAACAGGGACTCGTTGAACGTGCCCGCCGGCCCGCCCTCGGCGCTGGCGCCGTTGTCGGAGACGGCGACGACGATCGTGTTGTCCAGCTCGCCCAGGCTCTCGACGAAGTCGAGCACGCGGCCGACGTGGTGGTCGGTCTGGGTGAGGAACCCGGCGTAGACCTCCATCTGGCGGGCGAACATGCGCTGCGATTCGGCGTCGAGGTCGTCCCACGCGGGCACGTCGGGGTCGCGCTCGGACAACCGGGCGTGGCTCGGCACGACGCCCGCGGCCACCTGCCGGTCGAACACCTCGGCGCGGTAGGCGTCCCACCCGTGGTCGAAGCGCCCGCGGTAGCGCTCGATCCACTCGGGCTCGACGTGGTGGGGCGCGTGGCCCGCGCCGGTGGCGTAGTACAGGAAGAACGGCTTGTCGGGCGCGGCCACGTGCGCGTCCTTGATCATCTGGATGGCGTGGTCGGCCAGGTCGGCGTTGAGGTGGTAGCCCTCCTCGGGGGCGGCCGGGGGTGCGATCGGCGTGTTGTCCTGCACGAGGTCGGGGAACCACTGGCTCGTGTCGCCCCCCATGAACCCGTAGTACCGCTCGAAGCCGCGGCCGAGCGGCCAGGTGCGGTAGGGACCCGCGCTCGAGGTCTCGGTGGGCGGGCTGAGGTGCCACTTGCCGACGGCGAACGTGTTGTACCCCGCGTCGCGGAGGATGGCGGGCAGGAAGGCCTGGTCGGGGCCGGCCATCGCGTTGTACCCGGGGAAGCCCATCGACAGCTCGACCAGCGCGCCGACGCCGACCGAGTGGTGGTTGCGTCCGCTGAGGAGGCAGGCACGGGTCGGGGAGCACAGGGGGGTGGCGTGGAAGTTCGTGTAGCGCAGGCCGCGCTGGGCCAGGCGGTCGAGCGTCGGCATCTCGCACCCGCCGCCGAACGGCGACGGCTGGGCGAAGCCGACGTCGTCGAGCACGAGGAGCACGATGTTCGGCGCTCCCTGCGGCGCCCGCGGCACCGCCGGCCAGGCGGGCTCGGAGTCCCGCAGTGTGCGGCCGATGCGCCCGGCGAACGCCGTCGCCTCTCCGTCACCTGAGATGCTCACCTCGTGCTCCCCTCTCGCGGCACAGGCAAAGTATTGACACACTTTATGCCGACTTTCTAGGGTCAGGCTCGTGAGTGGCGGAACGGCGGCGCCCGGCGCCCCTCTGACCGACGGCCGCATCCTGCGGGCCGAGCGCACCCGCCGGCTCGTCGTCGAGTCGTTCCTCGACCTGGTGCAGGCGGGCGAGCTCCGCCCGACGGCCCGGCAGGTGTCCGATCGCTCGGGGGTGTCGATGCGGTCGATCTTCCGGCTCTTCGAGGACGTCGACGCCCTCCACGCGGCGGCGATCGTCGCCCACGTCGAGCGAGTGGCCCACCTGTTCGAGGCGCCCGACCCGCAGGGGTCGGTCGGGTCACGGGCGGACGCCCTGGTCGAGCAGCGCACCCGCCTGTACGAGACGATCGCCCCCGTCCGGCGGATGGCGATCCGCCTCGCCCCGCGGTCGCGACCCGATCGCCGACGAGCTCGCACACGCCGACGTGATCCTGCGCGACCACCTCGCCCCGCTCTTCGCCCCCGAGCTGACGGCCATGCGCCCGGCTCGGAGGGACGCGGTCGTCGAGGCGCTGGACGCCATGACGAGCTGGGAGACCTGGGATCGCCTGCGCACCAGCCAACGACTCGGCGTCGACGAGGCCACGCGCGTCGTCACCACGTCGGTGCTCGGCGTCCTCGCGTCGTCCTCGACCCGGGCACGGTGACGTGCACCCCGGCGATGGCGCCGCCACACCGCCGGGTGAGCGCCCGTGTCAGCCCGTCGGCACGCCCAGCGACTCGAGCAGCCGCCGGACGCGTTGCTCGATCTCGTCGCGGATCGGGCGGACGGCGTCGACGTCCTGGCCGGCGGGGTCGGCGAGCTCCCAGTCCTCGTAGCGCTTGCCGGGGACGAGCGGGCAGGCGTCGCCGCAGCCCATCGTGACCACGACGTCGGCGGCTCGGACGATCTCGTCGGTCCAGGGCTTGGGGAACTCGTGGGCGATGTCGATGCCGACCTCGGCCATGGCCAGGACGGCGGCCGGGTTGACCTCCTTGGCCGGTTCGGACCCGCCGGACCAGGCGATGGCCCGGCCGCCGGCGAGGTGGTTGAACCAGCCGAGCGCCATCTGGGAGCGGCCGGCGTTGTGGACGCAGAGGAACAGCACCGTCGGGACGCGTCGGTGGCCGTCGCTCGCCACTCGTCGCCTGGCTTCCGTGGCGGGCATCGATCGGGGACTCACTTCAGGACGGCGTCTCGGTCGTGTCGTGGGGGACGACCAGCGTCGACGGCGGGAGGTGCGGGAGAACAGGAACCGCGCCAGCGCGACGGCGAGCGAGGCCGCCGACGACCTGGGCGGCGATGAAGCCGGGGGCGGACGACGGCTCGATGCCGGCGAAGGTGTCGCTGAGGGTGCGGCCGATGGTGACGGCGGGGTTGGCGAAGCTCGTCGAGGAGGTGAACCAGTAGGCGGCGGCGATGTAGCCGGCGACGGCGAACGGGGCGGTGGCGGCCCGCCCGGAGCGCACGACACCGAGGATCGACGATGAGCAGGCCGAAGGTGGCGACGACCTCGCCGAGCAGCAGCGCCGCTGGTGTCGCGGGCGTGCGTGGACAGCGTGACGGCGTCCAGGTCGAACATGAGGTTCGCCACGATCGCGCCGACGCAGGCGCCGGCGATCTGGGCGGGGACGTAGGCGGCGAGCTCGCCGGTGGTCGAGGCCCGCCGAAGATGCGGTCGGCGAGCGACACGACCGGGTTGAAGTGGGCGCCCGACACCGAGCCGAACGCGAGGATCAGCGCGACGAGCCCGCCGGCGGTGGCGGTCGAGTTCTCGAGGAGCTGCAGGCCGACGTCGCCGGGCGAGAGGCGGGTGGCGAGGATGCCCGAGCCGACCACGACGGCGACGAGCAGCGCCGGTGCCGACGGCCTCGGCGGTGACCTTGCGCGCCAGGGTCGGGGTCATCGGCTCAGCAGCACGGTCGGCGCCGTTCGCCGCGCGGTCGGCGCCTGGTCGGCGAGGCGCACCAGCGTGCGGCCGGCGGCGGCCACGGGTTCGGTGCGCAGCCGGTAGTAGGTCCAGTAGCGGAAGCGCTCGGACTCGACCAGCCCGGCGTCGCGCAGGACCCGCAGGTGGTGGCTCACGAGCGGCTGGGGGACGTCGAGCTCCTCGACCAGGTGGCAGACGCACAGCTCCTCGGCGGCGAGCAGCTCGACGATCCGCCAGCGCAGCGGCTCGGCCAGCGCCTTCACCGCGTCGAGCTGCGGACCCTCCACATCGATGGCCATCGGTATGGATGCTCGTTGATGCAGATGGCGATGGCAGTCAACGCGGTGAACGGCGGCGGAGGACGGCCGCCGAGGGTGATCGAGCGCCGGTGGTCAGGCCCCGAGGACGTCGCGCAGCTGCGCCAGCCGCTCGGGCACGACCGTGCAGTTCACCCAGCGGCCGACCTTCTCCTTGGTGATCAGCCCGGCGTCGGCCAGCACCGACAGGTGGTGCGACACGGTCGGCTGGCTCTTGCCGACCGGCTCCTCGAGGTCGCAGCTGCACGCCGTGCCCTCGGGCGCGGCCGCGATGAGCGACAGCAGCCGGAGGCGGACCGGGTCGGCGAGCGCCTTGAACGCCAGCGCGAGCTCCTCGGCCTCCGTCGCTCGTCGAGCGGCGCCGACAGCAGCGGGGCGCAGCACGCGTCGATCGTGGCGATCTGTCTTCATCGAGACCCCTTGCATCCATCGGCATCCATCGATATGTCGATACATTGACGATTGTCCATAGGTTACCACGCCCCGGAGGCTCACACCGTGTCCCGAGTCCAGCTCGCCCTCAACGTCCCCGACATCGACGAGGCCGTCGACTTCTACTCCAAGCTGTTCGCCACCGAGCCGAACAAGCGCAAGCCCGGCTACGCCAACTTCGCCATCGCCGACCCGCCCCTCAAGCTCGTCCTCTTCGAGAAGGCCGACGCCGACGCCCGCCTCAACCACCTCGGCGTCGAGGTCGAGGACAGCGACGCCGTGTGGGCCCACCAGAACCGCCTCACCGACCAGGGCGTCGACTCGCTCGAGGAGTCCGGCACCTGTTGCTTCGCCAAGCAGGACAAGGTCTGGGTCGACGGCCCCGACGGGGCCTGGGAGATCTACACCGTGCTCGAGGACAGCGACGCCTTCGGGCAGAGCTCCGCCAAGGTCGACGACCAGGCCGGCGACTCGCTCTGCTGCGCGTCGGTGCCCGAGGCCGAGGCCCGCTGCTGCTGATCGACCACACGGCGCGGCGACTATCCCGGTTCGAGGCGGCCGATCGCGTCCTCGATGTAGGCCACGGTGGCGTCGTGGCCCGGGGTGACGCCGAGGGCCTGCTCGATCGCCAGCACCTGGGAGACGCCGGTCATCAGCAGCAGGGCGACGATGGGGGGCATCCGGTCGGCGACGCCGTGGGTCTCGAGCGCGGCGGTGACGGCGTCGAGCTGGGCGGCGCGGAAGCGTTCGGCGTAGCGGGCGATCTCGGCGCGGATGGCCTTGCGGTGGTTGGCGAGGGCGACGAACTCGATGGTGAAGCGCCGCGCCGCGAGGGTCGATGTTGAGCTCCCAGAGGCGTCGCAGCGAGCGGTCGGCCGCCGACGGCCCGTTCGAAGCGGGCGAGGTTCTCGTCGGCACGGCGGCGGAACGACCTCGACGAACAGGTCGTCCATCGTGCGGAAGTAGTAGTGGACCAGCTGCGGCTTGAGGCCGGCCTTGGCCGCGACGCGGCGTGAGGTGACCGCGGCGTAGCCCTCGTCGAGCATCAGCTGCTCGGCCGCGTCGAGCAGCTGGGCGCGCGACTTCGAGTCGGTGGTGCCGATGCGACGGGGTGCGGCGTCGTGGTCACCTGGCAACCTTGCCACGCCAGCGGGCCGGATGCTAAGCAGTCGCACAGTTCTGCTGTGCAAGTGCACAGCATCGCGTCCGGACGCGCCGGGCATCGGGAGGAGACCGGGTGAGCGACTGGAAGACGATCGACTTCTTCAGCGACGAGTCGCTGGTCGAGGACCCGTACCCGTACTTCGAGCGAGCTGCGCTCGGAGTGCCCGGTGCTGCCGCTCCCGCACCTCGGCGTCGTGGCGGTGACGGGCTACGACGAGGCGACCGAGGTCTACCGCGACACCGAGACGTTCTCGTCGTGCAACTCGGTGATCGGCCCGTTCGCCACGTTCCCGGTGCCGCTCGAGGGCGACGACGTGAGCGAGATCATCGACGCGCTACCGCGACCAGCTCCCGATGAACGAGCACATGGTCACGATGGACCCGCCCGAGCACACCCGCGAGCGGGCGCTGCTCATGCGGCTGATCACGCCGAAGCGCCTCAAGGAGAACGAGGCGTTCATGTGGCGGCTCGCCGACCAGCAGCTCGACGAGTTCGTCGCCGACGGCCGCTGCGAGTTCATCAGCGCCTACTCGCAGCCCTTCGCCATGCTCGTCGTCGCCGACCTGCTCGGCGTGCCCGAGGCGGACCACCAGCGGTTCCGCGAGGGCTTCGGCCTGAGCGCCAGCGCCCGGCGAGGTCGGCGCGGGCGAGCAGGCAGCGCCGGCGACCTCAACCCGCTGGCCGTGGCTCGACGAGTGGTTCGCCGCGTACATCGAGGACCGGCGCCGCGAGCCGCGCAAGCGACGTGCTCACCGACCTGGCGCTGGCGACGTACCCCGACGGCACGACGCCCGAGGTCACCGCGGTCGTGCGCACGGCCACGTTCCTGTTCGCCGCCGGCCAGGAGACGACGGCCCGCCTGCTCGCCACCGCGCTGAAGCACCTCGCCGAGCACCCCGAGCTGCAGGACGAGCTGCGGGCGCACCGCGACCGGATCCCGGACTTCGTCGAGGAGGCGCTGCGCATCGAGAGCCCGGTCAAGGCCGACTTCCGCCTCGCCCGCCGCGCCACGACCATCGGCGGCGTCGACATCGCCGCCGGGCACGCCGGTGATGCTGCTCAACGGCGCCGCCAACCGCGACCCCGGCCGGTTCGAGTGCCCCGCCGAGTTCCGCGTCGACCGCCCCAACGCCAGCGCCCACATCGCCTTCGGGCGCGGCGCCCACTCCTGCCCCGGCGGCCCGCTGGCGCGCGCCGAGGGCCGGGTCAGCCTCGAGCGCATCCTCGACCGGATGCGCGACATCCGGCTGTCCGAGGAGCACCACGGCCCGCCCGACGCCCGCCGCTTCAGCTACGAGCCGACCTGGGTCCTCCGCGGTCTCACCAAGCTGCACCTCGAGTTCACGCCGGTGGGAGCGAGCAGGTGAGCCGGGTCGCCGTCGTCACCGGCGGCGCCTCGGGCATCGGGCTCGGCGTCGCCCAGCAGCTCGTCGCCGACGGTCACCACGTGGCCGTCCTCGACCGGGACGGCGCGGGCGCCGAGGCCGCCGCCGCCGAGCTCGAGGCGCAGGGCGGCAAGGCGATCGCGGTCGAGGTCGACGTCGCCGACCGCGCCTCGGTCGACGCCGCGTTCGCCCGGGTGCGGGCCGAGCTCGGCGCCGATCGAGATCCTCGTCACCAGCGCCGGCATCGAGTCGTTCGACGCCGCTCCTCGACATCACGCGCCGAGACCTGGGACCGCATCATCGCGGTCAACCTCACCGGCACCTTCACCTGCGTCCAGGCCGCCGTCCCCGACATGGTCGCGGCCGGCTGGGGGCGCATCGTCACCATCTCGTCGTCGAGCGCCCAGTCGGGGGCACCGAACATGACGCACTACGCGGCGTCGAAGGGTGGCGTGATCTCGCTGACCAAGTCGCTGGCCGTCGAGCTGGCCCGCAGCGGCATCACGGTCAACACCATCCCCCCGAGCCTCGTCGACACCCCGATGGCCCGGAACGCCGAGGCCGCCGGCGACTTCCCGGGCGTCGACGTCGTCGGGCCGATGGTCCCGGTCGGCCGAGCGGGCACCCCGGCCGACATCGCCGCGGCCTGCTCGTTCCTCTGCTCCGAGGGCGCCGGCTACATCACCGGGCAGATCATCGGCGTCAACGGCGGCATGTACATCTGACGGCCCCGCCGACGGCGCTCGCCGGTCAGGCGACGCTCTTGCGGACCACCCACCGGGACTTGCCGATCCGGCGCGTGCGCGCGAACCCCTGCTGCTCGAACATGGCGACCGTGCCGTTGTGCAGGAAGGACGCCGACACCTTCCGGTCCTCGACCGCCTCGGGATAGCTCTCGACCATCCCGCCGCCGAGCCGCGCGATCTCGTCGAGCGCGCCGGCGAGGGCGGCGGCGGCGACGCCGTGGCCGCGCGCGCCCCGATCGACGAAGAAGCACGTGATCCGCCAGTCGGGCAGCTCGTCGAGGCCGTCGAGGTAGGCGCGCCGGTTCTTGATCCGGGGGAGCTCGTCGGGCACGCCGAACTGGCACCAGCCGATGCACCGGTCGCCGTCGTAGACGAGCGCGGCGTGCGCCCGATCCTCGCGGACCCGCTGCTCCTTCTCGGCGCGGTTCAACTCGGCGCTCTTGCCCCACCCCTCCCCCTTGGGGTGGAAGCCCATGCACCAGCAGCCGCCCCACACGCCGTCGTGCGCCTCGACCAGCTCGGCGAAGTCGGGCCAGGTCCCGGCGTCGAGTGGCTTCGTCCTGTAGTCGGGCATGGCCCCTCCCCGGCTCTGCGGTCGCCCGGCGATCGTAGGCATCGGCACACAACGATGGGACGGTCCGCCGACCGACCACCCCGGGCCTTGACCTTCATGTCGGCTCGAAGGTCTACCGTCCGGCCATGAGCACCTACCGGATCGCCGAGGTGGCCGACCGCAGCGGGTTCACCCCGGCGACGCTGCGCTACTACGAGGACATCGGCCTGGTTCGCCCCGCCGGCCGCACCGACGCCGGCTACCGCCTCTACGACGACGACTCCCTGACGAGGCTGCGGTTCATCGCCCGGGCCAAGCAGCTCGGCTGCACCCTCGACGAGATCGCCGAGCTGTCCCAGGTCTGGGACGGCGGCCGGTGCGCGCCCCTGCAGGAGCGGCTCCGGGCCACGGTGGCGGCCAAGGTGGTCGAGTCGCGGCGCCAGATCGCAGAGCTGACGGTTCTGACCGCCGACCTGCAGCGCGCCGCGGCCGGCCTCGCCGTGTCCCCGACGGGTGCGTGCGACGACACGTGCGGCTGCCTGACCGAGGGGCCGAGCGGCGGGGCGGGCGACGGGCCGAGTGACGAGCGGGCGGTTGCCCGTGCCGTCCCGCTGCTCGACCTCGCCGGCGCCGACGCGGTCGCGGGCACGGGTGCGGGCGGTTGCGGCGACGACGCGTGCGGCTGCGACGGCAACGCTCCGACCGGCGACGACCCGCCCGTCGCCTGCACGCTCGACCCCCGTCAGGTGGGCGCGCGGCTCGACGAGTGGACGGCGCTGCTCGATGCCGGTGACGGCGGCCTGTCCGGGGTCGTCGCCCGCACAGCCCTCGACGACGGCGTCCGCCTCGAGCTCGGCCCGGCCACGGACGTGGCGGAGCTCGTCCGCCTCGCCGCCGCGGAGCAGGACTGCTGCCGGTTCCTGCGCTTCAGCGTCTCGATCGACACCCGCGGCGTCGCCCTCGAGGTCCGAGCCCCCTTCGAGGCGGCCGACGTGGTGGCCGCGCTGTTCGGAGTGGGAACGTGACCGCCCGGCGGACCGCGACACGCCGCGGCGGTGCGGCGACCGGCCTGCTCGGCCTGGGCGCGGCGGCGTGCGCCGCGTGCTGCGCCGGGCCGATCCTCGGCCTGCTCGGTGCCGTCGGCATCGCCTCGGCGGCCGGCTACGCGTTCGTGGGCTCGGTGGCGCTCGTGATCGGCGCCGCGGTCGCCGCCACGGCCGTGCTGCGTCGCCGGGCCCGCGCCCAGCCGGTGCTCCCCTCCACCGAGCACCGTCGTGACGGTGGCCGCTCCGGAGGTCAGGACCACGCCTCCGTCCGGCGGGCGACCCGGGATCGGGCCTGAGAGGCCGAGCAGATTGGGCGCTCGGCACAGCCCACGCGGGGGGATTTGGTGGTCGACCCCCAGCTCCACAGCCGGCCGACAGGCAGCACGCGAGCGGCAACCCGAGACGGCGTGACCTATCCGCGTACGTTCTGAGGTCGTGTCCAGGCCCTCATAGGGAGGCCACGCCCTCACGGCGCGCAGAAAGGGCGCGGCGGGCGTCGACCGGGTCGAGTACACCGGCGACGATGACGACGTCGCCCACGCTCGGCCCCGTCACCCTCGAGGGGCGGATCGTCCGCCTCGAACCGCTGACGCACGAGCACCTGCCCGGCCTCGTCGACGCCACGAACGACGGCCGCATGTGGGACCGCTGGTACACGTCGGTGCCGAGGCCCGAGGACATGGCGGCCGAGATCGACCGGCGGCTGGGTCTGCAGGCGGAGGGCCGGATGGTGGCCT
This sequence comes from uncultured Acidimicrobiales bacterium, assembly GCA_963778415.1. Classification (GTDB taxonomy): domain Bacteria; phylum Actinomycetota; class Acidimicrobiia; order Acidimicrobiales; family VFJN01; genus ZC4RG19. The sequence goes on from CAVZUI010000004.1 coordinate 37,170, forward strand.
TCGCCGCCATCCGGCAGGCGGACGGGCAGGTCCTCGGCATGACGACGTTCATGGACATCGAGCCGTCGGTGCCGCGGGTCGAGATCGGCCACACGTGGAACCGTGAGTCCGCCCACGGCACCGGCACCAACGCCGAGAGCAAGCTGCTGCTCATGACCCATGCCTTCGAGGCGTGGCACGCGGAGGCGGTGAAGTTCCTCACCCACCGGATGAACCTGCAGTCGCGCGCCGCCATCGAGCGACTGGGCGCGGAGCTCGAGGGCATCCTGCGCGCCCACGTGCTCGACGCCGCCGGTCGGGTCCGCGACACCGCGGTCTACTCGGTGCTGGCCCGTGACTGGCCCATGGTGAAGGCGGGCCTCGAGCACCGGCTGCTCCGGCGGGGAGTCGTGTCCCCCGACGGCTGAGCGGTGGCGCCGCCCGCCCACGACCGACGGAACGCAGATCGCGTCGGCGGTACCATCGCCGCCGAGACGCTCCGTCCGGGAGTCGTCGCGTTTCGGAGGGGGAGACGAGATGGGACGGACGAGATGGGGCGCGCTCGGCGTCGCGCTGCTCGCGACGCTGTCGGGCTGCTTCTGGCCCACGCCAGGAGGCAACGCGGGTCGGACGGCGCACAACGCGCTCGAGACCCAGATCACGCCCGCCAACGTCGGATCACTCGACGTGCGGTGGGAGGCGGCGGTGGGCGGGGGTCCCGCTGGCGCACCGGTGACGTCGACGGCGGGCATCCACGTCGCCGACACCGGCGGGCTGTCGACGTTCGCGGCCCGCGACGGCGCGCTGCTGTGGGAGCACCCGGCGCCTGTCGACGCGGAGATGTGGCAGCCCTACGTCGCGGGTGACCAGGTCCTCGCCAGCCAGTTGCTCACCTCCGACACCGCCACCGCGCTCCGGCTCGACGCCCGGACCGGTGCGGTGGAGGGCGAGATCCCCGGCGGGCTGGTCGTGGCGCTGCGTGATCGCCGGGTGGCCCTGATCGTCCCCGGCAGCTTCTGCACCGGGCCGCCGATCATCTGCCTCGTCGAGCGGCGGTTGCAGGTCCGCGACCTCGACACGGGCGCGACCCTGCTCGACGGCCGCTTCTACATCGACAGGCCCGTGCAGGCCGACCAGGTCGTGACCCTCGGCGACGGGTGGGTCTTCCACGCCGGGATGTGGTTCCTGGGGCCCACCGACGTGCGCGAGGCGTTGGGCGTGCGGGCGTACTCGATCGAGGCGCCCGTCCGGTCGTGTGGTCCCAACTTCGACCTCTGTCCGACCTGGCAGGCGGCGCCGGGGCCGGCCGGCGTGCCGGTGCTCAGCGACGACGGCACGACCGTGTACGCGGGCGACCGCGAGGTCGTGGCCTTCGACGCGGCCACCGGCGCCGAGCGGTGGCGCAGCGCCACGACGACCCGCGAGAACGCGCCGGCGCTGGCGGGCGGCCTGCTGTTCGCCGGGAGCGCCGATCCCGGGTCCGACCGTCTGCAGGTCTTCGCGGCCGACGGCTGCGGGGCGGCGACGTGCGCGCCGCTGTGGTCCGCGGCGCTGCCGTCCGTGACCGGCGAGATCGGGGCGATCCTCCAGCCGGCGGTCGCCGGAGGGCTGGTCTTCGTGGCCGGCGACGGCGGGCTGCTGGCCGCCTTCGACGCCGCGGGCTGCGGCGCCGCCACCTGCGAGCCGCTGTGGACGCACGACGTCGGCTCGGCGATCACGGGGGCGCCGGCGGTGAGCAACGGCCAGGTCTACGTGGGGACGGCGGACGGCCGGCTCGTCGCCTTCGGCCTGCCCAGCGCCTGACGACCCGCGGGGCGGGCGCCACGGGGAGCGTGGCGCCCGCCGGGCCCTCATCCCCGGGAGCGGACGAGGTCCTCCATCCGGTCGAACGAGACCTGCATCCCGCCCTCCATGCCCGACTCGATGGCGGCGTCGAGGTGCTCCTTCTGCACGAACTCGGACAGCTGCGTCATCGTCGTGACGCCGTCGACCTCGTCGAAGGTGGTGGTGATGAGGGCGGCGTCGTCGTCGGTGGCGCCCGGCATGCCCTCGTAGAGCTCGGTGTTCACGAGCCGATGGGGCGGGGAGATCTCCCGGTAGACGCCACGGAACGCCACCTCGAACCCGTGGTCCTTGATGACCCAGCGCCAGCTGCCGCCGACCCGGAGGTCGATGTCGCACTGGATCCACTCGGAGGTCTCGAAGCCCCACCACCGCTGGACGTGCTCGGGCGTCGTCCAGGCCTCGAAGAGGAGGGCGGCGGGGGCGTCGAAGGCGCGGACGACCCGCAGCGAGGTGTCGGACGGGCGGCTCACCACGGCGGAGCCGTGGCGGTTCTTGGCGGTGTCGTTGCTGGTCATCGTTCCTGCTCCTGGTGCTTGAGCTCGGCGACCAGGTCGTCGAGCTGGTCGAGTCGGGTGTTCCAGGTGCGCTCGAAGGTGCGCACCCAGTCGTGGACGGGCTTCAGCGCCGGCCCGTTGACCCGGTACCAACGCCGGCGGCCGTCCACGCGGACGAGCACGAGGTCGACGGCCCGCAGCACCGCCAGGTGCTTGGACACCTGGGGCTGGCTGAGGCCGAGCCGGTCGACGAGCTCGCCGACCGTGGCCTCCTCGGTGCCGAGGGCGTCGAGGAGGTCACGGCGGCTCGCCTCGGCGACGGCGTTGAACGCATCGGTCGTCGTCGGGGTGCGAGCCACGGCACGATCATATGTCGATATCGGAATATGTCAACGCGTCCCGTGCGCGTCACCCAGCTCGAGCTGCATCAACACCAGGTCGAGCCGGCGGCCCCACTTCTCGCCGACACCGGGCATGCGGGCCACCTCGACGAACCCGGGTCGGCCGTGGAACGCCATCGAGCCCGTGTTCGACGCCGTCGATGGCGCCGACCATCACCCGCTTGCCCGCCCGCCGGGCGTGGTCCGTCGAGGGCGAGCAGCAGGGCACGGCCGACCCCGGCGCCCTGATGGCTCTCGGCCACGTGGATCGTGTGCTCGACCGTGAACCGGTACCCCGGCCAGCGCCCGTGTCCCGGAAGTCGCCGTACGCCGCGAACCCCACCACCTCGTCGCCGTCGACGGCCACCAGCACCGGGTCTCCGGCGGCGCCGATGGGCCTCGAGCCAGGCGGCCCGCGTCGTCGACGCGCGTACGGCGTCTCGGTCCACTCGTACGTGGTCGACCCGATCGAGCGCGTTCTGGATGGCGGTCAGCGCCGGGAGGTCGGTCGCCTCGGCCGCGCGGATCTCCACCCGGTCCACCGGGTCCACGGTGTTCGCCTCGGCCGCGCCGCGGCGCTCGGGTTCGGTCGTTGCCGCCGGATGTCGAGCGTGTGGTGCACGACCTCGTGCACCGTGTGCACCGCGACCCAGCGCAGCGACCGCTGGGCGGGCTGCGGGTAGGTGTACGTGCACGGTCTGGTCCCACTCGTCGGGGCCGACGCGGGAGAGCACGTTGGCGAACAGCGCGGCCGCGTCGCGCACCTGGCGGGCCACCGCGTCCGGGTCCTGCTCGGCGTAGCCGTCGTGGTCGACGCGCTCGTCGCGGCCCATCGGGGTGAACGTCGGCGCCACGGTCCGCCGCGCCTCGAGCACGCGCTCGCGCTGGACGAGCAGCACGTCTCGCAGGTGGCAGCACGTACTCGAGCGGCGACCACGTGCCGGGCTCGGTGCGGCGACGCGGATCGGGCCCGGGCGCCAGCAGCGTGGCCGCCACCTCGCCGATGCCGGCGACGATGGCGGGGCCGGCGGCGCCGGACGTCGGTCAGGTCGTACGTGAAGCCGCACTCGGCGCACGTGGTCATCGCGGCGACGGTAGCGACGCCGCCGCACCGGCCGAGACCGAGTTGCGGCCGCGGTCGGCGTCAGCCGACGAGCAGGCGGATCGCCACCGCCGTGCCCCACACCACGACGATGCGGCGCAGCACGGTGGCCGAGAGGCGGCGGGCGAGCCGGCTGCCGACCACGCCGCCCGCCAGGCTGGCCGGGCCGACCACCGCCACCGCCGCCCACGCCACCGGCCCGAACAGGCCGAAGCCCACCAGCGCCACCGTGTTGATCACGAGCGACAGGGCGTTCTTCAGCCCGTTGAGGCGGGTCAGGTCGTCGGGCGAGGAAGATGCCGAGGACGGCGAGCAGGATCACACCCAGCCCGCCGCCGAAGTACCCGCCGTAGGTGGCGGCCGCGAACGTGCGAGGCGTGCAGCCCGATGCTGGCGTGGTCGGGCCGGGCGGCGCCGCCGACGCGGCGGGCTCGACCTCCGCTGCACCCGGGCCGCGATCCGTGGCTGCGCGGCCAGGAGGAGCACGGCCACGAGCACGAGGTACGGCACGATCGCCTCGAAGATCCCGGGCGGCGCGACCAGCAGCAGGACGGTTCCCGCCGCACCCCCGAGCGCCCGCGGTGACGGCCAGCGCCACCACCCGGTCGCGCTGGGTCCGCAGGTCGTCGCGGTAGGCCAGGCCCGCCGCTCAGGTAGCCGGGCCACAGCGACACGGTGTTCGTGACGTTGGCGTCGACGGCCGGGTATCCCGCCGCCAGCAGCGCCGGGAACGACAGCAGCGACCCACCGCCCGCGACGGCGTTGGCGATCCCGGCCGCCAGCCCGGCGAGGGCGAGCAGCACGCCCTCGAGCGGCGTCACCGCCGCGCTCCGGTCTGCACCGCCTCATGCTGGCACCGGTCCCTCCGGCGGCCCGATTCCCGACGAGCGTCCGGGCGGGGTGCCGTCAGCCGGCGAGTACTGGCGACGACGCCTCGGTGCGGAACGCCTCGAGCCGCTCGACCAGCTCGTGGGGGTGGGCCAGGGCGGGCAGGTGGCCGCCGTCCATCTCGTCGGGCACGAGGCCGAGCCGCTCGGCGACGACGCGGCGCTGGAGGTCGGCCGGGAACAGGCGGTCGTGGCGGCACAGCAGGAATCGCGTGGGCACCTCGGGCCACGACGCCGAGCGGCCACGGGGTCGAGAACGGGGTCCCCGACTGCGGCCCGCAGGTGGTCGGACCGACTCGGCCGCCACGTCCGGCGGGACGTCGTGCAGGAAGGTCGTCTCGGGGCTGTCGTCGTCGGGATCGCGCCCCTCGCGGACCGCCTGCGCGCGCTGCGCTTCCGCCTGCCCCGTGTTCACCCACCACTCGCCACCGGTCTCGCCCGGCCGTGGGGTCATGGCCGCCACCAGCACCAGCAGGTCGACCGGCACCCGGGTGCACACGAGCGCGGCGGTGTACGCACCCATCGACTGGGCCACGATCACGATGTCGCGCCGGTCGCCGATGGCGTCGACCACGAGGTCGGCGTACTCGGCGAACCCTGCCGCATCGTCGTCGCACGGCAGGTCGGGGGTCACCACGTCGTGGCCACGGGCCGCGAGCTCGGGCGCCACGAGGTGCCAGTACCAGGAATCGGATGCCGCTCCGGGGATGAGTACGTAGGTGGTCATGCTGGGCGCGTCCTCCTCGCCCTCGTGGGCGTCACCATGTACGACGCCGGGACGCCGGTCGAGTCATCGGTCCCGCAGCGCAGCGATGTCCGATCGATCCAAGACGCCCCGGCCGGCGCCGGCGCAGGATCAGGGCATGGCCTTCGACCTCGCCGCCACCTCCGCCTTCATGACCGCCCATGCCCGCCTGCTCGACCGGCGCCGCTTCGCCGTGCGCTTCGACGGGGGTGATCCCGACCTCGCCCTGGCCGCGCTCGAGGCCTACCGCAACCCCGACGGCGGGTACGGCACACTCGAGCCCGACCTGCGAGCGGTCGAGAGCCAGCCCGTCGGGGCGATGCACGCCTTCGAGGTGTTCGAGGACGTCGCGCCCGTCACCAGCCCGCGTGCGTCCGAGCTGTGCGACTGGCTGGCGGGGGCGACGCTCCCCGACGGGGGGCTGCCGTTCGCCCTGCCGGTGGCGGACGCCACCGCCACCGCGCCGTTCTGGGCCGGTGCCGACCCCGACGTGTCCTCGCTGCACATCACGACCGCGGTGGCAGCCGTCGCCCATCGGGTGGCCCGTCACGATCCGGCGGTCGCCGCCCATCCCTGGCTCGCCACCGTCACTCGATACGCGGGCGCGGCGATGGCCGCCCAGGAGGGTCCGGCGTCGACGCTCGAGCTGCTGTACGGCCTCCGGTTCCTCGACGCGTGGGTCGGGCGGCTGGCTGACGGCGACGGCGGCGACGGCCGAGGCGCGACGAGGACGTGGACGCCGCGGCCCTGCTGGCCGGCTGGGCCGGCGCCCTGCCGGCCGACGCGACGCTGCCCGTCGAGGGCGGGCTGGCCGACGAGGCGATCCGTCCCCTCGAGTTCTCGCCGGCGCCGGGCACCCCGCTGCGCGCCCACCTCGACGAGGCGGTCGTCGCCACCGACCTCGACCGGCTGGCCGCCGGGCAGCGCGACGACGGCGGCTGGGCCGTCGACTTCACCGCCTACTCGCCGGCCGCCGCCCTCGAGTGGCGCGGATACGCCACGGTGGAGGCGGTCGGCGTCCTGCGTGCGCACGGCCGGGCCTGAGAGGCCGAGCAGATTGGGCGCTCGGCACAGCCCACGCGGGGGGATTTGGTGGTCGACCCCCAGCTCCACAGCCGGCCGACAGGCAGCCGCGAGCGGCAACCCGAGACGGCGTGACCTATCCGCGCACGTTCTGACGGGCGCGATCACTTTCGCCCTCCCGGGCCGTCTCCATGCGCAAACGGGCGCGGCCGACCACGACCCGGAGGGACCATGAGCGACGACACCACGACCACGACCCTGCCCCAGGGCGACCTGCGCCTGCTCGACACACCGGTGGCCGTCCAGCTCCTGGCGTCGGCGATCCCCGCCCGCCTCGCCTACGTCGCCGAGGACGGCACGCCCCGGGTGGTGCCGACCTGGTTCCACTGGAACGGGCGACGAGCTGGTGATGCCCACGTTCTACGCCGCGCCGCACATCCGCCGGCCGGCGCGGCGCATCGCCAGCCTGCGCGCCAACCCCGCGGTCGCCCTGTCGATCGACACCGACGGCCGCCGCCGCACGTGCTGCTCGTCCGCGGCCGAGGCGACGATCGAGGACGTCGACGGGGTCGTCCCCGAGTACGCCTCGTCGGCTCGCCTCTACCTCGGCGACGAGGCGGCGGCCGGCCTGTTGTCGATGGCCGACGACCCCGAGCACCCGCATGGCCCGCATCGCCGTGCGCCCCGAGTGGGTCGGCCTGCTCGACTTCGACACGCGCCATCCCGGCCCCATCCGGGGCTGACGTCGCCTGCCGCTGCCGGTCGGCGGGGTCAGGACCAGGGCGTGCGGACGCGCGGAACCCGTTCGCCGTCGACCGAGAGGTCCAGCCGCTCCTGGTAGAAGCAGACGAGCGACCTGACCGGCACGGCGTCGTCGAGGGGGTCCTCGTAGCTCCAGGCGATGTCGGGGAGCACGCCGTCGCCGACGGTGGCGGTGTAGTGCGTGGCCGCCCCCTTGTAGGCGCACTCGGTGCGGTGATCGCTGGCGCGCAGCTCGACCGCGCACGTCGTCCGCCGGCAGGTAGTAGCGGACCACGGGGAACACGCCTTCGAACAGCATGCGACAGCGATTCGACTCGGCCAGGAGCTCACCCTCGTGCTCGAGGCGCACGAGTCGGGAGCTGCGCCGGACGTCGATGCGGTGGAACGGGTCGCGTGGGTGGGCGACGATCGGCTCGTCCTCCTCCCACCAGTCGAACGCGTCGAAGTCCAGCACCAGGTGGCTGTGCACGTCGCCGTCCGCCGGGCGGAACGCGGCGGCGGGACGGACCTCGTCGCCGGCGACGACGTCGAACTGGTCCCCCGCCGACGTGTGCACCGCGAACGGGATGCTCGGATCGAGCATGGGCGGACCGTCGTCACCGAAGCCGACGGGCCGGTGCTCCGGGCGCGGCGGGGGTGCGCTCGGCTCCCGGAGCGTGGCGTCGACGTCGTCGACCGGCACGGCGTACGACGGCACGACGCGCCTCGGCTCCCACACCAGCAGGGCGTTCGTCGTGTCGGCGATGACGGTCGGCCCGAGCCGCACCCGCACCCGCTTCGGGGTCGTCTGGTACCGCATGTGGTCGATGTCGGACCACAGCTGGCGCTCCATCAGGACGGCCATGCCGAGATCCTGCGCCCTGCGGGGGTCGATGGCAATCGGCTCGGGCAGGGCGGCTCGGGCACGGCGCCGCTCGACCTGCCACCGGCCACGATGCGGCGCGGGGGTATGTTGACGGTCGCCGGGCGGGCGCAGCGGTGAGCGGCGCGGCCCGGTGGCAGGTCAGGGGGAGGCACGTGGCAGAGGCGCCGGTACGCAGGTTGGCCCCTGAGGAGCGCAAGGCGCTGCTCATCGGGGCGGCGGAGCAGACGTTCGCCACCCGCGGCTACACGCAGGCCGGGCTGGCCGAGGTGGCCGAGCTGGCGGGGGTGTCCAAGACGCTGCTCTACCACTACTTCCCCGACGGCCGTCCCGAGCTCTACCGCGAGGTGATGGAGCGGCTGGTCGGCGAGGTCGTGGACGCGGCCCGCACCGCGACCCGGGCGCCCACGGCGCCCGAGCGACGGGTGGCGGCGCTGGTCGAGGCGCTGGTCTCGTGGTTCTCCGACCACCCCGACGCCTACCGGCTGCTGGTCCTCGAGCCGTGGGGCTCCGGCGACCCGGGGGTCGTCGGCCAGGCCATGGCGGTGCGAGCGCGGCTCGCGGGCGAGCTGAACGCGTTGCTCGCCCCCGCCGGCCAGCCGCTGGCGGCGACCCAGGCGGGCGGGGCGGCGGCGATGGGCGCGCTGTTCCACGTGTGCGAGCTGGCGCTGGCCGGCCAGATCAGCCGCGACGAGGCGGTCGACGCCGGGCAGCGGTTCCTGGCGGGCGGGCTCGGCGCGCTCGACCTGCTCTGAGCGCCCGGGGGTCCGCGGCGAGGACGCGGCGTCAGACGAGGCGCAGGTGCCGCCGGTCCTCGGGTCGGCCGGCCAGGGCCGAGTGGCCGCCGAGGAGGCTGCGCACCGAGGTCCCCGTGCCCGGGACGGCGCGGACCGTCAGGTCACCGTGCCCGAGATCGGTGAACAGCTCGAGCGCGGAGAGGCAGGAGCCACCGACCAGCGCGCCGAGGTCGAGCCCGTCGCCGTCGTCGTCCACCTCGACCACGACCCGGCCCGTCGGCTCGTCGGCCCCCACGCTGGCCGTGACAGTCCGGGCCCGGGCGTGGAGCACGGCCGTGAGCAGGGCTTCCTGGGCGATGCGATAGGCGATGGTGGCGGTGCGGCGATCGAGCTCGAGCACGGGGTCGACGTCGACCACCACCTGAGGTCGATCCCCCGGCGGCAGGGCGTCGCAGAGATCGGCGGCGTAGGCGCGCAGAGCCGGCCCGAGGGCGTCGTCGCCGGCGCCGTCGACCGCACCGAACGGCCGGAGGGCGACGAGGAGGGTGCGCAGCTCCTCGGCGCGCTGGCTGAGGTCGCCCTGGACCTGGGCGACGGACTCGCGGACCGCCAGCGCGGTCGGCGCCGGGAGTGACACGCACGCCGTCTGCACGACGGTGCCCAAGGTCGACAGCGAGCCCACCGCCTGCGCGTGCAGCTCGGACACGATGCGGCGGCGGTCGTCGTCGACGGCCCGCACCATGTCGGCCAGCAGGCACCGCCGCTCCTCGGCCATGCGCGCCAGCTCGCCGGCGAGGCGGCGGGTCTCGCGGGTCAGCATCGTCTGGCGCACGGCGCTGAGGGCGACGACGGTCAGCAGCAGGCCGACGAGGTACACGACCGCCCAGGCGTCGTCGCGGCGCCAGCCGAGGACGTACGCCGCCAACACGGACAGGACCACGGTGCTGAGCAGCCCCATCGGGTTGCGCCGCCGGACCTGCCGCTCGACGGGAAGGCGGCCCAGGCCGCCGGACGCAGCGCGGTGCGACCACAGAGGCAGCGCCGCCACCACGACGAGGTTGGCGACGTGGGCGGCGACGAAGGCGCCGAGCGGGAGGTCGATCCCCTCGACCAGGCGGACGAGCTGCAGCGCGACGCTGACGCAGAACGTCCCGACCAGGGCGATGCCGAGCCCGTGGACCAGGCGCTCCCCGGGCGGCACCCGTCCGATGCTCAGCACCGCGCCGTACAGGCCGGCGGGCGCGATGGCCAGGAAGAACGCGAGCGGGAGCGCCGCGGCCGGCACGGCGTTCGCCAGCAGTGCCTCGGCGAGAAGCAGGACGCCGGGGGCTCCGAGGACGACGATCGCCGTGAGCCCGTCCACCATGTCGACAGCGGGGTCGAGGCGGCCGGCCGGGATCGTCAGCGCCTGGCGGCCGGCCGCCGCCCAGAACGGGACGGCCGCCACCATGAGGGCGAGGTCGACCCCGAGCAGCGGCGGCCACGCCGGCATGGCGGTGCCGGCGATCGCGGCGCCGAGGCCGCACGCGCAGGCGCACCGCCAATGACGCCAGAACGCCGCGTACTCGGGTGCCCCGCGGCGGCGAACCCGTCCGGCCCAGACGAAGGACGCCGCCAGGAGGGGGATGGCGGGAAGGGCATGGGCGACGACGTAGCCCTCCCGACTCTCGGGGACCAGCCACGTCAGCGCGACGGCGAGCACCCCGACCGCGCCGACGGATGCCGAGTCGAGGAGGCGGGTGCGAGCCGAGAAGACGAGGCCGGCGCCGGCGGCGCCGGGGCGCCCGGTGGGGTCGTCGGGCGGCGACGCATCGGCGTCGGGGCCCGTGATGTCCAGCTCGACGGTGCGCGTCATGACGGCGTGCCGCGGCGGCGACCCTCCCCCCGGAAGTCGCCCCCAAGCTATCGCCCTACCGAAGGTGACGACGGCGTCACCTTCGGTGCTGCCGCCCCTCAGGCGGGCGGCGCCAACACGGCGGCAGCGTCGGCCGAGACGATGACAGGCGCCGCACTCGACGGGCTGCGCTCGCGACCTCGGACCCGTTCGCCGGCGAGGACGACCCGCTGCGCAGGAGCGTGAAGCCCAGGATCCCGGCGATCGTGCTGCCGAACAGGATGCCGACCTTGGCGGCGTCGGCCTGCGCCGCGGTGTCGAACGAGAGGCTGGTCACGAACAGGGCGACGGTGAACCCGACGCCGGCGCGAGGTCGCCAGGCCGAACACGTGCCGCCAGGTCGTGCCGGCCGGGAGCCGGCCGACGCCGAGCTTCACCGCGAGCGCCGTGAAGCCGAACACGCCGACGGTCTTGCCGACGACGAGGCCGAGCAGCACCCCGACGGTGACGGGTTCGACACCAGGCCGCCGATGGCGTCGCCCGAGAGCGACACGCCGGCGTTGGCGAGGGCGAAGACCGGCACGATCACGTAGGCGACCCACGGGGACAGCGCCCGCTCGAGGCGCTCGAGCGGGCTGGTGCGCGTACATCGCGAGGCGCGGCGACCTCGGCGATCCGCTGCTCGTTCTCGGCGAACTCCTCTTGGGTCAGCACGCGGTCGTAGTAGGCCGCCTCGACGCTGGTTGAGGATCTCGCCGGGCCTCGGGCGGGAACCGCCGCGGGGATCGCAGCGGCCAGGCCGGCGTGAGCAGGCCGAGGGCGACGCCGACGAGCGTGGCGTGCACGCCCGACTCGAGCAGGGCGAGCCAGACGAAGGCGCCGACCGCCAGGTAGGGCGCCAGGCTCTGCACGTCGCCGCGGCGCAGCACGAAGATGCCGACGAGCGACACGAGGGCGCACGGCGAACCAGCCCCACGACAGGGCCGCCCGTGTAGAAGACGGCGATCACGACGATGGCGCCGATGTCGTCGGCCACGGCCAGCGTGAGCAGGAAGATCTTGGCGGCGAGCGGGACCCGCTTGCCCGCCAGCGTCACGACGCCGACGGCGAAGGCGATGTCGGTCGCCATCGGGACGCGCCCAGCCGTCGCTGCCCGGCGCCGCCGGCGTTGAGGCCGGCGTAGATGACGGCGGGCACGATCATGCCGCCGAGCGCGGCGATGACCGGCAGGGCCACCGCCCGGAGGTCGCGCAGCTCGCCGTGGACGACCTCGCGCTTGATCTCGACGCCGACGAGCAGGAAGAACACGGTCATCAGGGCGTCGTTGACCCAGGTCTGCAGCGACAGGTGGTCGAGGTGGAGCAGGCCGCCGAGCTCGACGCGCAGCGGCGTCTGCCACAGGTCGGTGTAGCGAGTCGCTGACCACGGCGAGTTCGCCCACACGATGGCGACGGCGGCGGCGATCAGCATGACGACGCCGCCGGCCGCCTCGTGCGCGAGGACGCGCTGGATCGGCTGGACGACGGTCCGGGGCACGTAGCGGTCGGACTCGCTCCACGGGTCCTTCAACGGCATGCCGGGCACGCCGACCTGCCTAAAGGGTCGAGTGGGGATGCCGCAATGTTCCGGCCATCACGTTCACAAAGCGTTCACGGGCGACCGAGGAAATGAAAGAGATGCGTCAGGTTCCTGTGCATCAGCCGTAACGGACGAGGCATCCGGGTGAAACGGACCGCTCGTACGTTGCACCGCCAACGTGGGGTCGGTTGCGATCCCGCTCGGATCGGTGTCACCAGGCCGGGGAGGAGGTCGAGCGATGCGCAAGATCGCCCTCGTCGGCCTCTGCCTGTTCCTCGGCCTCGTGGCCGGCCTCCTGCTGCGCCCCGACGACGGCACCCAGGTCAGCATCAGCCCCGCCGAGAGCGGGGCGATGGTGTCGGGTGCCAACCACGGCAAGCCCCTGCCCGGGTGCCCACCCCGGCGGTCGACATCGTGCGCGACCTCATGGCGCTGTCGGCCCTGGTGGTGGCAGCGGTGCTCCTGGCCCCCGGCCTGTCGACGGTCGTCCGACCGAGCGACGACCCGCGGCCGCAAGCCCTCCTGCTCGCGCGCGCCGGCGGCGCCGCGGGCCACCGCGCGCGCCTGACGGCTCCGCGCCGCCGCCGCCGCCTCCGCCCCGGTCCCCTGCGATCGCGTGCGGTGGCCGGTCGGCCGCCCTGGCGTGTCGAGCCCTGATCGAGCCTGATCCGCTGCCGTGAGCCGCGCCCTTGGCGGGCGTGGGCGCCCCGGTCGGCAGGACGGGCCCGTGCACTGCGCGCCCGCCCGGACGCGCAGGTCCCGCCGGACCCTGGCGCGGCAGCCCGACGACGTGCGCCCGTCTCCCGGTCCCGGCACCCAAACAAGGAGACATCCATCCCCATGCATGCACCACCCACACCCGCCACGCGGTCCTCGTGGCGGCGCAAGCTCCTCGTCGGGGCCGGCGTGGCCGCGGGAGCCGTCGTCGTGCTCGCCGGCTCCGGCCGGCGCGCAGGAGATCGAGGCCGACGAGGTCCAGGTCAACCTCGACAACGTCTTCGTGCTGCTCGCCGCCGTGCTCGTCATCTTCATGCAGGCGGGCTTCGCGCTCGTCGAGGCCGGCCTCACCCGGGCCAAGAGCGTCGCCAACATCATGATGAAGAACCTGATGGACTTCTGCGCCGGCGGCGATCGCGTTCTTCGCCGTCGGCTTCGCCATCGCCTACGGCGGTCGACTCGACGGCATCGGCAAGTTCATCGGCGCCGACGGCTGCTTCCTCGGCGACGGCGCCTTCACCTACGGCAACCTGACCGTCGCCGGTGTTCTTCATGTTCCAGGTGGCGTTCGCCGCCACGGCGGCGACGATCGTGTCGGGCGCGATGGCCGAGCGCACGAAGTTCAAGGCGTACCTCGTCTACAGCTTCGTGATCAGCCTGATCATCTACCCGGTGGTCGTCCGCTGGCAGTGGGGCGGCGGCTGGCTGTTCCAGACTGGCCACCGCCGTTCCACGACTTCGCCGGCTCGACGCATCGTGCACATGATCGGCGGCGTCGCCGCGTTCTGGGGCGCCAAGGTCCTCGGGCCCCGCATCGGCAAGTACGGCCCCGACGGCAAGCCCCGGGCGATCCTCGGCCACAACATCCCGTTCGCCATCCTCGGCTGCTTCATCCTCCTGGTCGGCTGGTACGGCTTCAACCCCGGCTCCGAGCTGGCGGCCGACGGCGCCATCGGCGGCATCGCCGTCACCACGACGCTGGCCGGCGCGCGCCGGCGCGCTCGGCGCCATGGCCACGGTGTGGCTCAAGACGGGCAAGCCCGATGTCGGCATGACCGGCAACGGCCTGCTCGCCGGCCTGGTCGGCATCACCGCCGGCACCGCCGCGGTCACCGGCCCGTGCGCGCTCATCATCGGCGTCCTCGCCGGCATCATCGTCGTGTTCGCGGTCGACTTCTTCGACCGGGTCGTCAAGGTCGACGACCCGGTCGGCGCCATCTCGGTCCACGGCGTCTGCGGCGCGTTCGGCACCCTCTGCGTCGGCCTGTTCGCCCGCCGAGGACGTCGACGGCTTCTGGAAGCAGGGCCTGCTTCTCGGCGGCGGCACCGACCAGCTCGTCAGCCAGCTCATCGGCGTCGCCGCCATCGCTGGCCTGGGTCGTCGGTCACCGCCGGTCATCCTCTTCTTCGCGCATCAAGGCCACCATCGGCCTGCGGGTGTCGCGAGGAGGAGGAGCTCGCGGGCCTCGACATCCTCGAGCACGGCTCGCCCGGCTACGGCGAGGGCTTCGGCACCTTCACCATCGACTCGCCGCTGTCCGACAACGGCGAGACCACGACCTCGACCGACGACGAGCCGGTCCCGGCCTGACGTCGTCCCCGGGGCGCCGTGTGCGCACGACGCCCCGGGGCCGACCCTCCCTCACACTCCCCACGCCAGGTGGCCCGCATGCCAGAACTCCATGGTGCGCTGTCCGGCGCCCCCGCCCGCTCCGAAGCGACGGCTCCATCCCCCGCCCCCGTCCCGGCCCCGAACGAGGCCGCGCCCGTCCCTGCCCCGACGTCGCCACCCACCGGGCCCACCCTCGACGCCGACGGCCTCCTCCGCCACCGTGGGCGTTGGGTCCCCATCCCCGACACCCAGCTGATGGTGGTCGAGCTGCTCGTGCGCAACCTCGGCCGGCTCGTCGGCAACAGCGACGTCCGCAAGGCGTACGAAGAGGCGGGAGGCAGCGGGACGTCCACCTCGCTGCGCTCTCTCGTCCACCGGTTGGGGCGTCGGGTGGCCGAGGTCGGCCTGAAGCTCCACGTCGTGCGGAGCCGCGGCCTCGTCCTCGACATCGCCGTCCCGAGCCCTGCGTAAGAAATGCGTCAGGTAGTCGCGACAGACCCACAACAGTTGCCTCACGAACGTGAAACAGCGTCCGCGTAGCGTTCCCTGCAGCCAGCAGGAGGACGGTCATGAGCACCGCGGCGCGCCACACGGGGGTCGACGACCAGGTCGCGGATCTGCGCTGGCCCGCGGAGGCCGCCAGGCGCGAGCGTCTGGCGCACGAGGGTCGACCGCGCCTGCTCGTCGTCGACCACGGCGAGGCGCCGCCGCCGTGCTGGGACGGCCTCGAGGATTGGGTCCGCCCCGATGCCGACGCCATCGAGCGCTACGTGCGGCGGGAGCGCCTGCGTCGCCTGGCCCGGGCTCGCGCCCCGCGTCGATCGACGCCGACGGCCTGCTGCACCGGGGCGACCAGTGGGTGGCCTTGCCACCTGGCGAGCTGGCCGCCCTCCAGGCCCTGATGTCCGAGCCGGGCTACATGGTGGCCCGGGCCGACCTGGCGGCGGCGCTCGGGATGGCGTCCGACGAGCCCGACAACGGGACGCGGATGCTCGACAACGTCGTGCGCCGGGTGCGCAAGCGGATCGCCCCGCTCGGCATGGCCGTCTGCGTGGTGCGCGGCGCGGGCTTCCTGCTCGAGATGGGCGAGCTGCCCGTCGTCTGATCGGACCGGCCCGGCGTGGCCGCCGGTCGGTCGTCAGCCCTGTGCCTGCTCGCGGCGGATCGAGCGGAACAGCAGGAACGCTCGCACGATGCCGAGCAGGGCGACG
Organism: uncultured Acidimicrobiales bacterium; assembly: GCA_963778415.1. GTDB lineage: Bacteria > Actinomycetota > Acidimicrobiia > Acidimicrobiales > VFJN01 > ZC4RG19. The sequence continues at coordinate 52,938 of CAVZUI010000004.1, forward strand.
CCGGCCATGACCGCACGCACCACGTTCGAGTCGACCACCGTGATCAACGCCACCGCCACGACCACGGTGAGCACCACCATGGCGAGGCCGATGCGGACCTTCCGCGGGTCCATCTGCTGCTCGGACATGGCCGTGAGTCTGGCGCATGGCCGGGTCGTCGTGCGACGTGAGGGCCTTCGCACGCACCCTCGCTGAGGGCTGGAGTCAGATTTACGTCAGAAACATGAGCGATCGCACGCAATGAACAGGGCGCGATCCCGAAGCAGATGGCATTCGGCGATTCACAATGCGACATAGACGTGTGACACCCCGTCCATACGTTCACCATCGGGTCAGACATCGGCGTCAGGCCTCTTTCTCCGGGAACGTCTGAAAGGAACACGTACCCATGTCCATTGGCCCTCGTCGTGACGCGAGAGCCGGCATGTCGTTCGGGCGGAAAGCAGGATTGGGGCTGGCCCTCGCGGGCGCCCTCGTCCTCCTCGCTCCGAGCGTCGCCGGCGCGCAGGACGTCGATCCAGCCGAGGCGGTCACCGCCCTCGGGCAGCAGATCAACCTGCTGTGGATCGTCATCGGCGCCGTCCTCGTCATCTTCATGCAGGCCGGGCTTCGCCCTGGTCGAGACCGGCTTCTGCCGTGCCAAGCACGCCGCCCACGTGGTGTCGACGAACTTCGCCATCTTCGGCCTCGGGTTCGTCGGCTTCTTCCTCGTCGGCTACGCCTTCATGTTCGGCGGCTACAGCTACGTGCTGCCGGGCTACGACTTCGGCTACGACCAGCGCCGTCGGCGACGCCGCTCATCGGCAGCGGCAACTGGGTGTTCCTGTGGCAGGGCGGCTTCGCCCTGTCCGGCGACGCCATCGGCACCGCCGGCGGCGCGGCCGTCATCGGCTTCTTCCTCTACATGGTGGCCTTCATGGACACCGTGGCCACGATCCCCACCGGGGCCATGGCCGAGCGGTGGAAGTGGAAGGCCTTCGTCGGCTGGGGCCTCTTCTGCGGCGCCATCTACTACCCGCTCTTCGGCGCCTGGACCTGGGGCGGCGGCTGGCTCGCCAAGACCTGGGACACCATGGGCCTCGGCGCCGGCTACGTCGACTTCGCCGGCTCCGGCGTCGTCCACGCCGTCGGCGGCGTCGCCGGTCTCGCCGGCGCGATCGTGCTCGGACCCCGCATCGGCAAGTTCAACAAGGACGGCACGCCCAACACGCTGCCCGGCCACCACATCCCGATGGCCATGCTCGGCTGCTTCATCCTGCTGTTCGGCTGGTTCGGCTTCAACGCCGCCTCGACGCTTCGCCGCCACCGACGTGCAGTTCGCCGTCGGTCGCCACCAACACCGCCATCGCCGGCTGCGTTCGGTGCGGTGACGTGCGATGTTCGTGATGATGCGGAAGACCGGCAAGCCCGATCCCGGGATGATGGTCAACGGCATGCTCGCCGGCCTGGTGGCCATCACGGCGCCGTGCGCCTTCACCAGCCCGGCGTGGTCGGCGCGTCATCGGCGTCATCGCCGGCGTGCTCGTCATCTACGCCGTCAGCTTCATCGAGAACAAGCTGAAGGTCGACGATCCGGTCGGCGCCATCGCCGTCCACGGCGTGTGCGGCACCTTCGGCGTGCTCTGGCCGTCGGCATCTTCGCCAACGGCAGCTACGGCGGCGGCCTGGAACGGCTCCGACGTCGCCCGCCATCGAGGGCGTCGTCGCCGGCGAGTTCGGCCAGCTCGGCGCCCAGGCGCTCGGCGTGCTCGTGCATCTGGACGGTGATCTTCGGCATCGCCTTCGCCTTCTTCAAGATCCAGAACACGGTCATGAAGGGCGGCATCCGGCCCGCCGAGGAGGACGAGCTCGGCGGCCTCGACATGCCCGAGATGGGCGCCCTCGCCTACCCCGAGTTCGACATGATCGCCGCCGAGGTGCTCGCGGAGCACGGCAACGGCGACACGCCCACCGTCGAGGAGGAGCCCGAGTCCACGCCGGTCTGACCCGGCACGCTCTCGCCTGAACCCCCCGGTTGCGGGCGGGCCCGGCTCACGCCGGCGCCCGCCCGTGCCGCGTGCAGGCACCCGACGAGCATCCGGTCGCCGCCCGAGTCGGCCGCCCCAGGGCGCGCCGAACCGGTGGGGGGACCCCGACGGGGTGCGAGCGCGCCGGCCTCAGCCGGCGGCGCGCTCGATGTACGCCTTGGCGCGCCGCTCGGCGGTGCGCCGCTTCCACATCTTCAGCTTCCAGTGCCGGCGCCGGCGGGTGGACGGCCGGGACCGGTCGGGGTCGTGGTGCTGCTCGGCCCGGAAGCCGACGCCCGGCTCGACGACGTCGTCGGGCTCGGCGCCCCCGAGGATCTGCCCGGTGACGTCGGCCAGGGCGGTGTTCACCCGGTGACGCTCGGACCGGGCCTGGACCCGGCGCTCCTCGTGGTGAGGAAGGACCACGTCGGTGGTGCGGTGACGGTTGCTCATCGATGCCCTCTCTGGAGTGGAAAGAGTCGACACACTGCCGTTCGTCGCGACCGTAGCCGGACGGTGACCGCCTGTCTCGGGGCGGGTGAACTATCCCCTCTGACCTGGGTGAAGCCTGGGCGAACGCCCGTCAGAGGGCGTCGAAGTCGAGCTCGCCGGTGCGCACCCGCACGGTGCGGACCACGTCGGAGACCCAGATCTTGCCGTCGCCGATCTTCCCGGTGCGCGCGGCGTTCACGATGGCCTCGACGACCCCGTCCGCGTCGGTCTCCGCGGCCAGGACCTCGATGCGCACCTTGGGCACGAAGTCGACCGTGTACTCGGCGCCCCGGTACACCTCGGTGTGGCCCGCCTGGCGGCCGAAGCCCTGAGCCTCGCTGACCGTCATGCCGGCGATGCCGATCTCCTTGAGGGCGGTCTTCACGTCGTCGAGCTTGAACGGTTTGACGATGGCGGTGATCAACTTCACGGCGCGCGGCTCCTCCCCCGGTCGGCGCCCGGACCCTAGTGGCGCACCGTCGCCCCGCCGCGCTCCCGTCCGTCGAGTTCACGCTCGCGTCACACGCCGCGTCGCCGGCCGCGGCGCATGGCGCACTTGGGTGATCGCCCCGCCGCCCTCTAGCCTCAGAACCGTGCAGAACGTGGCCACCGCCCCCCGTCCGGCCGCCGACATCGCCGTGCGGCGCCTCCTCCGCATCCCCGAGGGCCAGACCGCCTCCGAGCGCGCCGCCCAGCGCGCCTTCTCCACGTCGGTGCTCGTCTCGGCGACGCGCTGCATCCTCACCTACCTCGTGTTGCCGTTCCTGCTCCCGGCCCTCGGCCTGGCCGCGGGCGTCGGGCCGGCGATCGGGATCCCGGTCGGGCTCGTCGCCATCGCCTCCAACGTCGCCACCATCCGCCGGTTCTGGGCGGCCGACCATCGCTGGCGGTGGGCCTACACCGCGCTGGCGCTCACGGTGATCGCACTCCTCCTCGTCCTCCTGGTCGAGGACATCGCCTCGCTCGTCGGGTAGGGCGAAACGATGCGCCGGCTCGTGCTCATGACGTGCGGGTTCGTCGCCGTCGGCCTCGGCACCGTCGGCATCGTCGTGCCCGGCCTGCCCACCACCGGGTTCTTCGTGCTGGCGGCCGCGTGCTTCGCCCGCTCGAGCCCCCGCTTCGAGCGATGGGTGCTCGACCTGCCGGGCGTCGGGCCGATGGTGCGCGACCACCGGGCCGGGCTGGGCATGCCCCGTCGGGCCAAGGTCGTCGCCGTCGCCATGATGCTGACGGCGTGCACGCTGAGCTCGTGGGCCATCGGCTCGCCGGCGTTCGCCGCGGTCATCCTCGGCGCCGGCGCCGTGGGCACCTGGTACGTCGGCTGGCGGATCCCGACGCGCGAGGCCGAGCTGGCCCGCCGCTCGGCGGGCGCGCCCGAGCGTCAGCCCACGTAGGCCTCGGCCTGCGCGGTGACCAGGTCCTCGATGTCGCCCATCGCGACGTTGGCGTCGACGAGGTGCATGCCCCACTCGGGGGTGAGGTCGCCGCCGATGTCGTCGGTGCGGGGGTCGGCCGGGTCGCCGTTCACGGTGAGCGAGAGGTACGTGTGGTCGCCCTGGCGAGACGCACTCGGCCTCGACGAGGTCGGGGTACGTGACCCACGGGGTGGTGATCTCGGCCGTGCGGGCCGGGTCGGCGAAGGGCTGCGCGGCCGTCAACCCGCCGAGCAGCGATCCTTCGGTCCGGCCGGACCAGGAAGTAGGGCTGCACCGTCGCCGCACCGCCACCCACCGCCGCCGGGTTGACGCAGCCGGCACGCGTGCCGTCACCGCCGCGCCCGAAGAAGGCGACGCCGGCGGGCGGGTCGGTCGACCGGTAGGACGAGTAGGTGACGACGCACCCGGTCTGGTCCTCGGCCTCGCACAGCGGCACGTCGGCGAAGTCCCCGCCGACCACCTCTCCGTCGGGGACCTGGAGCGACGAGCCCAGGACGTAGGCCGCCACCAGCCGGTCCCGCAGAAGGGGCTCGTCGTCGATCTCGTCCTCGATCAGCCGGGTGATCATGCCCGCGCCCTGCGAGTGCCCGAGCAGCACGAAGCCGCGGCCCTCGCTCTCGTTGGCGACGTAGTCCTTGAACGCGTCGACGACGTCGTCGTAGGCGACCGCCCGGGGTCGACGCCGCCGGGCTCGGCGCCGCGGCCGCCGCCGATGGCCGACAAGGTGACCTGCCGGTAGACGGGGGCGAAGACCCGGCACGTGGAGGTGAGGCGGGCCACCTGGTTGTAGACGGTCGAGATCTCCTCGGACTCGGCCGGCACCAGGTCGCTGTTGGGGCCCGGGTCGCGGCTGGTCGTGGGGTAGACGTAGAAGCAGTCGACCGGCGGGTCGTCGGCGGCCTCGTGCTCGATCGACCTCGGTCGGTCCCGTCGGCGGCCACCGCGGTGGCGTCGAGGTCGCGGCTGCACACGTCGTCGGCGATGCCCGGCTTGCAGAGCCAGTGGGCGTCGTCCGCGTACGTCTCGCTGGTGTGGCCCTCGTAGCCCGCCGGGAGCTCGGCGGCGTCGGTCGTGCCGGTCTCGTCCGCCGTCGTCCGCGCCGGCGTCGTCGTCGGATGACGAGCAGGCCGCGGCCACGAGCAGGCCGGCCAGCGTGGTCGTCGCCAGCCACCGCCGGCGACGTGCTCGCGTCCCGTGTGATTGCCTCATCTGCAACGTGCCCCCTGTTTACCCCAGCGTCAGTCCGGAGACGGTAGCAAGACGCGGTGGCCGGGTCCCAGCGAGCATCCGCACCGGCAGGTGAGAGCCTGGGCCGCATGCGATTCGTCATCTACGGAGCCGGCGGCATCGGCGGGGTTGATCGGCGGGCGGCTGCACCAGGCGGGCCACGACGTCGTGCTCGTCGCCCGCGGCGACCACCTCGTCGCGCTGCGCGAGCGCGGGCTGACCCTCCGGTCGCCCGACGCGAGCGTGGTGCTGCCGATCCCCGCCGTCGCCCACCCGGGCGAGGCCGACCTGCGGCCGGGCGACGTCGTCGTCCTGTCCATGAAGTCACAGGACACCGCCGGCGCCGTCGCGGACCTGGCCCGGGTGGCGCCGCCCGGCGTCGCCGTCGCCTGCGCCCAGAACGGGGTGGCCAACGAGCGCATGGCGCTGCGGTCGTTCGCCGACGTGTACGGCATCGCGGTGATGCTGCCGGCCACCCACCTCCGGCCCGGCGTCGTGGACGTGTGGTCGACACCGGTCAGCGGGCTGCTCGACATCGGCCGGTACCCGACCGGGCTCGACGCCACCGCCGAGGCGGTGGCGGCCGCCTTCGCCGGGCGCGACGTTCGACTCGCTGGCCCGACCCGACGTCATGCGGTGGAAGTACCGCAAGCTCGAGGTGAACCTCGGCAACGCGGCTCGACGCCGTGGTCGGGGCGCCCGGTCGGTCGTCACCGCTCGTCGATCGGGCGGTGGCCGAGGCCGAGGCGGTGTTCGACGCGGCCGGAGTCGACCGGGCGTCGACCGAGGAGGACATGGCCCGGCGCGGCGACCTCCTGCGCATGCACGCCATCGACGGCGAGCGGTGGGAGGGCGGATCGTCGTGGCAGAGCCTGGCGCGGGGCGCCGGGACGATCGAGACGGACTACCTCAACGGCGAGATCGTCCTGCTCGGCCGCCTGCACGGCGTGGCGACCCCTGTGAACGAGCTGTTGCAGCGACTCGCCGGGGAGGCCGTCGCCGCGGCCCGGCCGCCTGGCCACCTGTCCGCCGACGAGGTCCTCGCCCTCTGCCTGCTGACCCCAGTCGGCCTGACGTCGAGCGACTCGACGGCCGACGTGACGTCGGCCAGCCGGCGTTGGAGGAACGACCGCTCGGCCGCCGTGCGGACGAGCCTGAGCGCGGCGCGGTACTCGTCGGCCGCCTCGTCGGTCCGCCCAGCCGGCGCAGCAGATCGGCGCGGGTGGCGGGGAGGTGGTGGGACCGGGCGAGGCGGGCGTCGGCCGCGACCGCGTCCACGAGGGCCAGGCCGGCCGCGGGTCCGTCGGCGAACGCCACCGCCACCGCCCGGTTCAGCTCGACCACGGGCGAGGGCGCCCGCCGGGCCAGCACCGCGTACAGCGCGGCGATGCGCGCCCAGTCGGTGGCCGCCCACGTCGGGGCGCTGGCGTGGACGGCGGCGATGGTCGCCTGCACGCGGTACGAGCCCGCCGGTCCGATGCCCTGCGCCGCGAGCCAGCTCGGCCTGGCCCTCGGCGATGCGGCCCCGGTCCCACCGGGCGCGGTCCTGGTCCTCCAGCAGCACCATCTCGCCCTCGGGGCCGAGCCGGGCGGCCCGGCGGCTGTCCTGCAGCAACACCAGGGCGAGGAGGCCGTGCGCCTCGGACTCGTCGGGCAGCAGCGCCGCGACCAGGCGGGCGAGGCGGATGCCCTCGTCGCACAGCTCGTCGCGGATGAGGTCGTCGCGGCCGCTGGCCGCGTACCCCTCGGAGAACACGAGGTAGACGCACGCCAGCACCGCCGGCAGCCGCTCGGCCAGCAGGCGGCCGGGCGGCACCCGGAACGGGATCTTGGTGGCCCGGATCTTGGCCTTCGCCCGGCTCAGGCGCTGTGCGACCGTGGGCTCGGGCTGCAGGAAGGCCCGGGCGATCTCGTCGGTCCGCAGGCCGCACACGAGTCGCAGCGTCAGGGCCACCTGGGCTGCGGGTGCGAGCGCGGGGTGGCAGCACGTGAACATCATCCGGAGCTGGTCGTCGTCCACGGGGACCACCTCGTCGTCGGTGCCGGTGCTGGCGCCCCCGATGTCGGCCGCCGCCGGGGGACCGGCCGCGCCGACCTCCGCCGCGTCCTGTGCGGCGACGGCGGTCGCCCGCCCCGCGGCGGCCTCGCGGTCGGCCCGGCGCGCCTCGTGCCGCAGCGCGATCGAGCGCCCGGTTGCGGGCCGTCGTGGTGATCCACGCGCCCGGCCGGCCGGGGACGCCCCTCTCGGGCCACGTCCGCAGCGCCTCGACGAACGCCTCCTGCACCGCGTCCTCGGCCGCCCCGAGGTCGCCCAGCATCCGGGTGAGGGTGGCGAGCGCCGCCCCGGACTCGGCCCGGAACGTGCGCTCCACCACCACTCGTGCGTCGGTCACAGCTCGCCCGCGTCAGCCCTTCGGCGGGCGGACGTCGTCGCCCAGGTCGAGGACCGGGCGGACCTCGACCGCGCCGCCCGGGCCCACGGGGATCTGCGCGGCCAGCGCCTGGGCGGCGTCCGCGTCGGGCGCCGACAGGACGTAGAACCCGCCCACGACCTCCGCGGTCTCGCTGAACGGCCCGTCTGTGACCAGCAGCTCGCCGTCGCGCACCCGCACGGTCGTCGTCGTGTCGACCGGGTGGAGCGCCCCGCCGGCCACGACCGCGTCGCCGGCCACCTCGGCGAAGCGGCCGTGCTCGGCCGCACCGGCGTCCCACTCTGGCGTGCCGGGCACGTCGCCGTCGGACTCCTTCCCGTAGATGAAGGCCATGTACGGCGTGCCCGAGCGCGGTTCGGCGAGCTCGGCCTGCCACATCACGAGCGGGCGGACGGCGACCCAACCGTGCAGGGCGCTCGGGATCTCGCGCGCCAGGGCGATGGCGTCGTCGAGCGTCTCGGCGTCGAGGACGTAGTAGCCCACGAGGGCCTCGGTCGTCTCCGCGTAGGGCCCGGCGGTGACGAGCGGCTCGTCGCCGTCGCCGTGCCGGACGGTGCGAGCCGTCGCGGCCGGCTGCAGAGCGTCCCCGGCGAGGATGGCGTCGGCCGCCATCTGGGCGAAGCGCACGTAGCCGGCGTGCGACGCGTCGCGCTCGGGCGTGCCGGGCGCGGGGATCTCGGACTCGTTCCCGGCGAGCAGTGCGAGGTAGCGCATGGTCATCTCCTCCTCTGCCGGGCGACCACCGCCCGGCACCCTGTCGACGGAGAGGTCACGACATTTCGACAGAGAAAGATTTCCACAGCAGTTCCGGGGGTTCCGGCCACCGATCCTGCTGTGGAAATCGCGCCGACGGGCGGGTCAGGCGGAGGGTGGGGGAGCGGGGAGCTGCGGGCCGCCCGTCCGGCCGCGCTTGAGCTCGAAGAAGCCGTCGATCTCGGACGTCTCCAGCACCAGGTCGAGCAGGCGGGCGCCCTGCTCGCCACGCGGGCCGGGGTTGACGATCGGACCGAAGAGCCCGACGCGCGGCGAGCCGTGGGCCAGGATCGGCGACCCGACGTCGGGGCCGGCCAGGTCGAGCGCCGCCTTGGTCGACAGCTCGACCGTGGCGTCCCAGCGCTCGTCGTCGACCGCGTCGAGCCAGTCACCCGCGCCCACCGAGGCCGCCGCCTCGCGCACGAGGTCGACGGTCAGGTCCTCGCCGCCGTCGTGCACCCGCGTCCCGATGGCGGTGTACGCGGCGCCGATCAGGTCGTTGCGGCCGGCGTCGTCGAGGGCGGCGAACAGCCGGTGCGCCCGCGCCGCGGCGTGGACCAGCGCGGCGTACTGCTCGGGCACGTTCCCGTCGTTGACGACGAGCAGGCTGAGCGAGCGCCAGGTGATCTCGACGCCACGCTGCGGCGCGGCGTCGACCAGCCAGCGGCTGGTCAGCCACGTCCACGGGCAGGCGGGGTCGAAGAAGTACTCGACCCCTGTGGGGGAGGCGGTGTTCTCTGGAGCGGCGGTCGTCATCGGGGTGTCCAACCTCGGCGGTGCTCCCTCTCTTCCCCGAAAGGAGCGCCATTAACGCACCGCCACGTTCCTCCGGCGCCGCGACAAGGACGCGCTAAGGCCCGCTGACCTGGACGTTTCCGGGGTTAGACCAGTCGAGTCGGCCCGTGCGGACGGGCCGCGGAGGAGTGTGTCATGGGAGACCTGCTGTTCGTGGCCGTGGTGGTGGCGTTCTTCGCCGTCACGCTCGCCTACGTGAAGGGCTGCGAGCGCATCGTCGGCCCCGACACGCCACTGCCCGAGGGCGAGGGCGTCGACGCCGCAGGCGACGACGCCGTCGTGGCGGCCGCCGGCGTCGGCGGCCCGGTGACCGGGAGCACGGCCTGATGGGCGCCGACAACGTCATCGGGCTCGTGCTGGCCGTGCTGCTCGTCGCCTACCTCGTCGCCGCCCTCGTCGTGCCGGAGAAGTTGTGATGTCCGGCGCCACCTGGCTGCAGTTCCTCGTCCTGATCGCGCTCGTCGCCGGGGTCACGCCGCTGCTCGGCGGCTACATGGCCAAGGTGTACGCCCCCGAGACGGCCGGCGTCCCGCGCGGCGAGCGGCTGTTCGCCCCGATCGAGCGGGCGATCTACCGCCTCACGGGCGTGGACGCCCAGCGGGAGCAGCGCTGGACCGTCTACGCCCGCTCGCTGCTCGCCTTCAGCATGGTCTCGATCCTCTTCGTCTACCTGCTGCAGCGGGTGCAGGGCGGCCTGCCGGTCAACCCGACCGACGTGGGCGGCGTCCCCGAGCCGCTCGCCTTCAACACCGCGGTCAGCTTCGTGACCAACACGAACTGGCAGAACTACGCCGGCGAGATCACGATGAGCCACCTCACCCAGATGGCGGGGCTGGCGGTGCAGAACTTCGTGTCCGCCGCCGCGGGCATGGCCGTCGCCGTGGCCCTCGTGCGCGGCCTCGTGCGGCGTCGCTCGGCCACCATCGGCAACTTCTGGGTCGACCTCACCCGGTCGATCACCCGCGTCCTGCTGCCCGTCTCGGTCATCGGGGCGCTGGTCCTCGTCAGCCAGGGCGTCGTCCAGAACCTCGACGGGTTCACCGTCGCCCGCACGCTCGAGGGTGCGGTGCAGCTCATCCCCGGAGGGCCGGCCGCCAGCCAGGAGATCATCAAGGAGCTGGGCACCAACGGCGGTGGGTTCCTCAACGCCAACTCGGCCCACCCGTTCGGCAGCCCCAACGGCTTCACGAACCTGTTCCAGATGTTCCTGATCCTCGCCATCCCGTTCGCGTTCACCTACACGTTCGGGAAGATGGCCAAGGACCGCCGTCAGGGCTGGGCCGTGTTCGGCGCCATGTTCGTGCTGTGGGCGGCCTCCGCGCTGATCGCCCAGGGCTTCGAGACCGGCGGCAACCCCGAGCTCGACGCCCTCGGCGCCGACCAGCACGTGGCCGCCGAGACCGCCGGCGGCGGCAACTACGAGGGCAAGGAGGTCCGCTTCGGTCCGGGGGCCACGGGCCTGTTCGCCGCCAGCACCACCGGCACGTCGACCGGCGCCGTCATCGGCGCCCACGACAGCTTCACCCCCGGCGGCGGCGCGGTGCCGCTCGTCAACATGATGCTCGGCGAGGTCAGCCCCGGCGGCGTCGGCGCCGGGCTCTACGGCATGTTGATCTTCGCCCTGCTCTCGGTGTTCATCGCCGGCCTCATGGTCGGCCGCACCCCCGAGTACCTGGGCAAGAAGATCCAGGCGGCCGAGATGAAGCTGATCACGCTCTACATCCTGGCCATGCCGGCGGTGGTGCTCGTCTTCATCGGCATCTCGGTGGTGATGGACACGTCGAAGGCGTCGATCCTCAACAGCGGACCGCACGGGCTCACCGAGGTGAGCTACGCCTTCGTGTCGGCCGGCAACAACAACGGCTCGGCGTTCGGCGGCCTGACCGGCAACACGAACTGGTACAACACCACGCTCGGGCTGGCCATGCTGTGCGGCCGCTTCCTGCTGATGGTGCCCGTGCTGGCTCTCGCCGGCTCGCTCGGCCGCAAGCAGGCCGTGCCGCCCTCGAGCGGCACCTTCCCGACCGGTACTCCGCTCTTCGTCGGCCTGCTGGTCGGCGTGGTGGTGATCGTGGTCGGCCTGACGTTCTTCCCCGCCCTGGCACTCGGTCCGATCACCGAGCAGCTCGGCCTGTGAGCACCAGGAGATCTCGCATGTCCAACGCAACCCTCGACGTGCCCGAGCAGCCCGAGCCCGGCCCGCCGCCGGTCCACGCGACCCGGCCCGGCGCCAAGGCCAGCCGCTCGCTGCTCGACCCCACGATCGTGCGGGCCGCCGCGGTCGACAGCCTCCGCAAGCTCGACCCCCGCCTCATGGTCCGCAACCCCGTCATGTTCGTGGTGTGGGTCGGCAGCATCGTCACCACCATCTTCTTCGTCCGCGACCTGTTCGAGGGCGACACCAGCGGGGACGAGAACCTCTTCGCCGGCCTGGTGGCCGCGTGGCTGTGGTTCACGGTCCTGTTCGCCAACTTCGCCGAGGCGGTGGCCGAGGGCCGCGGCAAGGCGCAGGCCGACACCCTGCGCAAGGCCCGCTCCGACACCGTCGCCAACCGGCGGCGGCCCGACGGCTCGCTCGAGCCCGTGCCGTCGTCGCAGCTCGGCGTCGACGACGTCGTCGTGGTGACGGCGGGCGAGATGATCCCGTCGGACGGCGAGATCATCGAGGGCATCGCCTCGGTCGACGAGTCGGCCATCACGGGCGAGTCGGCCCCGGTGATCCGCGAGTCGGGCGGCGACCGCTCGGCCGTCACCGGCGGCACCCGCGTGCTGTCCGACCAGATCCTGGTCCGCATCACCGCGCGGCCCGGCGAGACGTTCCTCGACCGCATGATCTCGCTGGTCGAGGGCGCCAGCCGGCAGAAGACACCCAACGAGATCGCCCTCAACATCCTGCTGGCGGGTCTGACCATCATCTTCCTGCTGGCCACGGTCACCCTGCAGCCGTTCGCCGTCTACTCGGGCGCCGAGCAGACGGTCATCACGCTGATCGCGCTGCTGGTGTGCCTGATCCCGACGACGATCGGCGCCCTGCTGTCGGCCATCGGCATCGCCGGCATGGACCGCCTGGTGCAGCACAACGTGCTCGCCATGTCGGGGCGGGCCGTCGAGGCGGCCGGCGACTGCTCGACCCTGCTGCTCGACAAGACCGGCACGATCACCCTCGGCAACCGCCAGGCCGCCGAGTTCCTGCCGCTCGCGGGCGTCGACGAGCAGCGGCTCGCCGCCGCCGCCCAGCTCGCCAGCCTGGCCGACGAGACGCCCGAGGGCCGGTCGATCGTCGTGCTGGCCAAGGAGCGCTACGGCCTGCGCGAGCGCGAGGTCGGGCACGCCACGCTGGTGCCCTTCACCGCCCAGACCCGCATGAGCGGTCTGGATCTGCCCGTCGACGGCACCGAGGGCCCTCGGTGCGCAAGGGCGCGGCCGAGTCCGTGCGCCAGTGGGTGCGCGATCTCGGCGGCAAGGTGCCCGACGACCTCGACCGCCCTCGTCGAGGGCGTGGCCACCGCCGGCGGAACGCCGCTCGTGGTGGCCGAGGCCCGCCTCGCCGTCAGCGATGCCGGCGACGCGGACGGCGCGGGTGGTGGCGCTGGGGCCACCACCGGCGTCGTCGACCGGGCGTCCGCGACGTCGACGGCGTCGAGGTGGACCGGGTCGACGTGCTCGGCGTCGTCCACCTCAAGGATGTCGTCAAGGAGGGCATGCGCCAGCGCTTCGACCAGCTCCGGGCCATGGGGATCCGCACGGTGATGATCACCGGCGACAACCCGCTGACCGCCCGGGCCATCGCCACCGAGGCGGGCGTCGACGACTTCCTCGCCGAGGCCACGCCCGAGGACAAGATGGCGCTGATCCGGCGCGAGCAGCAGGGCGGCCGCCTCGTCGCCATGACCGGCGACGGCACCAACGACGCCCCGGCCCTGGCGCAGGCCGACGTCGGCGTGGCCATGAACACCGGCACGCAGGCGGCCAAGGAAGCCGGGAACATGGTCGACCTCGACTCGAACCCGACGAAGCTCATCGAGGTCGTCGAGATCGGCAAGCAGCTGCTCATCACCCGGGGCTCGCTGACCACGTTCTCGATCGCCAACGACGTGGCCAAGTACTTCGCCATCATCCCGGCGATGTTCGTCGGGGTGTTCCCCCAGCTCGACACGCTCAACGTGATGGACCTGCAGTCGCCCCGCTCGGCGATCCTGTCGGCCGTCATCTTCAACGCCCTCATCATCGTGGGGTTGATCCCGCTGGCGCTGCGGGGCGTGAAGTTCCGGGCCCTCGGAGCCGCGGCCGTCCTGCGCCGCAACCTGCTCATCTACGGCGTCGGCGGGCTGATCGCCCCCTTCGTCGGCATCAAGCTGATCGACATCGCTGATCACCGCCCTGGGAGTGCCGATGATGCGCGCACAACTCGTGGCCGCCGTCCGTGCGGTCCTCGTGTTCACCGTCCTGCTGGGTCTCGCCTACCCGCTGGCCGTGACCCTCATCGGACAGGCCGCCTTCGGCGACGAGGCCGACGGGTCGCTGGTGCGGCGGGACGGCGAGGTCGTCGGCTCGGAGCTGCTGGGCCAGACGTTCACCAGCCCCGAGTACTTCCACGGGCGACCCTCGGCCGCCGGTGGCGGGGCCTCGGGCTCGGAGATCGACGTCCTGGACGCCGACGGCGAGCCCACCGGGGAGACCATGCTGGCGTCGGCCGACGACATCTCGACCGCCGCGTCGAGCGCCTCGAACCTCGGCCCGACGAACGAGGACTTCCTCGCCACCGTCGACGAGCGCATCGCCGACTACCGCGACGAGAACGGCCTCGACGACGACGCACTGGTGCCCGTCGACGCCGTCACCGCGTCGGGCTCGGGCGTCGACCCGCACATCTCGGTCGCCAACGCCCGCCTGCAGGCGGAGCGGGTGGCCGACGAGCGCGGACTGTCCACCGACGAGGTGCTCGCGCTGATCGACGACCACACGAGCAGCCGCAGCCTCGGGTTCCTCGGCGAGAAGGGCGTGAACGTGCTGCAGCTCAACCTCGCCCTCGATGCTGCGGGCCGGAGCTGACCGGCCTCTGGTGGCCAGGTCCGCCCGACCCCGTCCTGCCCGGCCCGGCATCCCGCCCCGGGCCGGGCACCGGGGCGGCGCGCGTCCCGTCACGCACGGCCGGACACGCCCGGCCGTGGGGCGCGCGCCGTCCCCCGGGTCTCCCCAGCCTGCCGGTGCGGCACCATGTGACCTGGTGACACGCTGATGGCCACCGACATCGTCCCCGACACGCCGCCGTCCTCGGCGGCCGCCATCCAGCCCGGGCCGGTGGCCCGCGCTCCGACGCGCGGCACGCTGCGCATCTACCTCGGCGCCGCCCCGGGCGTCGGCAAGACCTACGCCATGCTCAACGAGGGCCGGCGGCGGGCCGAGCGGGGCACCGACGTCGTCGTCGGGTTCGTCGAGACGCACGGGCGGGACCACACCGCGGCGCAGATCGGCGACCTCGACGTCGTCCCCCGCCGCGCGGTCCCGTACCGCGGGACCACCGTCGAGGAGATGGACCTCGACGCCGTGCTCGCCCGCCGGCCCGAGGTCGTCCTCGTCGACGAGCTCGCCCACACGAACGTGCCGGGAACGCGGCACGACAAGCGGTGGGAGGACGTGCGCGATCTGCTCGACGCCGGCATCGACGTCATCACCACCGTCAACATCCAGCACCTCGAGTCGGTCAACGACGTGGTCGAGCGCATCACCGGGGTCCGCCAGCGCGAGACGATCCCCGACGCGGTGGTGCGGGCCGCCGACCAGATCGAGCTCGTCGACATGGCGCCCGAGGCGCTGCGCCGGCGCATGGCCCACGGCAACATCTACGCCGCCGACCGGATCGACGCCGCCCTGGCCAACTACTTCCGGCCCGGGAACCTGGCGGCGCTGCGCGAGCTGGCCCTGCTCTGGGTGGCCGACCGCGTCGACGACGCGCTCGAGGAGTACCGCGAGCGGCACGGCATCACCGAGCCGTGGGAGACGCGGGAGCGGGTCGTCGTCGCCGTCACCGGCGCGCCCAGCGCCGACGACCTCATCCGGCGGGCGGCCCGCATCGCCACCCGCGCCCGCGGCGAGCTGCTCGGGGTCCACGTGCGCTCGCGACGACGGGCTGGTGGTGGACAGACGGCCACGTCGGCGAGCAGCGCCGGCTGCTCGAGGAGGTGGGCGGCACCTACCACGAGACCGCGGGCAGCGACATCGCCGCCGCCCTCGTCGACTTCGCCCGCGCCGAGAACGCCACGCAGCTCGTGCTGGGCGCCAGCCAGCGGTCCCGCCTGACGGAGCTGGTGCGGGGCTCGGTCATCAACCGGGTCGTCCGGCTGTCGGGCCCCATCGACGTCCACGTCATCTCGCACCGCCCCGACGACGAGGCCGACCGCACCGTGCCCCGCGTCCGGCGTCACCCGGCCACGCTGGCGCCCCGCCGGCGTGCCGCCGGGTGGGCGCTGGCCGCGCTCGGCCTGCCCGCCCTCAGCGCGGTGCTCGTGTCCGATGCGCGACGACGTCAGCCTGCCGAGCGTCCTGCTGCTCTTCCTCCTGCTCGTGGTGACGGTGGCCACGGTCGGCGGGCTCGCTCCCGCACTCGCCACCGCGCTCGTCGGGTTCCTGCTGGTCAACTGCTTCTTCACCCCGCCGCTGCACACGCTGGACGATCGCCGAGGCCGAGAACCTGCTCGCCCTCGCCATCTTCCTCGTGGTGGCGACGGTGGTCAGCGCGCTCGTCGCCGCAGCCGCGCCGGCGCACGGCCGAGGCGACCCGGGCCGCGGCCGAGGCGTCGACGCTCGCCAGCCTCGCCGGCACGATCGCATCGCCCGACCCGCTCCCGGTGCTCGTCGACCACCTGCAGCACGCGTTCGGCCTGACGGGCGCGGCGCTGCTCCGCAAGGTCGACGGCACCTGGCAGGCCGAGGCGTCGGCCGGCGAGGCCCCCACGTCGCCCGGCCGACGCCGACCAGGTGCGCCCGCCTCGGTGGCGACCTCGTGCTGGCCGTGCGGGGCAGCGATCTGGCGGCCGAGGACCGCCGGGTGCTGAACGCCTTCGTCGCCCAGCTCGCGGCGGCGATCGACCGGCGCCGCGTCGGTGCCCAGGCGGCGCGGGCCGCGGCCGCTGGCCGAGGCCGAACGAGCTGCGCAGCGCCCTGCTGCAGGCGGTGTCGCACGACCTGCGGACGCCGCTCGCGGGGATCAAGGCCTCGGCGAGCAGCCTCCGCCAGCCCGACATCGACTGGTCCGACGAGGACCGCGACGAGTTCCTCGCCACCATCGAGGACGAGACCGACCGGCTCGACCGCGCTGGTCGTGAACCTGCTCGACATGAGCCGCATCCAGGCCGGCGCCGTCGCCCCCGCCCTGCGGGCCGTCGGCCTCGAGGAGGTCGTGCCCGCCGCCGTCGCCGGCCTCGGGCCCCGCGCCGCGCCAGGTCACGGTCGACGTGCCCGAGACGCTGCCTCCCGTGGCGGCCGACCCCGCGCTGCTCGAGCGGGCCGTCGCCAACCTGGTCGAGAACGCCGTGGCCCACTCGCCCGCCGGCGCCCCGGTGCGGGTCGAGGCGGGCGAGGTCGCCGGCCGCGTCCTCATCCGCGTCGATCGACCGCGGGCCGGGCATCGCCCCCGGCCGAGCGCGAGCGGGTCTTCCAGCCGTTCCAGCGCCTGGACGACAGCCCGTCGCACGGGGCCGGGGTCGGCCTCGGGCTCGCCGTGGCCCGGGGGTTCACCCGGGCGATGGGCGGCGACCTCACGATCGACGACACGCCCGGCGGAGGCACGACGATGATCGTCGAGCTGGAGGCGGCGTCGTGAGCGCCCGACGCGGGCGCCAGCGCGATCCCGCGACGCCGCGGCCCGGGTGCTCGTCGTCGACGACGAGCCGCCGATCCTCCGCGCCCTCGGCACCAACCTGCGGGCCCGCGGCTACACCGTCGACCTCGCCCCCAGCGGCGAGGAGGCGCTCGCCCTCGCCGCCCGTCACCGCCCCGACGCCGTCATCCTCGACCTCGGCCTGCCCGGCATCGTCGGGCATCGAGGTGATCGAGGGCCTGCGCGGCTGGACGACGGTCCCGATCATCATCCTCTCGGCCGCGGGGCGCGGAGCGCGACAAGGTGGCGGCGCTCGACGCCGGCGCCGACGACTACGTGACCAAGCCGTTCGGCATGGACGAGCTGCTCGCCCGGCTGCGGGCCGTCGCTGCGCCGCAACGCCCCGGCCCCCGAGTCGGCGCTGGTCGAGACGCCCGACTTCGTGGTCGACCTGGCCGCCAAGCGGGTGCGCCGGGGCGCCGACGAGGTGCGGCTCACGCCCACCGAGTGGGGCCTGGTCGAGGTGCTCGTCCGCAACGCCGGGCAAGCTGGTGTCGCAGCGCCAGCTGCTGCAGGACGTCTGGGGCCCGCAGTACGGCGAGGAGACCAACTACCTGCGGGTCCACATGGCCCACATCCGCCGCAAGCTCGAGCCCGAGGCGTCACGCCCGCGCTACTTCATCACCGAGCCGGGCATGGGCTACCGCTTCGAGGGCGCCGCCGACGCCGCGTGAGGCTGCCGGTCGGTCGGTCAGTCGAGGGGCCGAGGGCACCGCCGGATCCGCGTCGTCTTCCCGAGACGCCGTGGCGGTTCGGGCTCAGTCCCAGTCCCAGCCCCACTGGTCGCCGGGCTCGCACGCCTCGCCGTCACGGTCGCGGTCGAGGTCGCGTGCGTACCCGGGCTCACCCTCGAACAGCGGCAGCGCGCCGGCGCGCCGGGCGTCGTCGCAGCTGCGGTAGGGCGTGGTGCGGCCGGCCGTCGTCGGCGGCGCCGGGGGCGGGGTGGGCGCCGCGGTGGTGGGAGGCGCGGTCGGGGGAGGCGCCACGGTCGTGGTCGGGCGCGGCCGCGTCGTCGTGGTGGTGGGGGGCACCGTGGTGGGCGGGGCGGTGGCCGGCGGCGCGGTCGTGGTCGACGCGACGGTGGGCGCCGTGCTGGTGGCGCGGGCGGTGGTCGAGGGCCCGGCGGACGACACCGTGGCGGGGCTGGGATCGTCGCGGAGCAGGAGCGCACCCGCCACGACGACGGCCATCACCAGCACCGCAGCCACGACGTCGATCATCACCCGCGTGCCCAGCCGGGCCGACTCGTAGCGCCAGACGACCCAGTCGACCAGGTCGCGCAGGGGCCGGCGCTCGGGCGCGCCGTGGCGAGGCTCGTCCACGTCGTCGTCCCACGGCCCGTACGGGTCGGTCATCCGTTCGCCTCGCCCCAGCGTCTCGCTGCCGCCGCTCACCCGCTCGGTGGGGATGCCACCCGGGTGCAGGCCCGCCACAGTACCCTCCCCGCGGATGGTCGACACGGTGAGTCATTGCCGTTGCACGAATGACATCGCTAGTATTTGGAACGCTTGGGCCGGAGTTGGGGTGGGTCCCAGCGAAGACGGAGGCCGAAGTGTCCATGGATTTCAAAAAGGCATTTATGGTCGTGGCAGCCGCCTTCCTCGTGCTGTCCCTGTGGCACAACCCGACGGGCACGGCCAATGCGTTCGCTGACTTCCTCGGCAACGTGGGCAGCTTCCTCGAGGACGCGATCGACAAGTTCACCGAGTTCTTCAGGGGCCTGACGGCGTGAGCCCCCTGCGCCGGGGGCGCACTGTCGATCCCCTCGCCGGGGCTCTCGATCCCGTCTATCCGCCCCCGTCACCCGGGGGGAATCAGCCACACGCGCGACCTGTCGACCCGACGCCGCCGCCGCGGCGCCGTCGCGCCCCGCACGTCGACGACTCGCCCAGCCTCTGGCGCCGTTTCGCCACGGCCCTGGGCGAGGCCCGCCGCCGCATGCTGCCGCTGCCCGACGAGGTGATCGACGAGTTCCTCGGGCACGGCGAGCAGGTCATCCACAGCGACCACCCGTCGTTCCGGTCCTTCGTCGTCGAGCAGGGGCTGCTCTTCGTCGGATTCTTCGTCGTCGCCATCCTCTTCCTCGGCATCACGTTCAACGGGTCGGCCACGGCATCCGCCCTGCTGTTGCTCGGTCTGGCGATCGTGCTGCTGATCCTCGTGCTCCGGCGGCTCGGCGACCGATACACGAGCTACGTGGTCACCGACACGCGCATCATGCAGATCCAGGGTGTGGTCAGTCGCAAGGCCCACTCGATCCCCTGGGTCCGCGTCACCGACCTCACCATCGATCAGTCGCTGATGGGGCGCCTGTTCGGGTACGCCACCCTGCACATCGAGTCCGCCAACGAAGATTCGGGCCTGCGCGACCTCGACGGCGTCAGCGACCCGATGCAGTTCAACCAGTACGTGGTCGACATGGTGGTGGCCAAGCAGGGCACCACCCAGCCGTTGTGGGTCGAGGCCGGCGAGCCCGGGCCGCCCGGCATGGGCCGCGGCCTGCGCCGCGTCCGCATGTCCCGGCGGCGCCGCGGCGACGACCCGACCGACAGTCGGGTCGACGTCGCCGAGCCCGACGAGCGGCCCGAGCGGGTCCGGATGCCCGGCACCCGTACCGTCCGCCGGGCGCCCGGCACGGCGCCGCCCGCGGCGTCGACCGCGTCGCAGGCCGGCTCGGCCCCGCCGGCATCCGACCGGCCCTACGACGTCGAGGCCGAGCTCGACGAGCTCGACGCCGAGACCATCGCCGCCCGGCTCCGGCGGGCGAACGACCCCGGCCTCCACTGGGCCGACGACGACGACCAGCGCTGACGGGGATCTCGCCCCAGGGGCGTCCCAGGACCGACGATCAGGCGAGAGCGCGGGCGTTCAGCGTGTTCAGGCGCTCGCAGGCGTCGAGGTACTCGTCCACCAGGCGCTGGACCACGTCGGCCGTGCGCTCGACGCGGTTCATCTGGCCGACGACCTGGCCGACCGGGTTGAAGTTCACGTCCTTGGCCGCCTCGGGGTACCGGTGGCCCCGCTGGACGGCGTCGAGCGCCACCATCATCTGCAGTGGCATGGGCAGCGTGCCGGGCGAGCCCTCGCCCTCCCAGGCCTCGGTCCAGTCGTTGCGCAGCATCCGGCACGGCTTGCCGGTGAACGAGCGTGAGCGCACGGTGTCGTGGCTGGTCGCCTCGACGTAGGTCTGCATCTGCGCGGGCGGCACGTCGGCCTCCTCGACCGTCAGCCACAGCGATCCCGTCCAGGCGCCCTGGGCGCCCATGGCCAGGGCCGACGCCACCTGGCGGCCGTTCCCGATGCCGCCGGCCGCCAGCATCGGCATGGGCGAGATGGCGTCGATGACCTGGGGCCACAGCACCATCGAGGCGATCTCGCCGCAGTGACCGCCGCCCTCGGTGCCCTGGCACACCACGAAGTCGAGGCCCGCCTCCTTGTGCCGCAGCGCGTGCTTGACCGAGCCGCACAGCGCCCCGACGAGCCGGCCGGTCGACTGGATCTGGTCGACGATGTCCGCCGGGGGCGTGCCGAGCGCGTTGGCGACGAGGCGCGCCTTGTCGTGGCGCAGGATGGCCTCGACCTGCGGGGCGGCCGTGGTGGCCGTCCACCCGAGCAGCTCGTGGTGCTTCTCGTCCTCGGGCAGCTCGGGCACCCCGTGGTCGGCGAGGACCTTCTTGCCGAAGTCGCGGTGGCCCTGCGGGATGTGCTTGGCCATCTCGGCCTCGAGCTCCTCGGGCGTCATGTCGTCGATGCCCATGCCCTCGTACTTGGACGGGATGACGATGTCGACGCCGTAGGGCAGGTCGCCGACGTTCTCGTCGAGCCACTTCAGCTCGATCTCGAGGTCTTCGGGGCTGAAGCCGACGGCGCCGAGGACGCCCAGGCCGCCGGCCTTGGTCACCGCGGCCACGACGTCGCGGCAGTGGCTGAAGGCGAAGATGGGGAACTCGATGCCGAGCTGGTCGCAGATGTCGGTGCGCATGGCGGGTCTCCTGGGTGCGGATGTGGTGGGTGTCGTGCTGGTCAGGTCGGGTCGATGGGTCGTCCGAGCGGGAGGTCGGTGGTCAGCCGCCCTCGGCGCGGGGGCCGGGGAACACCACGGCGGCGGTGGCCCGGGCGCGCCGTTCGATGCGGTCGCGGCGGTCGTCGTCGTGGCCGCCGAGCATCATCTCCTCGAGGAACACGGCGAGGAGCTGGCCGGTGACGACCGCGGTGGTGGCGTCGCGCTCGGGCACCGCCGCGCCCGCGCCCAGCTCGGGGAACAGGTGCTCGAGCCAGCGCGCCACGGCGTCCTCGAGCGCGCTCGACAGCCGGCGGGCCTCGGCGAGGGCGACGGCATCGTCGCGGAGGCTCTCGCCGATCAGCAGGCGCCACAGGCGCAGCTCGCCCAGCGACTCGCGGGCGAGCGTGGCGAAGAACGACTCGAGCCGCGCACGGGGATCGAGCGCCGGGTCGACCGGCAGCTCGAGGTCGCGCAGGCCGGCGTCGTAGTGGCGGTCGTCGACGATGGCGCCGAGCAGGTCGGACTTCGAGCCGAAGTAGTGGTACAGCGTGGCGATGTGCAGGTCGCAGGCGGCCGCGAGCTGGCGCATGGTCATGCCCTCGACCCCGTGGGCGGCGATGAGGTCGGTGGCCGCGGCCAGGATGCGGGCCCGCTGCGCCCGCCCGGTCGGCACCCGGCGTGCGCCGGCGGTGGTGCCCACCCCGCTCGCGCTTCCCCTCGGCATCGGCCGCGACCGTAGCCGATCAATCGATTGATCGGGAAGGGACCAGGCCACGGAGACCGGGGGTACCGTGCCGCCGTGCAGATCCCGCAGCGGTTCCACCCCGGGCTGGCGGACGGCTCGGTCACGCTGGCGTTCCGCCGGTGGCGCAAGCCGGCGGCCAAGGCCGGGGGCCGCCAGCGCACCCCGATCGGCGAGCTGGCGATCGATGCCGTCGACCCGATCGACGTCGCCGACCTCACCGACGCCGACGCCGTCGCCGCCGGCTACCGCGACCGCGCCGAGCTGGTCGGCGAGCTGGCCCGGTACGGCCACGAGGACGGCACCGTCTACCGCATCGCGCTGCACCTGGCCGGGCCCGACCCGCGCGTGGCGCTGCGCGAGCGTGCCGAGGTCACAGAGCCCGAGTGGGAGCAGATCGCCTCGCGGCTGGCGAGGCTCGACCAGGCCAGCCGCCACGGCCCGTGGACCACGACCGTGCTCCGCCTCATCGCCGAGCGCCCGGCCGAGCGGGCCCCCGACCTCGCCGCGTCCCTGGGGCGCGAGACCCAGCCGTTCAAGACGGACGTGCGCAAGCTCAAGGAGATGGGCCTGACCGAGAGCCTGGAGGTGGGCTACCGCATCTCGCCCCGCGGCCGCACGGTGCTCGCCCGCCTCGACGAGAGCCCCTGAGAGCTTTTCCACAGCAGTTTCGGGGGTCCTGACCCCCGAAACTGCTGTGGAAAACCTGGTGGGCTCAGCGGCCGAACATGGCGAGCCACTCGCGCTCGGACTTCGGGGCGAACACGAAGTTCCACTTGCGCGTGTCGCCCATGCTCGCCGACGGCTCGGCCGAGTACAGGTGGCCCGGGAACAGCACGGCGTCGTCGGGCACCCTGGCGAGCTTCTGGGTCAGGCTCTCGTAGAGCGCCGCCGGGTCGCCGCCCGGCAGGTCGGTGCGGCCGCAGCCCTCGAGGAACAGGGTGTCGCCCGACACCAGGTACGTCCCGTCGACGAAGAAGCACTGGCTGCCCGGCGTGTGCCCGGGCGTGTGGATGAGCTCGATGCGCACGTCGCCCGCCTGCACGACGTCGCCGCTGTCGTGCAGCACGAGGTCGGAGTCGCCGGCCCCCGTCACCCGCTGCACCCACGGCGCCTCGTCGCGCTGCACGTGGACGGGCACCGGGTTCAGCGTCAGCAGCTCGCGCACGCCGCTGATCTGGTGGCCCATCATGTCGCCGCCCACGTGGTCGGGGTGGTAGTGGGTGGCCAGCGCCCCGGTGATGCGCATCCCGTCGGCCGCGGCGACGTCGAGGATGCCCCGCACGTCGTAGGCCGCGTCGACGACGACCGCCTCGCCGGTCGCCCGGTCGCCGACCAGGTACACGAAGTTGACCATCTGCCGGGCCAGCGGATCGGTCGTGGCGATGTCGCGCCCGGCCAGCAGCTGGCGGAAGTACAGGCGGTCGGTGCGGTCGGCGGGGTCGACACTGGCCATGGGCGACGAGGCTAGGCCACCGCTCGTCGACCTCCACGAGGCGAGGACCGGGCGAGGACCAGGCGACGATGCGGCGAGGACCCGCTCTTGCGGCTCTGCGTGGGACGTCGGTTGGACGTGCCGGCCACCGACCCGTGACGCTGGCCGGATGACCCCCGGCCCCGCGCTGCCGTTCGACCGCACCGACATCGACGCCGTCAGCCTCGACGCCGGCGGCGTGCTGCTCGTGCCCGACCACGGCCTGCTGGAGCACGCGCTCACCGAGGCCGGCGTCGCCCACGACCGGGCCCTGTTCGACGACGGGCACTACGTGGCGATGGCCGAGGTCGACCGGGCCCGGTCCGAGCCCGAGGTCATCACCGACTACGTCGGCGCCTTCCTGCGGGCCGTCGGCGTGGCCGACGCCGACCTGGGCGCCGGCGCCCGCGCCCTCGAGCCGGTGCTGGTGGCGCCGGTGTGGAACCAACCGCTGCCCGGCGCGCGTGCGGCCGCGGCCCGCCTCGCCGCGGCCGGCCTCCGCCTGGCGGTGACCAGCAACTCGAACGGGAGCGTGGCCGACATGCTCCGCCGCCACGAGATCCTCCAGGTGGGCGCCGGCCCGGGCATCGAGGTCGCCCACATCTCCGACTCGGGCGTCATCGGGGTGCACAAGCCCGACGCGGCCATGTTCGAGGCGACCGCGGACGGGCTCGGCCTGCCGACCGACCGCATCTGCCACATCGGCGACGCCGGGGGGTACGACGCCGACGGCGCCGCGGCGGCCGGGATGCTGGCCGTCCACGTCGACCCGCTGGGCCTGTGCCCGGCCGACCACGTCCACGTCGACTCGCTGGCCGACTTCACCGACCGCCTGCTCGGGGTCGGTTGACCGGTCGGTCAAGTCGCCCCTACGGTCCCGCACGTGACGAGGGGGACGACGGGGAACGCCGCCGACGCAGGCGGCGCGCTCGACCTCGTCGACGTGCACACCGACCTGATGTGCCCCTGGGCGTACCAGGCATCGCTCTGGCTGCGTTCGGTCCGCGACCAGACCGGCCTCCGGATCCGCTGGCGCTGGTTCAGCCTCGAGGAGGTCAACCACGTCGCGGGCAAGAAGCACCCGTGGGAGCGCGACTGGGCGTGGGGCTGGTCGCTCCTCCGCATCGGCGCCTGGCTGCGGGACGGCGCGGGTGACGCCGGCGGCGAGGCGGGAGAGGACGCCGTCGACCGCTGGTGCGCGGCGGCGGGCCGGGCGCTGCACGTCGACGGCCGGAAGGTGCACACACCCGCCGTGGCCCGCGCCGTGCTGGCCGAGGCCGGGCTCGACCCCGCCGCGGTCGACGCGGCCATCGCCGACCCCCGCACCCACGACGTCGTCCGGGCCGACCACCAGCGTGTCGCCGAGCTGGGCGGGTTCGGGGTGCCCACGCTGGTGTTCGTCGGGGAACCGGGCGCTGTTCGGCCCGGTCGTCCGCGAGGGCCCGACGGGCGCTGCCGCCCTGCGCCTGTGGGACCTGACGACCGGGTGGCTCGAGTTCCCCGCGCTCTACGAGCTGCGCCGCCCCAAGACGGCGGACGACTGGGCCCTGATCGGCGACCGCTTCGCCCCCTACCTGACGGCCCGTGACTGGCCGACGATCCAGAACGAGGTGCTCTGAGCCGTGATCACCGTCGACCGCGACCACGCCATCGCCGTCCTCGACGAGCAGTACGACGCCGTCATCACCCTGGCCGAGGGACTCGCCCCCGACGAGTGGGACCTGCCGACGTCGTGTCCCGGATGGTCGGTCAAGGACAACGTCGCCCACGTCATCGGCATCGAGGCGATGCTGCTCGGCCGCCCCACCCCCGACGTGACGCTGCCCGACGACCTGCCGCACGTCCGCAACGACTTCGGCCGCGTCAACGAGCAGTGGATCGAGGCGTATCGCGGGCGACCGACCGCGGACGTGCTCGCCGACCTGCGGGAAGCGATCGCCGAGCGCCGGTCCGCGCTGGCGGGCATGGACCAGGCCGCCTTCGACGCGGAGTCGTTCACGCCCGCCGGGCCCGACAGCTACGGGCGCTTCATGCGCATCCGGGTCATGGACATGTGGATGCACGAGCAGGACGTCCGCGCCGTCGTCGGGCGACCAGGTCACGACGAGGGCCTCGCCCCGCAGGCGGCGCTCGACGAGATGACCGGCGCACTCGGCTTCGTCGTCGGCAAGCGGGCCGGTGCCCCGCCCGGAAGTCGTGTGCGCTTCGAGCTGACCGGTCCGATGGCGCGCCGCATCGACGTCGAGGTCGGAGAGCGCGCCCGGGTGGTCGACGCCCTGGACGGCGACCCGACCGTCACCCTCAGGATGCCGGGCCTCCTGTTCACCCGCCTGTGCGGAGGCCGTGGGGCGGACCACGCGGAGGTCGAGGTGATCGGCGACCCCCAGCTCGGTGAGGCGGTCGTCACCCAGATGGGGTTCATGATCTGACACGCCCCTGACCAGCGCAGGGGTGACGTGGGCGTCAGGTCGCGGACGTCGTAGGCTGCGCCCGCGTGGGCTTCACCGACCGCTTCAAGGAGGCCGCAGAGGCCGCCCGGGCCCGGCTCGCAGAGCGGGGCGTCATCGAGGACACCGGCGCCATCCACGGCATCCACGCGGTCGAACCCCACCCGCACGACCTCGAGGTGGCCAAGCGGGCCATCGCGCTCGGTGCTCCCGACCCGTACTCGCTGATCACGCACGACGAGGTGGTGGCCCTCACCGGCATCCCCGTCGGCGGGCCGTCGCTCACCTACGCCGACGACGACCTCGGTGTCCGGTTCGACGCCGAAGACGGCAACCGCCGCGTGTGGTCGTTCGGCGTCCACGCCGGCCACGCCGTCGCCGAGGACACCCAGTTCGACCCCGACAGCTGGTTCCAGTGGATGGTCGAGCTCATCGACGATCCCGAGCCGGTGCCCGACCTCGGCGACGCCGCCGTGTACGGGCGGGGACTGCTGTACGTGCGCGGCGCGGGCCGGGCCTTCTACGTGCTGATCGACGCGCCCGACGAGTCGCCGGCCAAGCTGTGGGCGACGGCGATCGCCCGCCGGGTCCTCGACCGGCTGACCACGGGCGAGGCGGGGTAGCGCCCACCCGCGGGGCCGGGGCGACCGACGATGTCCACGCCTACGGCCGCAGCCGGTGAGTCCGGACTGGCGTTCTCCTCCGCGCGCGGGCGCTGGGTGCTCGCCGCCACCGTGCTCGGCTCGGGGATCGCCTTCCTCGACTCGACCGTGGTCAACGTGGCGCTGCCGCACATCGGCGAGGACCTCGACACCGGCGTCGGCGGGCTGCAGTGGGTGCTCAACGGCTACCTGCTGGCGGTCTCCTCGCTGATCCTGCTCGGCGGGTCGCTCGGTGACCGCTTCGGCCGCAAGCGCATCTTCCAGCTCGGCATCGTGGTGTTCGCCGTCGGCTCGCTCCTGTGCGCCGTGGCCCCGACCGGCCGTGTTCCTCGTCCTCGCCCGCGTTGGTGCAGGGCGTGGGCGGCGCGCTCCTCACGCCCGGGAGCCTGGCCATCCTCGAGGCCAGCTTCCGCCCCCAGGACCGGTCCCGGGCCATCGGCGCCTGGTCGGGGCTGAGCGGCGTGGCGTCGGCCATCGGGCCGTTCCTCGGCGGCTGGCTGGTCGACGCGGCCTCGTGGCGCTGGATCTTCCTCATCAACCTGCCGCTGTCGGCGTTCGTGGTGGTGGTGGCGGCCAGGCACGTGCCCGAATCGCTCGATCCCGAGGCCGACCAGCACATCGACGGCCTGGGCGCGGCGCTGATCGCCCTGGCGCTGGGCGGCGTGAGCTGGGGTCTCATCGCCGCGGGCGACGACGGCTGGGGCGCGGTGAGCGTGTGGGGCTCGCTGCTCGTGGGCGTGGTGAGCTTCGTCGCCTTCGTCGTGAACGAGCGGCGCAGTCGGCACCCGATGCTGCCGCCCACGATCTTCTCCTCGGCCCAGTTCCGGGCCGCCAACCTCGTGACGGCGACCGTGTACGGCGCCCTCGGCGGTGTGTTCTTCCTGTTGGTGGTGCAGCTGCAGATCGTGCTCGGCTACTCCGCGATCGAGGCGGGGGCGGCGAGCTTCCCGATCACGATCCTGATGCTGGCGCTGTCGGCGCGGTCGGGCGCCATGGCGGCGCGGATCGGGCCCCGCCTCCAGATGACCGTGGGCCCGCTGCTGGTGGCGGTCGGCGACCTGCTGATGACCCGCATCGACGCCGGCGTGTCGTACGTGGGTGCGGTGCTGCCCGCGGTGCTGGTGATGGGCCTCGGCCTGGCGACCACGGTCGCCCCGCTGACGTCCACGGCCCTGTCGGCGGTCGCGGACCGCTACGCCGGGGTGGCGTCGGGCGTCAACACGACCGTGGCCCGGGCTGCCCAGCTGGCCGCCGTGGCCGCGCTGCCGCTGGCGGCCGGCATCACGGGCACGACGTACGAGGTGCCGGCCGATCTGTCCGCCGGCTTCCAAACGGCGATGGTCATCACCGCCGCGCCTGGCCGCGATCGGCGGGGTGATCGCCTTCGTCGGCATCAGGAACCCCGAGCGGGTCCCCGAGGCCGAGGCGGTGCCCGAGCCGCGGGCGCGCCCGGTTCTTCTGCGGTGCCGAGGGGACGCCGCTCGACACCTGCCCCCGCACCGGCGTGTCCTCCGGGGACGACACCGACCAGGCTGCGTGAGCGGGCGCCCGGCATCCGGTGGGTGCATCCACGCCACCGGCTCGCGGCGAAGGAGGTGACGGACGGGCGTGCTGTGCGCCCCTCCGCCCGCCGCCCCTCCGGAGGACGCCTGCCGCCATGACCTATCCGGTCACCCCGGGCCTTGCCGCCACCCCACCCGACGCGCCCGCGCCGCTCGTCCTGCCGCCACGCCTGCTGCCACCGCGCCGCCCCTCCACCCCGGATGGTTCCCGCGGCGACCCGGGTGCCGAGCCCGTCGTGCTCCTCGACGCCCGCGGCCGGCCGTCGGGAGCGGTCGCCAAGTCCGAGGTCCATCACCGGGCGACGCCGCTCCACCTCGCCTTCTCGTGTCACGTCGTGGCGCCGAGCGGGCGCGTCCTGCTCACCCGCCGCGCCGCGGTCAAGCGGACCTGGCCGGCCACGTGGACCAACGCCTGCTGCGGACACCCCCGGCCCGGCGAGACCCTGCGCCGGGCCGTCGAGCGTCGCCTCCGCGAGGAGCTCGGCCTCGTGCCACGCCGGCTCGTCCTCGCGCTGCCGGACTTCGCCTACCGCGCCGTCATGGACGACGGCACCGTCGAGCACGAGCTGTGCCCGGTGGTCGTCGCCGAGGTCGACGGCGCGCCCCGCCCCGATCCCGGCGAGGTCGACGACGTCGGCTGGGTCGACGTGGGACGCGGTGCCGGCGCGGGCGTCCGCCGAGCCCGGCGGCCTCAGCCCGTGGTCGGTCGCGCAGATCGCCGTGCTGGCCGACGCTCGCGCCGTCGCCCCTGGCGCTGCTCGACGCCGGCGCCGGCCCCCGCGGGCTCGATGCCGGCGCTCTCGACCGCCCCGCCGGCATCCGAGCCGGTGCCCGAGGCCGCGGCGCTCGGAGCGGGCCTGGCGACCCGGTCGCCGTCGTCAGCGGCCCGGTCGAGCGGATCGTCGACCGCTTCCTCGCCGACCGGCTGGCCGACGTGGCCGACCTCGATCCGGCCGCGGCCGTCGTCGGCGGCCGAGGTGCGGCACCTGATCGGCGCCGGCGGCAAGCGGCTGCGCCCCGCGTTCGCGTACTGGGGACACCGGGCCACCGGCGCCGCGCACGACGACGGCGTGATCGCGGCCGCGGCCGCGCGTCGAGCTGCTGCACACCTTCGCCCTGCTCCACGACGACGTCATGGACCGGTCGGCCGACCCGCCGGGGCCGCCCGACCGCCCACCGCCGCCTCGCCGAGGCCCACCGGCGCGACGGGCTCGACGGCGACGCCGGCTGGTTCGGCGTCAGCGGGCGGTCCTGGCCGGCGACCTCGCGTTCGTGTGGGCCGACCGAGCTGCTCGACGAGGCGCCGCTGCCGCCGGCCGCCGCTGGCCCGGGCCCGGCGCGTCTTCGCCCGGCTGCGCACCGAGGTGATCGCCGGCCAGTACCTCGACCTGCGCCTCGCTGCGGCGACGGACGCCGCGGCGCCGGCGACGGCGAGCGGCTCGCCCGCCGCGTGGCGCTGCTGAAGTCCGCCCGGTACACGGTGACCCGGCCACTGCAGCTCGGCGCGGCGCTGGCCGAGCCGGCGGCCGACGACGCCGGCGTCGGCCGCGGCGCTCGCGGCCTACGGCGACGCGGTCGGCCTCGCCTTCCAGCTGCGCGACGACGTGCTCGGCCTGTTCGGCGACCCGGCGGTCACCGGCAAGAGCCGCGCTCGACGACCTGCGCGAGGGCAAGCGCACGCTGCTCGTCGTGCGGGCGCTGCGCCTCGCCCGCCGACGGCGACCGCGCGCGTCCTCGAGCGGGCGCGCTCGGCGACCCCGACCTCGACGAGGCACGCCGCCGAGCGCTGCCGCGAGATCGTGGCGTCCGTCGGGCGCGCTGGCGTCGGTCGAGGCGCTCATCGCCGCCCAGCACGACGAGGCGGTCGCGGGCGCTCGGCGGCCTGGGCAGCCCGCCCGGGCCGCGCTCGAGGCGCTGCGCGGCGCGCTCGCCGACCGCGACCGATGACGGCGGCGACGCGCGGGCACGCTCGGTGGTCGTCGTCGGCGCCGGCCTCGGCGGGCCTGTCGGCGGCCTGCCACCTGGCCGGCGCCGGGTACGACGTCACGCGTGGTCGAGGCCGGCGGCGGTCGCCGGGCGGCCGGGCCGGCACTGCTCGCGCGCGGACGGCTACCGCTTCGACACCGGGCCGACGGTGCTGACGATGCCGCACCTCGTCGAGCGCTGCTTCAACGCCGCCGGGGTCGAGATGGCACGACCTCCTGCACCTGCGGCCCGTCGACCCGATGTACCGGGCGTGCTTCGCCGACGGCAGCGAGCTGCGGGTCCGCCACGGCCGCGAGGCGATGACCGAGGAGATCCGCCAGGTCTGCGGTCCCGGCGAGGCCGCCGCCTTCGACGGCTTCTGCGACTGGCTCGGCCGCCTCTACCGCACCGAGATGCCGCACTTCATCGAGCGCAACTACGACTCCCCGCTCGACCTGGTCCGCCCGCTCGGCCCGGCGCTCGACCTGGTGCGGCTCGGCGCGTTCGGCCGGCTCGGCCGCGCCGTGGCGCGCGGTTCTTCGCCGACGACCGCCTGCGGCGGCATCTTCAGCTTCCAGGCGCTGTACGCCGGTCTCGCCCCGTACGAGGCGCTGGCGCTGTACGCGGTGATCACCTACATGGACGTCGGTCAACGGCGTCTTCGTGCCCGGTCGGCGGCATGCACGCGCTGCCGCGGGCCCTGGCCGCGGCCGCGGCCAAGGCCGGCGCCGACGCTCCGCTACGACGCACCGGTCGAGCGCATCCTGCTGGCCGCACGGCTCGACGGGCCCGGTGCGCGGCGTGCGCCTCGCCGGCGGCGAGGTGATCGCGGCCGACGCCGTCGTGTGCAACGCCGACCTGCCGGTGGCCTACCGCACGCTGCTGCCCGGGCTGCCGGCGCCCCGGCGTGGCCCGCCGCGGCCGCTACTCGCCGTCGGCGCGTCGTGTGGCACGTCGGCGTGCGCGGCGCGCTGCCGCCCGGCGCCGCCCACCACAACATCCACTTCGGCCGGCCGTGGGACGGCGCGTTCCGCGCGCTGCTCGCGACGGGCGCCGCATGCCCGACCCGTCGTTGCTGGTCACCGTGCCGACCGTCGAGCGACCCGGCGATGGCGCCCGCCGGCCGCCACGTGCTCTACGTGCTCGAACCGGTGCCGAACCTCGACGGCCGCGTCGACTGGACGACCGAGCGGGCGCGCGCCCGGGACGACCTCGCCGCCGCGGTCACGGCGGTCGGCTACCCGACCGACGTCGAGGTCGAGGAGCTCGTCGACCCGCTCGACTGGGAGGCCCAGGGCATGGAGCGCGGCACGCCGTTCGCGCTGGCGCACACGTTCCTCCAGACCGGCCCGTTCCGCCCGGCCAACGTCGCATCGACGCGGCCCCGGGCCTGGTGTTCGCCGGCTCGGGCACCGTGCCCGGCGTCGGCGTCCCGATGGTGCTCGTGTCCGGCATGCTGGCGGCCGAGCGGGTCGGCGAGGTGCTGCCGTGAACGCGCCGCCGTGCGACGCTGCGCCGGGAGCGTCACGCTCGACGCGTCGTACCGGCTGTGCCGCGCGCGTCAACCGGCGCCACGGCACGACGTACTACTGGTCGACGCTCGTGCTGCCCCGGCTGAAGCGCCACCACGTGTGGGCGCTCTACGCGTTCTGCCGGTACGCCGACGACATCGTCGACGACCTCGGCGACGCCCCGGTCGACGGCGCGGGAGACGGCGCTCGACCGACCTCGGCGACCGGTTCTTCGCCGACCTCGCCGCCGGGTCGGTCCGACGACCCGGTGCTCGCGGCCGTCGTGCACACCGCGCGGGCCTTCGGCCATCGACCCCGACGTGCTTCCGGCGCTTCCTCGCGCTCGATGGCGATGGACCTGACGTCGACCGGCTACGCGACCTGGGACGACCTGCTCGGCTACATGGACGGCTCGGCGGCGGTGATCGGCGAGATGATGCTGCCGATCCTCGAACCGCACGACCCGGCGGCGGCGCTCGGCACCGGCCCGCGACCTCGGCCTCGCGTTCCAGCTCACCAACTTCCTCCGCGACGTCGGCGAGGACCTCGACCGCGGGCGGGTGTACCTGCCCCAGGAGGACCTCGAGCGCTTCGGCGCCGACCCGCGCGCCGCGACGCGTCGACGCCGCGTGGCGGGCCGCTGATGCGCTTCGAGATCGACCGGTGCCGCGGCCTGTACCGGTCGGCCGACCATGGGCATCGCGCTGCTGCCGCCGGCCTCGGCCCGCTGCGTGCGCACCGCCCGCGTGCTCTACTCCGGGATCCTCGACCGCATCGAGGACGCCGACTACGACGTGTTCTCGCAGCGGGCCCGCGTGCCGACCTGGCGCAAGGTCTGGCCGCCGCGCGCGGCACGCCGATCGCCGGCGGCTGAGCCGTGCAGCACGTGGCCCTCGTCGCCCTCGGCCTCGTGGCCGGGCGTGCTGCTGCTCGCCCGCGTCCCGACCGCCGCGCCGTTCGCCGGGCGACGGGCGCGACGCCCGGCCGGCGTCCGTGTCGGTCGTCGTGCCCGCCCGCGACGAGGAGCGGACGCTGCCGCGTCCTGCTCGCGTCGCTGCCGCGGCCCTCGACCCGGCCCCGCACGAGGTGATCGTCGTCGACGACGGCTCGACCGACGCGCACCGCCGCGGTGGCCGCCGCCCACGGCGGCCACGGTGCTCGTCGACCGCGCCCCGCCGCCGGGCTGGCGGGCAAGCCGTGGGCGTGCCACGTCGGCGCCGAGGCCGCCACCGGCACCCACCTGC
Source organism: uncultured Acidimicrobiales bacterium (assembly GCA_963778415.1). GTDB lineage: Bacteria > Actinomycetota > Acidimicrobiia > Acidimicrobiales > VFJN01 > ZC4RG19. Next base: position 85,568 of record CAVZUI010000004.1, read on the forward strand.
TGTTCCTCGACGCCGACACGTGGCTCGCGCCCGACGGCGCTCGCCCGACTGCGTCGCCGAGCACGCGCCGCCGGGCGGGCTCGCTGTCGGTGCAGCCGTACCACCGCACCGAGCGGGCCTACGAGCAGCTGTCGGCCTTCTTCAACGTCGTCGTCGATGATGGGCACCGGCGCCTTCGCCGCCGGCGGCCGCGGCGCCCGGCGCCGATGGCCTTCGGGCCGTGCCTGCTGACCACCGTGCGCCGACTACGCGGCCGCGGCGGCCACGCCGCGGTGCGCGGCGAGGTGGTCGAGGACGTGCACCTCGCCCGCCGCTACCGCGCCGCACGGGCTGCCGGTGCGCGTGCCTCGGCGGCGGCGACGCCGTCGGCTTCCGCATGTACCCCGGCGGGCTCGCGCCAGCTCGTCGAGGGGTGGACGCAAGAACATCGCCGCCGGCGCCGGCCGGTCGCCCGCGTGGGCGCTCGCTCGGCGTCGGTGGCCTGGGTCTGCGCCTGCGTGGCCGTCGCCGCTGCGCCGGCGTCGCGGCGTGGCGCGCGTGGGCGTTCGGCGACCGGGCCGTCCCCGTGGTCGCCGCTGGCGGCCTGGGCTGCTCGTCGCCGCTCGAGCTGCGCTGGCTGCTGCGGCCGCATCGGCACGTTCCGGTGGTGGACCGCGGTGCTGTTCCCCGTGCCGCTCGCCGCCTTCGTCGGCCTGTTCGTCCGGTCGCTGGCGCTCACGCTGGTGCGGCGGCGACGTCACGTGGCGGTCGCGCCGCGTGCCGGTCGGCGCCCGGTCGGGGCGCTGACGTGCGGATCGTCCACCTCTCCGATCCGGTGACGCGTCGCTGGTCGACGTCGTGGCCTGGGGCGCTGATCCACGCCGGCACCGGCTACGTCGTCCACCGGACTGTCGGTGGCGTGGCTGTCCCGCGACGCGCTGGCTGTTCCGCGAGCGGCGCGTCGAGCGCGGCGGGCGGCTCTACCGCCGGACGCTCGCGCATCCGCCGCTGGAAGGACCGCCTGCCCGAGGCCGGGGCGCTGTTCGCCGGCGGCATCTCCAAGCGCCACGTGCCCGCCGCCGACCAGGGCGGGCTCGAGCGCTTCGTCGTCGAGACCCGGCGCGCCGAGCTCGGCCACTGGCTGGCGGCCGCGCGCCGGGCCGCTGTTCGTGCTGTGGAACCCGCCGGCGGTCGTCGCCGATCATGGTCGCCTACGGCCTGGCTGGTCAACCTGCCGTTCATCGCCGTCCAGCGCTACAACCGGATCCGGGCGGCGCGGGTGCGCGTCGTCGAGCGGCGCTGGCGTCGCGGTCGAGCGGGCCGCGGGCAGCGGGTCGCGGCCCGCCGCCGCCGAGGCCCGGGCCGCCGGCGCAGGTCGCGCGACACGACGGGCAGCAGCATCCCGTAGGGCTCGCCGCCGTCGCGGTGGTGGACCCGGTGGGCGTCGCGCAGCCAGTCGAGGTAGGCGACCGCGGGGCATCGGCACGGGCAGCCGGCGGTGGATGAACACCTCGTGCACGACCAGGTAGGCCAGCGCCGTAGGCCGTCACCCCGACGCCGACCCACAGCAGCGGCGCGAGCGCCGGGCCCGACGGTCGGCCGACGGCGAACAGGGCGACGCCGACGGCCGAGAAGCACAGCGGGAACAGGTCGTTGCGCTCGAAGCCGGCCCTGCGGCCGGGCGCGTGGTGGCTGCGGTGCCAGCCCATGCCGGGGCCGTGCATCACCCAGCGGTGCGTCGGCGTAGCTGACGCGCCTCCATGGCCAGCGAACGCGCCGACGACGAGCAGACGGCGCGCGGTCATCGCGGTCCGTCCTCCGCCGAGTCGCGTCCGGCCGCGGTCCCACACGAGGATCACGAGCGTGAGCAGGGCGAAGGCGTAGACGAACTCCTCGGCCAGGATGTCCCACACCGGGCGCACGCCGCTCGTGTCGGCGTCGCGGTAGACGACGATCGGCGCCGACAGCTTCGTCAGCCAGCCGTCGACCGGGATCATGAACGCGAAGACGATCGCCATCGCCATCCAGTAGGCGGGCTGGCGGAAGAGCCCGGTGCGGAACACGGCCAGCTCGAGCGACGACCACGGCGACCGCGGCGACGACGGCGAGCGACCGGGTAGATCGGCATCAGCGCCGGCCTCCCGCCGGCCGGCCCGGCAGCCGGGCGCCCGCCCGGCCAGGACGTTGCGCACCGCCTCGAGGGTGAGCAGCGCGCAGATCGGGACGACGAGGAAGAACACCAGCTCCTCGACCGCCATCCCGCCGGGCAGCGTCAGGCCGATCGTGTAGTCGGGGTCGAAGTCCCAGGTGCCCGTGGCCGTCGCCCACAGGTCCCAGACGACGAACAGCGCGAACGGCGGGCACGAGGGCCGCCGCCAGCCGCCGCGGCCGGCGCCACACCCGGGCGTCGAAGACGAACTCGAGCGGCAGCGTGACGAGCACGCAGGCCCCCATGACGACCAGGTACTGGAAGCGATCCATCGCGTCACCGAGCGCACGGTCGCTGTGGAGGGAACCCCGACCAGGTGAGCGCGGCCGCCACGACCGCGGTCAGCGCGATCATTCGCTTCATCTGGGTGTCTCCCCTGGGTTGTGTCCTGCCTGTTCGAGGGCGGCTGGCGGTTCTCGGGGTCTCTTCGCCGCGAGTCGCTCGCTCGGATGCGCGATGCCGTCATCCCTGGTCGTCGGACGTTTCCGCGGGTCGTGCGCATCCCCGGAGCTCGGTGGCGACGAACGATGGGCATGCCTGACCGCCGCACGAGGAGCAGTACTGTCGAGCTGTGCGCACAGTCCCGCACGCCACGCATGGTGACGGTGGCGACGACGATGACGACGGGCGCACGGCCGACGACGCTGAGCTCGAGCTGGCCTTCCGCGCCGGCAAGGACGGCGCGTTGGAGGCCGCGTACCGGCGCCACGGGCGTGCGCGTGTACACCTTCGCCCGTCGCGCCGCGGGCGACGACCTGGCCGACGAGCTGACCCAGGATGTGTTCGTGGCGGCTTGGTCCTCGGCATCACGCTACGACCCCGACCGTGGCACGCTGGGCGGCTGGCTCCTCGGCATCTGCCGCCACAAGGTGGTCGATGCGCTGCGCCGGCGCGAGCGCGCCACGGCGCGCCTCGAGCGCGCCGGCGCCCTGGCCGGGCCCCCGCCGTCGACCACCGACGTCGACCGCCTGGCCGAGCGGCTGGCGGTCGGGGAGTGCCTCCGCATCCTGCGCCCCGAGGCGCGCCAGGTGGTCGAGCTGGCCTTCTACTCCGACATGACCCACGAGCAGATCGCGTCGGCCACCGGGCGGCCGCTCGGCACGGTGAAGGCGCAGATCCGGCGATCCCTGGTGACGATGCGCCGCTACCTGGAGGGCATCGATGCCGTCTCGTGACCCTCGCGACCACGACGAGCTCGAGCTGTGGGCGATCCGCTCGCCCGCCGACCCCGATCCCACCCCCGAGCGGGGCGGGCAGGCCGACGGGGCGGGGGGCGTCGACTCCGGCGACGAGCCCGAACCGAGCGGGGCCGGCGGTGCGCCGCGGCCTCGACGCCGAGGACGAGGCCGACCTCGCCCGACTCGGCGCCATCGTGCGGGCGCTGTCCGACGACGACCTGGTGGCCGACGAGCCTCCCCCGCACGTGTGGGAGGCCATCGCGGCGCGCACCGGCATCGCCGCGGCCGGCCCGGCGGCGCGGTCGACGAGCCGACCGTCGTCTCCGAGGTCCCCGGGCCGTTCGCGGCCGGCCCCGACGACGCGGGTGTCAGGGTTCTCGGGCCCTCGGGGCCCCTCGAGGCGCCGCTGCGGGCGGTTCCCGGCGCCCCCGACCTCGCCGGCCCCTCCGACGACGCCCCCCGGCACCGGGCCCGCCGTCGCCGGTCCCCCTGGGCGTGGGCGCTGGCGGGTGCGGCCGCCGCGGCCCTGGTGCTGGTCGTGGTCGGCGTGGTCGTCACCCGCGACGGCGGCGACGACGAGACGGTGGTGGCCAGCGCTCGCCTCGAACCCCTGCCCGACGAGCCGACCGGCAGCGCGACGCCCGTCGAGGCTCGGGTGGTCGAGACGGCCGACGGACGCAGGCTCGACCTCTCGCTCCCCGACGGGCTCCCGGCGCCGGCCGGGTTCTACGAGGTGTGGCTCATCGATCCCGACGTCGAGGGCATGGTGTCGCTCGGCCCGGCACGGTCCGACGGCACCTACGCGGTGCCGTCCGACCTCGACGTGACCGCCTTCCCCATCGTCGACGTGTCGGTCGAGCCCCCCGACGGCAACCCGATCCACTCGGGCGTCAGCGTGCTGCGGGGGACGCTGTCCTGAGCCCGGTGTCGAGGGCCGACCCATCGGCGCCGCCCGTCCGCCTGCGGCGGATGCGTCGATGAGCCCGGCCGTCATGTGGTTCCGGCGCGACCTCCGCCTGTCCGACAACCCGGCGCTGCAGGCCGCGATCCGGCGGGCGGGGCCCGACGGCGAGGTCGTCGCCGTGTTCTGCCTGGACCCGCGGCTGCTCGGCCCGTCCGGACGGGCTCGCCGTGCCTTCCTCTCCGGCTGCCTCGAGGCCCTCGATGCCGATCTCGGCGGCCGGCTCGTCGTGCGTTCCGGGCGCCCCGAATCCGTGGTCCCGCACGTGGTGGCCGAGACCGGCGCGACCGCCGTGTTCGTCGCCGAGGACTTCGGGCCGTACGGCCGCCAGCGCGACGAGCGCGTCGCCGGGGCGCTCGCCGAGCGCGATGCCGAGCTGGTCCCCGTGGGCTCGCCCTACGCGGTGCCGCCCGGCGAGGTCGCCAAGGCGGGCGGGGACCCGTACAAGGTCTTCACGCCCTACGCCCGGGCGTGGCGGGCCCACGGCTGGCCCGAGCCGGCCCCGGCCCCGGGCGACGTCCGCTGGTCGACCGGGATCCCGACCGACGGCGTCCCCGCGCCGCCGGCCGTCGCCGCGCGGCTGCCCGTGGCGGGCGAGGCCGCGGCACAGCGGACGGCGCGCGCGTTCCTCGACAGCCGCCTCGACGACTACGCGGAGGCGCGTGATCGTCCCGACCTCGACGCCAGCTCTCGCCTGTCGCCCTACCTGAAGTGGGGATGCATCCACCCCCGCCAGCTGCTGGCCGAGCTCGGCGGGGGCGAGGCGCACAGTCGGTTCCGTGACGAGCTGTGCTGGCGCGAGTTCTACGCCGACGTGCTGTGGCACCGGCCCGACACGGTCCACCAGGCGTTCCGGCCCGAGATGCGGCAGATGGAGGTCGACACGGGCCCGGCGACGCACTGGGCGTTCCGGGCCTGGGCCGAGGGGCGCACGGGCTACCCGGTGGTCGACGCGGGCATGCGGCAGCTGGCCGCCGAGGGGTGGATGCACAACCGGGTGCGCATGATCGTGGCCAGCTTCCTGGTCAAGGACCTCCACCTCGACTGGGGGCGGGGCGCCCGGTTCTTCATGGAGCACCTCGTCGACGGCGATCTGGCCTCCAACCACCACGGTTGGCAGTGGGTGGCGGGCACCGGGACCGATCCCTCGCCCTACTTCCGCGTCTTCAACCCCGTCAGCCAGGGCGAGCGGTACGACCCCGACGGCGACTACGTGCGGCGCTGGGTGCCCGAGCTGCGCACCGTGCCGGGCAAGGCGGTGCACCGGCCGTGGGCGTTGCCCGGTGGTCCGCCCGCCGGCTACCCCGAACCCATCGTCGACCACGCCGACGAGCGGGTCGAGGCCCTGCGCCGCTACGCCGCCGTCAAGGGCTGACCAACCGCGATTTCCCCCGCGAGATCGGTCGCCCGGGCGACCGATCTCGCGGGGGAAATCCTGTGGAGGAGGTCAGGCGGGGTCAGGCGGGGGTCGGACCGCCGCCCGGCGGGAGGTCGTCGCGCCGCGGGCCGCCCCGGCGGGCTTCGGCCTCGGCCAGCGACAGCACCTCGCGCAGGGGCATGCCGCGCAGGCGGGCGACACGCGCCGCGTCGTCGTGCTCGACCTTGGCCCGGCCCGGGCTGACCTTCACCCGCACCGGCAGCCCGGCGACGTCGACGGTCTCGAGGGTCCGGCTGCGCGGCCAGCGCTCGAACGCCGTCCCCCGCACGCCCAGCGTGCCGGTCTCGTCGGCCAGGGCCGCGGTGACCTGCTCGACCAGCGCCGGGTCGGCGAGCGCGCTGACCACGTGCGCGGGCCGGCCCTTCTTCATCACCACGGGCGTCACCCACGCATCGTGCGCCCCCGCGGCCAGCAGGGCCGCCACCGTGTGGGCGAGCACCTCGCCGGTGGCGTCGTCGACGTTGGCCTCGAGCAGCACCACCGGCTGGCCGCCGGCCACGCCGAGCTGGCCGGACGGACCGGATCCCGTCGCGGTCGCCGTCCCGACCACCACCTGCACCGCGTTCGGGCGGCCGTCGATCTCTCGGCTGCCCGCGCCGAACCCGCTCGCCTCGATGCGCATGGCGGGCAGCGGGCCCCAGGCCGACACGGTGGCGGCGAGCAGGGCGGCGCCGGTGGGTGTCGTCAGCTCGAGGGGCACGTCGACGCCGTGGGTCGGCGCCCCCTCGAGCAGGCCCACGACCGCGGGGGCCGGGTTGGGGAGCAGGCCGTGGGCCGCCCGCACCATGCCGGTGCCGTTGGCGACCGAGCTCGCCCGCACGTCGTCGATCCCGAGCACCTCGAGCGCGGCGGCGGTGCCCACGACGTCGACGATGGCGTCGAGCCCGCCGACCTCGTGGAAGTGGACCTGCTCGGGCGGGCGCCGGTGGAGCCGGCCCTCGACCTCGGCGAGCGCCCGGAACGTCGCCAGGGCGCGGCGGGTGACCCGGTCGGGCAGGCGGGCCTCCTCCACCAGGCCGGCGATGTGCCCGGCCGTGCGGACGACCGCGGTCTCGGGGGCGTGCACCACCGCCTGGGTGGCGGCGATGCCGCACCGGAGCACGGGCTCGAACCGCAGGTCCCAGCCGCCCACCGGCAGCCGGTCGAGCAGCGCACGCACCTCGTCGGGATCGGCCCCTGCGTCCACGAGCGACCCGAGCGCCATGTCACCGGCGATCCCCGAGAAGCAGTGGAACCAGGCGACCGTGCGCCCGCCCCGCCCCGCCGTCGCCGGAGCATGCGCCGGATCCCGCCCCGATTCGTGCGACCGTTCCTGCGACGGATCCGCTCGCCCGACGAGCACTGGCGTCGCACGTTCGGTCGCTGGTTCCGTCGGAGGTTCGCCTGCCGGATCGCCGTCGCCGGCGGGGTCGGGTTCGTGCGACCGTTCGTGCGACGGATCCGCTGGTCCGACGAGCGCTGGCGTCGCACGTTCGGTCGCGGGTTCGCCCGCGGGATCGCCGTGCGGATCGTCGCCGTGGGGGTGGTCGTCGCCGCTCACAGCAGGATCCGCAGCACGGCGCAGGCGGCGCCGAAGCCGTTGTCGATGCCGACCACGGTGAGGCCGGCGGCGCACGAGGCGAGCATCCCGAGCAGGGCGGTGATGCCACCGAGGCTCGCCCCGTAGCCGGCGCTGGTGGGCACGGCGACGACGGGCGCAGGCGTGATGCCGCCGACGATGCTGGCGAGCGCGCCCTCCATGCCGGCGATGACCACGACAGCGTCGGCCCTGGCCAGCACGTCCGCCGAGGCGAGCAGCCGGTGCACGCCCGCCACGCCGACATCGGTGAGCCGGATCGGATCGAAGCCGTGGGCGGCGAGCGTGGCCGCGCACTCGTCCGCGACCGGGAGGTCGGCGGTGCCGGCGGTGGCGACCACGACCCGCTCGGGTCGGGGCTCGGCGATGCGCCAGGTGACGGTCGAGTGGGCGGTGCCCGTCCGGTGGCCGTCGGGGTTGCGGTCGAGGGCGGCGGCGACCTGGGCGTCGTCGGCCCGGGTCAGCACGACGGGGCCCGATCCGGGAGCCCCGAGCAGCTCGGCCACGATGTCGGCCACCTGGTCGGGGGTCTTGCCGGGCCCGTAGACGGCTTCGGCCATGCCTTGGCGCAGCGCCCGGTGGTGGTCGACCCGGGCGAACCCGAGGTCGGCGAACGGGAGGTGGCGCAGGCGGTCGACCGCGTCGTCGGTCGTGACGGCACCGACCTGGACGGCGTCGAGCAGTCGGCGGAGCGAGGGCTCGTCCACGTCGACAGCATGCTCTCCCGGCACGTCCGCCACCGAATGCACCGTCGCCGGCCCGAGCCGCGCCGCCGGATGGCGTGTGTTTCGGCCGCGTGACGTTCGGTGAGTGACGGTTGACACCCGATTGGTTTGTAACCTAGACAAACAAATCGTGACGAACGGGCCCGAGACCACGACCGATGCCGGCGGCACCGATGGGCCGTTCGCCCGCCGCGGCGAGCCTCGGCGCAAGGCCGTGCCGGGCGACGCCCGCCGGCACAACCGGGCCCTGGTCCTGCGCACGATGTTCCGCGAGGGTCCCGTCAGCCGCGCCGACCTGGCTCGGGCCACCAACCTGACCCGCGTCACGACCAGCGACCTGGCCGCCGAGCTGCTCGCCGAGGGCCTCATCGAGGAGCTCGGCCTCCGCGAGGGCACCGGCCGCGTCGGCAAGCCCGCCACCCTGCTCGGCGTCGTCCCCGACGCCCGCTTCACCATCGCCGTCGACCTCAGCGACGACGAGCGGTTCCACGCCGCCCTGGTCGACATGGCGGGCAAGGTCCTCGACCGCCGGGTGGCCGAGCGCGACGGTCGCACCGGCGACGCCGCGGTCGACACCGTCCGCACGCTGTGCGCCGACCTGGCGGCCGCGTCCGATCAGCCGCTGCTCGGCGTCGGGGTCGGCAGCCCCGGTGTCGTCGACCCGCGGGGCGTCGTCGTCGAGGCCCCGAACCTCGGATGGGCCGACCTCGCCCTCGCCGCCCGCCTCCACGACGACCTGGCGCTGCCCGTCCACGTGGCCAACGACGCCAACGCCGCCGTGCTCGGCGAGCTGGGTCTCGGCGGCCACGCCGACCGCAGCCTGTTCATGGTCAAGGTCGGCCAGGGCGTCGGCGCCGGGCTGGTGCTCGACGGCCACCTCGTGGTCGGCGACCGCTTCGCGGCGGGCGAGATCGGCCACGTGGTCGTCGACCCCGACGGCGAGGACTGCGCCTGCGGTCGCACCGGCTGCCTCGAGACCGTCATCGCCGCCCCGCGCCTGCGGCGCCGCTCGCGCGCGGGAGACCCCGCGGCCGAGCGCAGCGCCGCCGGCAGCCGCCTCGGCGAGGCGCTCGCCCCGGTCATCAGCGCCCTCAACCTGCGCGAGGTGGTCCTGTCGGGTCCGCTCGACGTGCTCGACGAGACGTTCCGGGCCGCGGCGGTCGCCGCCATCCGTGCCCGCACGATGCCCGCGGTCGGCGACAACGTCGACCTGCGGTTCAGCTCGCTCGGGGAGGACGACGTCCTCCTCGGCGCCGCGATGCTCGTTCTCGACCGAGAGCTGGGTGTCGCATGACAAGAGGCCGAGCCGACAGGCGAGGCCGTGGGCCGATCCCTACAGATCGATACCTCTGTGGGCGGCTCTTACATCGGCAGGTATCGATCTGTAGGGAGAGCGGCCCGGCGCCGAAGGCGCCAGGAGCGGGACGCAAGCTCGTTGCGCTCTCGGCGGCGACGCCGCCGAGGACGAGCAGATGTGACCTGTTCGCTCGGCCCCTGAGCGCGACGAGTCCGGGGGCTCGTCGCCCGACGTCTGGGAGGACGACGTGAAGACCAAGAAGCTCGCGGCTCTAGGGCTGGTGGGCGTGCTCGCACTGGCCGCCTGCGGCTCCGACGACGATGACGACGCCGCAGCCGACAGCTCGGGAGACGGCTCGTCGCTCGAGGCGCCCGCGGAAGACACCGAGGCCACGCTGCGCGTCTGGCTCAACGGGCCCGACACACCCGACGAGATGATCGAGCTGGCCAAGGCCGAGTTCGCGGAGCAGTACCCGAACGTCACGGTCGAGGTCGAGCGGCAGGAGTGGGACGGGCTCGTCAACCGGCTCGACACGGTGCTGCCGACCGAGGACAGCCCGGACATCTTCGAGGTGGGCAACACCCAGGCCCAGTCGTTCGAGGCGGCCGGCGCCATGGTCGACCTGACCGAGTACAAGGACGACCTCGGCGGCGACGACCTGGTGGACAGCCTGGTCGAGGCCGGCACCTACGACGACCAGTTCTACGGCGTGCCGTACTACGGCGGTGCCCGCATCGTCGTGTACCGCAAGGACCTGCTGGAGAAGGCGGGCCTCGAGGTGCCGACGACGCTCGACGACTTCGTCGAGGCCGGCAAGGCGCTCAAGGCCGACAACGCGGACGTGCCCAACTTCTCGGGCATCTACTTCCCCGGCCGCAACTGGCAGGCGATGCTGTCGTTCATCTGGGACGCCGGGGGCGACATCGCGGTCAACGAGGACGGCGAGTGGGTCGGCGAGCTGGCGAACGAGGAGTCGGTCGCCGGCCTGACGACGGTGCAGGACATCATGGAGAACGCCAACGCGGCTCCCGCCGACAGCGACGACGCCGAGGACTACCTCGACTTCTGCAACGGCGAGGTCGGCATGCTGATGGGCCCGGGCTGGAAGATGGGCCAGATCACCGGCGAGGACGGCTGCCCCGGCAAGTACGACGCCGTGCTCGGCGCGTTCGCGCTGCCCGGCAGCGATGGCGGGGTCGCCCCGTCGTTCCTCGGCGGCTCGAACCTCGGCATCTCGTCGCAGAGCGAGAACCAGGGCCTGGCGCTCGAGTTCCTCAAGGTGCTCACCAGCGAGACGTACCAGACCGAGTTCGCCGAGATCGGGCTCATCCCGGTGCGCAAGTCGCTGCTGGGCGAGGTCCAGGGCGACGAGGCGGCGCAGGCGCAGGCCCAGGCGGCCGAGGTCACCCGCTTCGTCCCGTCGAGCGAGTACTGGGCCGACGTCGAGGGCGGCAACATCCTCCAGGACATGGGCACCGCCATCTCGGGCGGCGCCGAGGTCGAGGACGAGGCCACCCGGGCCGACGAGTCCATCGTCTCGATCCTCAACGGGGACTGACCGGACTGCTGGTCGGCCGGCCGTCGAGCCGGTCGGCCAGCGCCGCAGCCCCCTTCGTACCCTGGGCCGAGCGCGCCCCACGCGCCCGGCGCCCCACCCACCACCGACCGAGGAGCGTTCCATGTCCGTCGTGATGTCCGAGGAGGGCACAGCACCGCTGCCGACCCTCCCGGGCGGGGGACGGTCGTGGCGCTCCCGGCGGCGCGGACCCGCCGCGGGGGCGAGCGGGACCGAGGGCCGCAGGCGCGGCGGCCTGCTGCCCTACGTCCTGCTCGTCCCCACGCTGGTCGCCGTCGGCGTCGGGCTGGGCTACCCGCTGGTCCGGCTGGTCGTGCTGTCGACCCAGGACTACGGGCGCCGCCAGCAGTTCGGCGCTCCCGCCGAGTACATCGGTGCCGGGAACTTCACCGAGATCTTCGGCAGCTCCTACTTCTGGGACGTGCTGTGGCGGTCGCTGATCTTCTGCGCCGTCAACGTGGTGCTCACGCTCGTGCTGGGCACGTTGCTGGCCCTGCTGCTCGAGCGCCTGGGGACGGCCATGCGCACCGCGCTCAGCGTGGCGCTGCTGCTGGCGTGGGCCACGCCCGCCCTCACCGCCACCATCGTGTGGCAGTGGATCTTCGACGCCCGGTACGGCGTCGTGAACTGGCTGTTCACCCGCCTGGGTGCCGACTACGAGGGCCACTCCTGGCTGTCGAGCCAGATCTCGTTCTTCTTCGTGGCCACCCTCGTCGTCGTGTGGATGGGCGTGCCGTTCGTGGCGTTCACCGTGTACGCCGGCATGACCCAGATCTCGTCCGAGGTCGTCGAGGCGTCCGCCATCGACGGCGCCTCGGCGTGGGATCGGTTCCGGGACGTGACCTGGCCGGCGCTCAAGCCGATCTTCGTCGTGCTCGCCGCCCTCAGCACGCTGTGGGACCTGCGGGTGTTCACCCAGGTGTTCGTGCTGCAGCAGGCGGGCGGCATCGTGCGCGACACCAACACCCTCGGCGTGTACGCCTTCCGCCAGGGCGGGAGCGGCGAGTACGGCCTGGGGGCCGCGGTGGCCGTGGTCATGGTGGGCATCACCCTGCTTCTGACCCTCGTCCACCTCCGCACGATGTTCCGCCAGGAGGAGATCTAGGTGGCACCACCGATGCGCCGCCACCGCTGGGTGTGGAACAGCGTCGCCCTCGCGGTGATCGTGCTGGTGGCCTTCCCCGTGTACTGGATGGTCGTCACGTCGTTCCGGGCCAACAGCGACATCCGCTCGGCGCCCCGCTTCCTGCCGATCGGCACGCTCGACAACTACCGGGCGGTGTTCGAGCGCGAGCACTTCTGGTCGTCGTTCAGCAACAGCCTGCAGGTGACGCTGCTGACCGTGGGGTTCGCCCTCGTGACCGCGTTCCTGGCGGCCGTGGCGGTGTCGCGGTTCCGGTTCCGGGGGCGTGTGGCGTTCCTCGTCGTGATCCTGCTCGTGCAGATGGTCCCGGCCGAGGCGCTGATGATCTCGGTGGTCAAGACGCTCGACGGCTGGGACCTGCGCAACTCGATCGTGGGCCTGACCATCACCTACGTGGCCTTCGTCCTGCCGTTCACCGTGTGGACCCTGCGCGGCTTCGTCTCGGGCGTGCCCCGCGAGCTCGAGGAGGCGGCCATGGTCGACGGGTCGAGCCGGCTGCGGGCGTTCTTCACGGTCACGCTGCCGCTGGTGGCGCCGGGCCTCGTGGCGACCGGCATCTTCGCCTTCATCCAGGCGTGGAACGAGTTCACGTTCGCCCTGGTCATCATGGACCGTCCCGACAAGGAGACCCTGCCCGTGTGGCTGCAGGCCTTCAACTTCGGCGCCCGCGGCACCGACTGGGGCGGCGTGATGGCGGGCTCGACCCTCATCACGCTGCCGGTCATCGTGTTCTTCCTGTTCGTGCACCGCCGGGTGGCCGCGGGCCTGACCGCCGGGGCGGTGAAGGGATGAGCGGGGGCCACGACCTCCGCCGCCTGGCGCTCGGCACGCTGCTGGCGTCGTTCCCCGGTGCCGACGTGCCGTCGTGGATGTGGCGGGCGGCCGACGGTGGGCTGGGCGGCGTGTGCCTGTACGGCTCGAACCGGGACGCCGATGTGGCGGCCGTCGCCGCGGCCCTGCACGCCGTCCGCCCCGAGCTGGTCGTCGCCCTCGACGAGGAGGGCGGCGACGTCACCCGCCTGGAGGCGGCCGTGGGGTCGTCCGTCCCGGGGAACGCGGCGCTGGGGGCGATCGACGACGAGACCCTGACCCGCGCCGTGGGCCGGGCGCTCGGCGATCTGTTGCGGGCGACCGGGGTCGACCTCGACCTGGCGCCGTGCGCCGACGCCAACAGCGACCCGGCGAACCCGGTCATCGGCGTGCGCTCCTTCGGAGCCGACGCCGACCAGGTTGCCGTGCACACGGCCGCGTTCGTCGCCGGGCTGCAGGCGGCGGGGGTGGCGGCCTGCGTCAAGCACTTCCCCGGGCACGGCGAGACGGCTGTCGACTCGCACCTGGCGCTGCCCACGGTCGCCACCACGGCCGAGGTGCTGCGCTGGCGCGAGCTCGTGCCCTTCCGGGCCGCGATCGACGTCGGGGTGCAGGCCGTGATGCCCGGACACCTGCTCGTCCCCGCCCTCGACCCCGACGGGCCCGCGACGGTCAGCCGCCCGCATCGTCACCGACCTGCTGCGCGGCGAGCTGGGGTTCACCGGCGTCATCGTGACGGACGCCCTCGACATGGGCGGCGCCGGGGGCCCGGCGGCCATCCCGGCCACGGTCGTCGCCGCGCTGGCGGCCGGAGCCGACCTCTGCTGCCTCGGCCCCGACAACGACGAGGCCCTGGTGGAGGCGTGCGCCGACGCGGTGCTGGCCGCGGTCACGTCGGGTGCGCTGCCGGCTGCCCGGCTGGCCGAGGCGGCCGGTCGCGTCGCCGCCCTGCGCTCCGACTCGGGCTCGGCCGGCGGTGCGGTCCCGGCCCCGCCCTCCGCACCTGACACGGTCTCGGCGCCGGACGCGGACCCGGACACGGAGCACGAGGGCGCCACCGACCTCGCCGCCGTCCAACGCCTCGTCGCGCAGATCCAGATGCCCGCGCAGGCCCCGCCTCCCGATCACGTCCGGGCGGCCCGGTCGGCGCTCGCCGCCGTGGGCGCCGAGGCGGCCGATCGTGCGCTCACCGTCGACGGCGACCGTCACGGTGTCCCTCACCGGCGCGCACGTCGTCGAGCTCGACCGGCCCGCCAACATCGCCGCGGGCGCCGTCCCGTGGGGCGTGGCGACGCCGCTCCGGGCGCTCGACCCCACGACCACGTCCACCCGTGTGCCCGAGGGCGACGAGCACGCGGTGGCATCCGCCCTCGTGGCCGCCGCCGGCCGTCCGCTCGTGGTGGTGGTGCGCGACGCGCACCGGCGTCCGGCCCAGGCCACCGCGCTCGCCACGCTGGCGGCCGCCCGGCCCGACGCCGTCGTCGTCGACATGGGCTGGCCCGGCGACCCCGCCGACCGCCCGCCGGTGGCGGCCTGGATCACCACCCACGGCGCCTCCCGCGCCTGCGGCGACGCCGTGGCCCGCGTGCTGGCCGGCGGTGGCCCCCGTCGTGCCGCCGCCACCCCCGTGACATCAGGAAGGATCTCCCGTGGCTGACATCGCCATCCGCGGCGTCACCAAGTCGTACGACGGTCGCACCCGCGCCGTCGACGCCGTCGACCTCGACGTCGCCGACGGCGAGCTGCTCGTGCTCGTCGGCCCGTCCGGCTGCGGCAAGTCGACCCTGCTCCGCATGATCGCCGGGCTCGAGGAGGTGACCGGGCGGGACGATCACCATCGGCGACCGCGACGTCACCGGCGCCCAGCCGAAGGATCGCGACATCGCCATGGTGTTCCAGAGCTACGCGCTCTACCCGCACATGAGCGTGGCGAGGAACATCGGCTACCCGTTGAAGCTCGCCAAGGCCCCGAAGGACGAGGTCGCGCGGCGCGTGGCCGAGGTCGCCGAGGTGCTGCAGCTCACCGAGGTTCTCGACCGGCGGCCGTCGCAGCTGTCCGGCGGCCAGCGCCAGCGGGTGGCGATGGGCCGGGCCATCATCCGCCACCCCCGGGCGTTCCTGATGGACGAGCCGCTGTCCAACCTCGACGCCAAGCTGCGGGTCGAGATGCGGGCCGAGATCGCCCGCCTCCAGCGCGAGCTGGCGGTGACCACGGTCTACGTCACCCACGACCAGACCGAGGCCATGACGATGGGCACCCGGGTGGCGGTGATGCGCGACGGCCACCTGCTGCAGGTGGACACCCCGCAGCGCCTGTACGACGAGCCGGTCGACCTGTTCGTCGCCACGTTCATCGGCTCGCCCGGCGATGAACCTGTTCGCGGCGACGGTCGAGGGCGCGGACGGTGACGCCGAGTCGCCGGCGCTCCGGCTGGGTCACCAGCGACTGGCGCTCGACCCGTCCGTGCTGGCCGCCCACCCCGGCGTGGCCGACCGGGTCGGCGAGGAGATCGTCGTCGGGATCCGGCCCGAGTCCTTCGCCGACGTGGCCGTCGAGCCGGGCGCGCCGGCCGACCGGGTGATCGAGGTCACGGTCGACCTGGTCGAGTCGCTCGGCGCGGAGCTGATCGTGCACGCGGCGGTCACCGCACCTCCCGCGGTGACCGACGACGGTTCCGACGCGTGGCGGCAGGTGGCCGCGCCGGAAGGGCCGCGGCGTCGCCCGCCTCGGCACCCGCAGCCGGCCGGTCGCCGGCGAGGTGCTCAAGCTGGCCGTCGACACCGCCGGGCTGCACCTGTTCGACCCGGCGACCGGCGAGTCCCTGCGGACGCGCGCCGATGGCTGAGCCTCGTCGCTCGTCGCCGGCCTCGACGTCGGCGGCACCAAGACGCTGGCGGTCGCGGTCGACATCGCCGCGCTCGACGTCGCCGTCGGCGACCGCGTGGCCCTGGAGCCGCGGCGCGGGCGATGGCGATGGCTCCGGTGCGGGGTGGGAGGCGGAGGGCGGGGCCGACGGCTCCGGGCGACCGAGCATCGTCGCCACGGTCCGCCGGGCGACCGGCGTGGGCGGGCGCGATCCGCTGCTGGCCTCGACCGCCGACGTCCTGTCCGCCCTGGCCGACGCCGCCGGCATCGGCGTCGACGGGTTCGCCACGGTCGGGCTCGGGGTCCCCGGCCTGGTCGACCGCGGCGCGGGCACCGTCCGCCACGCGGTGAACCTGGGCGCTCGACGACAACCCCGTGCCGCTGGCCGCGCACCTCGGCGAGCTGACCGGCGCCCCCGTCGTGGTCGACAACGACGTGAACCTCGCCGCGGTCGGCGCCGCGGTGGCGCTCGGGCTGCCGGGCGGACCTGGCCTACCTGAGCGTCGGCACCGGCCTGGCCGCCGGGTTGCTGCTCGACGGCCACATCCGCCGTGGCGCCCACGGCGCCGCCGGCGAGATCGGCCACCTGCCGATCGACCCCCACGGTCCGCTGTGCGAGTGCGGCCAGCGCGGCTGCCTCGAGGCCGTGGCGTCGGGAACGGCGATCGCCGCCCGGTGGCCGGCCCCCGACGGCGCGCTCGACCGCCGCATCGACCCTGCTGGCGGCGGTCGAGCGGGGCGACCCCGACGCCGCGGCGGTGCTCGACGAGGTGGCCGGGCACCTGGCCGGCGCGGTGGCCCTGCTGGCGCAGACCGTCGACCCCGAGGTCGTCGTGCTGGGCGGCGGCGTGGCGGACGCCGGGCCCGGGCTGCTCGTGGCCGCGGTGCAGGACGCGCTGCGACGGCGGGCCGCGCGGTCGCCGGTGCTGGCCGCGATCCACCTCGCCGATCGGGTGGCCCTGGTGCCCGGACGGGGTGCCCGCCGGCGCACTGGGCGGCCGCCGTCGTCGCCCACCGCCACCTGGCGAGCGGCACCGAACGGAACCGCATCACGGCACACGAGCAACCACACATCGTGGCAGGTGGTGTGGCATCGGACACGACGTGAGCGAGTTGCGCGTCAGAGGGGGTACGGTCCTCGCACCGGGCGGGCCGGTGCGGTCCGACGTGTTCGTGACCCGAGGCCGCATCGTCAGCGTCCGTGCTGTCGTTGGCACTACGGGGCAGGAGCACGACGGGCCAGACGGTCGCATCGAAAACGGCACGGTCGGTGCCGGGGCCGAGCGTTCTGTGGTCGATGCGCCCGTCCAGGACGACGCCGACCCGGCCGCCGGGGCACGAACCCCGGCGGCCGGCGGCGTGCCTGGCGCGGCGACGGTGCGGACGAGGAGTCCGATCCGGTGCACCTCGACGCCACGGGTCTCCTGGTCGCGCCCGGGTTCATCGACCTGCAGTGCAACGGGGCGGTCGGCGTCGACCTGACGTCCGAGCCCGAGCGGCTGGGCGAGGTGGCGGCCGCGCTGCCGCGATGGGGCGTCACGGCGTGGCTCCCGACGGTGGTCACGGCCCCGTCCTCCGCACGGATGAGCGCCCGGGCCGCGGTGGCCGCCTTCGACGACCCGACCGGCGCCGTCCCGCTGGGCCTCCACCTCGAGGGCCCGTTCCTCGCCCCCGAGCGACGAGGGCGCCCACGATCCGGCGCACCTCCGCGCCGCCGTCCGTCGACGTCGTGACCCGCGAGGGGTGGGCGGCCGAGACCGGCGTGGCGCTCGTGACCCTGGCCCCCGAGCTGCCGGGCGCGCTCGACGTCGGTGCGGGCGCTCGTCGCCCGGGGCGTGCGCGGTGTCCGCCGGCCATTCGTCGGCCACCGCGGCCGAGGCCGCGGCAGCCTTCGACGCCGGCGTGACCTACGTGACGCACCTGTTCAACGCCATGGCGCCGCTCCACCACCGGAGCCCCCGGCCTCGCCGGCGTGGCGCTGACCGACGAGCGGGCGCGGGTCGGGCTGATCGCCGACGGGATCCACGTCGACCCGGTGGCGGTGCGCCTGGCCGCGGCGGCGCCCTCGGTGACCGGCTGTCGCTGGTCACCGACGCCGTCGCCGCGCTCGGGCTCCCGCCGGGAGCCGGGACTCTCGGCTCGCTGGCGGTGGACGTGGCGGCCGACGACCTGTCGGTGCGGCTCGCCGACGGCACGCTCGCCGGCAGCACGCTGGCGCTCGACCGCGCCGTCCGGAACGCCATGACCTTCGGCGGCCTCGACATCGCCGCCGCCGTGCGGGCGGTCACCGCCACGCCCGCGTCCGTCCTCGGCCTGGCCGATCGGGGCGCGGTCGCATCGCGGGCGCCGTCGCGGACCTCGTCCTCCTGACACCGCAGGCCGAGGTCGTGGCCACGGTCGTCGGCGGACAGGTCGTGCACGACGTCCGGCGGGCCGCATGACCCGCGTCCCACGGAGGCGCGGCTCGTGGAGGTCGTGATCGTCGACGGCCCCGAGGCCGCCGGGCGCCTCGTGGGCGGGGCCATCGCCGACCTGGTCGGGCGCCGGCCGGACGCCGTGCTCGGCCTGGCCACGGGCTCGTCGCCCCTCGCCGTGTACGGCGACCTGGCCCGGCGCCACGCCGCCGGCGGAGCTGTCCCTCGGCCTCCGCCCGGGCCTTCCTGCTCGACGAGTACGTCGGGCCTGCCCCCCGACCACCCCCAGCGGTACCGGGCCTTCATCGCCCGCGAGCTCGAGCGGCACGTCGACTTCGCGCCCGGTGCGGTGCAGGGGCCCGACGTGAGCGCGCGACGGACCCGCGCTGCTCGACGCGTGCGCCGCCTACGAGGCGGGCCATCGTCGCCGCCGGCGGCATCGACCTGCAGCTCCTCGGCGTCGGCGGCGACGGGCACATCGGCTTCAACGAGCCGGGCTCGTCGCTGGCGTCGCGCACCCGTCTGAAGACGCTGACCGACGGCACCCGGGCCGACAACGCCCGCTTCTTCGCCATCGGTCGACGAGGTGCCGCGCCACGTCCTGACGCAGGGCGTCGGCACGATCCTCGAGGCTCGGTCACCTGGTGCTGCTCGCCTTCGGGGCCGGCGAAGGCCGCGGCGGTGGCCCGGGCGGTCGAGGGCCCGGTGACGGCGATGGTGCCGGCGTCGGCGCTGCAGCTCCACCCGCACGCCACCGTCGTCGTGGACGACGAGGCGGCCGCGGGCCTCGCCCTCGCCGGCTACTACCGGGAGACGTGGGCCCACAAGCCCGGCTGGCAGGGGCTCTGAGCCGCCACGCCGGGCCACACGCCGGGCTCCGGACCAGGGGCGGCCGACGCGGGTCGGCGGTAGCATCGGCGCCGCATGGCACTCGTCGATCCGACAGCCGGGCGGGCACGCATCGGCTTCCTCGGGCCCGAAGGCACGTTCACCGAGCAGGCCCTCCTCTCGCAGGCCGACCTCGCCGTCGCACGACCTCGTCGCCCTCCCGCTCCATCCCCGACGTGCTCGCCGCGGTCGAGGACGAGCGGGTCGACCTCGGCTTCGTGGCGGTCGAGAACTCGATCGAGGGCGCGGTCACCGTCACCGTCGACAACCTCGCCTTCGAGACCGACCTCCTGATCCAGCGCGAGGTCGTCATGGGGGTGCAGATGAACCTGCTCGCCCCCAGCGGCGTCGCGGCTGGCCGACGTGCGGCGGGTGCTGTCCATCCCGGTGGCCACGGCGCAGTGCCGGTCGTTCCTGCGCCGCGAGCTGCCCGGAGCCGTGGCGGTGGCGACCTCGTCGACCGCCGAGGCCGCGCAGCTCGTCGCCGGCGCCGAGCAGGACGGGCACACCGCGGCCATCGCCCCGTCGGTGGCCGCCAAGGTCTACGGCCTCGAGGTGCTGGCCACCGACATCGAGGACCACCCCGACAACGCCACCCGCTTCGTCGTCGTCGCCCGCCACGGCATCCAGCCGCCGACCGGCCACGACAAGACGTCGGTCGTGATCTTCCAGCGCACCGACCGGCCCGGCTCGCTGCTCACGATCCTGCAGGAGTTCGCGGCCCGGTCGATCAACCTGACCAAGCTCGAGTCACGGCCCACCAAGAAGGGCCTCGGCCACTACTGCTTCCTCGTCGACCTCGAGGGCCACGTCGGCGACGAGCTGGTGGCCGACTGCCTGCGCGACCTGCGGTCCAAGGTCGAGGACGTCAAGTTCCTCGGGTCGTACCCCGCCGCCGGCGAGCACGGCCCCGCCCGGCGCCGCGAGGCCGAGGCCGCCTGGCGCGAGGCCAGCGAGTGGGTCGACCGCCTCCGCGGCGAGATCCTCTGACGGGCGGCCCGGTCAGGTTCCCGGGCTGAACGCGTCGAGCGGGTTCCACCCGTTCACGACCTCGTCGCCGTCGCCGTACCCGTCGAAGTCCGAGTCGGGGTTGTCGGGATCGGTGCCGTAGGTCGCCTCGTCGACGTTGGACAGTCCGTCGGCGTCACGATCGGCGCCACCCTGGACGGGGCTGTCGGGGTCGAGCGGATCGCTGCCGAGCGTGTACACCTCCTGCCCGTCACCGAGCCCGTCACCGTCGGTGTCGGGGTTGTGCAGATCGGTGCCGTACCCGATCTCCTCGCCGTTGCTCATCCCGTCGCCGTCGTAGTCCAGGTAGTAGTACGGGCTCTGGGCGTCGAGCGGCCCCCACCCGTTGGCGACCTCCTCGCCGTCGCTGTAGCCGTCGCCGTCGGTGTCGGGGTTGTGCCGGTCGGTGCCGTGGAACAGCTCCTGGTCGGCGGTGAGCCCGTCGCCGTCGAGGTCGAGCCAGCTCGGGTCGTCGATGTCGAGCGGGTTCGTGCCCTGCGCGAGCTCGTCCCCGTCGCCGAGCCCGTCGCCGTCGGTGTCGTAGGCGGACCGGTCGGTGCCGAGCACCATCTCGACCCAGTCGAGGACCGTGTCGCCGTCGGTGTCCGCGGCGCCGTCGCCCGCGCCGTCGTCGTCGGTGTCGCCGTCGGAGGGGTCGAGCCCGAGCGCGACCTCGATCTCGTCGGGGATGCCGTCGCCGTCGGTGTCGACGGCGGGCTCGCACGCCGACAGCACCGCCACGCCCACGACGGCGGCGAGCCCGAGTGGCGCCCCCATCGCCCGGAGCCGCCGCCGGCGGCGCGCCGTCGTCGCCGCCACCACATCGTCACGAAGTCGCATGGTCCCCCCACCTCACGCTTTCCGCGCTTGCCGCCCCCGGGCACGCTGGGCGACACCCTAGACCGCCATCGCCGAAGATGCGCACGAATCGCGGCGGAGCGACGCCCGAACGTGCGGAACGCCGTCGGCTACCGGCGCGTCCCATCTGTCAGGCGGCGCGAGCGCTGTGGGAGGGTTGTGCAGGGAGCGGTGGCCGAGTGGACGAAGGCAACGGTCTTGAAAACCGTCGACCCGCAAGGGTCCGTGGGTTCGAATCCCACCCGCTCCGCCATGTGATGTCGCGAGACATCGGCAAGGCCCGAACCCGCGGTGCGGGTTCGGGCCTTGTGTCATTTTCGGCGGGGTTGGTAGTCGCGGGTGGGGTCGAGGGTGAGGTGGCGGAGGAGTTCGCCGGTGGTGGTGTTGATGACGCGGATGTCGAGGTCGTCGATGAGGATGATGACGGGGGTGCCGGCGTGGGCGCGGCCGATGCCGATGTGGTGCATGCGGCCGGCGTGGCGGAGGGAGACGGCGCCGGTGGTGTCGACGCGGTCGTGGCGGACGCGGTGGTGGGTGCCGGCGCCGGTGCCGGCGGGTCCGGCTTTGGGGAGCAGGTGGTAGACGACGGCGGGGGTGCGCCGGTCGAGCGAGCGGTGGGGGCGGTGGTGGTTGTAGATCGTCGACGAAGCGTGTCGAGCTGGTCTTGGAGCTCGGTCGAGGGTGCGGGCGCGGGGTTGGGCGGCGAGCCAGTGCTTGAGGGTCTGTTGGAAGCGTTCGACTTTGCCGCAGGTGGTGGGGTGGTTGGGTCGGGAGTGCTTCTGGTTGATGCCGAGGTCGGCGAGGGTGGTCTCGAGGTGGTTGCGGCCGCCGTCGGCCGCCGGCGAAGCGGGTGGTGTAGACCATGCCGTTGTCGGTGAGCACCGAGGCGGGAAAGCCCTGGTCAGCGGCGGTGTCGAGGAAGGTGTCGACGACGACTGGGGCCGGTGACGGGCTGGTGGGCGGTGACCGACAGGGCGTAGCGGGAGTGGTCGTCGAGCCAGGTGAGGATCTCGGTGTCGGTGCCATCGGCGAGGCGCCAGTGGGTGAAGTCGGCTGCCAGCATCTCGTTGGGCAGCTCGGCCTCGAAGCGGATGTAGGACGACTCGGGGTCGCTTCTTCGGGTTCGGGGTGATCGAGCCCGGCGGCGACGAGGCGGCGGCGGATCGTCGACGACCGACACGGTCGATGCCGTGATGCGTGTGCGAGGTGCCAGGCGATCGTGTCGGGCCCGGCGTCGAGACCCTCGGCTGGTGAGCTCGTCGCGCAGGTTCACGATCAGCTCGACCACGTCGTCGCGGCGATCGCGGTCGGTGACGTCTGCGGCCGCCGCGACCGCGGCTCGAACGCGGCGTCGCCCTCGGCGCGGTAGCGGGCCAGCAGCCGCGACACGAACGACTCGGACACCTCGTAGACGCCGGGCCACCTCGGCCTGGCTGAGCCCCTCGACGGTCACCGACAAGATCACCGCTCGCCGCTTCGACATCCGGCCACGCTGACCACCCCCGCGCCTTGCCGATGTCTCGACTCATCCCTTGCCGATGTCCTGAACCATCACACCACCCGCTCCGCTTGCCGATGTGATGAACCATCACACCACCCGCTCCGCGTCAGCCAGCGTCTTGCTCGCGCGCCCGGATCGCCTCGAGCGGTTCCTGGAAGTGCCAGTGGTGGCCTTCGAGATCGTCGGCCTCGTAGCGCCGGTAGCCGTAGAAGGCGTCCTCGATCGGCATGGTGATCGTGGCGCCCTCGGCGAGGGCGTGTGCGTGGTGCGCGTCGATGTCGTTGACCGCGACGTTGATCATCACGGTCGCGTGGCCGACGTCGCCGGGGCTGTAGAGGTGGTGGACGTCACGAGCGGCTGCGGTCGCCCGGCCGATCATGACCACGCCGTCGCCGAACTCGAGCCAGGCGAGCATCCCCTCGTCCTCGTCCGCGCTGCCCATCCGGGCTTCGCGGCGTTCGGTGAACTGGAACACCCGGGTGAGGTACTCGAGCGCGGCGACCTCGTTCGCATACGTGAGACGCGGGTACATCGCCGGTGTGCGACTCCATGCTTCCGCTCGAGGTGTCGTGGTTCCGATCGTGGACATGAGCCTCTCCTTCTCGCGCTTGAACAGTCCGGGGTCGCCCTCGTCGACGGGGTAGACCCGGTCGGGTCGGAGTGTCGCTGTCACGTGTTCTTCCTCGCTCTCGCCGACGAGTTCGCGGAGTCGGCCACGCGCCCGGTTCAGCCTCGAACGCACCGTGCCGACGGGAACGTCGAGCGCCGCCGCGATCTGGTCGTACGGCATGCCCTCCCAGGCGTAGAGCAGGAGGGTGTCGCGTTCGCCCTGCGGGAGCGTGGCGATCGCGGCGGCGACGTCGGCCCAGCGCCGCGAGGCGTCGAGGCGGGCGTCGACCTCGGAGAAGAGGTCGGGTGCGGTGATGGACGCGTTCACCAACCGTGCTGTGGCGTCCAGACGGCGAGCCTCTCCCTGCCGATGGCGGGCCAAGAGGTTGCTCGCGATCCCGTACAGCCAGGGCCGCGCCGCCGCTCGCTCGGTGTCGAAGCCCGCCCGCTTCTCGAACGCGATGCGAAACAGCTCCCCCAGCAGCGAGTCGGCGTCATCGGGGCCGACCCGGCGCACGAAGTACCGGAACATCGTGGTCGCGTGCCGGTCGAACAGCTCGCCGAACGAGGCCGGCGACGTGAACGAGCGCGCGATGACCTCGGCATCGGTGCGCGCATCCATCACCCCATGTTCTTCGCTCGCACCGACGAGTTCGGACCGGCTCGAAGCGGGGCGCGGTCAGGGGCCGACCTTCGGCGGCTGCCGCCCGCCACAGCACGAGCAGCTCATCGTTCTGCGGCGCAACGTTCCGTGCACCGCTTCACCGCGCGACGTGACGTCGCAGCGAGCCGCCGAACGATGGGTCCAGTCCTAGGGTCTGCACCGCTCAGCGGCGGTGGTCAAGAAGGTGTGGACGACACCGGGGCCGGTGACGGGCTGATGCGCGGTGACCGACAGCGCGATCCCTGCCTACGACCCGAACAGGTCATCCACACATGCAGTCACGGCGCTGACATCGCCCGTGACCGTCGCGCACGCGATGAAGTCGAGGGCTTCCGGCCGGCTGAACCCGGGTCCGGTGTTCGTTGCCCTGCACGGGGCATCACCGCCGGATACCAGCGATACCTGAACGCGGCCGAGCGACGGGTCCTCGTAGAAGATCGGGCCTCCCGAATCGCCGTTGCAGGTGCCGTTCTCGCCCTTCGCGATGTTCATCGACAGCCGCAGCACGTCATTGACGGGGTTGTGCGCGTTGTACGTGAGGCCCTCGGCGATGTACCGAATGAGGAACTTCGAGTCGTTGGTTCCAGAGGGATCGGCCGGTCCGGTCTCCTGCCCGGGAATGGGGAACTTCTCACCGGTCCCGTAGCCGACAGCGGTGAACGACAGGTTGCGGTCGGGTCGCTGACGTTGTCGATCAGACGCGACAGGTACTCCGGATCCGGGGCGACCTGCACGGGCGTGAGCGCCCCCCAGCGCTCCTGCGATCGTCTGGCCGAGCGCTGTTCTCGGCACTCGCGGGGAACACGACGAGCCCGTAGTCGAAGGACTCGAAGGGCGCGTCCTTCGCGGGGAAGCTGATCGGAACTCCACCCCGGACGTAGAAGGTGGCGTCAGTGGTCGTCCCGTTGACCTGGTTGTTCTGATCGAACGACACGCCGACGGAATCGATGGCTCCCGCCGTGATCGCCTCCGACCACGCATCGGTGCAGTGCGCGGCGGTCAGGATCACGACCTTGTCTGCGTCCGCCCGGAGCAGAGCTCCCGCTGCAGCTGATGCGGGCGAGGTTCGGTGCCTCGACGATTCCCCGCACGGACGCAACGTTCGGATACTCGTTGTTGACGTCTTGTCTGCCCCAGGTGATGGCGCCGGCGATCGACGGCATCCCGACAACCAGAGCAGCGACACCGAGCAGCGCCGCGAGTCTCGTCCTCATGCCGGTCTCTTCCTCCATGTCGACGTGCGTCGGGTAGGGATCGCTCAGAGGTTGGCGTCGAGGAACGCCTGCGCGATCGCCGAGTCGGTCCGGTACTCGAGATTCGGTCCGGTGCACCGGGCGCTGAACGTCCAGGTGTTCAGGGCGACGACGGTGCCGTCGTGGAACATCGGTCCGCCCGAGTCGCCGAAGCAGACGCCGGCGGTGATCTTGAGGAACCGATCGGGGAAGGCATCGTGCGTGTTGATGGCGGTGACCTCGCGGTAGCTGCGCACACCGTCGAAGATCGTGATCTGGTTGGGCGAGAACGCGCTGCCGATGACGAAGTCGTCGGTGCCGTAACCGACCACGGTGAACGTCTCGCTGGTCACGTCGAGCGCGTCGAGGTAGCCGGGGCCGGCGATCGGCGATGGCGTCACACCCGAGACCGAGTCCCGCAGGAACACGAGGGCGATGTCCTCGGCTGGCGAGGCCAGGCACAGGTGCTTCGAGTTGCCCAGGCATGGCCCGGCGGTGAGCCAGTCCGGGTGGACGACGATGTGGTCGGCGACGTAGTACGTCGAGTCCTCGTCGGGTGCGACGTCGAAGGACACGCGCAGGTCGTCGGGGCCGAAGCCCGCCTGACCGACCGGGGCGGTGAAGAAGTCGGTGCAGTGCGCGGCGGTGAGGACGACGTCGGGCGCGACGAGCGTGCCGGAGCAGAAGGCGACCCACTCGTCCGCGTCCACCTGGGCTTGCAGCATGCCGACGCTCTCGAACTGGTTCGCCGTGTCGTCGGTGCCCTCGAGGATGGCACCGGCGGGTTGGAGCAGCACGACCGACATGAAGAGGGCGACCGCCGCGGTGACTGCGAGCTTCGATCCCTGCGATGGATGCATTGATTCCCCTCTCCTCGAACCAGCGCTCTCGGGTCGGCCGTGCCGACAGGAACGGGTCGAGACAGGCCGCGGCTCGTCCCGGCCGCGACCAGCGTCGTTTCTACATACCGATCCTTAAGCGAACCTCAAGGTTCACGGAACGGGTTCGACCGCTCCGCGTCGCCAAACCGCGGGACTATCGCTCCAGGTACGCGGCGAGGTTCGTCAGGGAGGAGGCGAGTCCTGCGGCGTGGTCCTCCGCGGAGATGCCGTCGGGGACATCGTCGGCACGGACCTCGACGCGCGTCCCCGCATCGACCGCGCTGAGCTCCCAGGTCATGGTCATGGTGCCGGCGTAGGCGGGGTCGTCGGAGACGAAGTCCACCGCCTGCACGACCCGCGCACCGGGGACCAGGTCGAGGAAGCGACCCTCGACGATGTCGGAGTCCGCCGTGGCCTTGCCCGGCGCGCCGACGCGTCGGCGTAGGTCAGCACCATCCGGTACGACCCGCCGGGGTGGGCATCGAAACGTTCGAACCTGCCGCTCATGCGCTCGGGCGGCAGCCACGCGATGAGCGCATCGGCATCGACGAGCGCGGCGTAGACGCGCTCGGGCGGCGCCGCGATCACCCGCGACGCCCTGTCCGTACGTGGCATCGCGTGATCCTGACGCGTCGCCTCTGAACGGCAGCTCGGGAAGCCACACGGGCCGATCCCGCCCGTTCCGCGTCCTCGCCGTTGCGTGGTGACCTCCACCGGGACGGCGCTAGTCTCGTCGTCTCACACCTGGAGAGGTGACGGAGTCAGGTCGATCGTGCCTCCCTGCTAAGGAGGTGAGGGTGCAAGCCCTCCGTGGGTTCAAATCCCACCCTCTCCGCTCTACCGCCCGGCCCCGCGCCGGGCGGTGCCGCGTCCGGGCGACGCGGCGACTACGAGTCGCCGTCGCCGGGTAGTGCGCCAGGGTCGAGACCACAGGAGGTGAGCGCCGTGCCCAGACCGCAGGCGTCCCGGTTCGAGCATCAAGAACCCGAAGCAGTACGAGGCGATGCGCGACCAGGGGATGAGCAAGTCCAAGGCCGCCCGCATCTCGAACGCCGGCAAGCCCGCGTCCCGCCGGGGCGGGAAGGCGTCCGACTACGACGACATGACGAAGGACCAGCTGATGCAACGCGCCCGGCAGCGCAACATCTCCGGTCGCTCGTCGATGTCGAAGGGCCAGCTGATCTCGGCCCTGCGGAAGTAGCCGCCCGACCGGGCGGGGTCGCCGATAGCGTTCCCCGCAATGGACAGGGGTGGATCCGATCCCGCCGTCGAGCTGCGGTCCTGGCTGATCGAGCAGGGCGTCGACCCTGACGCCACCGACCCGCTCGCCCACGAGGTCGCGGGCTTCGGCAGCGACCTCGTCCTGTCCACCGACTCGGTGCTGTCCGCCCGCGACCTGGCCGAACGGTCGGGTCTCCCGCTGGCCAAGGTGGTCGCCATCTTCCACGACCTCGGCGTGGCGGTCCCCGACCTCGACGCGCCGCAGTTCGGCGAGGTCGACGTGCGCTTCGTGCGGAGCGTCTTCCGGGCCGGCGATCTCGGCAGCGGCGTGGGCATCACCCAGGGGGACGCACTCCTCCGCGTGGTGGCGGGGGCGATGGAGCGCATCGCCGAGGCGGCCGTGGCCGTCTACGTCCAGGGGCCCGAGGAGCAGCTCCGCCGCCGGTGGGCCACCGTGTTCGACTGCGCGTCCGCCAACCTGCAGGCCACCCAGCTGGCGCTCGAGTTCAGCGAGGGGTTCGGCGCCGTGTTCCGGCACCACATGCGCCAGGCGGTGGCTCGCCAGCGGGTCATCCAAGAGGGCGTCACCAGCCGCGACCTGGCCCGCGTGGCGATCGGGTTCGTCGACCTCGTCGGTTCGACGGCGCTGCAGGCCGGGCTCGACCCCGCCGCCCTCGGGGCCCAGGTCAGCCGCTTCGAGGCGCGCGCCTTCAACGTCATCGCCGCGGGCGGTGGCCGCCTGGTGAAGTTCATCGGCGACGAGATCATGGTGGCGGCCGTCGACCCCGCCGCCGGGGTGCGCATCGTCGGCGATCTGGTCGACGCGTTCACCGAGGACGGCACGCAGCCCCGGGGCGGGCTGGTGTTCGGCGAGGTGCTGTTCCGTCACGGCGACTACTACGGCCCGATGGTCAACCTGGCGGCGCGCCTGGTCGACGCCGCCATCCCGGGCGAGGCGCTCGTCGACCGGTCGGTGGTCGAGGCCCTCAAGGACGACGACGACCTGACCTTCGACGCGGCCGGACGCCGGATGCTGAAGGGCTTCGACGAGCCGATCACCGTGTGGAGCCTCGCCCCGCGCCGCTGACGCCGACACCGCTGGACGTCCCCGTGCCCACCGGCCGCTTCGCCCCGAGCCCGACGGGCCCGCTCCACATCGGCAACCTGCGCACCGCGGTGCTGGCCTGGCTGGTGGCCAAGGCCGATGGGTCTCCGTTCCTGATCCGCATCGACGACCTCGATCGGGTGGCCTCGCGCGAGGAGCACGTCCGGGCCCACCTCGCCGACCTCGCCGCGCTCGGCATCGCCAGCGACGGCGAGATCGTGCGGCAGTCCGAGCGGTTCGACCGCTACGAGGCCGCGCTCGACCGGCTCGACGCCGAGGGGTTGCTGTACCCCTGCTACTGCTCACGCCGCGAGGTGCGCGAGGCGGTGGCGGCACCGCACGGGCCGCAGCCCGAGGGCGCCTATCCCGGCACCTGCCGCGACCTGTCCCCGCGGCGAGCGTGACGCGCGGGAGGCCGCCGGGCGGCGCCCGGCGTGGCGCGTCCGGGCGGCGGGCGCGCGTGTCGTGGTCGACGACCGGCGGCACGGCCGGGTCGAGGGCGTCGTGGACGACTTCGTCGTCCGCCGGGCCGACGGGGCGCCGGCGTACCAGGTCGCGGTCGTCGTCGACGACCACGACCAGGGCGTCGGCGAGGTGGTGCGGGGCGACGACCTGCTCGACACGACGCCCCGCCAGGTGTGGCTGGCCCGCACGCTCGGGCTGCGCGTCCCGGCGTACGCGCACGTGCCGCTGGTGCTCGGGCCCGACGGCGAGCGCTTGGCCAAGCGCCACGGCGCGGTGACGCTGGCCGATCTGGCGGCGTCGGGCGTGGACCCGCCCCACGTCCTCGGGCTCATGGCGGCGTCGCTCGGGCTGCGTGAGCAGGGTGGGACGGTGGCGCCCGTGGCCTCGGTGGCGGACCTCCTCGACGGGTTCACGCTGGACCGCGTCCCGCGCGACCCCTGGGTGTTCTCGCTCGACCACGCAGCGTGAATTCCCGATGCGCGGACTGTGAACTGCACGCGAACGACAGCCGATTTGGCCGGAACTCGCTTCTGATCGCGGCCCGAACCGTGAATGCTGGTCGCCATGGACCAGCACCTCTTGGAACTGGCCATCCGAGCCCGTGGCGGAGAGCTCGAGCTTGCGGCGGCCCTACATCACGACATCCCGGCGATCGATTGGTGGCGGCACAACGGCGTGCCCGACGAGATGCGCGGCCTGGTCGGCGCCCTCGCCGGCAAGCACGAGCACGCCGCCTGACGCGACCAGTCGGTACGTGAAACACCTGCAGACGACGCTCTTCGCGCGCCCGCGGGCAGGTCAGGCGGCGACGGCGCCGAGGCCGGCGCCCATCAGATCCATGAAGTTGTCGGCGTAGAAGCGCTGGCGGGCGTACGGATCGATGCCGCCCGCGGCGAGCGACGCCTCGAAGCGCTCGATGGGCCGCCGACCGCCCTCGACGTGGGGGTAGTCCGACGAGAACAGGCACACCTCGGGCCCCGACTGGGAGATGATCCAGCCGACGTCCTCGGTCGGGTAGGGGGTGAACCGCACCTGGCGGCGCACGTACTCGCTCGGGCGCAGGGACAGGTCCTGCAGCCGCTCCTCGTGGCGGGCGAAGGCGTCGAACGCCGATTCCATCTGCCGCGTCCACGACGGAACCCAGATGGCGCCCTGCTCGATCACCCCGATGCGCAGGTCGGGGAAGCGCTCGAGCACCCCGTCGAAGATGAGCGTCGCCAGCGTCTGGGCCGGCGGGCCCGGAATGCCCATGTAGTCGACCGAGCGGAAGTTCTCCTCGCCGCCGTGGAAATCGGGTGGCACGGGCCGCCCGTTGGCGAAGTACGCGGGGTCGATCAGGTCACCCGTGCCGCCGACGTGGAACACGACGGGGATGCGGGCCTCTTCGGCCCGGGCCCACAGGCCGTCGAGCCCGACGTGGCTGGGCGAATGCGTCGGCGGGCAGCCTGAGGCGACCAGCAGGGCCGCCGCCCCCATGCCGATCGCCTCGTCGGCCAGGGTCGCGGCCTGGTCGAGGTCGACGAGCGGCACGTAGCAGCTCGGCAGCAGGCGGCTGTCGACGTCGCAGAACTCGACCATCCCGCGGTTGTGCGCCC
The DNA here is from genome assembly GCA_963778415.1 of uncultured Acidimicrobiales bacterium. Taxonomy (GTDB): domain Bacteria; phylum Actinomycetota; class Acidimicrobiia; order Acidimicrobiales; family VFJN01; genus ZC4RG19. Next base: position 115,768 of record CAVZUI010000004.1, read on the forward strand.
GGGCGGCGCCGACGGCCAGCTCGAGGTCGCCGCCGTGCTCCCAGTCCCGCAGCCGCCGGTTGTGGAACGTGTTGAACACGAGCTGGCTGGAGAACCCGAGGTGGTCGAGCGCCCGCGGGCGGTCCTCGGCGAGGAAGCTGCCGGTGGCGGCGAAGTTCTTGCGGGCCATGATCTCGGCCGCCTCGACGGTGCGGTACTCGTCCGACCGGTGCCTGGCCGCCAGCCGGTCGAACGCGGCCTCGAGGTCGCGCTGCTGGTCGGCGGGGTCGCCCGTCTGGCGCAGCTCGTTGCCACCCGGATACCGCAGCGGAGCGATGCGGTCACGGATCGCAGGATCGGCGTGGTCGCGCAGCCAGGTCGGCGTCTCCATGATGTGGGCGTCGGCGTCGTGCACGACGAGCCCCGTCTGGTTGTACGGCACCGATCTCCCCCTGGACTCGGCTACCCGTCGTCGCGAGAAGGGTAGCGGTGCGGCGTGCGCGTCTGCCCAGGGACCTGGGCCGGTGCACCATCCGCGGCGCCCCGAGCTCTGGGAGCGCATCTGGCTGTCTGGCCACCGGTTGCGCACCCAGAGCCCGTTGCTACCGGTTGGGTGCCGTTCCGGCGGCGCGGTAGGCTCGTCTCTCCGCAACCGGCGCTCGTAGCTCAATTGGATAGAGCATCTGACTACGGATCAGAAGGTTGGGGGTTCGAGTCCCTCCGAGCGCGCATCGCACAGACGCAACGTCTGAGCAGGTCAGAGGCCCCGCACCGGCAACGGTCGGGGCCTTCGTCGTTCCGGCCGGCGGTGTGGACCCGACGATGCCAGTTTCCAGGTCGAGCCCTGCGCCAAGTTCGGGATGATCCCAGGATCCGGGGCCCTCGTCGTGGTACACCAACCATCGACGCTCGAGGACGCGTCCATGGGATGGGGGACGAACCATGCGACTCGTAGCAGGCGCGGCGGCTGTCGCCTTGGCGGCAGCGGCCACGCTCATGGGGGCCGGGCCGGTCGCGGCCCGACAAGGCGGGGAACCGAACGTGTCGCTCGAGGTGTCGCCGACGAGCGGCCCTCCCGGCACGGTGATCACGGTGCAGGGCGAGGACTGCGCCCCGACCGAGCCCCCTGGGTTGATCGCGGTCCTCGTCAACCTTGTCGGCGAAACCAGCGAGCTCGCGGGCATCGAGGTGCATCCCGACGCCGGCTCGTGGTCAGCCCAGCTGACAGTGCCGCAGGAAGTCGACCCCGACGATGCGATCACCGTCACTGCCGACTGCGGCGTCTTCAATTGCCCGGACTGCTCGTTGACGCTGGACTTCTCCTACGGGCCCGTGGCCTTCGACGTGATCGGTCCGACGACGACCGCTCCGCCGACCACCACCCCGCCGACGCCCGCTGACCCAGCGCCCCCGGCACAACCAGTCGTGGCTGAGCCCACCTTCACCGGCTGAGCCAGGGCGTCACGGCGGGTCCCGTCACCGAAACGGTGTCAGTCGGCGCGGGCGACGAACTCGGCGAGCTCCCGGTCGAACCGCACGGGATCCTCGAGGAACGGCATGTGGCCGACGCCGTCGTACCACGACGCCTCTGCGGTGTCGCAGACGTCGAGGACGTGCTCGGCCATCGAGGGCAGCACGATCGCGTCGGCGCGTCCGTGCGTCACCAGCACGGGCACGGACAGGTCGGACAGGACGTCGTCGGCGTCCGTCTCTCGCGAGAACAGCGCACCCCTCACCTCTGCCGGAACGACCATGTTCCAGGACAGCGCCGTGCTCCAGTCCTCGAGACCGAGCGGGCGGACGGTGCAGGCCTCGAGGAACCGCTGGGTGGCGGCGATGTTCGCCGGGAGGTCCGGCCCGCACGCGCCCGCGGCGTTCTCGAGCAGGCCCGGGCCGATGTGGTCGAAGCCCGGAGGCTTCAGCATCACGGCGGCCCCGACGAGGTCGATGCCGGGTGGGGCGCGGCGCGCTGACCACCGACGGCTACGTCGACCGCGCGTCCACCCGGGCGGCCTCGGGGCCGCTCTCGGCGCGGTGGAGGGTGAGGTCCGGCGGGTGGTGGTCGAGGAAGAGCCGTGCGACGAGCTCGGCTCGCGACGCTGTGCCGGACTTCTCGAAGATCGACTTGAGGTGGTCCTGCACGGTGTAGGCCGACACCCCCAGGCGCGCCGCGATGTGGTTCGTCGAGTGGCCTCGGGCCACCAGCTCGGTGACCGTGCGCTCCCGCTCGGTCAGTCCGTACGCCGCGACGACGAGGGGCGCCAGCTCGGTGGCGCGGGCGGCCTCCAGGTGGACGGCGACCCGGGCATCGGCCCCCTCCCCGAGCGGGGAGCCCCTGACCACGAGCCACTCGCCTCGGGGAGTGCGCACCCGGGCCCGGGCGAGGCCGTCCTCGTCGCCGTCTCGGCGGGCTCGGTTGGCGACGGCGAGCACGACCTTCGGAAGCGCCGACACGTCGGGAGCGACCAGCTCGCCGAGCCAGTGCTCGGCGGACTGGTTGGCCATCTCCAGCGTCCCGTCGGGGGCGAGGACGAGGAGCCCGGGCTCGACCGGGTCGAGCCCCGCCACCGGTTCGTCGAGCAACGCCCGCCGCACGCCCTCGGCCAGGACGCCGGCCACCGACGCGACGAACTGCACCTCCGACGGCGTGAACGCGGGACGATCGCGTGCCCGCAGCAGCGTCAGCGCGGCCCACGTGCCCGTGTCGTCGGCCAGCACGACGCGGAGCTCGTCGCCGAACCCGCTCGAGGCGCGGAGCTCACGGTGGCGGCGGCTCCGATCGAGGTCACCCCGGGTCGCCTCGCTGAGGCTGGCCGCCGGCACCGGGAGACGGGCGAGCGCGGTGAACTTGTTGAAGTCGGGCTCACCCAGCTCGATCTCGGTGAGCCGCGGCGTCGCCGCCGGCGGCAGCGCGTTGTCGACGATCTCGCCCGTGGGGAGGAGGGTGGCGGGGTCGAGCGTGAGCAGGCAGGTTCCGTCGCCGGGGACCGCCTTGCGGACCAGGGCCGTCGCCTGCCGGGCGAAGTCGTCGAGGGCCATGTTCCGGTGCACGAGCCGACCGAGGTCGGCGCGTACACGGCGCCGGATCGTCGTGGACTGGGCCACACGACGACGGTACCCACACGACGCGCAGACGCCTCCCGGGCGTCGTCGGCGCGCCCGCCGGGCTCGCCCGCCCGACGGGGCCGCGACGGTGCGCCCTACGGTGAGGTGCCGGAGGGCGACCGTTCAGAGGAGTCCGCCCATGATCACGCCCACGATCGTTTCGCCCGAGGAGTGGGAGGCCGCTCGCCAGCAGCTCCTCGTCGAGGAGAAGGCGTTGACCCACGCCCGCGACGCCCTGGCCGCCAAGCGTCGGCGGATGCCGTGGCAGGCGGTGGAGAAGACCTACGAGTTCACCGGGCCCGACGGTCCGGCGAGCCTGCTCGACCTGTTCGACGGCCGCCGTCAGCTGATCGTGTACCGCGCCTTCTTCGAGCCGGGTGTCTCGGGGTGGCCCGAGCACGCGTGCATCGGCTGCTCGATGGTGGCCGACCAGGTCGCCCACGTGGCCCACCTCAACGCTCGCGACACGACGCTGGCGTTCGCCTCGCGTGCGCCGCAGCCCGACATCGAGCGGGTGAAGGCGAGGATGGGCTGGGAGATGCCCTGGTACACGCTGACCGACGACTTCGATGCCGACTTCGGCGTGGACGAGTGGCACGGCACGAACGCGTTCCTCCGCGAGGGCGACCGCGTGTTCCGCACCTACTTCACCGACGCCCGCGGTGACGAGGCGCTGGGGAGCACCTGGAGCTACCTCGACATCACGGCGCTGGGGCGACAGGAGGACTGGGAGGACTCGCCCGAGGGGTACCCCCAGGATCCGCCGTACGGGTGGTGGATCTGGCACGACGAACCCCGCCGGATCGACCCCGACCGACAGGGTCTCGTCGACCTCCGCACCTCGAAGTCCCCCGAGTAGCGGGCGCCCCGAGGGGTGATGGGGCTCGCTCTCCCGTGGCGGGTCCGGTGGCGGGTCGATGTGGCGGATCGGTGTTCCCGCTGCCGTGACCGGCTCACCCGCCCGGGGTGGTGAGGTCCATGGCGCCGGTTTCCACAATGGCGGGGAGCGGGACGAGGAGCGAGCGGTGAACGGACCGACCACACGCGGCTGCCTGCCGCCGTTCGGGGACATGAGGACCACGGCGGCGGGGCTGGCGAACCTGTCGGGGTACCAGGCGCGGTGGTTGCGCCAGGACGTCGTCGCCGGCCTGGTCCTCACCGCACTGCTGGTGCCGCAGGGGATGGCCTACGCGGAGCTGGCGGGCCTCCCCCCGATCACGGGCCTGTACACGTCCATCCTCTGCCTGGTCGCCTACGCGGTGTTCGGCCCGTCGAGGATCCTGGTGCTGGGGCCCGACTCGTCGCTCGGGCCGATGATCGCCGCCACCATCCTCCCCCTGGTCGCGGCGCAGGGTGACCCCGCCCGGGCGGTGGCGCTGGCGCTCCGCGCTCGCGCTCATGGTCGGGGCGATCATCACGGTGGCGGGGGTCGCCAAGCTGGGCTTCGTCGCCGACCTGATCTCGAAGCCCACGATCATCGGCTACATGAACGGGCTGGCGCTCACGATCCTGGTCGGCCAGCTCCCGAAGCTCTTCGGGTTCTCGGTCGACGGCGACGGCTTCCTGCGCGAGCTCACGGGCTTCGTCACAGGACTCGCCGACGGCGAGACCGTGGGGGCCGCGCTGGCCGTCGGCGTGTTCGGGCTGGTCGTGATCGTGGGCCTGCAGCGGTGGCTGCCGAAGGCCCCCGGCGTCCTGGTCGCCGTGGTCGCCTCCGTCCTCGCCACAGACGCGTTCGACCTCGCCGGCCACGGCGTGGACGTGGTGGGCGTGCTGCCCCAGGGGTTTCCTCCCTTCACCGTGCCCGACATCGGGCTGTCCGACCTCGGGCTCCTGGCCGGCGGCGCGTTCGGGATCGCCCTCGTCTCGCTGACCGACACGATCTCGACGGCGTCGTCGTTCGCGGCCCGCAGCGGCGACGAGGTCGACGGGGAGAAGGAGATGATCGGGATCGGGGCGGCCAACCTCGCCGCCGGGCTGTTCCAGGGTTTCCCCGTGAGCACCAGTGGGTCACGCACGGCCGTCGCCGAGCAGGCCGGGGCGAAGACCCAGGTCACGGGGCTGGTGGGGGCGTTGGCGATCGTGCTCGTGCTGCTGTTCTTCCCGGGCCTCCTCCAGGACCTGCCCCAGCCGACCCTCGCCGCCGTCGTCATCGCCGCGTCCGTGTCGCTGGCGGACATCCCCGAGACGCTGCGGCTGCGCCGGGTGCGCCGGACGGAGTTCCTGTTGAGCGTGGCCGCCTTCCTCGGCGTCGTGCTCCTGGGCGTCCTCCCCGGCATCGCAGTGGCGGTCGCCCTCTCGATCGGCAACGTCTTCCGTCGGGCCTGGTGGCCGTACCAGACGGTCCTCGGGCGTGTCCCCGGCCTCGCCGGATACCACGACGTCCGCAGCTATCCGCACGCATCGCTGCTGCCGGGCTGCGTCATCTTCCGGTTCGACGCGCCCCTGTTCTTCGCCAACACACGCACGTTCCGCGATCAGATCCGGGCGATCGCCGCCTCCGAGCCGCGGCCCTCGTGGATCGTCGTGGCCGCCGAGCCGCTCACCGACGTGGACACGACGGCGGCCGACATGCTCGAGGAGCTGGACGAGGACCTGAACGCCCGGGGCATCAGCCTGGTGTTCGCGGAGATGAAGGATCCCGTCCGCGCCAAGATCGACCGCTACGAGCTCACGAAGACGATCGACCCCGACCACTTCTTCCCCACGATCACCCAGGCGGTCAAGGCGTTCCAGCGCGAGACCGGAGCCGAATGGGGGCCCGCAGCCGCCGAGCCGTCGTGAGGCGGCGCGCGGCAGGCGGCGACGAGCGTCGGCGCCGCCGCAGCGCGCGCGGCCGGGTCAGGTGGGTGCGGCGCCGCCCAGACGCGAGACTCACGCCGTGACCGGGTCAGCGTTCCATCCCGACCTCCGCCGCGTCGCGGCCGTGCTGCCGCGCCGGGCCGTGGGGCCGAGGATGCTCCCGGTCGTCCGGGCCCTGCGCGGGGTGGAGCGCCTGCGCCGCCCCGGGCCGGGCGTCGCGGTCGAGGCGCTGGGGCCGATCTCGGTCCGTGTGCACCGCCCGCCCTCCCGGGCGACCGCGCCGTACCCGGCCGTGTTGTGGATCCACGGCGGCGGCTACGTGATCGGCAGCGCCGCACAGGACGACGCCGTCTGCCGTCACCTGGCCCACGAGCTCGGGGCTCTGGTCGCCGCCGTCGACTACCGGCTGGCGCCCGAGCACCCGTTCCCCGTGCCGCTGCACGACTGCCACGACGCCCTCGTGTGGCTGGCGAACCGCGGCGACGTCGACGCCGACCGGGTGGCGATCGGGGGCGCCAGCGCCGGTGGTGGGCTCGCCGCCGCACTGGCCCTGCTGGCCCGCGACCGGGCCGAGGTCCGCCCCGCCTTCCAGCTGCTCTCGTACCCGATGCTCGACGATCGCACCGCCCTGCGCACCGACATCGACGAGCGCCACTTCCGGCTGTGGAACAACGCCGGGAACCGCTTCGGCTGGCGCTCCTACACGGGCCAGGAGCCGGGATCGGCCGGCGTGGACCCACTCGCGGCGCCGGCCCGCGTCGAGGACCTGACCGGCCTGCCGCCGGCCTGGATCGGCGTGGGTGACCTGGACCTGTTCCTCGACGAGGACCTCGCCTACGCCGACCGCCTGCGGGAGGCCGGCGTGCCGTGCACGGTCGAGGTCGTCGAGGGCGCCTTCCACGGGTTCGACAGCATCCGTCCCGGGGCCGCGGTCACTCGGCGCTTCCGCGACGCGCAGGTGGACGCCCTCGCGCCCCTGCTGGTGCGCTGACGCACGGCTCGCTCGCCCGCCTACGATGACACCAGCTCAGGCGGGCGTGGCGGTGGACGGAGTGGACATGGCGGAGAGCGGGTCTCCCACGGCGCAGACACCCTCGGCGCGGCCGCCGGCCCTGCCCGCGCCGCCCGCACCCGTTCCGCCGGTGCGCAAGCAGCGGCGCGGACGCCCGGTGTTCGGGATCCTCGTGGCCGCGACCGTCGCCGTGCGGCTCGGGCGGGACGTCGCCCAGCGCGTGGCGGTCGGACGGTTCGGCCCCGTGGGCGTGGTGATCGTCTTCGCCGGGTTCGTCGCCGTGGTGCTCGCGTGGCGCGGCTACCAGCGCCAGCGCGCCCGTCGGGCGGGTGGCGTCGAGTTCACGCCCGAGCTGGTCGCCCGCCAGCTCGCCGAGGCCGGGGTCGGCCCGCCGGCGTTCGTCGAGGACGGCACGCTGCTGGGCGCATCGGTGCTCGTGCTCAACCAGCACGCCAAGGTGCTCGAGATCACCACCGACTACGAGGTGTTCGACTCGGCGGCGCGGCCCCTCGGCTCGGTCCGCCAGATCGGTCAGTCGCGGGGCAAGCGCGTGGCCCGCATCTTCACGGGCTTCGACCAGTACTTCACGCACCACTTCGAGCTGCTCGACCGGGACGGCCGGCCCGTCCTGCGCCTCACCAGGCCGCGCAAGCTGTTCCTGACCAAGGTCCACGTGTTCGACGGCGACGACCGCTTCCTCGGGACGATCCAGCAGCGCAACGTGTGGTGGAAGATCCGCTTCGGCCTGGTCGGCGCCGACGGCCGCGAGGTCGGACAGCTCCGCGCCGAGAACCTGCGGGCGTGGGACTTCCACGTCTACGACGCCGCCGGGCGCTGCGTGGCGACGGTGATCAAGTCGTGGGAGGGCTGGGCCCGCACGGCCGTCACACGTGCCGACCGGTACGTCGTGCGCGTGCACGTCCCGCTGCCCTACCCGATGCGCCAGCTCACCGTGGCGGCGGCCCTCGCCACCGACCTCGCCCTGAAGCAGGACGCCCGCGGCCTCCTCTGAGCCCCGGGTCGCAGCGGTCGGTCGAGACCGGTGCGCCAGGCCGGTCAGGCGAGGCCGGTCTCGCGGAGCGTGAGGCTGAGCCGGCCCGGCGGGAGGCCGAGCCCGTCGGGCGCGGTGCCCGGTGCGGACCTTGGGCACGCCGTGGAAGATGCGCCGGTTGGGGCCGCCGAACACGAGCAGGTCGCCGCTGCGCAGCTCGACGTCGACGAACGGCCCGGTGCGCCGGTCGACGCCGGCCAGGCGGAACGTGCACGTGTCGCCGAGGCTGATCGTCACGACCGGGGCGCGCGGCCGGCTCCTCGCCGTCCTGGTGCAGGCCCAGCCGGGCGCCGGGCGGGTAGAGGTTCACGATGGCGGCGTCGGGGTCGATACGCGGTCGCCCGCGTCCGCGGCCGTACGGTCGGCCGCGACCGCGTCGCGGCCCATGCGCGCCACGTCGGTCGGGCATCGGCTTCACCGGGGCGCCGTCGGTGTCGTCGGCGGTGCGGCTGTAGGCGTAGGGCTACCAGTGCCAGCCGAGGCACACCGACTGCACCGTCATCAGGTGCCCGGTCGGGACGCGGGGATGGCGCAGCCCGGCCGGCGGGCGGGCCCACGCCCGGAAGTCGGCGACGAGCGCGGCCTGGGCCGTCGTCGTCGAGCCAGCCCGGGATGTGGACCACGCCGGGGAGCACCTGCCGCCGCTCGCCCGCCCGCTCGTCGGGGAGGGGCAGCGGGCGCACGTCGGGCGATCGGGCACGGGCGGCGGCAGCGTCACCGGCTTGCCGCCCCGCCGGCTGCGAGCGCCGTTCCGACGGGTCGTGGGGGCGCGGGTGTCCATGCCCATCCAACGCTCCGTGGCGCCGGAACGTGAGGTGGGCTCGGGGACGCGGCTCACCCGGCGTACGCCGCCTGGGTCCACAGATGGGTCACCGCGTAGGCCCGCCAGGGCCGCCAGCGCTGGGACGCGTCCTCGACGGCTCGGGGCGTGCGCCCGCCCAGCGCCCGCCGCAGGACCAGGTCGCTCGACGGGCAGGCGTCGCGGTCACCGAGCGCCCGCAGCGCCAGGTACTCGACCGTCCACGGGCCGATGCCGGGCAGCGCCAGCAGGCGGGCGCCGGACGTCCGGCGGGTCCGCGTCGGGGCCCAACGCCAGCCCGTCCGCCACCGCAGTCGCCAGGGCGTGGACCGTGCGGGCCCGGGCGGAGGTGAGGCCGACCGCCGGCCCCAGCGACCGTCGGGGTCGACCGCGGCGACCGCCGTCGGGCGAGGGGAACGAGACGAGCCCGCCGGCGCCGTCGGTGCCGGGGTCCGGCCCCGCGACCGCGGCGACGAGGCGGCCCGCGAAGGTGCGAGCGGCGGCGACCGACACCTGCTGGCCGAGGACGGTCGTGACCGCGGTCTCCCAGCCGTCGGTCGAGCCCACCACGCGCAGTCCCGGCCGGGCGACCACCAGCGGGGCGAGGATCGGGTCGGCGGCCAGGTGGGCGTCGACCGGCCCGGGATCGTGGTCGAGGTCGAGCCACCGCCGCACCCGGCCGACGACGGCCTCGAGATCGCCGCCGTCGGGCAGCGTCACCGAGCAGGGCACGTCGGGCGCATCGTCGACCAGCGTGACGGTGACGCCCGCCGGCCCTCGGGGCGTCGCCAGCGTGTGGGTGTGGCGGCCGGTGGCGAGGTCGGTCTCGGCCAGCCCGGCACCGAGTGGGCGGCCAGCGCCCGCAGCGCCGGCGCCCAGGTCACGGGGGCCGTGACCGGCAAGCGGATGTCGTGGGAGAGGCCCAGCGGTCGCGGCACGTCAGGTCGGTCGGCGGGCGCCGCCGGCCAGGACCACCACGTCCTCGTGCCGGGTCGGGGGCCCGGGCGACGGCGGAGGCGTCGGCGTCGGGATCACGGGGTGAGCGTACGGCCGGCCGGGGCCTCGCCGACGCAGCCGCGCCCGGGTTGTCGCCGGACGGGGGCCGGCGCATACTCGACCCCGAGTTCGTGAAGTCGTTCACGAGGAGCGTCGTGACCCAGCGCAAGCCCCCGGGCGTCACGTGGGAGACCTGGATCGACCGACAGATCCGCGTCGGCATGGAGCACGGCGCGTTCGACGACCTCCCCGGCCACGGCAGGCCCGTGCCCGACCTCGATCGGCCCGCGGGACGAGATGTGGTGGGTGCGCGACAAGGTCCGGCGCGAGAACGTCAGCCACGTGCCGCCGACCGTCCAGGTGCGCCGCGAGCTCGACGCCGCGGTGGCGGCGATCGCGGCCGCGCCGTCCGAGGCCGACGTGCGCGCCATCGTCGCCGGGATCAACGAGCGGGTGCGGTGGGTCAACTCGCGCCCGACCGACGGCCCGCCGTCGACGGTGGCGCCGCTCGACGCCGAGGCGGAGGTGGCGGCGTGGCGGGCGGCGCGCCACGGTGGCGCGGACCACGCTCACGGCTTGGACGAGTCCGGTCGAGCGGGCGCGTCTTGCGGGGGCGACCCCGCGGCGCAGGCTCCCGCCGCCTCCCGACGGGCCCGGCCGGGTCGAGACCCAGGGCCGGCCGCGCCGGCGCCTCCGTCCGTGGCGCCGGTGGGCGAGGCGGGCCGCCCGCCCGCCCCGCACCTGACGAGGCTGCGCCGACCCGACCCGCCGGAGCGCGCCAGCCCGGACTACGGCTGCGCGAACCGCTGCACGAACGCCAACGCCGTCTCGGCCACCTCGGCCCAGCCGCCGTCGATCGTGAGGGAGTGGCCCCGGCCGGGCATCTCGACGATCTCGGTGACGCCCTCGTTGCGTCGCTGCTTCTTGTACGAGGCGTTGGCGATGGCCGGCGGCACGGTGTGGTCCTTCTCGCCCGACACGAGGAGCAGCGGGCCGCGCTCGGGGTTCTTCGAGTCGACCTTGACCTCGGTCCACGGGTTGAGGTTGGCGCTGGCGGCCTGGAACAGCGGTACCCCCGAGCCGGGTACCGAGTACGTCACGTACAGCTCCTTCGCCTCGTCCTCGGACACCGCGTTGGCGAAGGCGTAGCGGAACTGCTCGTAGGTCAGCGGCACGGCCCGCCCGCGGTTGGCCGGGTTGTGCAGCACCGGCGATGCCGACTTGAGCGCCGAGATCGGAAGCGGCAGCACGCCGCGGAAGGGCGCCGGATCGATGGCCACCGACACCTGCGAGCGACCCCTCCCGGCCAGGATCTGGGTCAACAGCCCGCCGAAGCTGTGCCCGATGATCGCCGGCTTGGTGGCGAGCTCGCCGAGCACGTCCTCGTAGTGGTCGGCGATGTCGCCGACGGACTTGTGGGCGAAGACCTCGGGGTGCTCCTTCGCCTCCTCGGCGGTCTCGGGATCGTCGGGCCACCCGGGCGACAGGGTGGCGTAGCCCGCCTCCTCGAAGACCGTGCGCCACCGGTCCCAGCTGTTGGGGAGCAGCCAGAGGCCGTGGACGAACACCACCGGCGTCCTCCCGGACGCGTTGGCCGCCTCGACCTGCTCCTTCTCGTGCAGGGTGATCTGGCCCATCGCCGTCCGCTCCCGTGTCCGAGCCGGGTCCGGGTGGCCCGGCGCCGTCCGACAGCCTGGCCGACCGACGCCCGGATCACACCCGGCGCGGGTCGGATCAGCCGCGGGCGGGTCGCGACTCAGCCGTCGACGGAGAGCGTGCGGTACACCTGGTCCATGCCGTCGTTGAGGTCGATGCGGTTGTAGGGGATCGACGCCCAGAACACCGAGGGTCGGCTGGCGCCGGTGTCGATCACCACGACGACCACCTTCTCGTTGGTCGTCTCGAGCCCGACCTGGCTGAACGACAGCTCGGTGTGGATGAAGTGCCGCGGGGTGACCGTCGATCCGGACCGGGGTGTTCAGGATCGTCGTGGTGGCTGCGCCCGTGACGTAGTAGCTGGCGACGAGCTCGTTCGTGAGCGCCTGGGCGGCGGCCGGGAGATCGGCCGCGCCCGAGTAGGTGATCGACGGCCCGAGGTCGCCGATCAGCAGGTTGCCGATCCACTGGCCGCCCGACGGGGCGTTCTCCTGCACGACGACGTACTGCCCCGCGGTGTTCTCGAGCTCGTAGATCTCGGCGCGTCCGCTCGCCACCCAGTCCTCCCAGGGCGCGTCGAGGCGGGTGAAGCTGAGCGCGCCGCTCGTGAGCGACTCGGACGTCGGCTCGGCGGCGGTCGTGGTCGTCGTGTCGTCCGCGGTGGTCGTCGTGGTCGTGTCTTCGGTCGTGTCGGCCGTCGTCGTGGTGGGGTCGGTGGCGGTCTCGTCGTCGCCACCGGAGAAGAGGACGACCCCGCCGATCACGAGGAGGAGTGCGACGCCGACCCCGAGCACCACGAGCAGCGTGCGGTTCGAGGCGGCCGCCTGCTGCGGGGCGGGAACCGCCCGTCGAGCCCGGGCCGGCGGCTCCCGGCCCACCCGGTGGCCCGGCGGGCGGGGCCTGGGTGGCGGCGGCGCCCCACCCCTGCGGCGAGGCGTCGGGCCGCCGACGGGGGCGGCCCACTGGTCGGCGCTCGGCGCACCGGCGGGGCGCCGACCGGGGCGGCCCACGGGTCGGCGGCCGGCGCGGCGGGGCGCGGCGGCCGTCGCCGGCGCGGGCGTCGTGTCGGTGGGGGCGGCGCCGACCGGCGGGCTGGTGTGCTCGGTCCAGCTCGAGCCGTCCCACCAGCGCAGATCGGGACCGCCGTGCGGATCGGCGTACCATCCCGGGTTCACGGGCGAGCACGGTAGTCAACGCCGGGGTGGTGGCCATGTCGGCGACCGGGATGTCACGCGACTGTGATGACCGCCCGCCCCCGACCGCCGCGGTGCGCCGGCTGAGCCTCGTTCGCCGGGCCCGAGCGGGTCCGCCGGCGATCAGACCAGCCGGGCCAGACGGTCGGACAGGCGACGGAGCGCGGCCAGCACCTCGGGCGGGGCGACGATCTCGATGTCGTGGTCGAGCGCCAGCTCGGCCACCACGAACGCCAGCCACTCGGCCGAGTCGGCTCCCATCTCGACCCGGCACCGCCCGTCGTCGAGGACCTCGATGCGCCCGCGGATGGCGTGGGTGGCGCGGGCGACGACCTCCTGGGGCGCGGCGACGACGAGCGTGACCCGGTGCTCGGTCGGCATGTCCCCGATCGACCGGGCCACGAAGGCGGCCGCGTCACCGCCGGGGATGGTGCGGCGGGCGAACCGCCGCCCGGCCAGCCGGGGCTCGGTCAGGCGGTCGATGCGGAACGTGCGCCAGTCGTCGCGGCGGACGTCCCACGCCACCAGGTACCAGCGCCGACCGGCCGACACGAGCTGGTGGGGCTCGACGAGGCGCCGGCCCGCCTCGCCGTCGCGGCGCCGGTACTCGAACCGGGCCTCCTCGCGGTCGAGGCACGCCTGCGACAGCACCGCCAGGGCGGCGGGATCGACGGTCGGCCCGCCGCCGCCCGACAGGCGCAGTGGCACGACCGTGGCGTGCACCGCCCCCACCCGCCGGCGCAACCGGTCGGGGAGCACGTGGTCGAGCTTGGCCAGCGCCCGGACCGAGGTCTCCTCGATCCCTTCCACCGCGGCCCCGGCCGCGGCCCGCAGGCCCACGGCGATGGCGACGGCCTCGTCGTCGTCCAGCAGCAACGGGGGCATGTGGGCACCGGCGGCGAGGCGATAGCCCCCGGCTGCGCCGGGCGTGGCGTCGACCGGGTAGCCGAGGATGCGCAGCCGGTCGATGTCCCGCCGCAGCGTCCGCTCGCTCACGGCGAGGCGCTCGGCCAGCTCGGGCCCCGGCCAGAAGCGGTGGGTCTGCAGAAGGCCGAGCAGGTCGAGCACGCGGGTGGTCGGGTCGGACACGCCCAGAGTTTGTCGCGCATTGCGGTCAGGATGTGGCCGCAATCCTCGCGACGGTGGTCGTGTCCCCGACGAGCCGCACACCGAGGAGCCAGACATGATCGAAGCACGAGGCCTGACCCGCACGTTCCGGGCCGGCAACGAGACCGTCGAGGCAGTGCGAGGCCTCGACCTCGACGTGAGGAAGGGCGAGATGGTCGCCGTGCTCGGCCCCAACGGCGCGGGCAAGTCGACGACCCTGCGGATGCTGACCACGCTCCTGCAGCCGACCGCCGGCACCGCTCGGGTGGTCGGCCGCGACGTGACGGTCGACCCGGCGGGCGTGCGCAGCCGGATCGGCTACATCGGCCAGGGGAACAGCGCCGGTCACAGCCAGCGGGTTCTCCACGAGCTGGTGGCGCAGGGCCGCTGCTACGGCCTCGGACGCCGCGAGGCGGCCCGCCGCGGCGACGCGCTCCTGACGGCGCTCGACCTCCGAGGCCTCGGCGACCGGACGGTCAGCAGCCTGTCCGGGGGGCAGCGGCGCCGCCTCGACGTCGCCCTCGGCATGGTCCACCGCCCGGCACTGCTGTTCCTCGACGAGCCCTCCACCGGGCTCGACCCCCAGAACCGGGCCAACCTGCAGTCCCAGATCGAGCGGCTGCGCGCCGACCACGGCACGACGATCGTGCTGACGACCCACTACCTCGACGAGGCCGACGCCATGGCCGACCGCGTGGTGGTCGTCGACCACGGCACCGTGATCGCCGACGACACGCCCGAGCGGCTGAAGGCCGACCTGGCCGGCGACCACATCGTGATCACCGCCGACCACGTCGCCGACGCCCCCACCGTGGCCGCGGTGATCGAGCGCACGGGCGCGGCGTCGCGGTGCCAGGCGACCGGCGCCGTCGTCACCGCCCGTGTGCAGGGCGGGGCGACGCTGATCCCCGGGCTCCTCCGCGACCTCGACCGCGCCGGCGTCGGCGTGGCCGCGGCCGAGGTCAGCCGGCCCACCCTCGACGACGTGTTCCTGGCGTTGACCGGCCGCAGCCTCCGCGAAGGCGGCGATGCCGAGCCGGCCGAGACCCCAGAGCTCCCCGGCGACGGCGTCGCGCGCGCCGCCGTGCCCGACGCGTCCGACCTCGTCCTCCTGGAGAAGGCATCGTGAGCAACACCCTCGTCACCGACACGTCCATCGTCCTCGAGCGCGAGTTGCGCCCGATGACGTCCAACCCCGTCTCCCTCACCTTCACGCTCGTCCAGCCGCTCGTGTTCCTGGGGCTGTTCGGGCCGCTGCTCCCGCAGGTGAGCGGGTTCGACACCGCCACCTCGCTGCAGTGGTTCGTGCCCGGCATCGTCGTCATGTCGGCGCTGGTCGCGACGTCGATGACGGGCTCGAACCTCCAGCTCGACATGCAGACCGGGGCGCACGAACGGCTGCTGGTCGCCCCGGTGCGGCGCTCGTCGCTCCTGGTCGGCCGGGCGCTCAAGGAGATCGTGCCCGTCGTGTTCCAGGCGCTGATCATCATCGCCGTGGTCCTGCCGTTCGGGTTCGATCTCCACCCCGAGGGCGTCGTCGTCGGGCTCGTGATCGTCAGCACCTTCGGCGTGGGCCTCGGGGCCCTGTCGTACGCACTGGCGGTCGCGTCGAAGGGCGAGGAGTGGGTGTTCTGGACCGTGCAGCAGACGTTGATGTTCCCGCTGCTGCTGCTGGCCGGCATCCTGCTCCCGATCGAGGGCGCCCCCGGGTGGATCCGCTTCCTGTCCGACCTCAACCCGCTGACCTACGTGGTCGAGGCCGAGCGGGTGCTGTTCGCCGGCGACGTCGTCGACGCCGCGGTCCTGCAGGGCGCCCTCGCCGCCGCGGCCACGTGTGCCGTGGGGCTCGTCGTGGGCATCCGGGTCATGCGCAGCGGCACCGCCGGCTGACGGGTCGGGCGGGTCGTTGCCTCCTCGGCGGCCGCCCCGTGACCCTCCCGGCCCTGCCCGGTGGCGTGCCCCCGCGCCACCGGGCACGGCGCGTCCCGGGCCGGCCGCGGGTTTACCGGTCGCCAGGGACGGCCGGTACCCTCCGCAGCCGTGCAGACGATCATCGAGGGCGGCCCCGGACGGGCTCGGCGCGCATGTTGCGGTACCTGACCGCGGGCGAGTCGCACGGCCGGTCCCTGGGCGTGATCGTCGAGGGGCTGCCCGCCGGGCCTGCCGGTCACGGTCGACGACATCGCCGCCGAGCTGGCGCGCCGGCGCCTGGGCTACGGGCGCGGCCCGCGGCAGCGCTTCGAGCGCGACGAGCTGCACCTCGTCGGCGGCGTCCGGCACGGCCGCACCCTCGGCGGGCCGGTGCTGATCGAGGTGCCGAACCCCGAGTGGCCCAAGTGGGCCGCAGGAGATGTCGCCCGGCTCCGGGTGAGCCGAGCAAGCGCCTCACCGCCCCACGCCCGGGCCACGCCGACCTGGCCGCCATGCAGAAGTACGGGTACGACGACGCCCGCGACGCGCTCGAGCGGGCCTCCGCTCGCGAGACCGCCGCCCGGGTGGCGGCCGGGGCGCTCGCCAAGCTGCTGCTGCGGCGCATCGGCATCGAGATCGTGTCCCACGTCGTGGCGATGGGCGGCGTGACCGCTCCCGCCGGGCACCCGACCCACCCCGGCCGACCTCGACGCCGTCGACGCCTCGCCGGTGCGGTGCTTCGACCCGCAGGCGAGCGACGACATGGTGGCCGCCATCAAGGCCGCGGCCAAGCAGGGCGACAGCGTGGGCGGAGTGGTCGAGGTCGTGGGGTACGGCGTTCCGGTCGGGCTCGGCAGCCACGTCCACTGGGACCGCAAGCTCGACGCCCTGCTGGCGTTCGCCCTCATGAGCATCCAGGCCGTCAAGGCGGTCGAGATCGGTGACGGGTGGGAGGTGGCCGGCCGGCTCGGCTCCGAGGCCCACGACCCGATCTCGTGGGACGCCGAGGCCGGCACGTACCGTCGCGAGTCGTCGCTGGCCGGCGGGCATCGAGGGCGGGATCTCCACCGGCGAGCTCGTCATCGCGCGGGCGGCCATGAAGCCGCTGTCGACCCTCAACCGACCCGTCCTCAAGACGGTCGACGTGGTCACCAAGGAAGAGACGGTCAGCTTCAAGGAGCGCACCGACGTCACCGCCGTTCCCGCCATGGGCGTCGTGGCCGAGACGATGATGGCGCTCGTGCTGGCGGACGAGGCGCTGCGCAAGTTCGGTGGCGACTCGGTCACCGAGCTCGAGCGCAACGTCGCCGCCTACATCGCGACGCTCTGAGGTCCCGGCGGGCTGTCGGACTCGCTGCCGGGTCGGCGCGTCGTCCCACAGCAGCTTCGCCGCCACCACCAGCAGCAGGCCCGGCGAAGAGGCGGTTCGACAGCTCTTCGTCGAGCCCGACGGACAGCAGCGAGGCGACGAACGACGACGCCGTCCCCGACAGCCCGACCACCGCGGCCGTGCGCAGGTCGGCGTTGTGTCGAGCCACGTTGCGCCGCGTCCCCTCGACCGCGGTCGGGATGATGACCGCGAGCGACGACCCCTTGGCCACCGCGGCGGGCACGCCGAGCAGCAGCACCAGGGCGGGGATCGTGATGACGCCGCCGCCGACGCCCAGCAGCCCCGACAGCGTGCCGGCGAGCACCCCCACGGCGACGAGGCCGAGGGCCGTCGCCACCGTGAGGTCGCCCCTGCCGGTCGCGTCGCCCTCGCCGGCCAGCAGGCGGACCGCGGTCGCGACCAGCAGGACGGCGAACACGACGGAGAGCACGCGGGTGGGCAGGACGTGGAGGAGGTGCGTGCCGACCGGGGCGCCGAGGCCGGCGGCGCCGAGCGCGAGGAACAGCGCCGCCGCCCAGTCGACCTCGCCCGCCAGGGCGTAGCCCGCCACGCCCGCCAGCGGCGATGGGGACGATGGCGGCCAGCGAGGTGCCGTGGGCGAGGCGCTGGCCCATGCCGAGCACCAGCACCAGGCCGGGGACCAGCAACACGCCCCCGCCGACGCCGAACAGGCCGGAGAGGAACCCGGCCGCCACGCCGACCGCGACGAGGCGAGCCGTGTCCCGCCGTGTGCTCACCCGCGGCCCCGGGCCGGCCACGCGGCCGCCCGGCGCAGGGCCCGGGGCACGGTCAGGCCACCAGGCCGGCGACGATGTTGACGGCCGACGCCACGATGACGACTCCGAACAGGTACGACAGGAACGCGTGGAACAGCACCGACCGCCGGATGCGCCGGTTGCGCAGGTTGGTGTCCGACACCTGGTAGGTCATGCCGACCGTGAAGGCGACGTAGGCGAAGTCGCGGAAGTCGGGCCGATCGCTCGGGGGCGCACCGCCGAAGTCGATGCCCCCGGCCGGGCCGCGGTAGTAGTCCTCGGCGTACCGCAGCGCGAACACGGTGTTGAGCACGGTCCACGACACGGTGACGGTCAGCGCGGCGACGCCCACGAGGGCCACGCGCTCGGGGCCCTCTTCGAGCCCGGCGAGGTGCAGCGCGAACAACACCGACACCAGGCTGGCCGCGGCCGCCGCCAGCAGGAGCAGGCGGGCGGTGTCCCGACCGATGTCGTCGCGGGTCACATGGGCCTCGGTGCGTTCCGCCGCCGCCCGTCCGAGCGTCAGCCACACGCTGGCGAGGAAGGCCACGGCGGCGCCGTCCCACCCCGCCAGCACCGTGACCTGCCACCGCGCGAACGGCGCGGCCACGGCCGCGCAGGCGACGCCGATGCCGCCGGCGACGGCGAGCCGGCGCAGCGCGGGGGCGTGGGACCCGACCCACCGGTGGAAGAGGGTCGGGGCGGGACCGTCCATCGCGCCGAGGTCTACCGGCTCGTCGTCGCCCGCGTGCGGATCCGGTGCCCGGCGGACCTCAGACCGGGGCGTCGAGGGGGAGCCGAGGGGTGCGGGCGGGCCGGAGCGCGGCGCGGAGGTCGTCGACCAGGTCGTCGCGCGCGGCGGCCAGCGCCGGGTCGTCCCAGCGGTTGACCTGCTGGAGCGGGTCGTCGGCGAGGTCGTACAGCTCGCCCTCGGTGCCGTCGTGCACGGTGCCCGGCGCGTAGGTGGTGCACACCCAGCCGTCGCGGGTGATCGTGCGCAGGTGGACGTCGACGCCGAGCAGCTCGCTGTCCCACTCGGTGAGCACCCGCCCCGAGCGACGGGCGTCGGCATCGGCGTCGTCGACCGGGAGGGCGGCTGCCCTCCATCCACGGCGCGCGCGGGCAGCCCGGCGATGGCGCAGAACGTCGGCGCCAGGTCGACGAGGCCGACGGGCCGCGTGACGACCGCGGCGGCCACGCCGGCCGACGGCGCCGGGCGCCAGACCAGCGGCAGCCGCATCAGCCCGTCGACGTGGTACGGCCCCTTGAACAGCAGCCCGAAGTCGCCCTGGAGCTCGCCGTGGTCGGTGGTGAACACGACGTCGACGTCGTCGGCCCAGCCTCGGGCGGCGATGGCGGCGAGCACCCGGCCGAGGGCCTCGTCGATCAGCTCGACCTCGACGGCGTTGCGGGCGTTGACCTCGCGCACCTGGTCGGCGGTCAGCGTGGCCGGCACCCAGCGGGTCGGGGCCTCGTAGTTCGACACCAGCGTGCCGTCGTACCAGAGGCGCCAGTGCCGGGGCTTGGCGTCGAGGATGCGCTCGCGCTCGGCCGCGTCCTCGAGGTAGCCCGGCGGGCAGCGGCACGTCGCGCCAGTCGACGCGCCCGACCTCGGACGCGGGCGGGTCCCACGGGTGGTGCGGGTCGGGGAAGCTCATCCAGCAGAACCAGTCGTCGTCGGCGTCGAGGCCGTCGAGCCAGGCGATCGTGCGATCGGCCACCCAGTCGGTGTGGTACCAGTCGCGGGGGATGGGGTTGTCCTTCACCTGCGGCGCGCCGGTGTCGCCGCCGCCGGCCGCGTTGACCTCGAGGTCGCCGTCGAGCACCGGGTAGAAGTGACCGACCGCCTCGGGGTGCGTGGCCGCCAGCCAGCGGGCGTAGTGCAGCGGCCCCACGGCGCCGTGGGTGGCGAGCTCGAGGTGGTCGAAGCCCCGGTGCGGGCCGACCGTGCCGTCGTCCCAGGGCGAGTCGACGGTCGGCAGGCCGGCGAGGGCCAGGCCGTTCTCGGCGAAGCGGCCGAACGGGTCGAGGAACGGCTCGAAGTGGGGCTTGCCGACGAGCGCGGTGCGGTAGCCGGCCCGGTGCAGCACCGCGGCGACCGACGGGGCGTCGACGGGCAGCGCCACGCCGTTCATCCACACGCCGTGGGTGCTGGGGTGCTGGCCGGTGAGCATGGTCGAGCGCGACGGCATGCACACGACCGACTGGGGCATCGCCCGCTCGTAGCGGACGCCCTCGGCGGCCAGGCGGTCGACGACCGGGGTGCGGGCGAGCGTGCCGCCGTTGCAGCCGAGCGTGTCGTAGCGCTGCTGGTCGGTGGTGACGAACAGGATCTTGCGGCCGGTGGGGCCCATGGGCCCGGGGGGCGTCGTCATGCCGCGTCTCCGACGGTCGTTCCGGCCTCGAGCAGGCGGCGCAGCTCGGCGAGGGCCTCGCCGGTGGCGCCGCCGAGCACGATGGCCATGGTCGCCGGGGCGGCGTCGGTGGCGTAGGTGACGAGGCAGGTCCGCTCGTCGAGCGGCGACGACGTCGATCGACGCCAGGTGCTCGGTGAAGAACCCGCCCGTGATGCGGTACTGGAACCGGCGCTGCAGCGGATCGTTGGTGAGGATCGTCTCGTCGAGCGTGAGCCCGGTGGCGAGCGTGACCGTGCGGACGTCGCCGGCCACCTCGCAGGCCACGATCCCGGGGAACCAGTGGTGGAGCACGTCGGGCCGGCCGACGACGCCCCACGCGGTGTCGGCATCGACGCCGACCACGACCTCGCGCCGCACGGACCCGCGCATCAGCGCCCGGCCGGCCCCGGTCGCCGGCATCGGCGTCGGCGCGGCATCGGCGTCGGCCCGGGGGACAGGAGCGACGCCGCCCAGCAAGCGGGTGAGGCCGCCTCGCATCGCCGCCTCCACCTGGTCGACCGGGAGGCCCTGGTCGTTGTGCATCAGGTCGAGCGCCTCCCACGACACGATGACGTCGGCGGCGGCGAGCATGGCCTGCCGCTCGCCGGCGGGACAGGGCGTCGAGCTCGGGGGCGAAGGTGTCCGCCAGCTGCACCCGCAGGCGGTGGCGGATGCGGGCCAGCTCGGCCAGGATCAACGGCTGGTGCGCGGCGAGGGTGCGGGCCACCCGGCCCACCTCGCCCATGCCCTGCAGCAGGCGGACCCGCGCCGTCGACGAAGCGCTCGATGCGCTCGTCGAGCGGCCGCATCGGCGGCGGATGTCGAGCGCGTACAGCGGCGCCAGGTGCTGCTGCTGGCGGGCGATGGCGGCGCGCACCAGCGCGTCGACGTCGTCGAAGTAGCGGAACAGCGAGCGGCACGGAGATGCCGGCCCGGGCGGCGATCTCGTCGGCGCTCGGGCCGAGGTTGCCCCTCGCGGTACAGCTCGAGCAGGGCGGTCGACCACCGCCTCGCGGTTGCGGTCGCGCCGCTGGTTCCGGCCGTCGGTCAGGGGGGTCACGGTGCTCACGGTCGCGACCGTAACTATTGACAGGCATAGATGACAATACCTACGTTGGGCCCCATGACGCTGCCAGCTCGACCGCCCGCTCGACCACGAGCTCGACGGCAACCTCGACGGCCCCGTCGACCCGGTGGCCACGCCGGCGCTCGGCCCGACCTGGTGCTCGACTCGCTGCGCCGGCGCATGCGGGCCATGCACTCGCTGTACGCGGACGCCCTGGCCACGATGACGCTCGACCACGTCAACCACTTCGAGCGAGAGGGCGTGCTCCCCATCGCCTTCTCGCTCTTCCACTACACGAACATGCAGGACGTCTCGTTCGCCGTCATCAGCGGCGAGCCCGTCCTGTGGGACGCCGGCTGGCAGTCCCGGGTGCGGCATGGCGATCGACGACCACGGCAAGGAGCGCCCGGTCTCGGACATGATCCACCAGCGCATCGGCGACGACGACGCCTTCGGTGAGTACCAGCGCGCCGTGTTCGGCCGCACCGAGGCGTGGCTCGACGGCGCTCGACGCCGGCGAGCTGACCCGGGTCATCGTGCCCCGGCCGCTGCCGCCGGTCGTCGCCGACACGCTACAGCGCCCGCGTCGCCGGACCCGAGGGCATCACCGTGCTCGATGCGCTCGAGTGCTGGATCTACCAGCACGGACTGCGCCACATGGGCGAGATCGAGCTGGCGCGGGGCCTCGTCGGGCTCGGCGGCATGACCAGCTGAGCCGGCCGTCCGGCTGCGAGTGCCGGGAGCGCCCGCCGCCGTCAGTCGACCACGGCGAAGGCCCGCACGGTGAACGTGCCCGAACCCGGCGACCTTCGGGGGCGGCGCGGAGAACCGGAAGCCGGTCGGCGGGAGGGCGTCGAGCCCGGTGAGGTGCTCGACCACCGGGATGCCGGCCGCCAGCAGGCGCGTGTGCACCGGGCGCTCGCCGGTGTGGGTCCCGTCGATGTTGAGGCTGTCGATGCCGACGAGCGCCGCCCCGTTGTCGACCAGCCAGTCCGCGGCCGCCGCGGTCAGGAACGGGTGGTTCTCGGCGTACGCGTCGGTGCCCCAGTGGCGGGAGTGGCCGGTCTCGACCAGCACCGCCCGCCCGCGCACGTCGTAGGGGGCGAAGGCCGAGCACGTCGACCTGCGGGTCGCTCGCCACCGGCCAGCCCGTCGGCGACGCGCACGACCACGCCGTCGAGGTCGACCAGGCGTTCGATGGGGACCGCGGCCAGGTCGTCGCCCGTCCGGAAGCGGTGGGCGGGCGTGTCGAGGTAGGTCCCCGTGTTGGTCGCCATCGTGATCATGCCGATCGTGAACTCGGTGCCCGGGTGCGTAGACGCCGGCGGCCTCGTCGAAGCTCAGGTGCGTGCCGAGCGCCGGCGCCGGGATGCCCGGGTAGGTGACCATGCCCTCGGTGATCGGGTGGGCGAGGTCCACCACGCGCCGCCCGGCCGGGGTCTCGCCGGGCTCGACCCCACGCGGCCGCCCTTGTGCGGCTCGGCGACGACGTCGAGGCGGTCGATCTCGACGCCGCCCACCATGAGCAGACCCGAGATGCGCCACGAGCAGGCCGGCCACCTCGTCGGCGGTGACCTCGGGCCCGGCCACGTCGAGCCGGAACCCCCGCACCGCCAGGTCCCCGCCGTTGCTGAACGTCACGACCGCGTCGACGACGGCCCGGTGCTGCGTCTGCTCGTCCATCGCGGACATGGTGCCGCTCGCGCCCCGTCCCGGCGGGCGAATATGGCGGAGGAGCCTACTCGAACACGACCGTCCGGCGGCCGTAGACCAGCGTGCGGTGGTCGATGTGCGCGAGCACGGCTCGGGCCAGGACGGCGACCTCGAGGTCGCGGCCCTTGCGTCGCAGGTCGTCGACGTCGTCGCGGTGCGTGACCCGGATGACGTCCTGGTCGATGATCGGCCCGTCGTCGAGCACGGCGGTGGCGTAGTGGGCGGTCACGCCGACGAGCTTGACCCCCCGCGTGTGCGCCTGGTGGTAGGGGCGCGCGCCCTGGAAGGACGGGAGGAACGAGTGGTGGATGTTGATGATCCGCTCGGACCACTCCGCGCAGAACTCGGCCGACAGGATCTGCATGTAGCGGGCGAGCACGACCAGGTCGACGTCGTGCGACCGGAGCACCTCGCGGACCCGCAGCTCCTGCGCGGCCCGATCGCCGTCGACGATGGGCAGGTGGTGGTGCTCGACACCGAACCACTCGGCCGCGTCGGCATGGTCGGTGTGGTTGCTGACCAGCACGGGGATCTCGACCGCCAGCTCGCCCTCGCGCCAGCGGTGCAGCAGGTCGTGCACGCAGTGCGCCTCCCGCGACGCCAGCAGGCCGAGGCGGGGCCGGTGGTCGGAGAACCCGAGCACCCAGCGCATGGCGAACCGGTCGGCGACGGGAGCGAAGGCGTCGTCGATCTCGTCACGAGCCAGGTCGAAGGCGTCGAGCTCGAACTCGACGCGCAGGAAGAAGGCCTCGTCGGTGTGGTCGGTGTGCTGCTGCAGGTCGATGACGTTGCCGCCGTGCTCGGCGACGAAGGCGGTGGCGGCGGCGATGATGCCCGGCTGGTCGGGGCAGGCGACGAGGAGCCGGGCGGTGGTGGCGGGCGGCACGAACCCAGCCTGGCACCGGGAGCGCGCTGGTGCGGGCCGGCCGCATCGGCGAGGCTCCTCCACCATGAGCGGCCGCACCGCGGGCACGGCACTGGTCGGCTGCTATCCCGGGTCGTTCGACCCCCCGACGATCGCCCACCTGATCGTGGCCGAGGCCGCCGTGCGCCAGGCGGGGCTCGACCGCGTCGACCTCGTGTTGTCGCGTCGGACCCTCGGCAAGGACCACCTCGACGCCGCCTCGGTCGATCGCCGTCGCGCCCTGCTCGACGCCGTGGTCGCCGAGCGGCCGTGGTTGGGCCTCGTCGTCACCGACGCCCGGCTGATCGCCGACCAGGCCGCGGGCTACGACGCCGTGGTCATGGGGGCCGACAAGTGGGCGCAGGTGGTCGACCCTGCGTGGTACGGCGGATCGGTCGCGGCGCGGGATGCCGCCGTGGCCCGGCTGCCGCGCGTGCTGGTCGCCCCACGGGCCGGGGAGCGTCCGGCCGGTGTGGAGCTCCTCGTCGTGCCGGACCACATCGCGGACGTGAGCTCGTCCGCCGTGCGGGGTGGCGCAGCCCATGCCGCCGGCTGGGCCCTTCCCGGGATCCGCCCGGAGATCCCGCCACCGCGACGTGACCGCCCCGGACCGGGGTGCCTGCGCCCGGCGGACCGGGCGTCAGAGGCCGGCGGCCAGCTCGCGCTCGATGGCGGCCGCCAGGCCGTCGATGTCGTGGGCGCCCTCGTGGCGCCGGCCGTTGACGAACATCGTCGGCGTGCCCGCCGCCCCGCTGGCGTCGGCGCTGGTGATGTCGCGGTGGATGCGGGTGGCGTAGCGGCGGCTGCGGAGGTCCTCGCCGAAGCGGTCGACGTCCAGGTCCAGCTCCGTCGCGTAGCGGATGAGGTCGGGGTAGATGAGCGACGCCTGGTTGTCCATCAGCCGGTCGTGCATCTCCCAGAACCGGCCCTGCGCCGCGGCGGCCTCGGCGGCCTCGGCGGCCAGCTCGGCGTGCTCGTGCACGTCGACCAGCGGGAGGTGGCGGAACACGAACGCGCAGGTCGTTGCCGAACGTGCGCACGAGCTCGCGGACGACCGGTTCGGCCTGCCCGCAGTAGGGGCACTCGAAGTCGCCGTACTCCACGAGCGTGACCGGTGCGTTCAGCGGGCCGCGCACGTGGTCGACCTCGGGGTCGACGTCGTCGGACAGGTCGAGGATCGGCGGGGCCAGCCCGTCGGCCCCCTTGTTCGCCCGGGCCGGCGGCAGCCGGTGGATGATCGTGAACGCGAGCCAGCCGAGCAGGGACGCCACGATCGACGCCGCCAGGATCCCCAGCTTGGCCTCCTCGAGCTCGACGCCCTCGAACGAGATGTCGGCGATGAGCAGCGAGACCGTGAACCCGATGCCGGCGACCGTGGCCGCGCCGACGAGCGGTGGCCACGGCACGGTGCGGGGGAACCCTCCGAAGCGGGGCCGCGACACCAGCCAGGTCATGCCCACGATGCCGAGCGGCTTGCCCACGACCAGCCCCACCACGATGCCGAGGAAGATCGGCTGGGAGAGCACCTTGCGGACGACATCGGCCTCGAGGGTCACGCCCGGCGTTGGCGAGGGCGAAGAGCGGCACCACGACGTAGCTGGTCCAGGGGTGGAACAGGTTCTGCAGGCGCTCGTTCGGCGACACCGACAGCGCCAGCGAACGGCTGGCGGTGCGGGCGTACTGCGGCGTCGGTTCCTCGCGGAAGAGGCGCCACTGGTCGCCGACCCGTGTCAGCGACTCGCGCGACGGCGGGTAGGCGGTGGCCAGCAGGCCCACCGCGACCCCGGCGATCGTGGCGTGGACGCCCGAGGCCAGCGTGGCGATCCACATGGCGAGCCCGACCATGAAGTAGGGCACGCCGTGGCGGACCCCTGCCGCCCGCATGGCGAGGACGACGCCGAACAGGGCCGACCGCCACGGCGAGCGCGCCCCACGACAGGTCGGATGTGTAGGCGAGCGCGATCACCAGCAGCGCCACGATGTCGTCGACGATGACCAGCGTGAGCAGGAAGGTGCGCACCCGCGGGGTGGCGCCGCCCACCAGGGTGAGGATGCCGAGCGCGAAGGCGGTGTCGGTGCCCATGGCGATGCCCCAGCCGCGGGCCGTGGGCTCGCCGGCGTTGATCGCCAGGTAGATGAGGGCGGGGGCGAGCATGCCGCCGATGGCGGCGAGCACCGGGGTGGCGACCCGGCGCCGCTCGCGCAGCTCGCCCATGTCGAACTCGCGGCGGATCTCGAGCCCGACCACGAAGAAGAAGAAGGCCATCAGCCCGTCGTTGATCCAGTGGCGCAGGTCGAGCGAGAGCTCGGCGTTGCCGAACTGCAGCGACACCTCGGTGTGCCAGAACGATTCGTAGCTGGCCGACCACGGTGAGTTCGCCCAGACCAGCGCGGTCACGGTGGCCAGCAGCAGGACGAGGGCGCTGGCGTTCTCGGTGGCGACGAACTCGCGCACGGGTGCGAGGCGGTGCGTCCACGGCGTGACGGACTGCCCGGTGGCGTCCCCGCCCTCTGCCGTGTCAACACGCTCGTCGTCGACGGCCATCACGCTCCCGTCCTCGTCACTGGGTGCCGGAGCGTACAAGCGCAAGGCGCCACAACGGCCGGCCACGAGCGGACGGACGCACACAGTTCATCAGGTCGAGCGCGCCCGAGTCACCGGTCGCGGGCGGACACCGGGTCCGCCGAGCGCACCTCGCACCGGCCGGCGCCGGCGTCACTCGGGCGGGGCTGCCGGAGGGGTGATCGTGACCGGCTCGCCGACACCCGTCAGCTCGAGCGCCAGGTGGAGGCGGTCGCTGTCGGCCGTCGTCAGCTCGATGCGAACGGGCGTGCCGTCGTCGTCGACGGTGAGCAGCGCCACGAGGTCCTCGGCCTCGATCCCCCGCTCGACCTCCCCGACGACGTCCGCGGGCACCGTGGCCTGGAACTGGGCGGGACCGCCGGGCGTCCCTTCGACCTCCACGGGGTCGACCGCGGCGGCCAGCCACGTGGGCAGCATCACGAGGCCCCGCGCCAGCAGGCGGTCGGACTCGGACAGCTCGGGGACGAGGGAGTACGCCTCGTCGTCGAGCGACGCGGCCAACGAGGCTCGGCGGCCCCACACCACCAGGCCCTGCGTGACGGTCTCGGACGCTCGCCCGTCGGCCGCCACCGCCACCTCGTGCAGGCGCCCGGTGGCCAGCTCGACCTCGCCGGTGACCGACGACTCCACGGCCAGCCACAGCATCGGCCGGACGAGGCTGACGTCGGTGGCTCGCGCCATGCCGCGGTAGCCGAAGCTGCCTGCGGTCGACAGGCGCTCGGCGGCGACCGCGAAGGCCTCGTCGGCGGTCACGGCGGGTCGGGTGGTCGTGGTGGTCGCCGGGGGTTCGGTGGCGTCGCTGGACTCGGGGCCGGCGGCTGCGGTGTCCGACCGGGGCTCGTCCTCGCCGCCGACACCGGCGAGGACGGCGCTGGCTCCGACGCCGAGGCCGACGACGACCAGCCCGGCCACCAGGCGAGCTCGATGCCGCCGCAGGCCCGCCATCTGCCGGGTGACGAGGCCCGCACGGCGTCGGTGCTCGCCGCTCGGCGCCCTCGGCGCGGCCGCGGATCCGGACCGGGACCCGGGTTCCGGGGTGGAGGGTGCGTACGGGCCGACGGGGGGTGCGGGCGGCGCGGGTCGTGCGACCGGTCCGGCCGGAACGGAGACCGGTTCGGGAGGCGCAGGAGCCGCGGGCGGCGCCGGATCGGGTGGGGCGGCGGGAGCCGCGGGCGGCGCCGGATCGGGCGGGGCGGCGGGAGGCTCGGGTGCGGCGACCGGGTCGACGTGGCCCGGAGCGACGTCGGGCAGCAGCGGGGCCGCCGCGGCCGGCTCGAAGCGGCGCTCGACGCGCCATGGTGGCGGAGCACCCGACGGGGTGGCCGCCGGCGGGTCGGGGGTGGGGGCGGCCGCGGGCGGCGGGGCCGGGCTGTCCGCCGGGGGAGGCGGGTTGCTCGTCGGGGGAGGTGGGCTGCCGCCGAGCGGCCCGCTCTGCGTGGGCGCGTCGTTCGTGGTGGGGCTCGCCGGAGGGACCGGGGCAGGGGGCGGGTCGAAGGACGGCCCGCTGGGTCGGCCGTCGCTCGCGGTGGGCGCGGGATCGGCAGCCGCGGGCGCGGGCTCGGCCCCGGGTTCCGCGTCGTCCTGTCCGCGGTGGATCAGCGGGGGTCGGCCGGCCGTCGGCTCGGAGACCGGCGCCAGGGCCGCGTCGGTCGCGGGCTCGAGGGCAGGTGCCAGCGCCGCGACCAGGGCTGCGACCGGCGGGGTCGACCCGTTGGCCGCCGGTCCGGTCGTCTGGCCCCCACCGTTGGACGCGGCGCGGCGCCGGGGCTCGGGCGCCACCCGCGGCCGCTCGGGCGGAGGTCCCGCCAGTGAGGCCTGGGGATCGACGGCAGCAGGGCGCCGGCGCTGCCGCCAGGCGGCCGCGGCACCGGCGGCAGCCGCGCCGGCGAGCGCGGCGAGCGGCGCGAGCTGCCGCGCGCGTCGAGCCAGGCCGCCGCCGTCGGTTGTCCCCATCGGCGCAAAGATAGCCACCACGCGAGGGGCGCGAGCGGTCGACGGTCGCCGGCGGAGCGGCAGGCCGGATCACCGCGCGCGCGAGGGCCGGGTGGTGCGTCGCCGACCGGCCGGCGTTCCGTGTCTCCGGGCCCGGCGGCGGGGCGGTCGGCGGCTCAGGCGGTCTCGACCGGCCGGCACGTCGGCCCGTCACCCGCAGCGCCGGCCACCCGGTGCAGCACGGCGGTGTCGGGCCGCAGGGTGCACGGCCCCGCCGCCACCGGCGGGTCGGCCACGACGTCGACCAGCAGGCTGTACGCGCTGCCCGCCGGCGGGGGCCACAGAAGGGTGGCGGCGGCGCGGTCGCTCAGGTTGGCGGCGGTCCGGTTCCCCACGCGGACCGCGAGCTGCGCACCGTCGAGCACCACCTCGACCGACACGACGTGCGGCGAGCCCTCGTCGCCGACGGTCACGAGGTAGGCGCGGTCGCCGTACTCGGCGATGCGCTCGCCCAGGGCGGCAATGTCCACGGCGACGCTCATGGCGGCCAGCGTACGACCACGCGCCGGCGCGAAACCCGTCTGTCAGCGGATCGTCTGTGAGACAAACCATCTCGCTACCATGCACACATGGCCGCACCCTCACCCGTCACGCCGCCACCGCCCGTCGCTCCCGTGGACCTGATGATGCTGCTCAACGAGGCGAGCCACGCGCTGACGACCGAGCTGGCCGCGGGCCTGGCCGACATCGGCATCACCCCGCGGGAGCACTGCGTGCTGTCGAAGGCCGAGCGGGGCGACATGACCCAGCGCGAGATCGCGGCGCGGGCCGGCATCGACAAGACGACGATGGTCGCGACCGTCGACCAGCTCGAACGGGCGGGACTGGCCGAGCGGCTGCCCGCGCCGACCGACCGCCGGGCCCGCATCGTGGGCATCACGCCCCGCGGGCGCGAGGTGCTGGCGCAGGCGGATGCCGCGGTGGCCGGCATCTACGACGACGTGTTGGGGGCGCTGCCGCAGGGCGAGCGGGCGGGGCTGGTCGCGGCGCTGCAGCGGCTGGTCGAGGGCGACGGCCGTCTGTCGGCGCCGGTCGGAGGCCAGGGGGTTCGCAGGCCGCGCCGCAAGAATCTCCCGATATAGATCGTCCATTACCGAACTATCCGCTAGCGTCGCTCCTGTTGTCCACGACCAGGAGCCGACGCCCCGTGACCACCGCCCCCGCCTCCGCACCTGTCCCGCCCGACGAGGCGCCCGCACCCCGGCCGCCCACCCCGGCCGACCCCGACGTCCCGCCTCGGGTCGACGACAGCCGCACCGCCGCGGCCGTTCCCGCCGATCCCGCTCGCTGGCGGGCCCTGGTGGTGCTGTGCGCCGCCATGTTGATGACGATCCTCGACCAGACGATCGTCAACGTCGCCCTGCCCTCGATCCAGGACGACCTGGGCTTCAGCTCCTCGGGTCTGGCCTGGGTGGTCAACGCCTACATGGTCGCCTTCGGTGGCCTGCTGCTGCTCGCCGGGCGCCTCGGCGACCTCCTGGGGCGGCGCAACGTGCTCGTGGCCGGGCTCGCCGTGTTCACCGGGGCCTCGCTGCTGTGCGGCCTCGCGACCGGTCCCGGTGCGCTGGTCGCCGCCCGCTTCGTCCAGGGCGTCGGCGGGGCGCTCGCCTCGGCCGTCATCCTCGGCATGATCGTCACGCTGTTCCCCGAGCCGGGCGAGCGCGCCCGGGCGATCGGGGCGTTCAGCTTCTCCGCCGCCGCCGGAGGCGCCATCGGCAACATCGCGGGCGGGCTCATCACCGACGCCCTCACGTGGAACTGGGTCTTCCTCGTGAACCTGCCGATCGGGGTCGCGGTCGTCCTGCTCGCTCTGCGCACGGTCGCTCCCGACCGCGGCCTCGGGCTGCGGGCCGGGTCGGACGTGGCGGGCGCGGTCCTCGTCACCTCCGGGCTGATGCTCGGCGTCTATGCCATCGTCGGGTCGGCCGAGCACGGCTGGGCCAGTGGGCGCACGGTCGGGCTCGGCGCCCTGTCGCTCGCCCTCGTCGCCGGGTTCGTGGCCCGGCAGGCGACGGCTCGCACGCCGTTGCTGCCCCTGCGCCTGTTCCGGTCACGGAACCTCGCCGGCGCCAACCTGGTCCAGGCGCTGATGGTGGTCGGCGGGTTCACGTTCATGTTCATGACGGCCCTCTACACCCAGCAGGTGCTCGGATACAGCGCGTCCGAGGTCGGCCTGGCGATCCTGCCCACCGCCGTCGTCATCGGCGCCATCTCGCTCGGCCTGTCGGCTCGCCTGTCCGTCGCGATCGGGCCCCGCGCCATGGTGCTCGGCGGGTTGGCGCTGATGGCCGTCGGGCTCGTGCTGCTCGGACGCCTGCCGGTCGACGGCAGCTACCTCGCCGACCTCCTGCCGGCGTCCGTCGTCCTCGGCGCCGGGTTCGGGCTCGCCATGCCGGCGCTGACCGGCCTCGGGATGTCGGGCGCCACCGAGGCGGACTCGGGGGTGGCGTCGGGGCTGTTCTCGACGTCGCAGCAGGTGGGGGGCGCGCTCGGCCTGGCCGTGGTGGCCACGCTCGCCGCCTCACGCACCGAGGCGCGGCTGGCGGCCGGAGCCGGCGAGGCCGCCGGCGCTCACCGCGGGGTACCGACTGGCGTACATGGTCGCCGCGGGCGTCGTGCTCGTGGCGCTGGCCGTGGCCGCGGTCGTGCTCCGGGGCGAGCCCGAGGGGCCCGAGAGCCGGACGGCCCACCGCAGGCGATCAGCCGAAGCAGGCTTCGGCGGTGGCCGGGTAGGGGTTGACGGCCGCGCCGCCGCCGGGGTGGATCTCGAAGTGCAGGTGCGGCCCGCTCGCCGACGCGTTGCCCGACGAGCCGACGTAGCCGATCACCGTGCCCGCCTCGACCCAGCCGGCGCCCTGGTTCTCGTAGCCCTGCAGGTGCGTGCCGTAGTACATGTTCCCGTTGTCCCCGTAGAGGTACCAGGACAGGCCGCCGAGGCTCGACCCCCGGTGCTGGACCTCGCCGCTGACCGGGGCCACGGTCGGGCACCCCGTGGGCGGCCATCATGTCGACGCCCTTGTGGGACCGGCCGCCCGAGCGGGCGTAGCCCCACGAGTCGATGAAGTCGACGGGCCCGTCGACGGGGCAGAACATGATGCCGGCCTCGATGCGCTGCTGGCGCACGATCTCGGCCTGCCGAGCCGCCTCGGCCTCTTGGCGCTGCTGCACGGCGGTGGCGAGCGTGGCGTTGATCTGCGCGGCCCGGGCCGCCAGGGCCGCGGCTTCCTCGGGGTCGTCGGGCGGCGCCTGGCCCGCCTGATCGGCGAGGGCCTGCTGCACGGCGGCGACGAACTGGGCCTGTGCGCTCAGCGTGGACTCGAGGTCGGCGAACGCCGCCTCGGCGTCGGCGCGGGCGGCCTCGGCGGCGTCGAGGGCCTCTTGCTGGGTCTCGTGCTGGGCCTCGTACTGGGCGAGGGCGTCCTGCAGGTCGGTGAGCGCCGCGGCGGACGCATCGGCGTCCATGTCCAGCAGGCTCTGCTCGATGGTGGCCTCGGTGAGGTCCTCGGCCGACAGCACCTCGAGCGCGTTGTCGGACGGCGGCGTGATGAACGCGTCGATGACCACCTCGTCGCTGGCGTCGGTGGTCTCCTCGATGAGGAACTGGGTCTCGGTGAGCGCGGCGTCGGCGTCGGCCAGGGTCTGGTTGGCGGCCGACACCGCCTGCTGGGCCGCCGTGTAGGAGGCGAGCTGGTTGGCGATGTCGACGCTGAGGTCGCCGAGCGTCGTGGCGATCGCCGAGGCGTTGGTGGCCACCAGGACGTCGACGTCCACGAGCAGCGACTCGGCGCTGCCGCGGTCGTCGCCTTCGGGCTCGGCCTGCACGGGCGCGTCGGGCGTGCCCCGGCCGTGGCGGGGCTCATTCCGATGGTGATGGCGATGGCAGCAGCGACCCAGCGTCCTGCGACCTTGCGGCGGACGTCCAACGGCCCTCCCTCAGCGGCGGTGGCGCCGGCAGGACGGTAACAAAACGGCAGTGCGTTCGTCACGAATGGCAGGGGCCTTCTCGTCGCTCAACAAAAACATGACGTCGGTTTCACGTTCAGGGTCCCTTGCGCTACGGTCTCGGACTGCCGGTGGGGCGAGGACGGGGAACCCCTTCCCGCCCCTTCCTCGCTCCACCCACCGGCACCCCCTCCGGCCGTCTGGCCGGCACTACCGTTGGATCCGTGGCCACCCAGGTCGAAGCCGGGCCGACCCCGGCCCCCGTCGAGCAGCGAGCCGGCCAGGCGGCCGGCGGCCGCCTGCTGACCGCCCGCGGTCGCCGCACCCGCGCCGGCCTGGTCGAGGCGGCCAAGAAGGTGTTCGCGGAGACGCCGTTCGCCGACACCCGCATCGCCGACATCGCGGCGCGCGCCGGGGTGGCCAACGGCACCTTCTACACGTACTTCGACTCGAAGGAAGAGATCTTCCGCGAGGTGGCGGCCGACGTGCTCGCCGCCATGCTGGCCGCGCCGCAGCGCGACCCCGACAACGTGGCCCGCGACCCGATCCGCGACGTCGAGCACGCCAGCCGCGCCTACTTCCAGGTCGTGGTCGACAACGCGGTGGTCGCCCGGTCGATCGAGCAGCTCGGCCCGGCCGACCCCGACGTGGCCGCCACCCGCCACGCCACGGTGGTCGG
The DNA here is from genome assembly GCA_963778415.1 of uncultured Acidimicrobiales bacterium. Lineage (GTDB taxonomy): Bacteria > Actinomycetota > Acidimicrobiia > Acidimicrobiales > VFJN01 > ZC4RG19. Next base: position 148,800 of record CAVZUI010000004.1, read on the forward strand.
CGCCATCAAGCGGGCCGAGCGGTGGATCCGCCGCCTCCAGCGCCAGGGGGTGTGCGACGACATCGACCCGTGGACCACGGCCGTGGCGCTGCAGACGATGACGATACGGGTCGCCTACGACCACCTCCTGCCCCAGGCCCGGACCGGCGGCGCGCGGCACCGACCGCGGCGACGTGGACGTCGACGCCATGGCCCGGGCGGTCAGCCGCATCTGGGCCCGCACCGTGGGCCTCGAGTCGGTCGGTGACGGTGACGCCGGTGGGTGAGCGCGGTCGCTGACGGCCCGCCGCCTCGTAGCGGAGTGGCAGGGTCACGCTCCGCCGCGGGATGTGCTACCACTCCTCCCGAGCCTGTGACGTAGGGCACAGGATGACGGAGGGGAAGAGAACGATGAGGGGACGACGAGGACGCTCGGTCGTGGCCGCCGCGGTCACGGCGCTGGTCCTGGCGAGCGGTGTGGGTGCGGTCGACGCCGCACCGGAGCGGCCGCAGGCCGCGGCCGCGGCAGCGGCGACGGATCCGGTGATCGTGGTCAACGGCCTGTTCGGCGTGGGCATCGCCTACGAGCCGCTGGTCGCTCGGCTGCGCGCCGACGGCTACCAGGTGTGGGACTTCGAGCTCCCGACGCTCGGCACGCAGGACATCCGGGTCACAGCTCGTGCGCTCGACGCGTTCGCCGACAGCGTGCGGGCGCAGACCGGGGCGGCCAAGGTCGACCTGATCGGCCACTCGGAGGGCGGGCTCGTGTCACGCGCCTACGTGAAGTACGAGGGCGGCGCGGCCGAGGTCGACAGCCTCGTCACGCTCGGCACGCCCAACAACGGCACGGCCGCGGCGAACCTCATCCGCTTCTTCACCCTCGGCACGTGCGTCGGCATCACGGCCTGCGAGCAGATGACGCTCGGGTCGAGCTTCCTCGCCGGCCTCAACGCCGGCGACGACAGCATCGGCAGCGTGCAGTACACCAACATCGCCACGGTGGTGGACGAGCTCGTGCAGCCCTACACCACCAGCTTCCTGGCCGCCGGCGACGGCAACATCACCAACCGCACGTTGCAGTCGGAGTGCTGGGCCCGGTTCCCCGGGCACCTGGCGCTCATCATCGACGGTGCCGTCTACAGCGGCGTGCAGGACGCCCTCGCCAAGCGGCCCATCGACTTCAACTGCTTCGCGCTCTAGCAGCGCGTCTGGTCGGGCCTCCCGGGCGGGTACGTCACGGGGCGTACATCGAGCGGGGGGCCGGCCGGGCGAACGTCGCTGGGGACCGGTCCACCGAGACACGGAGCGACCGATGCGGAGAGTGCGCAGAGCAGCAGTCGTCACGCTGGCGGGGGCCCTGGCCTTCGGCGGCGCCGCCGGATGCGGTGACGACGAGGACGGCGACGGCGGGACGACCGACGAGGAGATCCAGGAGGGCGAGGACCGCGTCGAGGACGTGGGCGACGAGGTGCAGGAAGAGATCGACGCCCAGGACGAGGGCTCGAACGAAGACGGCGAGTAGCCGGTGGAGCGGTGCCTGCCCGGGTCAGGATCCGGGCAGGCGCACCACCGAGATGAAGAACTCGTCGATCTGCCGGATCACCTCGACGAAGCGCTCGAAGTCGACGGGCTTGGTGACGTACGCGTTGGCGTGCAGGTCGTAGCTGCGGAGCACGTCCTCTTCGGCCTCGGACGTGGTCAGGACCACGATCGGGATGCGACGCAGGTCGGGGTCGGCCTTGATCTCCTCGAGCACCTGCCGCCCGTCGCGCTTGGGCAGGTTGAGGTCGAGCAGCACCAGGTCGGGCCGCACGGCGTCGGCGTAGTCGCCGTCACGTCGGAGGTACGACACCGCCTCGACCCCGTCACCGACGACGTTGAGGCGGTTGAGCACCTTCCCCTCCTCGAGGGCTTCGCGCGTCATCAGCACGTCGCCTTCGTCGTCTTCGACGAGCAGGACTTCGATCGGGCGAACGGCTTCAGCCAGCATCAGCGGTGCTTCTCTCGTACGGGGTGTGAGCGGGGAGGGCGATCCGGAACGTGGACCCGGGGCCCGTGGTGTCGGCGAGCCAGATGCGGCCCCCGTGGAACTCGATGATCTTCTTGGCCAGCGAGAGCCCGATGCCGGTGCCGGCGTACTCGGTCTTGCTGTGCAGGCGCTTGAAGATGACGAAGATCTGGTCGGCGTAGTCGGGCTCGATGCCGATGCCGTTGTCGGCCACCGAGATGACCCACTCGTCCCCAGCGGGCGTGGCGGCGAGGCTAGCCGTGATCTCGACGCAGGGTGGTTCCTCACCACGGAACTTCAGGGCGTTCGACACCATGTTCTGCATGGTGGCGCCGAGCAGCCGGCGGTCCCCCGGCACGGTCGGCAAGGGGCCGACCTCGACGGTGGCCCGGGCGTCCTCGATGGAGGGGGCCAGCACGTCGACGACGTCGCGCACCACCTCGGCGAGGTCGACCGGCTCGAACGTGTCGCTCGTGCGGCCCACCCGCGAGAACGACAGCAGGTCGTTGATGAGGTCCTGCATCCGCTTGGCCCCGTCGACGGCGTAGCGGATGTACTCGTTCGCCCGCTCGTCGAGCCGGTCGGCGTAGCGCTTCTGCAGGAGCTGGCAGAAGCTCGACACCTTCCTCAGGGGCTCCTGCAGGTCGTGCGAGGCGACGTACGCGAACTGCTCGAGGTCGGAGTTCGAGCGGGCCAGGTCGTCGGCCTGCCGGGCGAGGTCGGCCGACGCCGAGTTGAGCTGGTGGACCTCCTCGAGGATGCGCGTCCGCATGGCGTCGACGTCCTCGCCGAGCGTGACGAGGTCGGGCGAACCGTCGCCGCGGACCGGGTGCGCCAGGTCGCCCCCGGCCACCCGCCGGGAGTCCCGCCCGAGCCGGCGGATGGGTCCGATGACGACCCGGTTGAGAGCCACGACGATGAGCACCCCCGACAGGACCAACCCCAGGGCCTGCAGGATCATGGCCAGGGTGGCCTGCTCCGCGGCTTCGTCGAGGGCGTCCACCTGCTCGGACCGCTGGCCCGTCAGCTCGTCGTCGACGTCGTCCACGGCGGCCCGGATGGCGTCGAAGCGCTGCATGCCCTCGATCTGGAACGCGTCGGTGCGCACGATGTCGAGGCCCTGGCCCGCCGCCTGCGATCGTCGGCTCGGCGACCTCGGTGGTCCAGGCCTCGGTGAGGTCGCTGATCGTGTCCACCTCGTCGGCCAGTGCGTCGTCGCCGAGCAACCGGCCCAGGCCGTCGTTGGCGTCGGTGACCGCGCTCGCGGCCGCGCTCGTAGGGCTCGAGGAAGCGCTCGTCGCCCGAGAGGGCGTAGCCCCGCACCCCCGTCTCCTGGTCGACGAGCGCGGCCCGCAGGTCGCCGAGTGCGACGAGGGCGGGGTCGATCCGCTTGAGCAGGTCGTTGCGGATGTCGCGCTGGCGGGCCTGGAGCACGAGCTGGGCCCCCAGCGTGCCCACGAGGAGGAGGGCGACCAGGCCGAGGATGGCGGTGAGCCGCGCCCGCAGCGTCAGCCCGGCGCCGCGGGGTCGGCCCGCCTCAGCCGTCACGCGTCGGGCCCTCGGCGGCCCCGACGATCGACACGAGGCACAGGGCCACGTCATCGGTCATCGGTCCGCCGTTGCACCGTTGGACCTCGGCCAGCAGGGCGTCGAGCAGGCTCGTCCCGTCCAGGCCCGAGCGCGTCTGCACGCTCGATCAACGCCGTGAGCCGCTCGATGCCGAAGCGATCGTTGCCTTCGGGCGTCGCCCACCCCTCGATGAGGCCGTCGGTGTAGAGCAGCAGAGCCGTCCCCGGGCCGAGCGCCACCTCGACCGGCGTCCATGCGGGCGTCTCCATCACCCCGAGGACGTGCCCGAACGCGCCCTCGCCGACGACGTCCACCGGCGGACCCAGCACCACCGGCGGCGGATGCCCGGCGAGCAGCAGCCGCCCGTTCGCCCGATCGGCGGCGACCTCGAGCACGGCGACCGTGGCGAACGTGAGCGTGTCGACCTCGGTGCGCAGGAACCCGTCGAGGTGGGTGAGCACCCGGGTCTGGGGCAGCCCGGCCAGGGTCAGCGCCCGCCACGCGCTGCGCAGGCGGGCGCCGAGCGCGGCGGCGTCGGGCCCGTGGCCGGCGACGTCGCCGATGAGCACGGTGACCGTGCCGTCGGGCGACTCGACCGTGTCGTAGAAGTCGCCGCCCAGCTCGGCGTCCTCCCGGCCCGCGCTGGTAGCGCACCGCGACCGTCACGTCGGACGAGCGCAGCAGCGGGGACGGGATGAGCGCCCGCTCCATGCGGGTGTTGTCGGCGCGGCGTCGCTCGGCGGCGAACAGGTCGCGGGTCAGGCGGGCGGCCCGCTGGCGCTCGATGGCGTAGCGGATCGACCGCGCCAGCAACTGGTCGTCCACTCGCCCCTTCACCAGGTAGTCCTGTGCGCCGGCCGCCACCGCCCGGACGCCGTGCAGCTCGCTCGCCGCCCCGGTGAGCACGACCACGGCGGTGTCGCGCGTGCTCGGCGACGAGGCGCTCGACGCCGGTGATGCCCTCGGCGTCGGGCAGACCCATGTCGAGCAGCACGCAGTCGGCGTCGCGCACGCCCCGGCGGGCGTCGGCCAGGTTGGTGACGCGCTCGACGCGGGCGCCGGGCAGGCCGTCGGCCAACAGCTCGCGGACGATCAGGGCGTCGGCGTCGTCGTCCTCGACCAGCAGGATGCGCCAGCCCATCGGCTGGTGCAGCTCGGAGGTGATGCGGCCGAGGGACGGGGCTGCGGGGACGTCGGTCGTCACCGGGCGCGCCTGTGGGCCGCCGCAGGGCGGACCGCCACGAACGGGGCCGCGGGCAGTCGGATGTCAGAGCGGGTGGGCACGATGGCCCTGCCCGGATGAGCGAGGTCCAGCTTCCTGCCTCCTGTCCGGGGGCACCATCGCCAGCGGGCATCTTGGCACGACGTTGGCCAGAAGCGAATACCCCGATGCGGGGAGACGTCCATCACCCGCTCGTAGGTCGGTCCTGGTTCACCCGCGCCCGCAACGGGTACCGCTGGGGACGATTCGGACGGCGGTGATGTGGAGGAACCCATGAAGACCTCGTCGAGCGGCGACGTGGACTCCGAGATGACCCGCCCGGTGCGGCTCGTCCTCGCCAACGACGACCACATCATCGTCGAAGGGCTGCGAGCGATGCTCATGCCCTTCGACGACCTGGTCGTCGTGGTCGGCACCGCGGTGGGCGACCCCGAGATCACCTTCGCCGCCGAGTTCCGCGACGACGCCGACGTCATGTTGATCGACGCCTTCTCGCGCACGGCCGGGGGAATCGACGCCGCGGCCAAGGTCCTGGCCCAGGACCCACCGTTCGCCGTCGCCGTGTTCACCGACGCCGAGCGACCTGCGCCTCATGCTCCAGGCGTTGCGCATCGGCGTGCAGGGCTACCTGCTCAAGTCGGCCTCCGCCGCCGACCTCGTCGACATGGTGGTGCGCCTGCACGCGGGCGAGACGGTCATCGACCCCCGCCTCGCCACCGAGGCCGCCGTGCTCGCGGCCCGGGCCATCGACCTCGGCGAGTGGCCCGGTGCCCACCTGGGCCTGACCCGCCGAGAGGCCGAGCTGCTCGTCCTGTTCGGGCCAGGGCACCAACCCGGGCGACGCCGCCCGCCAGCTCGGGGTGTCGTCCGAGACCGTGCGCACGCACACCCGCAACATCTACCGCAAGCTCGGCGTGAGCGACCGGGCCGCGGCGGTGGCCGTCGCCTGGCGCGAGGGCCTCGTGACCTGACGTCCCGCGGGCGCCTACGCGCTGCGGGTGCCCCGGCCGGCCGGGGTCCCGATCACCACCTTCTCGATGAGGTGCGGGGTCGCGGCCGCGCGCACCGGCTCGATCCACGACGCGGAGTCGTCGCCCTCGTCGGGCGCGACGCTGCCAGCGGCGGCGGCGCTTGACCGCCCGGCGGATGCCGATGGCGTAGATCGTCAACCCGTCCTCGCTGCACGTGCAGGCGCAGGAAGTTCTTGTGGCACGTGAGGCGGGCGGCCGCGAACGCCTCGTTGGCGTGGGTGCGCAGCCCGGGCAGCCCGATGGCCGCGGCCAGGTAGGCGCCGACCACCAGCGACCCGGCCACCGCCCCGAGCCCGAAGGCCGCGACCGCGGCGATCACGGCGAACGGCCAGCCCCCGTCGGACAGCTCGTCGGCGATGGCGACGGCGGCCACGCCGACGCCGGCGATGGCGGCCAGCTGGACGGCCAGGTGCACGGCGGCCAGCGCCGCCTTCGACCGCGTAGCGGCCGATGGGACTGCCGCACCCACGGGGGCGTCCGGGCGAAGGCGAACAACCCTCCGAACAGCACGAGCACCATCAGCAGCGACAGCGAGTTGCGGAACACCCCGCCCAGCGCGTCCGTCCAGCCCCAGGTCCCGGCGACGTCGGCGAAGCGGACACCCGGCCGCTCGAGGCTCCGCAGGCCGAACTGCACCGTCCACAGCAGGGTGAGCGACGCCAGCGCGGGCACGACCATGAAGCTCGGGTTCCGCACCGGCAGCGTCAGCGCGAACAGCGACAGCAGGCGTGACCGCGAGGCCGTCGGGGTAGCGCGAGTCGGCCAGCTCGTACGTCGACACGTCGCGGGGTCGTCGGGGTTGACCGACGACGGTCGCCGTGGCCGGCAGGTCGTGGGTCGGGTGGAGGAACGCGCCGCCGCCACCGGCGGTGATCTTCTGCGCGGGGCCGACCTGGCTCGGCGTCGACCTGCTCGTAGCGGGCGTAGTGGTGCAGGTCGCCGGCGAGGGTCAGCCGCAGGTCGAGCTCGCGCGGGCGCCAGGATGGCCTTCTCGAAGTAGGCCAGGTTGCGGTAGGCCTCGGGCTGGCGCTCGAGCTGGGTCCAGGTCGGCACGGGCGTGGCCAGGATGATGCGGTCGCCCGCCTGGCAGTGCTCGTCGGCGACCCACTCGAAGTAGTCGAGCTGCGGCTCGTCGACGAGGGCGTCGGACTGGATGTCGACGCCCCACAGCCACCACCGGTGCGGCAGCTGGACGGCGAAGTAGCTGCGGGTCTGGCGGGTGCGCCAGCCACCGATCCACCGGCCCTGCCCGAACATGCGGAGGAACCCGGTCAGCCCGTCGTACCAGTCGTGGTTGCCCGGCACCGCGTAGAGGTAGCGGGTGGGCGGGGTCGTCGGGATCGAGGGGTGGGGTCCACGGCAGCGCCGCCCGCCACGGTCCCTCGAGCCGGTTCTCGTAGCCCTCGGTGCTGGCCGCCGGGTACACCTCGTCGCCGCCGAGCACCAGGAGTCCGCCCCGGGGAAGCGGGTCGTCGAGCCCGTCGACCGTCCAGCAACGGCCGGGCCACGTGGTGGGCCACCGTGGCGGTGGCCTCGAAGCCGTCGCCGGTGTCGGCCACGTAGTCGAACCAGAGGTCGGTGGTGCGGGCTGCCGGGTCGAGGAGGTCGACGGTCCGCGGGCGGCGACGACTGCAGCTCGCGCTTGTCGAGGAACGACCCGAACACCGAGGTCACGCCCACCTTCAGCCCCGACTGGGTCAGCACGCCGGGGCTGAACCAGCGGGTGGCCCGCTGGGGCGTGAACCGCAGCTCGTCGGGCGTGAAGTCGCCCGGCCGGTCGGGCGGGCCGTCGCTGGCGGTGGACCGCCGCCGCCGGGGCGGGGACGGGGGGCCGCCTCCCGCCGGCGTGGCGGAGACCGGCCGACCGCCGTCTCGGGGGTCGGGGCTCGGTTGGGGTGCTGCCATCTGGTCGCCGCCTCCACTCGGCACCCTTCGGGGCGGCCCGCCGCCGCTCGGTGCCGGAAGGCATCATGGCAGCGTCACGTGAGCAGGGCGCGCACTCCCCGGGCGATCTCGAGGTCCTCGCGGGCCGCGATCACCATGGCGCGGGCTGCCGCCCCGGGCGCGCCGATGTCCCACACGCCCGCCGGGTCGCCGGGGTGGACGCCGACCGCGGCGTTGGCCGCCGGGTCGACGGCGAGGCCGAGGAACGGCAGGGCGCCCGCCGCCGCGGCCCGCACCACGGGGGCGTTCTCGCCGACGCCCCCGGTGAACACGAGGACGTCGAGCCCGCCGAGGCTGGCGGCCATGGCGCAGATCCCGGCCCGCAGGCGGTGCAGGTACTGCGCCAGCGCCAGCCCGGCCGTCTCGTCGCCCGCGTCGGAGCGCCCGACCACCTCGGCCATGTCGGCCGTGCCGGCCAGGGCGAGCAGGCCGGACCGATGCTCCAACGCCTCGGCGACCTCGTCGGGGTCGAGCCCGTGGTGCGTGATCAGCCAGAGGAGGGCACCCGGGTCGACGGTGCCCGACCGCGTCGCCATCGTGAGGCCCTCCAGCGGCGTGAATCCCATCGTGGTGTCGACGCACAGGCCCTCCTGGACCGCGGCGAGCGACGCCCCGGCCCCGAGGTGACAGGTGACCACCCGACGGGCCGGGTGACCGCCGCCCGAGACGAGCTCGATCGCCCGGCGGGAGGCGTAGGCGTGGGACAGGCCGTGGAAGCCGTACCGCCGCAGCCCGAACCGCTCTCGCCACTCGGCCGGCACCGCGTAGGTCGCCGCCTCGGGCCGCAGCGTGGCGTGGAAGGCCGTGTCGAAGCAGGCCACCGCCGGGACCTCGGGGGCGGCGGCCGTGACCGCGTCGAGGGCGGCGAGCGACTTGGGCTGGTGCAGGGGCGCCAGGTCGGTCAGCTCGTCGAGCGCCCGCCGCACCACCGGGTCGACCGCCACCGGCTGGCGGAACCGCTCGCCCCCGTGCACCACACGGTGGCCGACGGCGTCGAAGGGGCCCATGGCGGCCAGGGCGGCGGTGATGTCCTCGGCGGACAGCTCGCCCACGGCCGGGAGGTCGGCGCGCCCGGCCACGCGGTCGTCGGCGTCGACGAGCCGCAGCTTGAGGCTCGAGGACCCGGCGTTGACGACGAGCACCCGCACAGGATCAGCACCCAGGCGCAGGTCAGTACGGCCAGGACCAGTCGCGCACCGACGCGATGTCGTCGCCGACCGCCCGGGTGTGGGCGCGGGCCTCGGTGCGGCGGTCCTCCATCGCGGCGCGCACGTCGGCGCCGGCCGCGCCCAGCGTCGGCACCCGGTCGACCACGTCCATGACGAGGTGGAAGCGGTCGAGGTCGTTGAGCATGACCATGTCGAACGGCGTGGTGGTCGTCCCCTCCTCCTTGTAGCCCCGCACGTGGATGTTGCGGTGGTTGGTGCGCCGGTAGGCCAGCTCGTGGATCAGCGACGGGTAGCCGTGCCACGCGAAGACGACCGGCTTGTCGGTGGTGAACAGGGCGTCGAAGTCGCCGTCGGACAGGCCGTGGGGGTGCTCGGACTCGGGTTGCAGGCGCATGAGGTCGACGACGTTCACCACCCGGACCGCCAGGTCGGGAAGGTGCCGGCGCAGGAGATCGGTGGCGGCCAGCGTCTCGAGCGTGGGCACGTCGCCGCAGCACGCCAGCACGACGTCGGGCTCGCCTCCGGCCGCCACCGACGGCGACGAGGCCCAGTCCCACGCGCCGACGCCGGCACGGCAGTGGTCGATCGCCGCGTCCATGTCGAGCCAGTTGGGCATCTCGTTCTTCCCGGCCACCACGACGTTCACGTAGTCGACGCTGCGCAGGCAGTGGTCCATCGTCGACAGCAGCGTGTTGGCGTCGGGCGGCAGGTAGACGCGCACGACCTCGGCCTTCTTGTTCACGACGTGGTCGATGAACCCGGGGTCCTGGTGGGAGAAGCCGTTGTGGTCCTGCCGCCAGACGTGGCTCGACAGGAGGTACGTGAACGACGAGATCGGCGCCCGCCAGTCGAGGCCGCGGGTGACCTTCAGCCACTTGGCGTGCTGGTTGACCATCGAGTCGACGATGTGGGTGAAGGCCTCGTAGCAGTTGAACAGGCCGTGGCGGCCCGTGAGCAGGTAGCCCTCGAGCCAGCCCTGGCAGAGGTGCTCGGACAGCACCTCCATGACCCGCCCCTGGGGCGCGAGGTGGTCGTCGCCGGGCTCGATCTCGGCCATCCACACCCGGTTCGTCGCCTCGAACACGGCGGTCAGGCGGTTCGACGCCGTCTCGTCGGGCCCCATGATGCGGAACGTCTCGGGGTTGCGCTCGACGACGTCGCGCAGCCAGTGGCCCAGCTCGCGGGTCGGCTCGCACGACGTGCGGCCGGGCGCGGGCACGTCGACCGCCTGGTCGCGGAAGTCGGGGAGGTCGAGGTCGCGGCGCAGCCGCCCGCCGTTGGCGTAGGGCGTGGCCCCCATCCGCTTGTCGCCGGGGGGCGACAGGGCGGCGATCCCGGGCGCCGGCCGGCCGTCCTCGAACAGCTCGTCGGGGCGGTAGCTGCGCATCCACTCCTCGAGCAGGCGGAGGTGCTCGGGGTTGCCGGCCAGCCCGGCCAGGGGGACCTGGTGGGCGCGGAACGTGCCCTCGACCTGCACCCCGTCGACGACCGACGGGCCCGTCCAGCCCTTGGGGGTGCGCAGGACGATCATCGGCCACCGCGGCCGCTCGGTCTCCGGCCGCTCACCCGACCGCCAGGCGGCGCGGATCTCCGCGATCTCGTCGAACGCGGCGTCGAGGGTCTCGGCCATGGCCCGGTGGACCGCAGCCGGCTCGTGGCCCGCCACCACGTGGACCCGGTGGCCGTAGCCCTGGAGCAGATCGACCAGCTCGGCGTCGGGGATGCGGGCGAGCACCGTGGGGTTGGCGATCTTGTAGCCGTTGAGGTGCAGGATCGGCAGCACGGCGCCGTCGGTGATCGGGTTGAGGAACTTGTTCGAGTGCCAGGCGGCGGCGAGCGGGCCCGTCTCGGCCTCGCCGTCGCCGATCACGCACGCCACCACGAGGTCGGGGTTGTCGAAGGCGGCGCCGTAGGCGTGCACGAGCGCGTACCCGAGCTCGCCCCCCTCGTTGATCGACCCGGGGGTCTCGGGGGCGGCGTGGCTGGGGATGCCACCCGGGAACGAGAACTGGCGGAACAGGCGGCCCATGCCCGCCTCGTCCTGCCCGACCTCGGGGTACACCTCGCTGTAGGTGCCCTCGAGCCAGGTGTTGGCCACCATGCCGGGGCCGCCGTGGCCGGGGCCGCAGACGTACAGGACGTCGGCGTCGCGTGCCCGGATGACGCGGTTGAGGTGGGCGTAGATCAGGTTGAGGCCGGGGGTCGTGCCCCAGTGCCCGAGCAGCCGCGGCTTCACGTGGTCGAGCGTGAGGGGCTCGTGGAGCAGGGGGTTGCCGAGCAGGTAGATCTGGCCGACCGACAGGTAGTTGGCGGCGCGCCACCAGGCGTCGACGGTCTCGAGGGCCGCGTCGCCGATCGACGGGGCCGGGGAAGCAGTCGTCGTCATGCCGCGATGGTTCCACGGTCCCGCCCCGGGAAACAGGGGAGGCAGGTGAACACCTGGCAGGCTCCGGGGATGAAGATCGACACCTTCCTCGTCGACGACATCGCGACGGCGGGTGCCCAGGCCCGCACCGCCGAAGCCCAGGGCTACGCCGGGCTGTTCACGTTCGAGGCCCGCCACGACGGGTTCCTGCCGCTGGCGGTGGCCGCGGAGCACACCGAGCGCATCGACCTCGGCACGTCGATCGCCATCGCCTTCGCCCGCACGCCGATGACGCTGGCGCACCTCGGCCACGACATGCAGGCCCTGTCGGGCGGGCGGTTCGTGCTCGGTCTCGGCAGCCAGATCCGTCCGCACATCGAGCGCCGCTACTCGATGCCGTGGTCGCGCCCCGCGGCCCGGATGCGCGAGCTGGTCGAGGCCATCCGGGCCATCTGGCGGTGCTGGAACGAAGGCGAACCGCTCGACTTCCGCGGCGACTTCTACACCCACACGCTGATGACCCCGCTGTTCGCCCCGCCGCCCAGCCCTCACGGGCCACCGCGGATCTGGGTGGCCGGGGTGGGGCCCCGGATGGTCGAGGTGGCGGGCGCGGTGGGCGACGGGCTGATCTGTCATCCCCTCGTCTCGGGCCGGTACCTGCGCGAGGCCCTGCTGCCGCACCTGCACGCGGGCGCCCGCTCGGCGGGGCGTGACCCCGCCGACCTCGAGGTGGCCGCCATGGCGATGGTCGCCACCGGTGCCACCGAGGAGGACATGGCCCGCGCCGTGGCCGCGACGCGGACGCAGATCGGGTTCTACGCGTCGACGCCCGCGTACCGCCCGGTGCTCGAGATGCACGGGTGGGGCGACCTCCAGCCCGAGCTGCGGCGGCTGTCGAAGGCCGGGGAGTGGGGGGCCATGGGGGACGCCATCGACGACGAGATGGTGCGAACGCTGGCGGTGGTGGCCGAGCCCGACGGCGTGCTCCCGGCGCTGCTCGAACGCTTCGGTGGCCTGGCCGACCGCGTGGGGATGTCGGCTCTCGATCCGGGCGCCCGAGCCGTGATGCCGGCGATAGTTCGCGCCGCGGCGAGCGCCTGACGTGGGAGAATGATCGTTACGCGACTCGGCGGGCAGCCGGAGGGAGACAACGCGTTGGAGTTCAGGTTGCTGGGCAACCTCGAGGTGGTCATCGACGGCGCGCCCGTCGACGTCGGTGGCGCGCAGCCGCGCACGGTGCTGGCCATGCTCCTGGTGGCCGGCGGGCGGGTGGTGCCGGCCGAGTCGATCATCGACGCGCTGTGGGGCGACGACCCGCCCGGCTCGGCGGCCGGCACGCTCCAGAGCTACGTCTCCCGGCTGCGGCGCGCCCTCGTGCCGGGCGGGGCGCGGGGCGCCGCCACCAAGGTGCTGGCGTGGGACCCACCCGGCTACAAGCTCGCCGTCGCCCGACGACGCGTCGATGCGCGGCGCTTCGAGCGCCCTCGCCGAGCGAGGGCCGCGTGGCGCTGCAGGAGGGCGACCCGGCCACGGCTCGAGCGCTGCTCGACGAGGCGCTGGGGCTGTGGCGGGGCACGGCGCTGCTCGAGTTCTCCGCACCTCGACTTCGCCTGGGGGTTCGCCGCCCGGCTCGAGGAGCGCCGTCTCGTCGCCACCGAGGACCGCATCGACGCCGACCTCGCGCCTCGGCCGCCACGCCGCGGTCGTCGGCGAGCTGGCCGAGCTGGTGGCCGCCAACCCGCTGCGCGAGCGGCTCCGGCACCACCTGGCGCTCGCCCTCTACCGCGTCGGGCCGCCAGGCCGAGGCCCTGCGGGTCCTCGACGACGCCCGCCGCACGCTGCGCGACGAGCTCGGCATCGACCCCGGCCGCCCGCTCGCGACCTCGAGGCCGCCATCCTCGCCCAGGACCCGGCGCTCACGCTCGATCCCGCCGCCGCCGCCCCCGGAGCCGCGGCGCGCCCGTGCCGGCACCGTCGCGCCCGCGGCCGAGCCGAGCCCGGCGCGCGCCCCGCGCCCGACGGCCCCGAGGACGCTCCGGCGGCCGCGGTGCTCGTGGGCCGCGAGGTCGAGCTGCGCCAGGCCATCGCCGCGCTCGACGAAGCACGGGCCAAGGCGCCGCGTCGTCGCTCGTCGAGGGCGAGCCCGGCATCGGCAAGACCCGCCTGCTCGAGGAGCTGACCGCCGAGGCCCGCCGCCGCGGGGCGGTCGTCCGTCTGGGGCCACGCCTTCGAGGGCGGCGCCACGCCCGGCGTTCTGGCCGTGGCTGCCCGTCGCTGCGCGCCCTCGTGGCCCGCGGTGCGGCCCGCGGCCGCCGCCGCCCGAGCTGGCGACCCTGCTGCGAGCGCGACGACGACGCCGACCGCCGGACCGCGGCCGATCGCACCCGGTTCCGGGCTGCTCGAGGCCGTCACCGCGCTGCTGGCCGAGCGCCGCGGCCGCCAGCCCGCTCGTCGTGGTCCTCGACGACCTCCAGTGGGCCGACCTGGCGTCGCTCGAGCTGCTCGACGTTCGTCGCCGGCGAGCTCGGCGACCGGCCCGTGCTGCTGGCCGGCACGGTGCGCGAGCTCGAGGTGGGCCGCAACGACGCGGTCGTCGAGGCGCTGGCCACCCTCGTCCCGCCGGTCCCGGCAGCCGCCGGCTGCGCGCTGCGGGGCCTCGTCGCACGCGCCAGACGGCCGAGCTCGTCCGGGCCGCCACCGGGCGCGACGTCGAGCCCGGCGGTCGCGGCCGCCATCCACGACCGGGCCGAGGGCAACCCCTTCTTCGCCACCGAGCTGGCCCGCCTGGTCGAGGCCGAGCGCGACCCGACCGGCGCTCGGCGCGGTGTCGGCCGGGGGCGACGTGCCGTCGAGCGTCCGCGACGTCGTGCGCCGGCGCACTGCGCCTGCTGCCCGAGCCCACCGTCGGAGCTGCTGCAGGTGGCCGCCGTGGTCGGGCGCGACGCCGACCTCGATCTGCTCGGCCGGGCGGCCGACCGGGACGTCGACGGCGCTCCTCGACGACCTCGACCCGGCGGTCGTGCACCGCCTCGTCGGTCCCGTGGCCGACCGGCCGGGCACGTTCCGCTTCGCCCACGCCCTCGTCCGCGAGGTGCGTGGTCGACGACATGTCCTCGCTGCGCCGGGCCCGCATGCACCTCCGGGTGGCCGACGCCATCGAGGCCACGGCCGGCGACCGCGACGACGACCGCCGAGATCCTCGCCGAGCACCTCTGGGCGGCGGCGCCGATCGGCGTCGGGCGGCGGGCGGCGGCCGCCCTCGAGCGGGCCGCCGAGGTGGCGGTCGGCCGCTACGCGTTCGAGTCCGCCGAGGGCATGCTCGACCGGGCGGTGCGCCTGCGCCGCTCGGCGGGGAGCGACGACGACGTCGAGGCCGAGCTGCTGGCGATCAACAGGCTGCTGTCGATCCAACGCTCGCTGCACGGCTACGCCAGCGTCGCCGACTCGCCGCACCTGCGGCGGGCGCAGGACCTGGCGCAGAGGACCGACCGGCCCGACATCCTCGCCCGCCTCCTGTGGACCGAGTGGGCCGCCTACGACTCGCGGTGCGACTACGCGCGCTCCGACGCCATCGCCGTGCGCCTCGACGCGCTGTCCGCCGAGACCGACGACGCCCTCGTGCGGGTCACCGGCCGGGCGTCGCTCGGGATCAGCCGCTGGCACCAGGGTCGGCTGGCCGAGGCGGCCGCCCTGCTCGACGAGGCCGTGCTGGTCGGCGCCGGGGCCTCCGCCCCTGTCATGACGCTGGGCCTCGACCTGGAGGTGCTGCTGTTGCCGCACCCGTTCAGCCGCTACCTCCACACCCTCGTCGGCGACACGGGGTCCGACGCCGATGCCGAGGCCGGGTTCGAGGCGCTCGCCGACGCCTCGCCCGACCGGTACGGCGTGGTGCTGGTCGAGATGCTCGCCTCGGCCGCGGCGATCGCGGTCGGGCGGCCCGAGTGGGCCACCCGCGCCGCGCGTCGCGGGCTGGCCGCCGATCCCGAGATGACCTTCGCGTTCTGGGGTCGGGGCAACCAGGGGTACCTGGCGGCGGCGATGATCGACCTCGGCCGGCCCGACGAGGGCCTCGCGCTGCTGGAGGAGGCCATGGCGGGGTACCTGGCCGCGGGGGGTCGCACGGGGGTGGCCGTGTTCCGGGCCAGCCGGGTGGTCGGTCTCGTCGAGGCCGGGCGGCTCGACGAGGCGGCCGAGGCGCTGGTCGAGGCCGAGCAGGAGATCGCCTCGTTCGGCGAGCGCTTCGCGGAGCCGCTCGTGATCGAGGCCGACGCCCGCCTGCGCCTCGCCCGTGGCGACGACGCCGCGGTCGTCGCGGCCCTGTTCGCCCGGGCCGAGGCGCTCGCCACCGAGCAGGCCGGGCACGCCGTGGCGGCTCGCGTGGCCGCCACCGCGGCCCGTCTGGGCGTCACGCCGGCGGGCGACTGACAGAGCCCGAGGGAGGGTGGCCCTCCCCCCGGGAGGGGAGGGCCACCTTTACCCGCCGGGCGCCGCCGTGCGGTGCCGCCGCGACACCGCACGCCCGGCGGGTGGGGAGTCCCGCCGGACGGTGCGCCCGGGTTGTGGCGGTGTTCCTCGCTACGCCGCGGTCGTGACGTCGCAGGCCTCGGCGACGCGGGCGTAGATGTCGAGCGCCTCGTCGAGGCAGTTGTCGCAGTTCACGCCGAGGATCACCTCGTGGGCACCGGCCGCGACGCGTGTCCGCCAGGTCGGCGGCCACCTGCTCGACGGTCCCGGAGTACGGGGCCCGCTCGCCGTCGACGGGCTCGTCCCGCAGGTCGAGCGTCGCCCGGACGACGAGCTGCAGGGCGTCGGGGTTGCGCCCGTGGCCCGCCGCCAGGTCGCGCACCGTCGCCCACATGGGGCCGAGCATCTCGACCGGCAGCCCGGCGGGGTTCCAGCCGTCGGCCCGGCGCGCCACGCGATCGAGGCCTTCGTGGCTCGACGCGGCCAGCAGCACCGGGGGGCGCCGGGTGATCAACGGGGTCACGGCGGCGTCGGCGACCGGAGACGAGCCGCACGGGGGCACCGCCCCAGGTGGCCTCGAGCACGTCGAGGGCGTCGTCCAGGCGGCGACCCAGCTCGCGCTGGGGCACGCCGACGGCGGCGAACTCGTCGAGGGTGGCGCCGAGGCCCAGCCCGACGGTGAGCCGGCCGTCGCTCAGGACGTCGAGCGACGTCAGCGAGCGGGCCAGCGAGCGCCGGCCGGTACCACGGGGCGACCAGCACGCTGGTGCCGAGGCGCACCCGGGTCGTGCAGGCGGCGGCGTAGGTCAGCACCGTCAGCGGGTCGAGCATGGTCGACAGGTCGGGGTGGCCGTCGCCGAGACGATCGACGACCCACAGGGACGAGTAGCCCACCTGCTCCGCGCCCGTGGCAGCAGAACGGATGGCGGCCGGATCGGCGAGGCGTCCGGATTGCGCGAGCGAGACTCCGAGTCTCATGTGATGGTCCTCCAGCGGCGGCGGCGTGCCCTCTGGTCGCGGTGGGCACACGTCATTTGTCCCCCATGCCGCTCGGCAGGCGCTTGACGCGCGCTTGCAGTCGTGACGCTGCGTGCGGGCGGTCGTCACCAAGGCGTCACCAAGCGGGCCCTGGCCGACCTGCCCCGTCATCACGAAGGCCACTCCCGCCAGGGGCTTCTCCCCATCGACGCGACCCGACCCGCTTCGTCGACACCGCCCAGGCCGACCCGGGGCAGCCGAGCGACCGGATCAGGCGGTCACGAACGGCGGCGCCGGCGCACCACCACGGCCGCGCCCACGGCGGCGGCCGCCAGTGCCGCCCCGGTCGCGGCTCGGCGGAACCGCCGGCGGGGAACGACCCCGTCGAGCACCGGCTGCGGCCGGGCGGGGGCCACGACCTGCGGACCCGTCGACAGGGGCCCCGTGCGCGGCCGGAGCGGCGCGTCGGCGTCGTCGCCGACCTCGACCGGCTCGAGGCGCCCCGGGCGGTCCCGCCGGTGCGCCCACGTGGCGCAGTGCCGCGCCCTGGCCTCGGGGTCCTCGGCGTCGATCGCGTACCAGTGGTTCCGCACCTGCACCGCGTCGACCTCGAGCACCATGAAGCCGTGGTGCTCGAGCTCGAACCAACGGGCCTCGGGCAGCTTCTCGGCCACCGGGCCGAGCAGCTTGCGCCAACCGGGAGGGAGCTGGCGAGCCATCGGCGTGGCGGTGACGCACGGGGCCACGAACTCCACGGCCACCGGGTCGCCCCCGTCGCCGTCCCGGCCGGGGCACGGCCCCTCGAACGCCCAGGCCGAGTGGACGTCGCCCGACAGGGCCACCACCCCGGACCCGCGCGCCCGGATCGCCTCGACCAGCCGTTCGCGCTCGGCGGGGTAACCGTCCCACTCGTCGGTGCACATGGCCTTGCCGCCGACCACGGCGTAGCCCGACGGGGCCAGCTCGCCGAGCTCGGCGCCGTGCTCGACCGGCAGCTCCATGTGGTTGAGCACCACCGCCGTGACCAGCAGGCACCACGGGCACGTCGTGTCGCGGATCCGCTCGTGGGCCCAAGCCCGCTGCTCGTCGCCCAGCATCGAGCGTCGCGGGTCGTCGTAGGGCAGCGTCCCGTCGTCGTCGGGCTGCACGTCCCGCCCGATGATGCGGGTGTCGAGCAGCACGATCTCGCCCAGGTCGCCGAGCGTGAACGACCGGTAGAGCGTGAGCGGGTCGGCGGGATCCCGCAGCCGAGCCGGCAGCCACTCCTGGCGGGCCGTGGCCGCGGCCCGCAGCCGCTCGGGCCAGGGCCCGTGCTCGTTGGGGTCGTGGTGCTTGGCGCCGTCCCGGTAGGCGTTGTCGGCCACGTCGTGGTCGTCCCACATGGTGATCATCGGGTGGCGCTGGTGCAGGGCGAGGAGGTCGGCGTCGCCGCGGCACTGGCGGTACCTCGCCCGGTAGTCGTCGAGCGACACGACCTCGCGGTCGGGCTCGGGGTCGCGGACGTTGCCCTTGCCCTGCGTCTCGTAGATGTAGTCGCCGAGGTGCAGCACGAGGTCGACGTCGGCGTCTGCGAGCGCCCGGTAGGCGGTGAAGTGGCCGCGCGACCAGTCGGCACAGCAGGCGACCCCGATGCGGACCGGCGTGGTCCCCGTCTCGGGCAGCGTCCGGGTGCGGCCCACCAGGGACCGCGACGGACCCGCGTCGAACCAGTAGCGGTAGCTCGTCGCCGGAGACAGGCCGCCGACCGTGACCGCCACGCAGTGGTCGCCCTCGGCGGGCACCTCGGCCTCGCCGCCCGCCACCGCCTCGCCGCCCTCGGCCGGCGCCACGCACCAGCGCACGCGGTCCACGCCCGGGGCGCGGGTC
>CAVZUI010000005.1:0-585522 GCA_963778415.1 uncultured Acidimicrobiales bacterium
GAGGCCGGCGACCTGGAGGCCGATGACCACACCCGGCTTGGCGTCGAGGCCGCGGGCCCGGCGGGAACGCGCCGTCAGCAGCTGTGACAGCGCGTACCCGGCCACCACGGCGCGCCCCGACCAGCCCAGCCCCCCACGTCGCTGAGGAAGTTGTTGGCGATGCCGATGACGGTGCTCGTCCTGGATGCGAATGGTGCCCGACGTCGAGTACTCGGTCGTGAGTATCAGCACGACGCCCGACCAGATGAGCAGCCCGGCCAGCGTGACCACGAACGACGGCACGCCCGCCTTGGTGATGACGAGCGACTGGAGCAGGCCGATGGCGGTGGTCACCGTCAGCCCGACGGCGATGGCCGCCCACCAGGGCCAGTCGGAGGCGTCGGGCCGCAGCAGGAGCGTCATGGTGACGCCCCCGACCGCGCTCGACATAGGCCACCGACAGGTCGATCTCGCCGATCAGCAGCACGAACACCACCCCGATGGCGATCGTGGCCAACGGCGCCGTCTGCAGGAGCAGGTTGGTGAAGTTGCGCTCGGTGAGGAACGTGTCGTCGAGCGTGCCGAACACGATGGCGATGACGACCAGCCCGACGACGATGGGCAGCGAGCCGAGCTCGCCGACGCGGACGTTCTGCCACCAGCGGCGCACGTAGCCGCCCAGCGTCTCGGGGACGGCCTCGAGCTCAGCGGGCGTGGCGGGCGGCAGCGGCTCCTCGGGGGTCACCACCGGTTCGGCGTCGACGTGCGACGGGGGGTTCGGGTCGGTCGTCATGGCTCGGCCACTCCGGCATCGGCCATCCCCGGCACGTTGTCGATCCTGCCGGCCGTGATGGCCTGCACGACCTCCTGCTGCGACGTCTCCGACCTGTTGAGCACCGCCACGCCCTGGCCCAGGCGCAGGACGGTGATCCGGTCGGCGACCTCGAAGACGTCGTGGAGGTTGTGCGACACGATGACCACCCCCAGGTCGCGGTCGGCCAGGCGCCGCACGAGGTCGAGCACCTGGCGGGTCTGGGCCACGCCGAGTGCGGCGGTCGGCTCGTCGAGGATGAGCAGCTTGGAGTTCCACATCACCGACTTGGCGACAGCGACGGCCTGCCGCTGCCCCCCGGACAGGCCGGCCACCGTCTGGCGCACCGATCCGAGCGTGGTCACCGACAGGCTCTCGAGCGTCTCCTGGGCGGTGTGCTCCATGCTCGACTCGTCGAGCACCAGCCCCCGATGCGTCCGCTCGCGGCCCAGGAACATGTTGGCCGTGACGTCGAGGTTGTCGGCCAGAGCCAGGTCCTGGTAGACGACCTCGATGCCGAGCCGGGCGGCGTCCCTCGGCCCGTGGATGTCGACGGGCTCCCCTTCGAAGTGCACCTGCCCCTCGTCGAAGGGGTAGATCCCCACCATGCACTTGACGAGCGTCGACTTCCCCGCACCGTTGTCGCCCACCAGGGCCATCACCTCGCCGCGGCGGACCTCGAAGTCGACGCGGTACAGAGCCTGTACCGCGCCGAATGCCTTCGAGACCCCCTTGCAGTCGAGGAGCGGCTCCGTCACGAGTTCTGCTGGCAGAACGCGGTGGCCGCCACGTCGCCGGTGCAGAGCTCGTCCACGGTCCGGAACTCGTCGGCGATCACCGTGTCGGCCACGTTGTCGACCGTGACGCCGATCGGCTGCAGGGCGACGTACATCACGGCGCCCTCGGCCGAGTCGGTGGGCTCGCCGGACTCGGCGTCGATGCCGATGATCTCCACGGACGAGCCGCCAGAGGCGAGCGGCGACTCATAGGAGGTCGCGGCCTCCTCGATGTCGTCGCCGGACCGCAGGGCCAGCGCGATCGCGGCCGCCACACCGGCCTCGTCCTGGATCGGCTTGTAGACGCTCACGGTCTGCTTGCCGAGGAGCACGTTCTGGATGCCCGCGGTGGTGGCGTCCTGGCCGCTCACCGGCACCGGCCCGACGCCTGCGGCCTCGAGGGCGTTGATCGTCGAGTTGGCCAGGCCGTCGTTGGCCGCGAACACGGCATCGACGTCGTTGCCGGCGTCGACGAGGATCTGCTCCATCAGGGTCTGGGCCTCGGCGTTGTCCCACTCGGGGACGAACTGGTCGGCGACCAGCTCCCAGTCGCCGGCGTCCACCCGCGCACTGACGGTCTCCTCGTAGCCCTGCTTGAACAGGAACGAGTTGTTGTCCTCCTCGCCGCCGTTGAGCATGACGACGCGTGCCGGGTCGAGGCCGAGATCGTCGATGGCGGGCTCCATCGCCTCGGCCATCGCTGCGCCGACCTGGACGTTGTCGAAGCTCACGTAGGCGTCGCCGCCCGAGCCACCGGTGTTGAACCGGTCGTACTCCACGACCTGGACGTCGGCATCCTTGGCCTGGTCGATGATCGTGGCGCCGGAGCCGGAGTCGAGGCTGGTGAGCACGATCACGCTGGCGCCGTCCGCGATGGCCTGCTCGGCCTGCGACTGCTGCGTGGCGGCGTCACCCTCGGCGTTGACGACGTTGAAGTCCTCGCCCTCCGACAGGCCGGCCTCCTCGAACGCCTCGGTGAAGAACCGGCGGTCGTCCTGCTCCCACCGGTCGGACGACGCGGTGTCGGGCAGGAGCACCCAGATGCTGCCCTCGCCGTCCCCGCCGCCCCCGCCGCTGGCCGCACCGTCGTCGTCGTCATCGTCGCCGCAGCCGGCGGCGATCAAGCTGACGACGAGCATCGTGGCCAGCACCTGCCACACGCGCTTGCTTCTGGACATGTTTCCCCCTCAGGCTGTCGCGCCGCGCACGGTACGACGGTGACCGCGAACAGAACGCGAACGTTTCTGCCGTCGGCGTGAAAGAAACGCGAAGGACCGGATATCGGAGGGCTCAAGGCGGGGTGAACCGATAGCCGGACCGTGGCTCGGTGATGAAGAGCGAGGGGCCCCCGGGATCCTCGAGCTTGGCCCGCAGCCGCGCCATGTAGACCCGGGTGTACTCGGTCTGCGTCTCGTAGCCGCGCCCCCAGACCCGGCGCAGCAGGGTGGCGTGCGTCAGGAGGACGCCGGGGTTCGAGACGAACTCGCGCAGCAGGGCGAACTCGGTGGGGGTGAGGTGGACGAGATCTCCGCCCTTGGTGACCTTGCGGGCGGCGAGGTCGATCTCGACGTCGCCCGCGGTCGTCACGGCCGGCGCGGGCAGCTCCAGCGGCGCCGGCCGGCTCCGTCTCAGCGTGGCGTTGATGCGGGCCAGCAGCTCCTCGATGCCGAACGGCTTGGTCATGTAGTCGTCGGCCCCGAGGTTGAGGGCTCGCACCTTGTCGGTCTCGGCCCGCCGGGCCGACAGCACGATGATCCCGACCGACGACCGCTCCCGCAGCTCGCGGCACAGCTCGAAGCCGTCGGTTCCCGGAAGCATCAGGTCGAGCAGGATGGCGTCGGGCTCGCTGGCCTCGAGCATCGCGACCGCGTCGCTGCCGTCCTTCGAGACCACCACGTCGTGGGCCCGAGCGATCAGGTTGGAACGGACGAGGTCGACGATGTTCTGGTCGTCCTCGATCAACAGGACGGTGGTCCGGTCAGATGGCATCGGGCTCTCCCGCGGCGTCCACCAGGTTCCAGGATGCGTCCAGGTGGGCCTCTGACGCCTCGGAGGGCGGATCACAGCTGAGGGTGACCACGAACGAGGCACCGTGCGCGGCCGGTGCGCACGTCAGGGTGCCCCCGTGCGCCTCGACGATCCCTCTGGCGATCGACAGGCCGAGGCCGGCGCCGCCCCCGTCGGTCGTGCCCCGCACCCGCGGCTGGAAGATCTGGCCGGCGAGCGACGGCGGAATGCCGGGGCCGCGATCGCTGACCTCCACCTCGACGGTGCCCGGTGACGTCCCGCGACGCAGGCTGACCTCGACGGCGTCGTCGGACGACCCGTGCTGGGCGGCGTTCTCGAGCAGGTTGACGAACACCTGCTCCAGGCGATCGTGGTCGGCCCACACGGCGTCGAGGTCGGCGTCGGTGCGGACGCGGATCGTCGACCCGTCCCCGACGACGCGCACGGCCGCCTCGACCACCAGCGCGAGGTCGCACCAGTGGCGCTGCAGTCGCAGGATCCCCGACTCGATCGCGCTCGAGTCGAGCAGGTCGCCCACGAGCCGCTCCAGCCGGGCGCTCTCACTGGCGATCGACCGGAGGAACCGGTCCGTCGAGGCGGCGTCCCAGGTGAGATCGGGCTGGAGCAGCGTCGACGCGTAGCCCTGGATGGCGGTGAGCGGCGTCCGGAGCTCGTGGCTGAGCGACGACAGGAGCTCGCGCTGGATGGCGTGCGAGCGCCGCAGGGCGGCGGCCTCGCGGCGGGCGTGCTCGAGGGCCTCGCCCTCCATGGCCAGCGCGAGCGAGCGGGTGGCGTCGTCGAGCAGCTCCAGGGCGTCACCGGTCGGTGTGTCGCCTGCCGGCAGGTGGGCGACGAGCACCGCCCGGCCGTCGGGGTGCCGGAGCGCGACCGCGGCGAGATCGGGATCGACGAACCGGGCGCCGACATCGACATCGTCGGCGAGGATGCGCTCGGCTGCCGGCCGGAACCGGCGCTCCAGGTCGCCGGTGTCGCCGTTGTCGCCGTGGTGCATCACCCGTGGCTCCAGCGCACCGTCCTGCTCGATCACCACCCCGACGGCGGCCGCCCCGAGGGCCCGGCTCAACTCCAGCAGCGACACGCCCAGGCCACCGTCCACCCGGTCGGGCCCGGCCAGCGTCTCGAGCATCCCGCGCAACGACTCGAGGATGCGGTTGCGCCGGGAGACCTCGGCCAGCAACCGCTCCTGTTCGATGGCCGACGCCACGTAGCCGAGGTAGAGGCGCGCCAGCTCGAGCTGAGCCGGCTCGGGCCGGCCGACCGCGGTGGCGAATCCGGACACCGTCCCCAGCACGCCGTGGGTTCCGACGATCGGGGCGGCCCACTCGCTGCGGATGCCCGACGCAGCCGCCGCTCGGCGGTAGCCCTCGGGCGCCGGGTGGGTGGACAGGTCCTCGACGACGACGGCCTCGGCGTCCGCCCCGGCCAGCCCCGCGCAGCCGCCGGCCAGCCCGAGCTCGAGACGATCGTTCACCTCGAGCAGCGGCGCGGGCAGCCCGACCGCGGCGCGGCGATGCAACGCCGCGTGGCCGCCATCGGGCACGTCGAGCAGGTGCACGCAGAGCATCTCCTGATCGAGCGCCGCGGCCATCGCGGAGACGATCAGAGGCAACGACGCCGCCGGCTCGACGTCGGACAGCTGGTCGACCAGGCTCCGGAGCCGCTGCAGCTGGCGTCGGGCCATCGAGTCCATCTCGATGCCCGACATGAGCGCCACGATGTCGTCGCGGTGCACCTCGAGCGGCGAGACGTCGGCCACGACACGGCCGTCGCGGAGCACCACCACCCGGTCCGCGAGCGCGAAGACCTGATCGAGGTCGTGGGTCACCAGCAGGATGCCCGCCCCGGCGTCGCGGCACCGACGGATCACGCCCTGCACCCGCAACGTCTCGGCGACGCCGAGGGCAGCCGTGGGCTCGTCGAGCAGCACCACCCGCGGGGCGCTCATGAGCACCCGACCGAGCGCCACGAGTTGACGGTGACCGCGCGACAGGCCGCGCACGGGCCGGTCCAGCGGCAGCGTCTCGGCACCCACCTGCCGCAGGACCGACGCGGCGTGCTCCCGCATCTGGCTCTCCGCGATCACCCAGCGACCTCGCTCGCGGCCCAGGAACACGTTGGCGACGATGTCGAGGTCGTCGCACAGCCCGTGGTCCTGCCACAGCACCTCGACCCCGGCGTGGCGCACCTGATCGGGCGTCGAGGGCAGCGGCGCCCCGTCGAGCCGGACCTCGCCCTCCTCGGGCTCGAGGATGCGGGCGATGCAGGCCACGAGCGACGACTTGCCCGCGCCGTTCTCGCCGACCAGGGCGACGACCTCGCCCGGACCGATCTGCAGGTCCACGTCACGCAGCACCGTGAGGCGGCCGAAGCGTTTCGTGATCCCGCGGGCGTCGAGGCGCGGCTCGCCGTTGCCGAGGGACGGTCGTCGCTGCCCAGCACTGGCCTTGGTCACGTGCACCCCTCCATCGACGGCGATCGAGCCGCCGCGGGACTAGTTTGGCCGCGCGGCGGGGAGGAGGTGCCGGCCATGCCCGACAACTACACGCCCAGCCCCGACGATCGCTTCACCTTCGGCTTGTGGACCGTCGGCAACCGTGGGCGCGATCCCTTCGGCCACGAGGTCCGGCCGCCGCTCGATCCCGTCGACACCGTCCACCACCTCGCGGAGCTCGGCGCGTACGGCGTGAACTTCCACGACGACGACCTCGTGCCGCCCGGGTCGTCGCCCGCCGAGCGTGAGGCCATCCTCAAACGCTTCCGCCGCGCCCTCGACGAGACGGGCATGCGGGTGCCCATGGCCACCACCAACCTGTTCTCGCGCCCGATCTTCAAGGAGGGTGCGTTCACGGCCAACGACCCCGCGGTCCGCCGGTTCGCGATCGCCAAGACGCTCGACGCCATCGAGCTCGGCGCCGAGCTGGGCGCGACCACCTACGTGATGTGGGGCGGGCGCGAGGGCGTCGAGGCCGACGCGGCCAAGGACGTGCGCGCCGCACTCGACCGGTACGCCGAGGCGGTGAACATCTGTTGCGCCCACGTCCTCGACCGCGGCTACGAGATGCGCTTCGCGCTCGAGCCCAAGCCCAACGAGCCGCGGGGCGATCTGTTCCTGCCCACGGTCGGGCACACGCTGGCGTTCATCGGCGAGCTCGAGTGGCCCGACATGGTGGGGGTCAACCCGGAGTTCGCGCACGAGACGATGTCGGGCCTCTCGTTCCACCATGCGGTCGCCCAGTGCCTGTGGCAGCGGAAGCTGTTCCACATCGACCTCAACGGCCAACGCATCGGCAAGTTCGACCAGGACTTCCGGTTCGGCAGCGAGGGGATCCGCGACGCCTTCTACCTGGTGAAGCTCCTCGAGGAGTCGGGGTGGGACGGGACGCGGCACTTCGATGCCCACGCCTACCGCACCGAGGACACCGACGGCGTGTGGGACTTCGCTCGGGGCTGCATGCGCACCTATCTCATCCTGCGTGACAAGGCGCGTCGCTTCGCCGCCGACGCCGACATCCAAGAGGCGCTGCACGTCGCCCAGGCCGACCGGTTGGGCGAGCGCTCGCTGCCGGGCGGCCCCGTGCCCGAGGGCATCGCGGCATTGCGAGCCGAGGTGGCCGGATACGACGAAGCGGCGCTCGCCGGCCAGGGCTACGGAAACGAGCGGCTCGACCAGCTCGTCACCGAGCTGCTGCTCGGCGTCCGCTAGCCCGGCCGGCGGCGTTCGGGATCGGTCGAGGGATCGGTGGCGCTCGTCGTCGGCGTCGACAGCTCCACGCAGTCGACGAAGGTCGAGCTGCGGGACGCGACGACCGGGCGGCTCCTGGGGTCAGGGCGCGCACCCCATCCGCCGGTCTCCCCGCCCCGCAGCGAACAGGACCCGGCGGCGTGGTGGGACGCGCTCGGCCGCGGCGGCCGCCGACGTCGGCCGCCGACCGGTCGACGCCCTCGCCATCGGCGGCCAGCAGCACGGGATGGTGGTGCTCGACGCCCGAGGGTCGGTGGTGCGGCCGGCGAAGCTCTGGAACGACACCGAGTCGGCCCCCGACGCGGCAGCCCTGGTCGAGCGGCTCGGCGCGGCGTCGTGGAGCCGCGCCGTGGGCCTCGTGCCGGTGGCGTCGTACACCGTCACGAAGCTGGCGTGGCTGCGGCGCTGCGAGCCCGAGGCGTGGGCCCGCCTGGCTCGGGTGGTCCTGCCCCACGACTGGCTCAACCTCAGGTGCACCGGGGTGGCGGCGACCGATCGGGGCGACGCGTCGGGCACGGGCTACTGGTCGGCGGCCACCGGCGAGTGGCGGCCCGACCTGCTCGCCCTGATCGACGACGATCGTGACTGGGAGCGCTGCCTGCCCGAGGTCAGGGCCCCGGCCGAGCCGGTCGGCCGGCTGGTGGGCGAGGCGCTCGACCTGTTCGGACCTGCGCTCGTCGCCCCCGGCACCGGCGACAACATGGCGGCCGCACTCGGGCTCGGCCTCGCGCCCGGCGACGTGGCCATCTCCGTGGGCACGTCGGGCACGGTCTACGCCGTGAGCGAGACCGCCGTCGCCGACCCGACCGGCGCGGTCGCCGGGTTCGCGGATGCCACCGGTCGGTTCCTCCCCCTCGTCTGCACCCTGAACGCAGCCAAGGTGCTCGACACGGTCGCGACCCTGCTCGGGACCGACCACGACGGGCTCGACGAGCTGGCACTCGGCGCGCCGGCGGGAGCGCGCGGGCTGACCCTGCTCCCGTACCTCGATGGCGAGCGCACGCCCAACCGCCCGGATGCCACGGGCACGCTCACCGGTCTGCGCACGCTCCACGACAGGGCCGACCTGGCCCGGGCCGCGGTCGAGGGCGTCGTCCACGGGCTCCTCGACGGGCTCGAGGCACTCGACGCCCAGGGCGTCACGACTGATCACCGGCTCGTCCTGACCGGCGGCGGTGCCCGGTCGCGCGCGGTTCGCCGGGTCCTCGCCGATCTCAGCGGCCGCCCGGTCGAGGTGCACGCCACGGCCGAGATGGTGGCACGGGGCGCGGCCGTGCAGGCGGCCGCCATCCTGGCCGGCGCAGAGCCGATGGACGTCTCCGCGGCCTGGCGGCCACGCGCCGACGACCTGGTGGAGCCTGATGCGCACGTCGACCGCACCGCGATGCGGGCCGTCTACCACGACGTGCGCGATCGCGACGGCAACCCCTGAGGGCACGGGACCTCGTCACGCCCACCGGCCGGGGCCTGGCTGGCGCAGCGGTTCGCCTGCTTGACCGGTGAGTCAATACAGTCCGGTCATGGACCTCAACGGGATCTCTGCCATCGTCACCGGCGGCGCCTCGGGCCTCGGCGCCGCCACCGCCCAGGCCCTCGCGGGCCGCGGCGCCAAGGTCGTGCTCGCCGACCTCGACCGCCAGGCCGACAAGGGCGAGGCGCTCGCCAAGGAGATCGGCGGGCTGTTCGTCCCGACCGACGTCACGAACACCGATCACGTCATCGCGGCCGTCGAAGCGGCCAAGGAGATGGGCCCGCTGCGGGCGCTCGTGACCGCAGCCGGCGTCGGCTGGGCCACCCGCACCATCGGCAAGGACGGCCAGTACGAGTCGGCCCACAACCTCGACGTCTTCAAGACGGTCGTCGGCATCAACCTGATCGGCACGTTCGACTTCATCCGGATCGCCGCCACCGCCATGTCGCAGACCGAGCCCCTCGCAGACGGCGAGCGGGGCGCCGTCGTCACCGTCGCCTCGGTCGCGGCGTTCGACGGTCAGATCGGGCAGGCCAGCTACTCGGCGTCCAAGGGCGGCGTGGTCGGCATGACCCTCCCGGTCGCCCGCGACCTGTCGGCCGTCGGGGTGCGGGTCAACTGCATCGCCCCCGGCCTCATCGACACCCCGATCTACGGCGAGGGCGAGGGCAGCGAGGCGTTCAAGGAGAAGCTGAAGCGCGACGTGCTGTTCCCCAAGCGCCTCGGCACCGCCGACGAGTTCGCCGGCGATGGCCGTCGAGCTGCTCAGCAACAGCTACATGAACGCCGAGGTCATCCGCGTGGACGGTGGCGTCCGCATGCAGCCCAAGTGATCCCGGTCCCCGGCCGGGCGTGACGGGCGCGGCCCGCACGCCCGGGGCCGGGACACCCAGGGAGGTCTATGCTCGCGGCCGCGTGTCTGGGATGGGGGTAGCCGAGACCCGGCGGGCGCATGCTGCGCCCGGTCCGGCGGCGATCACCACCGCAGCGCGTCCGACACCGTGGGGCGGCGGGGCGGCGGGTGGCGACGGCCAGGTGCCGTCGCGGGCCACCTACGTGGCGGCCGATGCCGCCGCCATCACCGTCTCGCTCGTCATCGCCCACCTCCTGCGCTTCGGCGTGTCCGCGGCGCTGCTGCCCGGGCCGAACGTCCCGTACGTGCTGGTGGCGGTGTTCGCGGTGCCCGTGTGGCTGGCGGTCCTGGCGCTCGCCGGCTGCTACGACCGGCTGATCCTCGGCGTCGGCTCCGACGAGTACCGCCGCGTCCTCAACGGCGGCGTGCACTTCCTCGCCGTCGTCGCCCTCGCCCACTTCCTCGGCCGCCTGGTGATCGCCCGCGGCTACGTGGGCGTGCTCATCCCGGTCGCCCTCGTGCTCACCCTGCTCACCCGCTTCGTGCTGCGGCAGTGGCTGCACCGCCAGCGGCGCCACGGCCGCTACGTCCACCGGCTGCTCCTGGTCGGCACGCCACGCTCGGTGGTCGAGGTCGGCCAGCACCTCGTCCGGTCCGAATGGTCGGGGTTCCTGGTCGTCGGGGTGTGCGTGGCGACCGAGCGCCCCGAGCTCGGGATCGGCTCGGCATCGGTCCCGGTGGTCGGGACGCCCGATGACGTCGCCGGCGCGGTGGCCGCCAGCAGGGCCGACGCGGTGGCGGTCACGACCGAGTCGCGGCCGGGCGAGCTGACCGCCCTCGTCGGCGAGCTGGCGGGGAGCGACGTCACCGTGCTGGTGGCCCCGGCCATCGCCGACGTCGCCGGACCTCGCACGGTCGTGCGCGACGTCGCCGGCCTGCCGCTGCTGCACGTGGCCGAGCCCACCCTCACCGGTCCGCAGCGCGCCGCGAAGGAGGTGTTCGACCGCCTCGGCGCCGCGCTGGCGCTGCTGGTCCTCGCGCCGGTGTTCCTCGTGATCGCCCTGGCCGTGCGGCTCGACAGCCCCGGCCCCGTCTTCTTCACGCAGACGCGGGTCGGCCGCGACGGCCGCCGGTTCAGCATGGTGAAGTTCCGCACGATGGTCGTCGACGCCGATCGGCTGCTGGCCGAGCTCGAGCATCGCAACGAGGCCGACGGCCTGCTGTTCAAGATGCGGGTCGACCCGCGGGTCACCCGCACCGGCCGGTTCCTGCGCCGCTACTCGATCGACGAGCTGCCGCAGATCCTGAACGTCGCTGCGCGGCGAGATGTCGATGGTCGGCCCGCGGCCACCCCTGCCCGCCGAGGTCGAGCGCTACGAGCACCACGTGAGCCGCCGCCTGCTGGTGAAGCCGGGCATCACGGGCCTGTGGCAGGTGAGCGGCCGGTCCGACCTGCCGTGGGACGAGGCGGTGCGCCTCGACCTCTACTACGTGCACCACTGGTCGCCGACCATGGACGTCACGATCATGGCCAAGACGTTCTCGGCGGTGGTGCGCGCTGCCGGCGCCTATTGAGCCCGTCCCGGCACCCTCCTCACACGGCGCGGATGGCTCACGCAGCGAGGCCGTCGCGTAGATTGTCGCGCTCCATGTCCCTCGCGCTCCGCCGGTCCGACATCTTCGCCACCCGCCGTTCGCGCACCGTCGCCTACGGCGTCGCCGTGGCCGGCACCGGCGTCGCCGCGGCCGTCCTGACCCACGCGCAGCCCACGGGCCTCGACACGTCGGACATGTTCTGGAGCGCCGCGCTCGTCGCCGCCCTCGCGTCCCTCGGGGCCACGGCGCGGCGGTGGACCTGGTTCCTGCCCGCGGGGGCGGGAGCCCTCCTGGCCGGTGACGGTGTGGCCATGGCGTGCGCCGGTGTCGCCATCGGCATCGCCTTCGTCTCGGTGCTGCGCAACACGCGCAGCCGGGCCCGCGGCGCTCTCGTCACGGGGCTCGGCGGCATCGCGCTGCTGCGGGCCGGCCCGCTGGGGTTCCACGGCCTCACGGCGATCATCACGTTCGCCGCCATCGTGCCGGCCATGGCCTCGGGCTACCAGCACGCCGGCCGCCGCGTGCGGCGGCGGGCCCGGCGCATCGCGCTGGTCGGCGGCGGCGTGATCGGCGTCATGGCCGCCGGGGCCGCCATCGGCCTGTTGTCGGTGCAGAAGGACCTGGCCGACGGCATCCGCGGCATCGACGGTGGCATCTCGGCGGCGCGCGACATCGACGACGACCTCGCGGCCGCCGAGCTGGATTCGGCCGCCCGCTCGCTCACGTCGGCCGAGGGCACGCTGACGAGCTGGTTCGTGTCGCCGGCCCGGTCGCTGCCCATCCTGGGCCCGAACCTCGGAGCCGTCGGCAGCCTGGCGGCGCAGGCCGGCGACGTGGCCGAGGTGACGTCGCTGGCGGCGTCGGTGGCCGACGTCGACGCCCTCCAGTTCACCGACGGACGCCTCAACCCGCAGGCCGTGTCCGACATGGAACGGCCGCTGCGACGGGTCCGCGACGCGCTCGAGTCCATGCAGGCCGAGGTCGTCGACGTGCAGTCGCCGTGGCTCCTCAACCTCGTGACGTCGCGCGTCGACCGGATGGAGGAGCAGGTCGACGGCGCCGTCCCCGACGCCGAGACGGCCCTCCAGGTGGTCTCCGTGGCGCCGACGCTGCTCGGCGCGGAGGGCCCTCAGCGCTACCTCGTCTTCTTCACCACGCCGGTCGAGGCGCGCGGTCGCATCGGGTTCCCCGGCAACTACGCAGAGCTCGTGGTCGACGACGGGCAGCTGTCGATGCCCGTCTTCGGTCGCGTCGCCGACCTCGAGGCCGCCGGGGCGAACCGCACGTTGACCCAGCCCGCCGACCTCGTGATGCGCTACTCGCGCTTCGACGTCGCCAACACGTGGCGCAACCTGACCATGACGCCCGACTTCCCGTCGTTCGCCGTGGCGGCGAACGAGCTGTACGCGCAGTCGGGTGGCCAGCCCGTCAACGGGGTCATCAGCGTCGATCCCGCCGGCCTCGCCGCCGTGGTGGGTCTGACGGGCGAGGTGTCCGTCCCCGGTCGCGCCGAGCCGCTGACGGCCGACAACGTCGAGGACTTCCTGCTCAGCGGCCAGTACATCGAGTACCAGGACGACAACGACGAGCGGCTCGACGTGCTCGACCACGTCGCCCGGACGTCGTTCGGGGCGCTGACGACCTCCGACCTCGCCGGGCCCCGTGACCTCAGCCGGGTGCTCGACCCGGTCGTCGACGGCGGTCACATCATGTTCATGCCGCTCGATGCCGGGGCGGCCATCGTGACGGCCGAGGTCGGCGTGACCGGAATCGTCCCGCCGGTCGCCGAGAACGGTGACGGGTTGATGGTCACGACCTCCAACGCCGCCGGCAACAAGGTCGACCTGTTCCTGCAGCGTCGCGAGCAGTACACGGTCCAGTGGGACCCCGAGACGGGACAGGTGCGCAGCACGCTCAAGCTCACGCTCGAGAACCAGACGCCGGCCGAGCCGTACCCCGACTACATGATGGGCAACGCCGTGAACCTCCCACGCGGCACGAACCGGTCGTTCGTGTCCATCTACAGCCCGTTCGCGCTCGAGGCCGCCCGCATCGGCGGCCAGCCGGCCGCGCTCCAGGCCGAGGTGGAGGCGGGTCGCAACGTGTACTCGACCTTCGTGGACATCCCGCCGGGGGGCACGGTCGACCTCGAGGTCGACCTGTCCGGAGCCATCGAGGGCCGCCGCTACCTGCTCGACCTGCCCGTGCAGCCGTTCGCCAAGCCCGACGAGGCGTCTGTGCGCGTCGAGGTGGCGGGAGCGTCCGCCGTCAGCCGCGAGGCCGAGGTCGACGGCAACGTGGCCACGTGGAGCGGCACTCTCGACCGGGCGCACCGCGTCTCCGTGTCGGCGCCTCGGGGCTGAATCCGGCCCGGTGTTGACCGGGCGTCAACAACCTTCCGTGTGGTAGACCAACGGCGTGCCCCACGGGGCACGTCGAGCGCCGAGCCGGGGACGGCGCCACGAGGGGGAGTGAGATGACCATGCGTGTCGTTGCCGCATTGGGCGCAGGTGCCGCTGCGCTGGCAGTGTCCGTCGCGTGCGCCGGGGCCGCCGGTGCGCAGACCTACCCGCCTGCTCCCAACGCCATCACGGTCGACGACCCCACCCCGATCCCGGGGCAGGCGGTGACCGTCACCCTGGCCACCTGCCGGCCCGGCACGTACGCCCTCATCGGCATCGACCTCTCGCTCGTGGCCACCCCCAGGGTCGACTCCCGCGGCGCCGCCGTCGCCAGGGTCACGATCCCGACGTCGATCCGGCGCGGTCGCCACCTGGTGTCGGGCGCCTGCCTGGGCGCCGACTGGCGCCCGCTGTTCCTGACGACGCACATCACCGTCGAGGTGCCGGGCGGCGGGGCGACGGGCGGTGGTGGCGGTGGCGGCGGCAGTGCGACGGGCCCGTCGGCCCGGAGTGGCGGCGCCCCGGCGCTCGACGGGCTGGCCGGCCCGTCGGTGCCGGCCGACGCCGCCCTCCTGTACCGGACCACGGCGATGGCCCACGGTGTCACCGACGGGACGGGGAGCGACGGCGCGGCCACGGGCGCCGCCGCCGACGCCGCCTCCGGATCGGCCGGGACCGACTCCGGTCCCGGCACCCTCGGCACGATCGCCCGGGTCACGCTCGGCATGCTCGCCATCGGTGGCGTGCCGGTCGCCATGGCCATCGGCCGGCGACCGTCGGCCGCGGTGCGCAGCGGCTTCGCCTGATCAGGCGGTGCCGTCCGACCGCCGGCCCACCCACGTCGGGTGGTCGGCGAGCGCGAGCAGCTCCTCGTCTCCCGACGAATCGCCGTACGCCCACAGCTCGAACGGCACGTCGACGCCGAACCGCTGGCCGGTCCAGGCCCGCAACCGGGCCACCTTCTCGGGACCACGCGTGTTGAGGTCGCCGACCACGGCGCCGGTCAACGTGCCGTCGGCGTCGACCACCAGCTCGACGGCCAGCGCCGCGTCGAGCTCGAGGCGGTCGGCGAGGGGCCGGAGGTAGGCGCCGAGCGAGGCCGACACGATCACGACCGCGTGCCCCTGGGTGCGGTGCCAGCGGACCCGGTCGACGAGCTCGGGCCGGAGCAGGTCGACCAGCGTCGGCACGTAGGCCCGGCCCAGCTCGTCGAGCTCGGCGGCGGGACGACCGCGGAACAGGTGGCCGACGGCGGAGACCTTGAGCGTGTCGCGGTCACGCGCCCGCAGCGCGGCGCGGGCCGTGGCGGCCACCACCCGCGGCGTCCCGCAGGCGTGGCGCAGGAACGGCACCAGGGTGTCGCGCCGGGCGAGCGTGCCGTCGAAGTCGAACGCGGCCACCCCGGGGCGGCCGGACGTCGTGTCGGGCGTGGCGGGCCCGTCGGCCGCGCTCGTCACGCCGCACCACCGAAGGCGGAGGCGAGGGCGGCGTCGAGCCGCGGGTGGACGAAGGTGTACCCGGCCTCGACCAGGGCCGCAGGCTCGACGCGCTGGCTGGCGAGCAGCAGCGAGTCGGTGCGACCGTCGCCCAGCACGAGCCGCAGCGCAGCCGGAGGGACGGGGAGCAGCGTGGGGCGGTGCAGGGCGCGGCCGAGGGCCGCGGTCAGGTCCGCGTTCGTGACCGGCTCGGGGGCGACGACGTTGATCGGGCCACGGATGTCGTCGCGGTCGATCACGAAGCGCACGATGCCGACGACGTCGTCCAGCGAGACCCAGCTCATCCACTGCCGGCCCGAGCCGATGCGGCCACCGACGAACAGGCGGAACGGCAGCGCCATGCGGGGCAGGATGCCGCCCTTCGCCGACAGCACCGGCGCCGTGCGCAGGAACACGGTGCGGATGCCCGCCTCGGCCGCCGGCCGGGCCGCGCCCTCCCAGGCCTCGACCAGTGCGGCGACGAAGTCGTCGCCCGGCGGGCTCTGCTCGGTGAGGACCTCGTCGCCGCGGCTGCCGTAGACGCCGACGGCCGAGGCCGACACGAGCACCCGGGGCGGCGTGTCCATCGCGGCCAGCGTGCGAGCGATCAGTGCGGTGCCGTGCGTGCGGCTCTCGAGCACCACCTGCCGGCGTGCGGCGGTGAGCCGCTTGTCGCCGATGCCCGCCCCCGCCAGGTGCACCACGACGTCGACGCCCTCGAGGCCGTCGGCGTCGATCGTGCCCGCCGCCGGATCCCAGCGGACGGCGTCGGGATCGTCGCTCGGCCCGCGGACGAGGGGGCGCACGCGGTCGCCGCCGGCCCGTAGGTTGGCGGCGAGCGCCGAGCCGATGAGGCCGCTGGCCCCGGTGATGGCTACGTCCATGGCTCGCTTGCTCCTCCCGAGGGTTTCGGTACGGTACGCGCCCGGGAGCCGTGAAGCGACGCGACACCGGAGGTCTGGCCCGTGGCCGATGTGTTCAAGGAGTTCAAGGAGTTCATCTCCCGAGGGAACGTCGTCGACCTCGCCGTCGCGGTCGTGATCGGCTCCGCCTTCACGGCCGTCGTGACCTCGGTCGTCGAGGGCCTGATCACGCCGCTGATCGGGGTCCTCGGCGGCAAGGACTTCCGTCAGATGACCTTCACGGTCAACGACAGCGTCTTCAGCTACGGCATCGTCATCAACGCGCTCATCTACTTCCTGTCGGTGTCGGCGGTCGTGTTCTTCCTCGTGGTGAAGCCCCTGAACATGCTGCAGGAGCGCCGCCGCCGCGGCGAGGAGCCCCCGGTCGAGGAGCTGTCCGACGAGGCCGCCCTGCTCACCCAGATCCGCGACCTGCTGGCGCAGCAGTCGACCGTCGGCCCCTCGCGTGGCGGCGCCGGTGCGCCGCCGCAGCCCCGCCCGACCGACGAGCCGCCGTCCTCCACGGGCTGGTGACGCCGGCCGCCGCGCGGCCGCCGGCGTCAGCCGGGGCCCCCGCCCACGGCGTCGCCCGCGCCCACCAGGCGCACCATGTCGGCGGCCGTGGCCGGTCCGTCGTACACGAGCTCGCCGTCGCGCAGGGCGATGCACCGGTCGACCCGCTCGACGTAGCTCGGCTCGTGCGTGGCGACCACGATCGCGGCCCCCATCGCGTGGGCCTCGTCGAGGAGGGCGAGCAGGGCGTCGCGGCCGGACACGTCGAGTCCGACGAACGGCTCGTCCACCAGCAGCAAGGAGAACGGCCGCACGAGCCCGACGGCGATCGCCGCCTTCTGCCGCAGCCCGCGGCTGAACCGGGCGGGCAGGTCGTCGGCCCGGTGCGCGAGGCCGACGACGTCGACGAGGCGGTCGAACTCCTCCTCTGACGCGTCGACGCCGTGCAGGCTGGCGATGTAGGCGAGGTGCTCGCGCACGCTCAGGTCGTCGTAGAGCACGGGGTTGTCGGGGATGAACGACGTGGCGGCCCGCGCCTCGGGTGAGCCGACAGGGGCGCCGTTCACCTCGATCTCCCCGCTCGACAGGTCGAGCATCCCGGCCGCGAGGCGCAGGAAGGTCGACTTGCCCGACCCGTTGTGGCCGACGAGCGCCACGCGCTCGCCGGCGGGGATGGTCAGCGTGAGGGGCGCCAGCGCCACCAGGTCGGCGTACGCCTTGGTGGCCGCCCGGGCGGTGAGCACGGCCGGGGCGGATCGGGAGCGGCGGGAGGCGGGCGTCACGGTGTGGCTCCTCGGGATCGGGCGACGTTGGCCTGGAGCGCGGCCTGCAGCGTGTCACGCTTCCACAGCCACCCGACCACCAGGATGAAGCCGACCGTGACGCCGCCGGCCGCCGCGGCGGCCCCGGCCACGCGCCGACCCGCCGGCGTTCGTGGCGGCCCGAGCCGCCAACACCGGCAGCGTCCCTCCGATGGCCAGGAACAGGGGGCGAACGACGCGAAACGCCTGGACGGCGCCCGTCACCTCGGGCGGCATCAGCAGCGCCTCGAGCGGATCGGGCACGGCGACCAGGCTGGCCGCGGCCCCTGCGACCCCGCCCATGGCGGCGGGGGCGGCGCAGATCAGCGCGACCGCCCACCCACCACCCCCGGGGTCGACCAGCAGCGCGGCGGCGACCCCGACGACCGCGACGACCGTCATCACCACGCCCGCCACCCCGAGGTGGCGAACGCGGAGGGCACCGGGGTCGACCGGGGTCGACCCGCTCAGGCTCGGGTGGTCGAGCTCTTGCGACATCGCCTCCGCGGCGTCGATGCCGGCGAGGAACAGCGCAGCCGCGGCGAGGCCGAGCAGCGGAGTCGTGCCCGCCCACACGCCGCGGAGCGCCAGGCCCGCGACGACGGCGAGCAGCACCAGTCGCCCGACCCGGGCCGCCGGCCACCGGAGCACACCCCGGACGCCCCGCCACCACACGGGCAGCCGCTCGGTGCCTGCCACCCGGACGACGACCCACGGCCGCACCCGCGGCAGCTCGAGGGCCAGCTGGCGACGCAGCACGACCACCGTGCGCACGTCCTGCAGCGTGGCCGCGAACCGCAGCTGCCCGACGAGCGTCGAGCGCCGCTCGGCCGACTCGATCGAGACCCGGCCCACCCGGGCGAGCCCGAGGGCGAGCACGCCGAGCGACACCACGATCGCCGCCACGCCGGGCCACACCGGCTGCACGGGCCACATGCCGATGCGCCCCCACGGCACCGTGGGCGACGTCGGGACGGCTCCGATCACGTCGCCGGCGCTGGCGGCCACGAGCACCACGCCGAGCCCGGTCCCCATCCACGAGGGAAGGCGCCACGACGAGGCCAGGAGGGCGGCGCCGAACGCGAGGACCGCGGTCGCGAGCGCGTAGGCGGCGGCGCTCGCCACCCAGGCCGCGGTCGAGCCCGACAGCCGGTGGGCGGCCAGGAAGCCCGCGGCCAGGCCACCCGGCGGTGGTCGCGAACGCCAGGAACCGGAGCTGGCGCAGCACCGGCCCCCGCAGGGCCCGCCCCCGATCGAGCGGCGCCAGGAGCACGTGCCGGACGTCTGCCTGCTCCAGCACGAGCGGGCCGCCGCGGCACCCCGACCGCAGCCCGACGGCGACCGCCATCGCACAGCCGAGCGCGAGCCACGCGTCACCGTGCGCGGTGACCGCGGCCATCTGGGTCGCGCTCAGCGCCCCGTCGCCGATGATGCCGGCGAGCCCGTAGAACGCGAACGCGCAGACCAGGCCGGTCAGCTCGGCGCGGTAGAGGGCGTCGATCCAGTCGACGTCGTCGAGGCGGCGGCGCTTCCGCCACCGCCGCCACTCGGCGAGCGAGTACTCGAGATCAGCGTCGGGATCGGCGGTGAACACGCGACCGCCACGATGTCACGCCGGCGGCCGCGACACCCATGTCGCCGCGGCGTGTCAGTCGTTCAGCTGCTCGCTGAGGTAGAGCTGCTCGCCGAGCCGGGCGACGGCGTCGAGCTGGGTCTCGAGCCAGTCGACGTGCTCCTCTTCGGACGTCAGCATGCCGGCGAGCAGCTCGCGGGTGCCGTTGTCGCCCAGCTCGACGCACTGGGCGATGCCCCGGTTGAACCGGTCGACGGCCTCGCGCTCGGTTTCGAGGTCGAGGCGCAGCTGCTCGATCGGGTCTTCGCCGAGGCGCACCGACCCGAGCCGCTGCAGGTTGGGAAGGCCCTCGAGGTAGAGGATGCGCTCGATCAGCGAGTCGGCGTGCTTCATCTCGTCGATCGACTCGTGGTACGAGTGGTCGGCGAGGCGCTCGAAGCCCCAGTTCTTCTGCATCTTGGCGTGGCCGAAGTACTGGTTGACGGCCGTGAGCTCGGCGGTCAGGACCTCGTTGAGCAACTCGATGATCTCGGGTCTGCCTTGCACCGTTCGGGACCTCCGGGTCGCGTCGACACCGACCGCCCGGCCCGGGGGAGGGCGATCAGGCTGCCGGCTCTACCGGCTCGCGCGCCGCGACTGCGACGAGGAGCGTCCCGATGGTAGACCGGCAGGACCCACAGCGCGTGCCAGCGCCGCACCGGTCACCGACCTCGTCGACGGTCGATGCCCCGCACGTGACGGCGTCTCGGATGTGGCGGTCGCTGACGACCTCGCAATGGCAGATGATCATGCAGGGAACCCGTCCACGCCGCGGCAGCCGCCCCTGTGACCAGGCGCCGGAACCACCTCTGCAACGTCGACAACGATGCCCTTCATGACCCGGTAAGCATGCCTTACTCATCGGGGGGCGTGTCAAGGCCCACCTCGGGGTGAGCCCGCCACGGTTCGTGCCGACGGTCGTCCGGGCTGCGGACCTGGGTTTCCAGAGCCGCCCGCGGGGTGCACTAGCGTCGCCCCTCATGCATGTGGTCATCGTGGGCTGCGGGCGCGTCGGCTCGGGGCTCGCCCGGATCATCGAGGACAAGGGCCACTCCGTGGCCGTCGTCGACAAGGACCCGGTGGCGTTCCGGCGCCTGCACGAGGGCTTCGGCGGCCAGCAGGTCGTCGGGGTCGGCTTCGACCGCGACCGGCTCGAGCAGGCCGGCATCCGCGAGGCGGCCGCCATCGCCGCGGTCACCAACGGCGACAACTCCAACATCCTCACGGCCCGGGTGGCGCGCGAGACGTTCGGGGTCGAGCGCGTGGTGGCCCGCATCTACGACCCCCGCCGGGCGGTCATCTACGAGCGCCTCGGCATCACCACCATCGCCACCGTGCAGTGGACGATCGACCGGGTGCTGCGCAAGCTCGTCCCCGATGCGTCCGACGACGACTGGGTCGACCCCAGCGCCCACGTGGCGGTGATCGAGCGCCCGGTGGCCCCCAGCTGGGCCGGTCGTCCGCTCAGCGAGATCGACATCCCCGGCGTGGCCCGCACCGTCGCGGTCAGCCGCATGGGGGTCGCCCAGATCGCCACGCCCGACCTCGTCACCCAGGACGGTGACGTGGTGTACCTGGCCGTCGCGGTCGGCCACACCGACGAGATCGACCGCCACCTGGGGGCGGGGGCGGAGGTCCACCGATGAAGGTCGTCATCGCCGGCGGCGGGGCCGTGGGCGCGTTCATCGCCGGCGAGCTGCAAGAGGCCGGCCACGAGGTCCACATCATCGAGCAGGACGAGGACCGCGTCTCCCGCATGCTGGCGGTGGGCGAGCCGGCGGGCGCCACGTGGCACGTGGCCGACGCCTGCGAGGTCACGAGCCTGCGCACCATCGGGCTGGCCGACGCCGACGTCGTCGCCGCGGTCACCGGCGACGACGAGGACAACCTGGTCATCAGCCTGCTGGCCAAGCAGGAGTTCGCGGTGCCCCGCGTCGTCGCCCGCGTCAACAACCCGAAGAACGAGTGGATGTTCAACGAGAACTGGGGCGTCGACGTGGCCGTGTCGACACCCCACCTGCTGACCGCCCTGGTCGAGGAGGCCGTCAGCGTCGGGTCACTGGTCCGGCTGCTCTCGTTCGAGGGCGGGCGGGCCAGCCTGATCGAGGTCACCCTCGCCGGTGACAGCCCGGCGGTCGACAACGAGATCGTCAGCCTCGACTTCCCCCGCGACTCGACGGTCGTGGCCGTGCTCCGCAACGACCGGGTCATCGTTCCGCGGGGCGACACACGGGTGCAGGCCGGCGACGAGGTCCTGGTCCTCGTGACGGCCGACAGCATCGACGACGTGCGTCGCATCCTCACCGGCACCTGAGGACGCGCGGCCCTGCCGGCCGGCGCTCAGCCCACCTGGCGGTGCAGGCGTCCGCCCAGGTGGAGTCCGGGAGGCTGTGACGCGGTGCCCGGGGTGAACACGACCACCTCTCGCTGCCCGGTGGTGGGGTCGGTGGCCACGGCCGTCAGCGCCCCGTCCTCGGATCGGCCCGTCGGCCTGGCGTCGAGCACGGCGCCCGGCACGCCGAGGGCGCGCAGGACGCCCGACGGTTCGGTGGCCACCAGCAGCGCCGCGCCGTCGACGGACACCACGACGCGCTGGTGCAGGCGGTCGTAGGCCCCCTCGACGCCGGCCAGGTCGGCGGGCGTCACGGGCGAACCGGACCCGGTGGGGTCGCCCGGGTCGGGTGCGCTCACGTCGAGCAGGTCGGCGGCCAGGTGGCCGAGCATGGTCTGCGCCAAGCTCCCCCCGAGCGGGCTGTTCACCATCACGCAGGCGGCGAACCGGCGCGCCGGCACGATCCGGAGAACGGCCCGCTGACCGAACGTGTCGGCGTCGAGACCGAGGCTGGTGTCGTCCCCCCACGGGCGCGCGGTCCACCCCAGGGCCTGCGCCTCGCCCGGCATGGGCGTGTCGGCGTGCAGGCGCTGCATGTCGGCGACCGCCGCGGGGGCGAGGAGGTCGACCCCCGTCGAGGTCCGGCCCTCGTCCATGTGGAGCGCGGCGAACGCCAGCAGCTCGTCGGCCGGGGCCATGACGCCGCCCATCGGACCGTTGGACCGGGTCAGCGCCCAGCGGGCCTGGCGGGTCGGCGGGTCGGTGACGGTCTGGGTGTGCCCGACCGCCACGCTGTGCAGCAGCGCGTGCTGGGGGAGCGTGACCGTGGCGCGGCACCCGAGCGGGCGGGTCAGGCGGCGGCGCAGCACCTTGTCGAAGTCGTTGCCGGTGGCCACCTCGAGCAGTCGGCCGAGCACCCCGTAGCCGGTGTTGCAGAAGCTGTAGGCCTCGTCGGTGGGATGGAGCTGGCCGAGGCCGGCCAACGTGGCGACGTAGCGGGCGAGGGCGTCCGCGTTCCACCCGGTGTCGATGAGGTGGTCGCCCTCGATCCCGCTCGTGTGGGTGAGCAGGTGCCGGGGCGTGATCTCGATGGTCGCCCCGGGATCCGCGACCGAGAACTCCTGGAGCTGCGAGCGCACCGGTTCGTCGAGGCCGACGAGCCCGGCCTGGACGGCCTGCATCACGAGCGTGGCCGTGTACACCTTGGTGATCGACCCCAGCTGGAACAGGGTCGACCGCACGACGGGCGCGCCGGTGGCGAGGTTGGCCACGCCCCAGGGCACCACGTGGACGTCGTCGCCCAGGCGGACCCCGCACACCATCCCCGGCACCCCGAGCCCGCCCGCCAGCTCGGCGACGAGCCCGTCCAGCCGGGACCGGTAGCTGTCGAGGGCGGCCATGCGCCGCGCACCGTAGCCGCATGTCCGGCCCGGCGGGTTCGGCCGTTAGCCTTGACGCGTCATGAGCACGCGCCGCCTCATCCTCGCCGCCCTGCTGTGCGGCCTGGCCATCCTCGTGGCGTTCAGCGTGCAGGTGGCGATGGTGCTCTGACGTCAGTTCGGCCGTCCCCTCCGTCCCGATCGGGCCTCGCCCGTGGGCCGGTAGAGTCCAGGAAAACGGCCCCACGACTCTCCCTGGAGGTGGTCCCCACGGCCGATCACTTCGACGTCGTCGTCATCGGCGGCGGCCCCGGCGGCTACGCCGCGGCGCTCTACGGCGCCAGCGCCGGGCTCAACATCGCCCTCGTCGAGAAGCGCAAGCTCGGCGGCACCTGCCTCAACGTCGGCTGCATCCCGGCCAAGGAGCTGCTCGAGACCGCGCACGTCTACCGCACGGTCAGCGAGGCGTCGGCGTTCGGCATCAACGCCGGCGAGCCGGCGCTCGACTGGTCGGTCACGCAGGAGCGCAAGCAGGAGGTGGTCGACGAGCTGGTCGGCGGCGTCGCCCAGCTCCTGAAGGGCCGCAAGGTCACCGTCTTCGACGGCTACGGCCGGCTGCACGCCGGGCGCACCGTCACCGTCGACCCGTCCGACGGGTCCGAGCAGGTGCAGCTGACCGCCGACGCGGTGATCCTCGCCGCCGGCTCCGTGCCCCGCACCATCCCGGGCTTCGACGTCGACGGCACGATCGTCATGACCTCCGACGAGGTCCTGTCGATGCCGCAGGTGCCCGGCACCGCGGTGGTCATCGGCGGCGGCGCCATCGGCTGCGAGTTCGCGTCGATGATGTCCGACCTCGGCAGCCAGGTCACGGTGCTCGAGGCACTGCCCAAGATCCTGCCGGGCTGCGACAAGGACGTCACCACCGTCGTCGAGCGGTCGTTCAAGAAGCGGGGCATCGACGTGCGCACCGGCGTCACGGTCACCGGCCACGAGCCGGGCGACGGCGGCACCGTGGTCAACGTCGAGGGCGCCGACCCCATCAAGACCGACGTGGTCGTCGTGTCGGTCGGCCGCAGCCCGCGACCGCCGACCTCGGCCTCGACGGCACGCAGGTCCAGGTCGACGAGCGCGGCTTCGTCGAGGTCGACGAGCTGTGCCGCACCGGCGAGGAGGGCGTGTGGGCGGTCGGCGACTGCATCGCCACGCCCCAGCTGGCCCACGTCGGCTTCGCCGAGGCCATCGTCGTCATCAACGGCATCCTCGGCGAGGACGCCGTGCCCATCGACTACGGCAAGGTGCCGTGGTGCATCTACTGCCAGCCCGAGGTCGCCTTCGCCGGCCACACCGAGCAGTCGGCCAAGGAGGCCGGCCTCGACGTCGTGGCGTCGAAGCACCGCTACGTCGGCAACAGCCGGGCCATGATCATCGGCGACCGGAGGGCCTGGTGAAGGTCATCGCCGAGAAGCACCCCGACGGCACGGCCGGCACGCATCCTCGGCGTCCACATGGTCGGTCCGTGGGTCACCGAGCAGCTCGGCCAGGGCTACCTGGCCGTCAACTGGGAGGCCACGGTCGACGAGGTCGCGGCCTTCATCCAGCCCCACCCGACGCTGTCCGAGCTCTTCGGCGAGACGGTGCTGGCCCTGACCGGGCGGCGCCTGCACTGATGCCCGCTCTCATCCCGACCGGGGCGCAACGGCGCGCCCTGCACGACACGGAGGCCCAGGCCTGATGGCCGACATCCAGATGCCCCAGCTCGGTGAGACCGTCACCGAGGGCACGATCACCAAGTGGTTCAAGGCGGTCGGCGACGCCGGTCGCCGAGGACGAGCCCCTGTTCGAGGTGTCGACCGACAAGGTCGACTCCGAGGTGCCGTCGCCGGTCAGCGGCACCCTCACCGAGATCCTGGTCGAGGAGGGCGACACGGTCGACGTCGGCGCCGTCCTGGCTCGCGTCGGCGACGCCCCCGCCGGCGGCGGCGAGGCGCCCGCCGAGCAGGCCGAGGCCCCCGAGGCCCCTGCCGAGCAGGCCCCGGCCCCGGAAGCCCCGGCGCCCGAGCAGCCGGCGCCCGAGGAGCCGGCGCCCGAGGAGCCGGCGCCCGCTCCTGCCGCCGAGGCCCGCGCCCGCCCCGGCGCAGCCCGCACCTGCGCCGGCCAGCCCCGCCCCGGCGCCCGCGCCGGCCCCGCGTCGCAGGGCGCCCCCGCGACCAACGGTGCCCCGGCGTCGAACGGCGGTCGGCTGCTGTCGCCCGTCGTGCGCCGCCTGATCACCGAGCACGGCCTCGACCCGGCGGCCATCTCGGGCACCGGCCCCGGCGGTCGCATCACCCGCAACGACGTGCTGGCCGTGCTCGACAAGGGCGGCTCCCAGGCCCCGGCCGCTCCCGCGGCACCAGCCCGACCCGCGGCACCTGCCCAGCCCGCGGCGGCCCCGCAGGCCGCGGCACCGGCGGCTCCCGCGCCCGCCCCGGCGGCGCCCCAGCCCGTGGCCCGCGCCGGCGAGCGCGACACCACGGTGCCGCTCACCAACATCCGCCGCCGCACCGCCGAGCACATGGTCCGCTCGAAGGCGACCTCCGCCCACGTCTACGCGTCGATCGAGGTCGACTTCGAAGGCGTCGAGCGGGTGCGGCGCGGCCGGCGAAGGACGCGTTCAAGGCGGCCGAGGGCTTCAGCCTCACCTACCTGCCGTTCATCAGCCGGGCCGTCGTCGACGCCATCCGCGAGTTCCCCGAGGTGAACGCCAGCTTCGGCGAGAACGAGCTGATCGTGCACAACTACGTCAACCTCGGCATCGCCGTCGACCTCAACTTCGAGGGCCTGATCGTGCCGGTCATCCACGACGCCGACGGCAAGCGGCTGCGGGCGATCGCCCGCGAGGTCACCGACCTGGCCCGCCGGGCCCGGTCGAAGAAGCTCGGGCCCGACGACATCACCGGCGGCACGTTCACCATCACCAACCCGGGCCCGTTCGGCACGTCGATGACGCTGCCGATCATCAACCAGCCGCAGGTGGCGATCCTCTCGACCGACGGCGTGAAGCGGCGGCCCGTCGTCGTCGACCTGCCCGACGGCAGCGAGGCCATCGCCATCCACTCGGTCGGCAACCTCACGCTCACCTGGGACCACCGCGCCTTCGACGGCGCCTACGCCGCCGCGTTCCTGCGCGGAGATCAAGGAGATCCTCGAGACCCGCGACTGGGCGGCCGAGCTGGCGTGAGCCGGCCGACCCGAGGCTCGGCACCGTGACCCTG
The DNA here is from genome assembly GCA_963778415.1 of uncultured Acidimicrobiales bacterium. Lineage (GTDB taxonomy): Bacteria > Actinomycetota > Acidimicrobiia > Acidimicrobiales > VFJN01 > ZC4RG19. The sequence continues at coordinate 25,929 of CAVZUI010000005.1, forward strand.
CGCACGCGGTGGCTCGGGCGGGTGCCCTACCGCGACGCGCTGCGCCCTGCAACGGGCCTCCACGCCCACTCGCCCGACGACCACCTGCTGCTGCTCGAGCACCCGCACGTGTACACGCTCGGCGTGCGGGCCGACCTGGGCCACGTGCTCGTGCCGCCCGCCGACGGTCGGCGCCGAGCTGGTGCGCACCGACCGGGGCGGCGACGTCACCTACCACGGGCCCGGGCCAGCTCGTCGGCTACCCGATCGTGTCGCTGCCGGCCAAGCGGGGCAGCGGGAAGCACGGGCTGGCCGACACCGTCGCCTACGTGCGCTCGGTCGAGCAGCTCCTCATCGACACCCTCGCCGACCTCGGGCTGCCCGGCGCCGGCCGGCTGCGCGAGCTACCCGGGCGTCTGGGTCGACCCCGACGGCGACGATCCCCGCAAGATCGCCGCCATCGGCGTGCGCCTCACCCGCGGCCGGTCGATGCACGGCTTCGCCCTCAACGTCGGCCCCGACCTGCGCTACTGTTCGGCCACATCGTGCCGTGCGGCATCGCCGACAAGGCGGTCACCTCGCTCGCCGCCGAGGGCGATCGACGTCAGCCTGCGCGAGGTCGTCGACGCGGTGGCCGCGCGGGCGGCGGCGCTGTGGGGCGGCGGGCGCGGTGACGAGAACGACGTCGACCGGCGCGACGTCGTGTGGCGGCACCGGCCCGACGACCTGTCGGCCTTCAGTCGGGGCGAGGGCCCTGGCCAGACGATCTCGGCGACCGGCCGCACGGTCGGAGCGCGCCGCCGGCCGACGCCGGCGACGGGGTCGCCGTCCGGCTGCGGGGCCGCCTGGCGGAGGCCGGGGTGACCGAGGGCCTCGCGATCGCCGAGCGCAAGCCCGAGTGGCTGCGCGTCGACGTTCCGCACCGACCCGTCGTACCTCCGGCTGAAGCAGACGATGCGCGACCTCGACCTCGTCACCGTGTGCGAGGAGGCCGGCTGCCCCAACATCTTCGAGTGCTGGGCCGACGGCACGGCCACCTTCATGATCAACGGCGAGCGCTGCACCCGGGCGTGCGGGTTCTGCCTGGTCGACACCCGCCACCCCGAGGCGCTCGACCCCGGCGAGCCCGAGCGCGTCGCCGAGGCGGTCGCGCGCATGGGCCTCGGCTTCGCGGTCGTCACCGCGGTGGCCCGCGACGACCTGGCCGACGGCGGCGCCGTCGGGGTTCGCCGCCACGATCAGCGCCATCCGGCGGCGCACGCCGGCGGCGCAGGTCGAGGTGCTGATCCCCGACTGCAAGGGCGACGAGCGGTCGCTGGCCGCGATCTTCGACGCCCGCCCCGACGTGCTCAACCACAACGTCGAGACCGTGCGCCCGCCTGCAGCGGGCCGTGCGCCCGTCGGCGGGCTACGCCCGCAGCCTGGCGGTGCTGGCCCGGGCCAAGGCGGCCGGCCTCACGACCAAGTCCGGCCTCATCGTCGGCATGGGCGAGACCGACGACGAGGTGCTGTCGACGCTGGCCGACCTGCGCGGCGTCGGCGTCGACATCGTCACCATCGGCCAGTACCTGCGCCCGACCACGCACCACCTGCCGGTGGCCCGCTGGGTCGAGCCCGCCGTGTTCGACGCACTACGCCCGGGCGGGCGAGGCGCTGGGCATCGCCCACGTCGAGTCGAGCCCGCTCACCCGGTCGAGCTACCACGCCCGCCAGGCGGCGGGTTCCACGGCTCCGGCGTCGGTTGCCGCCGTCGGCGACCCGGCCTGACGCGGCCTCCCCGTCCGTAGACTCGCCGGATGCTCGCCGCACGCGCTGACCGGGTCCGAGCCCGCATGGCCGAGGTGGGCGTCGACGTGCTGCTGCCTGTCGGTCGGCCCCGACCTGCCCTACCTCACCGGCTACGAGGCGATGCCGCTCGAGCGGCTCACGATGCTGGTGCTGCCCCGCGACGGCGACGCCACGCTGGTCGTGCCGCGCGCTCGAGGCGCCGCGGGTGGTCGAGCGGCCCGACGTGTTCGCCGTCCGCCCGTGGGGCGAGACCGACGACCCGGTCGCCATCGTCGCCGACCTCGTCGGCGCGGCGGGCACGGTCGGCGTCGGCGACCACACCTGGGCGCGGTTCGTGCGTCGACCTGCAGGCGGCGCTGCCGACCGCCCGGTTCTCGAAGGCCAGCGCGGTCACCGGGCCGCTCCGGGCCGTGAAGGACGCCGGCCGAGGTCGAGGCCCTGCGCCGGGCGGCGGCCGCGGTCGACCGCGTCGCGGCCGACCTGCAGGCAGGCGAAGATCCCGCTCGTCGGCCGCACCGAGGCCGAGGTCTCGGCCGACCTCGGGCGGCGCATCGTCGCCGAGGGCCACCAGCACGTGAACTTCGCCATCGTGGCCGCCGGTGAGAACGCGGCCAGCCCGCACCACGAGGCCGGGCGACCGGGTGATCCGGCCGGGCGAGGTCGTGCTGTGCGACTTCGGCGGCACGATGCTCGACGACGAGGGCGTCGGCTACTGCACCGACATCACCCGGTGCGTGCACGTCGGCGAGCCGCCGGCCGAGGTGGCCGAGGTCTACGCCGTGCTGCACGACGGCCAGCGGGCCGCGGCCGCCGCCGCCGTCGTGGGCACGTCGTGCGAGGCCGTCGACGCCGCGGCCCGGGACGTCATCGCCGACGCCGGCTACGGCGACCGGTTCATCCACCGCACCGGCCACGGCATCGGCGTCGAGGAGCACGAGGACCCGTACATCGTGGCCGGCAACGGCACGCCGCTCGTCCCGGGGCACGCCTTCTCGATCGAGCCGGGCATCTACGTCCCCGGCCGGTTCGGCCTCCGCCTCGAGGACATCGTGGTGGCGGCCGCCGACGGCCCCGACGCGCTCAACCGCGCCGACCACGCCCTGGCGGTCGTCGACGGCTGACCTCGCCGCCACGGATTCCGGCCCGGGCGCGGGTGCGCCCTACCCTCGCACGCCGTGATCAGCCTCGACGCCGCCACCGTGCTGTTGCAGTGGGCCGTCGGCGGCCTGCTGTTCCTGTGGGTCACGACCCGGGGTCGCGAGGTGGGCATCGGCTACGGCTGGCTGGTGCGCGGCACGTACATCCTGATGGCCGCCGGTGCCTTCGCGGTCGGGGTGTGGCTCGACCCGGTCCCGGTGCGCGAGGCGTCGTCGCTGGCCGTCGTCGTGGCGGCGAGCGGGGCCCTGGCGGTGTCGATCGTGCGCCGCAAGGCCGGGGTGGCAGGGGAGAGGGCCCGGGTCGAGCGGCGTTCGGCGCGGGTGGCGGCCATGACGGGGATCGACCGTCGCGCCGACGGTCCCGACGCCACCGTGCCCGAGTTCCCGCCCGCCCTCGACCTGATCGCACCGGTCGTCGGCGTGCCCGGGCTGATCGCGGCCGGCATCGCCGCCGGCGACCCGGCCCTGCTGTCGGTGGCCCGCGTGCTCGTCGGGGCGGCGTTCCTGGGGTCGATCTCCGACGGCATGCTGCTCGGACACTGGTACCTCGTGCAGCCGGGCCTGGCCCGCAAGCCGCTGCTCGAGATGGTGCGGTGGACCGGCCTGATCTGGCCGCTCGAGATCGCCGTGCTGCTGTGGCCGGTCGGCATGGTGTCGGTGCTCAACGGCACGATCGACGACGGCTACAACGGCATGCTCGGCTGGTTCTGGGTGGCGTGCGCGGTCACGACGATCGGCCTCGTCGTCGTGACGCGGGCCGCGCTGCGCGAGCGGTACTACTCGGCGGTCATGGCGGCGACCGGCCTGCTCTACCTCGCCATCCTCACGGCGTTCGGCACGGATCTCGTGGCGCGCGCCGTCCTGGCCGGCTGACGGCCCCCGAGGCGGGGCGCTCTCGGGAGCGGGGCGGCCGGACCGGGGCGAGACAAGGGGAGGCGGCTCGCCCGGCGGTCCGGCGCCCGGGCCCCGCGTCGTGCGGGTGGCAGTGGTGAAACGTAGTGCGACTGTCACGCTCTGCGGCAGAACGTTACGAAACTGTAACGAAGCCCTCAGCGCGTCCACCGCCACCTGCGGAAATCCGCGAGCCGACGTCGGCGCCTGGTCGTACCGTCGCCGTGTGACCACCGCGCCCGAGACCGATCCCTCTGCCGTCCCCGACCCCGCGGAGGTGGGCCTGTTCGCCCTCACCGTGGCGAACCAGATGTCCGGCGCGGTGACCGCAGCGATGATCCACCTCGGCGATCGCCTGGGGCTCTTCCGGGCCCTCGCGGACGCCGGTGAACCGCTGACCAGCGCGGCGCTCGCCGAGCGGACCGGGCTGTCCGAGCGGTGGGTTCGCGAGTGGGCCTACAACCAGGCGGCCGCCGGCCTCGTCGATGCCGACACGGGCGGCGGCGCCGAGCGGTTCTCGCTGGCTCCCTCGGCGGTGCCGGTGCTCGTCGACGAGACGCACGAGATGAACCTGCTCGGGATGTTCCACCAGCTGCCCCAGAGCATGGGCCTGCTGGCCGAGGCCCTGCCGCAGAGCTTCCGCACGGGGATCGGCCACGACTACGACACGCTCGGGCCCGAGGCGGCCGTCGGGGTCGAGCGTGGCTTCGAGCCGTGGATGCGCAACCACCTGGTCGACGATCTGCTGCCCCGGCTCGACGGGGTGGTCGAGCGCCTGGCCGCCGGCGTGTCCGCCGCCGACGTCGGGTGCGGGTCGGGCGCCGGCGTGCTCCGCCTCGCCCGTGCGTTCCCCGCCAGCCGCTTCGCCGGCTACGACATCTCGCAGCACGCCCTCGAGCGGGCGGCGCAGAGCCTCGCCGAGAGCGGCGTGACCAACGCCGAGTTCCACGACCCGCGGGACGAGGCGCTGCCCGCCGACGGGTCGCTGGCCTTCGTCACCACGTTCGACTGCCTGCACGACATGACCGACCCCGACGGGATCGCTCGGGCGATCCGCGCCGCGCTGGCCGACGACGGCACCTGGCTGGTCGCCGACATCAAGGCGTACGACACCTTCGCCGAGAACGTCGAGCGCAACCCGATGGCCGCCCTCATGTACGGCACCAGCGTCCTGAGCTGCATGTCGTCGGCCCTGTCGGAACCGGGCGGCGCAGGGCTGGGGACGCTCGGCATGACGGCGAACCGGGCGCAGGCGATGGCCGAGGCCGCGGGCTTCACGCGCTTCCGCGTCCTCGACCTCGACAGCCCCGTCAACGCCTTCTACGAGATCCGTCCCTGACCTCGCCCTGCCTCAGTGGTTCAGCGGATAGGCACGTCATCTCGGAACGCCCTATCCGCTCGGCCTCTCAGCCGCGCAGGTCCGCCTGCTCGCACCGGCTGGGGGCGTTGACCGGGTTGCAGCGAGCGGCCGTCTCCCCGGGCAGGTCGACCACGTAGCCGGTGCCGAAGCGGTCGTCGGGCCAGACGTAGTCCGTCGACACGTACTGGGCGCCGCTGGCCAGCGCGGCGTCGCGCTGGCTCGTGTCGCCCGAGCGCGCCTGCACGGTGTCGGCGTCGGCCCGGGTCCGCACGATGAACCCCGCTTCCACGAGGGCGCGGATGCGGGCGGCGTCGCCGACCGGGTCGTTGACCACGGTGATCGCCGCGTCCGGATCGGCCTCGGGGACGTCGACGAAGATCGAGCGGTCTGCGAGGTCGGGCACCTCGGCTCGGTAGGCATCGCGCTTGGCGCCCTTGTCGTCGAGCACGAACAGCACCTGCCCACGGGCGGCGTCGAGCCGGGGCCAGCGCCCGGCGACGACGGCGTCGCGCAGGGTGGCGGACCGGCCCCGCACGTCGGCGGGGGCGAGGACCCGATCCTCGGGGAAGACGGACCTGATCTCGCTCTCGAGCTGGGCGAAGGTCGCCTGACCCCACGGGAGCGGCGTGACGAACCCCAGCCCGGGGTCGGGGATGGTGCCGTCCTTGGCCTCGATCTGGATGGTGAGCGGCAGGTGGCCGGGATGGGCGTCCGACCAGGCCCGCACCTGTGCGAGGCAGTCGGTGAGCTGCGTGCAGGTCGACCGGTAGTCGACCTCCTGGACGTGGAAGACCTTGAGCCCGGGCTCGGCGAACGCAGGGTCGACGGGAGCCAGGCCCAGCACCGGCCCGAGGACCGGCGCCGCGTACCGGCCGCCCGCGGGATCGTCGGCGAAGACGTCGAGCTCGATCGCCCGCACGCCGGCGTCGAGCTGCTCGGCCAGCGGGCGGTGCGTGTACTCGAACCCCTCGGCCTCGGCCCCGAGGAAGCCGAGCAGCGCGGAGAACAGCGTCGGCTCGGGCTCGACGTGGTAGCTGTTGTGCGAGGCCAGGACCTGGACCTCGTTGAGGCGGACGGGCGGGCCGTGCCCGTTGCCGGGCCCTCCGGGTCGCGGTGTGCGGCACCCCACCGCCGCGATCGCGAGGAGGAGGGCGAGGGTGGCGAGCGTTCTGCGTCGGCGGCTGTCCATCGCCGCGCAGTGTGCCAGTTGCGTGAACCCTCGCCCAAGACCGGGTGTGACTGTTGACACGATTCCAGCGAGGTCCTAGGTTGCCGACGCAGTGTGACGAGGGTCACGTATTGACCTGACGGTCAGTACCGTCGGGTCGGGGATGATTCGCACCGAGCGAGGGGGCACCGTGCGTACGACAGCGACACGGGGACGATGGTTCAAGCGCGCCGCAGCCATTCTGGCGCTCGGCCTGGTGGCCGCAGCGTGCGGGGGAGGCGACGACGACTCGGGCGGCGGTGGCGGTGCCACCGGCGACGAGGATGCCGGCACGCCCACTCCGGGCGGCTCGGTCGTCTACGGGCTCGAGGCCGAGACCACCGACGGCTGGTGCCTCCCCGAGGCCCAGCTCGCCATCGGCGGCATCATGGTCGCCCAGTCGATCTACGACACGCTCATCCGCCCCAACGCCGAGGGCGAGATGGAGCCGTGGCTGGCCGAGTCGGTCGAGCCCAACGAGGACTCGACGGTGTGGACCATCACGCTCCGCGAGGGCGTGAAGTTCCACGACGGCACCGACCTCACGGCCGAGGTCGTCAAGAACAACCTCGACGCCTACCGCGGCGCCTACCCGGCGCGGAACCCGCTGCTCACCGTGTTCGTGTTCGAGCCGATCCAGAGCGTCGACGTGATCGACCCGCTCACGGTGCAGGTCACCCTCAAGCAGCCCTGGGTGTCGTTCGACGCCACGCTCTACGGCAGCGGCCGCTACGGGATGATGGCGCAGGCGCAGCTCGACGACCCGTCCTCGTGCGCGGAGAACATGATCGGCACCGGGCCGTTCAAGAAGGTCGAGTGGGTCCCGAACCAGAAGTTCGAGGCCGAGAAGAACGAGGAGTACTGGGCCACCGACGCCGCGGGCGAGCAGCTCCCGTACCTCGACAGCATCGAGTTCCGGCCGATCGTCGAGGTGGAGCAGCGGATGAACGCCCTCGAGTCGGGCGAGATCAACGCCATGCACACCAGTGACGCCGAGACGGTCTCCGACCTGCGGGACCGGGCCGAGGCCGGCGAGGTCAACGCCTTCGAGTCCGAGGAGTTCGGCGAGACCAGCTACATCATGCTGAACGAGTCGAAGCCGCCCTTCGACAACATCAAGGCCCGGCAGGCCCTTGCGTACGCGGCCGACTTCGAAGAGACGAACGCCATCCTCAACGACGGCATCACCACGCAGGCCACCGGGCCGTTCGCGCCCGGCAACATCGGCAACCTCGAGGACACCGGCTTCCCCACCTACGACGCCGCCGAGGCCGAGCGCCTCGTCCAGGAGTACGAGGAGGAGAGCGGCCAGCCGCTGTCGTTCACCTACACCACCACCAACGCCCAGGTGACGATCGAGCAGGCGCAGCTCCTCAAGGAGCAGGCCGAGGCCGTCGGCATGAGCGTCGAGATCGTCACGGTCGACCAGTCGACCCAGATCGACACGGCCATCTCGGGCGACTTCGAGGCCATCGGCTGGCGGAACCACCCCGGCGGCGATCCCGACCAGCAGTACAACTGGTGGAAGTCGGGCTCACCGGTGAACTTCGGGAAGTTCAGCGACCCCGAGATCGACCGGCTGCTCGACGAGGGCCGCACCACGCTCGAGGGCCGCGACCAGATCTACGAGGACCTCAACCGGCGCTTCGCCGAAGAGGTCCACAACATCTGGCTGTGGTACACGCCGTGGACCATCGCCATGGCCTCAACGTGCACGGTGTGCCCGGCGAGGGCCCCACGGCGGCCGAGGGCTTCCCCGGCCTGGCCGCGGGGCACCCGGTGGCGTACATGTGGGTCGAGCAGTAGCGGTAGGGGTCACCGTTGCCGTTGCTGCTGCGCCGCCTCTTCCACCTGGCGGTGGTGCTGTTCTTCGTCACGCTGTTCGTGGCGTTGCTCACCGCCATGCTGCCGGGCGACCCGGTCGACGCCATCGCCGGGTTCGGCAGCCCCGAGCAGAAGGAGGCCCTGCGCGAGGACCTCGGGCTCGACGACCCCGTGTACGTGCAGTACGGGCGTTGGATCGGCGACTTCGTCACCGGTGACCTCGGTGGCTACTACAGCGTGACGGGCGAGCGACCGGTCATCGACCGGGTGCGCGACTCGCTCCCCGTCTCGCTGCAGCTCATGGTGTACGCCCAGGTGCTGGCCCTGGTCATCGCCATCCCGGCGGGGGTGATCACCGCCTACCGGGCGGGCTCGCGGGCCGACAAGGTGGCCAACGCCACGGCGTTCGGGATGCTCGCCATCCCCAACTTCGCCCTGGCCCTGGTGCTGGCGTACTACGTCGGGGTCGAGCTGGGGTGGTTGCCGGTCAGCGGCTACGTGAAACCGAGCGAGGACCTCGTCGAGCACGTCCGCCGGATGATCATGCCCACCATCGCCCTCGCGGTCGGCCAGGTGGCCGTGTACATGCGCCTGCTGCGCAGCGACATGATCGCCACGCTGCAAGAGGACTTCATCACCATGGCGAAGTCGAAGGGGGTGTCGCCCCGGCGGGTGCTGTGGCGCCACGCCCTCCGGCCCTCGAGCCTCACGCTGCTCACCGTGGCCGGGCTGAACGTGGGCACGCTCATCGGCGGTGCGATCCTCGTCGAGGTGCTGTTCTCGATGCCCGGCGTCGGGACGTTGCTGTACGAGGCGATCCAGGCCCGCCAGTACATCGCCCTGCAGAGCCTGGTGGCGATCATCGCGGTGGGCTACGTGCTCGTGAACTTCCTGGTCGACGTGCTCTACGCCGTCCTCGACCCGAGGATCCGCCATGCCCGAACATGAGATCGACCTCTCCGCGGCCGGTGGCCTCGCCGACACCACGGGCACCACGATCAACCCCGTCTCGACGCTGCGGCCGGTCGACGTCGTGTCGGCGGTCGGCGACGGGGCCCGGGTCAGCCGGGCGAGCCGTGCCCGGCTCGGCATCGCCGGGTGGATGGCGATCGGCTGGCTGGCCTTCGTCACCCTCGCGGCGCTGCTGGCCCCGATCCTCCCGCTCGACGACCCCAACGACACCGTGGCGTCGCTCGTCAGCCAACCGCCGGGCACCGACGGGCACGTGCTCGGCGGGGACGGCTTGGGCCGCGACCTGTTGAGCCGCATGGTGTGGGGCGCCCGGGCCTCGCTGCTGCTCGGGCGTGGCGTCGGTGCTGTTCGGCCTGGTGATCGGCGGGCTGCTCGGCCTGGTGGCCGGGTACTTCCGGGGGCGGGTCGACACCGTGTTCACCGGGGCGTTCGACGTGCTGCTGTCCTTCCCGCAGCTCATCCTGGCCCTGACGCTCGTGACGGTGTTCGCCAGCCAGGAGGGGGTCAGCGCGACCCGCCGGATGGTGGTGCTCATCCTGGCGCTCGGCATCGTGTCGGTCCCGGTGCTGGCCCGCATCACGCGGGCCAACACGATGGCGTGGTCCCAACGCGAGTTCGTCCAGGCCGCCCGGGCGCTCGGGCGCCAGGAACCGCCAGATCATGTTCGCGCGAGGTGCTGCCCAACGTCCTGCCGGCGATGTTCTCGATCGCCCTGCTGGGCGTGGCGGTGGTGATCGTCGCCGAGGGCGGCCTGAGCCTGTTGGGGGTGGGCGTGCAGCTGCCGACGCCGTCGTGGGGCAACATCCTCTCCGAGGGGCGCTCCGAGCTGCGGGACGCGCCGCACATCGTGATCGCGGTGACGGTCGTGATCTTCCTGACCGTGCTGTCGCTCAACTACCTGGGCGACGTGGTCCGGGCCCGGTTCGACGTCCGGGAGAGCGCGCTGTGAGCCCCCGGGATCATCGCCGGCACGTCCACACGACGGCCGAGGGGTTCCACGTCGGTGGACGCGGCCTGCTCGAGGTCGCCGACCTGCGGACGCAGTTCCACACGCCGCGCGGCGTGGTCACGGCCGTGGACGGGGTCTCGTTCACGCTCGAGCGCGGGCGCACGCTCGGGCTGGTCGGCGAGTCGGGCTGCGGCAAGTCCGTGCTGTCGCGCTCGATCATGGGCCTCCTGCCCGTCCACGGCCGTGCGCTCGGGCGAGGTGACGTTCCACGGCGAGCGCATCGACGGCCTCGACGACGCCGCGCTGCGGTCGTACTGGGGCACGCAGATGTCGATGGTGTTCCAGGACCCGATGACGTCGCTGAACCCGGTGATGCGCATCGGCAAGCAGATCACCGAGTCGCTCGAGGTCCACACCGACCTCGACCGCGCCGCCGCCCGTGACACGGCGGTGAAGCTGCTCCGGTCGGTGGGGATCCCCGAGCCCGAGCGGCGCCTCCGGCAGTACCCGCACGAGCTGTCGGGCGGCATGCGCCAGCGGGTCGTCATCGCCATCGCCCTGTCCTGCGGGCCCGAGCTGCGTCTTCGCCGACGAGCCGACCACGGCGCTGGACGTGACGGTGCAGGCCCAGATCCTCGACCTGCTCGAGGAGCAGCAGCACGAGCGCGACATGGCGATGGTCCTCGTGAGCCACGACCTCGGCGTGGTGGCCGGCCGCACGCACGACATCGCGGTCATGTACGCCGGGCAGATCGTCGAGCAGGCGCCCACCGCGACGCTGTTCGCCGAGGTGCGGATGCCGTACACCGAGGCCCTGCTCAAGTCGGTGCCCCGCCTCGAGAACCCGAGCCACACCCGGCTCGCCGTCATCGGCGGGCGTCCGCCCGACCTGATCGCCCCGCCGCCGGGGTGCCGCTTCGCGCCGCGCTGCCCCTACGCCCAGGCCCGGTGCCACACGGAGCAGCCGCCGTTGCTCGAGGCCGACACCCCGGGCCACTTCTACCGCTGCTGGTACCCGGTCGGCACCGACGCCGGCCGCGAGGCCCTCGAGCGCAACCTGGCCGACCACGTGCCCCAGGCCGAGGCGGCCGTGACCGGCCAGCTCGTCCCCGAGCTCGAGATGGATCTGGTGCCCGCCGACGTCGTCGTGGCCGACGCCGCCCCCGAGGGCGGCAACGGGCAGGCGGGTCCGGTCGACCACAACGGCGAGGAGGTCGGCTGATGGCCGGGACGGGAACCGCGCACCTGCGCCCGGTCGACGAGGTGCTGTTGCAGGCTCAGCACCTGGTGGTCGACTTCCCGGCTGCCGGGGGCAAGAAGGTCTCGGCCGTGGCCGACGTGAGCTTCGACGTGGCCGAGGGCGAGACCCTCGGCGTGGTCGGCGAGAGCGGGTGCGGGAAGTCCACCTCGGCCCGGGCGCTCGTGCAGCTCCCGGCTCCGACCAGCGGTTCGGTGCGCTACGCGGGCCACGACCTCACCCGCGAGAAGGGCGAGCGCCTGCGGGCGCTGCGCCCCCAGCTCCAGATCGTGTTCCAGGACCCGATCAGCTCGCTCAACCCGCGCCGCAAGGTGGCCGACATCGTCGGTGCCCCGCTGAAGATCTGGAAGATCGGCACCCCGGCCGAGCGGCGCGCCAAGGTCGACGCCGCCCTCGAGACCGTGGGCCTCGATCCCGACGTGGCACGCGACAAGCGCCCGCACGAGTTCTCGGGGGGCCAGTGCCAGCGCATCTGCATCGCGCGGGCGCTGGTGCTGGAACCGAAGGTCCTGATCTGCGACGAGCCCGTGTCCGCGCTCGACGTGTCGGTGCAGGCCCAGATCCTCAACCTGCTCGAGGACCTCAAGGCCCGCTACGGGCTCACGCTGGTGTTCATCACCCACGACCTGGCGGTCGTGAAGAACGTCAGCGACCGCGTGGCGGTCATGTACCTGGGCAAGCTGTGCGAGCTGGCCACGCCCGACCGGCTCTACGACGCCCCCGCGCATCCGTACACGGCGGCTCTCCTGTCGGCGATCCCGGTGCCCGACCCGACCGTGCCCGCCGGGGCCGGCGGCCTGGTGCCCGGCGACCTGCCGTCGCCCGTGGCCCCGCCGAGCGGCTGCCGGTTCCGCACCCGCTGCCCGCGCGCCGAGGAGCGCTGTGCCGCCGAGGAGCCGCAGATCCGTGAGGTGGCCGACGGCCAGTACGTCGCCTGCCACTTCCCGCTGGTCGGCGACACCGCACCATCGACCGCTGTGGTCACCGACGCGGAGGTCGAGGCGACAGCCTCGTAGCCGCCATGGAGCCCCTGTCCGCCCCGGCGCACGAGGTCCGACGCGCCCGACTCGACCCGGCGGCGCGGCGGGCGCAGATCGTGGAGGCGGCGGTCGAGGTCTTCCGCAAGCACGACCCGGCGACGGTGCGGTTCGACGAGGTCGCCCAGGCGGCCGGGGTGTCACGCTCGCTCGTGTACGCCTACTTCGGCGACCGGGGCGAGCTGATCGCGGCGGTCCACCTCCACACGATGAGCGGCCTCGACGAGGAGCTTTCGGCCCTGCTCGCCGACGTTCCGGTGGACGAGAGCCGCCTGCACCGCGTCGTCCTCACGTTCTTCGGCATCGTCGAGCGCAACGCCGAGTCGTGGCCCCTGTTCGCGGCCGCGGGCGGCGTCGTGCACCCGGCCGTACAGGAGGCGCGGCGGGCGCGGTGCCAGCGCATCGCCGACACGTGGGGCGGCGGACCCGCCGAGCGCCTCCTCGCCCGCGGGATCGTCGGCATGCTCGAGGCGGCGGCGTCCGAGTGGCTCGAGCACCGGGCGTGCAGCCTCGACGACGCGGCGAGCATGTTGAGCCGCGCTCTGTGGCGGGGGGTCGGCTACCTCCCCCGTCCCGCCGAGCCCTGATCGCGCCGTGCGGCTGTTTCGCCTTTAATCCCCGCTTCCCACGGGGAATACTCCTCACATGCCTCGTGCCATGTGGAGCGGTGCCATCAGCTTCGGGTTGGTCAACATCCCGATCCGGCTGCACAGCGCCGTGTCCCGCAAGAGCGTCCACTTCAACCAGATCGACACCCGCAGCGGTGCGCGCATCCAGTACCGCAAGGTGTCCGCGGCCGACGGCGAGGAGGTGCCCAGCGAGCAGATCGCCAAGGGCTACCAGCTCTCGTCGGGCGAGTACGTGCTGGTGGGCGACGACGAGCTGGGCGCGCTCGACCCCGAGGCCAGCCGCAGCATCGACATCGAGCAGTTCGTCGACCTCGACGAGATCGATCCGATCTTCTACGACTCGGCCTACTACGTGGCGCCCGACAAGGCCGCCAAGAAGCCGTACGCGCTGCTGACCCGGGCGATGGAGGAGCAGAACAAGGTGGCCATCGCCCGCTTCGTCATGCGGTCGAAGCAGTACCTGGCCGCCCTCCGTCCGAAGGACGGCGTCCTCGTCATGTCCACGATGGTCTACGCCGACGAGGTCAACGACCCGGCCGAGCTGGTCGGCGAGGACGTCACCGAGGAGGAGGTCAGCGACCGCGAGCTCAAGATGGCCTCGCAGCTCGTCGAGTCGCTCACCGAGCCGTTCGAGCCCGAGCGCTTCGAGGACAACTACCGCAACCAGGTGCTCGACCTCATCGACCGCAAGGCGGCCGGCGAGGAGATCGTGGCCGCTCCCACGCCCGTGGCCGAGGACAAGGTGGTCGACCTCATGGCCGCCCTCGAGGCCAGCGTGCGCGACGCCAAGAAGGCACGGACGCGGCACCCCACGGCCAAGGCGGTCGGCGACGACACCGAGGTCGACGACGACGACGAGGACGAGTCGCCGGCGCCCGCGCGCGCGCCTCGAAGGCGTCCAAGGCCTCCAAGTCGACGAAGGCCGCGAAGGCCTCGAAGTCGACGAAGGCGTCGAAGGCGGCCAAGTCCGCGCCTCGCCGCAAGTCGGCCTGACGGCGCGGCGCTGAGACCGGGGCCTGCCTGTGCCCGGCACCACGGTCGAGGTCGAGGGGCGGCGGCTCACCCTGTCGAACCTCGACAAGGTGCTCTACCCCGAGACCGGGACCACCAAGGCCGAGGTCATCGACTACTACGCGCGCATCGCGCCCGTGATGGTGCCCCACCTGGCCGACCGGGGGGTCACGCTCCGGCGCTTCCCCGACGGCGTCGAGGGCAACTCGTTCTTCGAGAAGCGCTGCCCCGGGCACCGGCCCGAGTGGCTCGGGACCGTGCTCGGGCCCGGTGACCGCAACGGCGACATCGGCTACTGCTGCCTCGATTCGGCCCCCGCGCTGGTGTGGGCGGCGAACATGGCGGCGCTCGAGATCCACGCCCCGATGGCGCGCCGTGACATCGAGACGCCCACGATGTGCGTGTTCGACCTCGACCCGGGGCCGGGCACGTCGATCGTCGAGTGCGCCGACGTGGGGCTCGACATCCGTCACGTCCTCGACGGGCTCGGTCTCGTCGGGTTCGCCAAGACGTCGGGCTCGAAGGGCCTGCAGGTCTACGTGCCGCTGAACACACCGCACACCCACAAGGACGCATCCGCCTTCGCCCTGTCCGTGGCCCAGCTGCTCGAGCGTGCCCACCCCGATCACGTGGTCTCGAACATGAAGAAGAGCCTGCGCAAGGGCAAGGTGCTGGTCGACTGGAGCCAGAACAGCCGCCACAAGACCACCGTGGCCGTCTACTCGCTGCGAGCGCGGCCCCACCCGACGGTGTCGGCGCCCGTGACGTGGGACGAGGTCGAGGCGGCCGCCGGCGGCGAGCCGCTCACCTTCGAGGCCGCCGACGTGCTGGACCGCGTCGCCGACCACGGCGATCTGTTCGCCGAGGCCCTGACGCTGGAGCAGGAGCTGCCGGATCCGTCGGGGTGACCGCTCTGGTGGGCCTTGACCCCGGACCACGGTCCGGTCCGTAGCCTGGTGGCCGTGGGCACGACCTACACGATCGGACGCCTGGCCGACGCCGCGGGCGTGCACGTCGAGACGATCCGGTACTACGAGCGCCGCGGGCTGCTGGCGCCACCGCCGCGGACGGCCTCGGGCTACCGGCTCTACGCCGACGACGACCTGCGCCTGCTGCAGTTGATCGCCCGGGGCAAGCGCCTCGGCTTCACCCTCCGCGAGATCGCCGACCTCGTGGGCGATGCAGGCGCCCGCTCGGTCGACGACGTCCTGGCCGCAGCCCAGGCGAAGCTGGTCGCGCTGGAGGCCCGCCAACGCGACCTGGCCGAGATCCAGCGGCGGTTGCAGCAGCTCACCGAGCTGTGCGCCGACGGCGCCGAGCCCGACTGCGTCGCCCTGCGGGTGGCTCCCTAGGGCAGCACGTCGGCCAGCTCGGCGAGCAGGTGGTTGCGCCCGCGTGCGCCCACCAGGCGCATGACCAGCTCGCCTCGGTCGAACACCAGCAGGGTGGGGAAGCTCATCACCCCGAAGCGCTGGGCCACCTCGGGGTGGGCGTCGACGTCGAGGGCGAGGACCGGACAGCTCGTCGGCATGGTCGGCCGCGATCTGCGCCAGCACGGGGGCGAGTGCGTGGCACGGCGGGCACCACTCGGCCCAGAAGTCCACGACGACGGGCACGGTCGAGCCGAGGACCTGCTCGTCGAACGTTGCTCCGGTCACCTCCCGGATGGCGGCACTGTCGGCGTGGGTCGGTGTGGTCGTCACATCGGCGACGGTACGGCCCGTACCCCGGTCCGGAGTCAAGAGGCCCGCCGCCGGACTGGTTGCCTCGGTACCGTTCCGCCGTGTCGTTCTTCGAACCGCTGCCGCCTCCGCCGTCTCCTCCGCCGGACCGCGAGCACCGTTGGGCGCCGCCGATCTGGGACCGGCCGTCCGAGGGCACGCTGCCCACGATCCTCCCGGTGGAGAGATCGTCCACCGGGGTGACTGGTGGCGATCGAGCTCGAGTGCTTGCGGGTCTATCCGAACGGCTTCACCGTCCAGCTGCTGATCCTGGCCAACCCGCGCCTCGACCCGCTGGGGGCTCAGGCGCGGCTCCTCCACGGGGGCGATCCACACCTGGGCCGCCGGTATCCGCGGATCGGTGTCCGATTCGCCGACGGTCGCACCGCGGGCCGCGAGGCGTGGATGTTCGGCTCGCCCGAGGTTCCGAAGGACGCCGACGGCGTCCCCACCGAGCCCGTCCTGCGCTTCCTCGGTTCGGGTGGCGGGTCGCACGGCTATCACCTCAGGGTCTGGGTGTTCCCACTGCCGCCTGAGGGCCCGCTCGAGGTGCACGTCGCGCTCCCCGAGTCTGACGTCCCCGAGTCGAAGGTCGTCATCGAGGGCGCGCTCGTCCGGACGGCTGCCGAGCGGGCGCGGGTGATCTGGGACTGAGGAAGGATCGTGCCGGTCAGTTCCAGGTGAAGGTGTCGGCAGTGAGCCGTTCGCCGCGAGGTGGGGTGTAGGTGCCACCGCCCGGGTCGTCGCCCGGTCGGCGGAGGTCGGGTGGGGCGATCGGTTGGCCCCACAGATCGAGGAACTGCATGGTGCCGGCTTCGGGGTCGCCCTCGATCGTGAACGCGCCCAGGTGCAGCGCCCGGTGGTGGTGGGGGCAGAGGAGGGCGAGATTTTCGGGCACCGTCAGGCCCCCGTGTTCCCAGTGCTGGATGTGGTGGGCGTGGAGCCACAGCCGTTGCGTGCACAGCGGATGGGTGCAGCCCTGGTCGCGGCGGGCGAGGTAGCGGCGCATCGCCCGGTTGGGGGTGCGCTCGGCAGGGTGGATGCCCACGAGCTGACCCATCTGGTGGGCCATGACCTGGACCCTGGCGTCGCAGGACAGATAGCGGGCCACGGTGTCGGGCACGACAGGGCCGAGCTCGAGCTGCGCGGGGCCGTGGGTGCCGTCGGAGTCGATGTCGATGTGGAGCACGACGGTGTTGCGTTCGCCGCGCTGGCCGGTGCGGGCCAGGCTGGGGTCCAAGGCGTCGGCCGCCTCGCTGGCCATGCGGACGAGCCCGTCGGCCCAGGTCACCTGGCGGGCGTCGATCGGGGCATCGTCGTCGTCGGGGTCGAGGTCGTTGCGGTCGCGGAACTCGGCGTCGCGGGCGGTGATGAGGCCGAGGCGGACGAGGGCGCCTTCGTCGGAGGGGAGGCAGAACTCGCCGCGCAGCCATCCGTCGGCGCCGTCTCGCACGCGCATGACCCGCTCGGGCTCGGGCCGCGCCGTCGACCCGTCGGGCTGCTCGGGCAGCGACCGCAGGAGCCGATCGAGCTGGGAGACCAACAGGTCGGGGGCGAGGGCGGCGATCTCGGCGTCGCGCTGAGCCGGGACGCGGCGGGCGATGCGGACCATCGCGTCCTCCCCCAGTCGCCCTTCGGTGAAGAGGGCGAAGCACGCGGGGAGCTCGTCGACGCGGCGGGCGATGTGCACCAGCCCGTGGGCGCGAGCGGGAGACACACCGGCCTTCCAGGTGAGCCAGTGCTCGGGGGAGCGGATGCCGACACCTGCCCATCCCTCGACCTCGAGCAGGCCGTGCACGGCCGCCACCAACCGAGCGATCCCGGCGTTCACGGAGCCCATGACCGCGATGGCCTCGCCCTCGGCGAACCGCCAGGCCGCCTCTTGGGGCGAGGGGGACCGGACGGGGTGGGATCGGCGTCTCGACCACGGTCATGCCACCAACCCTAACGAGGGGGTGTGACACTTTACGGCGGTGACTGAAGGCCATCGTGCTCCATCGTCGAGAAGCTCAGATCGCCCGGCTGCCCGTCTGGAAGAGGTCGACCCTCGTAGGCGCGCCCGAGGGCAGCGCCGAGCTCGGTGCAACGCAGGAGCGCGCAGTCGGCACGTTCGCGCACACGAGCCCGAAACCAGTTCCCGGTGATGTGGCCACGCCGAGGTCTCCGACGGACAGGTCCGCGCCCGCGCGGGTGATCATGATGTCGCCGCACCACCAACCGGTGCTCGGAGACGTGTCGCGCGAGGTCGTCGTAGAGCCAGTTCCGCTGCTCGGCGTGGTCGTAGCCGTACCAGTGGACGACTGCTGCGCCGAGGTCAGCGGCCCTCCGGGAGAGGCCCACTGCCGACAGCCCGCCCGGTCCGACGGTGTGCTGTTCGAAGGGGTCGACGAAGACCAGCGAGCGGCGCTGATCGGGTGATCCCGACAGCGCGTCGCCGACGGCCGTCATGCCGTCGCCGTCGACTACCCGCACACGTGATCCGAGACCGAGACGGGCGGCGGCTTGGCGAATGTCGCGGTGCTGTCGTGGTCGAGATCACAGAAGAGGTAGTCGCAGGACTCACCGAGTTCGAGCATCGCGATCATCGAGGCGTTCAACCCGCTGGCCCGCCGGCTGCTCGAGGCCCGGGTCCACCGTGCCATCTCGGCCGACAACGACACGCTGATCAGGCAGGCGGTCGAGCGGGGGGTTGCGGCGCAGCGGGCGCGCCGCGCGGGCCCGTGACCGGGGCGAACGGCGTGCCGTACCGGTCGAGGTGGGCGACCTCGGCCAGCGGGCGCCGCCTCGGCGGACCCAGCCGCGCCGCGGGGCGCCCGAGCGGGACCACCGCCAGCGGGTGTACGCCGTCGGGCAGCCCCACCGAGGCGGCCAGGCCGGCCGGGTCGTGGGCCGCCAGCGTAGTGAGCGCCGAGCCGTAGCCCAGCGCCGCCGCGGCCAGGAGCAGGTTCTGCACCGCGGGGAACACTGACGCGGCCAGCACCGCGGGTAGCAGGCCGTCCCGGCCGTCGCCCGCCACGACCACCAGCATCGGGGCGGCCCCGTAGCCCTCGGTCATGAACCGATCGACGCCGGCGAACAGCGGCGGGGTCAGGCTCCGCCGGGCGTGACCGCGGCCGCCCGCGTCCCACAGCCGGCGGGTGTGCTCGGCCACCGCGGCGCGGGTGGCGGGGTCCCGCACCACGACGAACACCCACGGCTGGCGGTTCTCCGCGCTCGGCGCGTGGGTGGCGGCCCGCAGGATGGTCGCTAGGTCGTCGTCGGGGACGGGATCGGCGGCGTAGGCCCGGCATGCCCGCTGGGACACCAGGTGTCCGAGCACCGCGCCGGCGAGTCGTAGGCCGCCGCTGGGCCTGTCGCCATCAGTCCCCGGGTCGAGGTCGCGGGGCAGGCCGAGCAGTCGCTCGTCGATGACGCTGGGCTGGATCTCGATGGTCCCGCCGTCGATGGTGACGCACCCGTTGGCGACGAAGCCGTACGTCCACTGGCCCATCGGCACGTACGGACTCTAAGTCAGATGCACGTCGTGCCGTGCCAATGCCGGTCGAAACGCCCACCTCGGCCGGGATCGGCGTCACTCACACGGACGATCTGACTGCCACGAATGTGCCGATCGAGGGCACCGCCTGCGTGGCGGGGTCGTCCGGTCGGCCCCAGCGCGTAGCCGTACAGACCTGGACAGACTGTCGCCCATCACTTGACATCGAAACGACGCACATCAGGTGAGTCCGGACAGCCGAGCGATCAGGTTGCAACGCGGACGGTGCCGGCCACCAGCGCAGGTAGCGTCGCCTCGGTGTTCGTGAAGATCTGCGGGATCGCGCGCGTCCCGCCGATGCGACCGCCGCCGTCGACGCCGGTGCCGACGCGATCGGGCTCAACTTCGTCCCCACGTCGCGGCGCTGCATCGACCTCGAGGTGGCACGAGCGATCCTGGCCGTCGTCCCCGACCACGTCATGACGGTCGGCATCTTCCGGGACCACCTCGCCGACGAGGTCCTCGAGATCACGAGCGCGCTGGGCCTCGATGCCGCCCAGCTCCACGGCGACGAACCACCGGAGGTCATCGCCGTCGTCGCCGCCGGCGTGGAGACCGTGATCAAGTCGGTGGTGGCCGAGAGCCCGTTGGCCCGCTCCATCGATGAGCACGCCGCCGACATCGTCATGCTCGATGCCCCCGTTCCCGGTGGTGGCGTCCCCTTCGAGTGGGACATCGTCGGCGACCTCGTCACGAAGCACAAGATCCTGCTTGCCGGCGGCCTGCGGCCCGACAACGTCGCCGAGGCGGTCCGACGGGTGCGGCCCTGGGGCGTTGACGTCGCCTCCGGCGTCGAAGCCGAACCCGCGCGGAAGGACCCGGACGCGATCGCTCGCTTCGTGGCCGAGGCGCGTGCCGCCGCCGAGCACCCGACGGGGTCCTGAAGGAGGCCGCTCGCCCAGCTCGCGCCGCCGTGCTCCGAGTGCCGTTCCGGGCGCTCCCGCGTGCGAGAGGTCTCGCTCAGGCGCCGTCGGTGAGGCCCGAGGCCAGCATGTCGATGGCCTGGGCGACCCGTTCGGACAGGTCCTCGCCGGGGGACTCGAGCCAGATGTCCATGGCCACCCGACGGGCGGCCAGCACCGCCGCGGCCACCAGCCGGGGGCGCATGTCGGAGGACGGGACGCCGAGCCGGGCCGCGGCCCAGTCCTGGAGGTCGGCCTCGACCATCGTGATCAGCGCCTCGTAGCGGCGGCGCAGCGCGGGCTCGGTGTGGGCCAGCTCGAGCACCCGCCGCACGCGGTCGGCCTCGACCACCTCGCCGGCGATGAGGGCGTTGCCGATCTCCCGGAGGGACACGAGCAGCGGTTCGTCGGCAGGTCGGGAGGCCAGCAGGGCCCGGAACTGGTCCTGCACGTCGGGCGCCCGCTCGAACACGGCCTCGTCCTTGGAGGCGAAGTAGCGGAAGAACGTGCGGGGGGAGACGTCGGCGGCCGCGGCGATGTCGTCGACCGTGGTGTGGTCGTAGCCGCGGGTCTCGAAGAGGTCCAGGGCCACGTCGGCGAGCAAGCGGCGGGTGCGTTCCTTCTTGCGCTCGCGCAGGCCCGCCGTCTCGGGTGACGTAGGGCTGACGTCCAGTGACATACGACACTCCCTGCCTTATGGCAGTTACTGACAGTTTCTCCGTAGCCTTGATCCTATGTCGCGCGCCCTCCATCGCCTCGGACGATTCGCGGTCACCCGCAGGTGGCTGGTCCTCGTCGGGTGGCTCGTCGCCGCGGCCGTGCTGTGGGGGGCCGCAGGCGCGTCGGGGGGCGGCTACTCCTCCGACTTCCGCATCCCGAACGTCGAGTCGCAGAAGGCCCTCGACGTCCTCACCGAGCGGTTTCCCGAGGCCGCGGGCGGCAGCGCCCAGGTCGTCGTGCACACCGACGACGGCGACCTGCGCACCGGTGCCGGCCAGCAGGCCGTCGCCGAGCTGGTCGAGCGCCTCGGCGAGCTGCCGCGGGTCTCGACCGTCGTCGATCCGGCGGCGGTCGGCCTGATCTCCGAGGACGGCCACACCGCCCTCGCCCGCGTGCAGTACGAGGGTGACACGCAGGAGCTGGGCGCCGACGCCTACCACCAGCTCGAGGAGGCGGTCACCCCCACCCACGACGCCGGCTTCCAGGTCGAGCTGGGCGGCGATCTGCCGCAGTACGCCGAGTCGCCCGAGACCGGGTCGGCGGAGATGCTGGGCGTCCTCGGCGCCGTCGTCATCCTGCTCGTCGCGTTCGGCTCGGTCATCGCCATGGGCCTGCCGCTGGCCATCGCCGCCGTCGGCCTCGGCACGAGCACGGCACTGATCCTGCTCGCGGGCATCGTGCTCGACATCCCGCCCGAGTCGGGCTCGCTGGCGGCGATGATCGGCATGGGCGTCGGGATCGACTACGCCCTGTTCATCGTCACCCGCTATCGAAGCGAGCTGCGCGGGGGCCTCACGGTCGCCGACGCCGCCGGCCGGGCCATCGCCACCGCCGGGCAGGCCGTCGTGTTCGCCGGCGGCACGGTGGTCATCGCCATCAGCGGCCTCGCCCTCGCCGGCATCCCGGCCGTGACGGCCATGGGCCTGTCGTCCGCCGTCGTGGTGGCCGTGATGGTCGTGGCCTCGATCACGCTGCTGCCCGCCCTGCTCGGCTTCGCGGGCCTTCGCCTCCTCCGGGCCAGCCTGCCGTGGACGCGCCGGCGCGAAGCGGTCGACGACGAGTGGCACGAGCGGCTGACCCGCCTCGGCGCCTCTCCCGACCTGCGTCCCGATCGGTGGCAGCGGTGGGGCGACCTGGTGACCGCGCGCCCGTGGCGCTGGATGATCGGCGGCACCGCGGTGCTGGTGCTGGCGGCGGTTCCCCTGCTGTCGATGCGCCTCGGTCAGACCGACGCCGGGACGAACCCGCCGTCGAGCACGACGCGCAAGGCCTACGACCTCACCGCCGAGGCGTTCGGTGACGGGTTCAACGGGCCGCTGCTGCTCTCGGTCGAGCTCACGGGCGACGCGACGACCGACGCCGCCGCCCTCGACGCCCTCGCGGCCGGGCTCGACGCCGACCCCGCGGTGGACGTCGCCGCTCCGGCCGAGGTCAACGGGGCCGGCGATGCGGCGATCGTGATGGTCATCCCCACCGATGCCCCCCAGGACGAGGCGACGACCGAGCTCGTCCACCGCCTGCGCGGCGAGGTCGTGCCCGACGCGCTCGAGGGCACCGGCGTCCGGGCCTACGTCGGCGGGCTCACCGCGGTCTTCATCGACCTGTCCGACAAGGTCGGCAGCCGGCTGCCGTTGTTCGTCGGCGCCGTGGTCGGGCTCAGCTTCCTGCTGCTCATGGTCGTGTTCCGCTCGGTGCTGGTGCCGCTGAAGGCCGCCCTCATGAACCTGCTGTCGATCGGTGCCGCCTACGGCGTCGTCGTGGCCGTGTTCCAGTGGGGGTGGGGAATGAGCCTGATCGGGCTCGACGAGACGGTGCCGATCGTGTCGTTCGTGCCGATGTTCATGTTCGCGGTGCTGTTCGGGCTGTCCATGGACTACGAGGTCTTCCTGCTGTCCCGCATCCGCGAGGAGCACCTCGACGGGCGCGACAACCGCACGTCCGTCATCAACGGCATCTCGTCCACCGCGCGGGTGATCACGTCGGCCGCGCTGATCATGATCTGCGTGTTCGCCGGGTTCGTCCTGGGACCGCAGCCGATCGTGAAGATGTTCGGCGTCGGCCTGGCCGTGGCCGTCCTGGTGGACGCCACGATCGTCCGGGTCATCCTGGTGCCGGCGACGATGCAGCTGCTGGGTGAGGCGCAACTGGTGGATGCCCCGCTGGCTCGACCGCCTGCTGCCGAGGCTCGACATCGAGGGCACCAGCGGCCTCCCCGCGCCCGAGATGCGCCCGCGGCCGGTGGGCGCCCGTGCCGGCCGAGGCCGACGAGCGGGTGCCGGCCACCGTCGGCTGAGCGCCCTACCTGTCCGGCCGGCGGGGCATCTGCGCGGTCTGGTCGGCCGCGTCCGGGTCGGGGGCCATCGTCGTGGTGGCATCCGGGTCGGTCGGGGCTGGGGGCGGAGCGGGCGCCGGCGGGTCGGCGTCGTCGCGCTCGGGCTCGGGCTCCGGCGGGAGCCCGACGGGCCGGGTGGCGTCGGGATCGGACGGGTGCGGATCACCCGAGGCGGTGGTCATGTCCTGCGGGCGGCCGGATCTGGGAGTGCGGCGGGAACGGGGCGACGGGCTCGTCGCCCCCGGCCACGACCGGCGCGGCCAGGCCGCCGGGCGGGAAGGCCGTGGGGCCGGGACGGACACCGGCGTCGGCCGCGTGGGTCGGCGCCCACCACGGCGGGGGCGGGTCGGAGATGCGGGCGGCGGCGACGGCCGGTGCGGGCGCCGGGGCCGCCGCGACGGCGGCGTCCGGCGCGACGACGACCGCGGGGGCCGGCCGGGTCACGAGCGCCACGACGAGCGCCACCAGCCACCCGGCCCACAGGCCGAACGCCGCACCGCCGTTGGCCGCCAGCACCAGGCCGTCGAAGTAGGTCGGAGCGCCGGCGTCACCGTCGAGGACGACGGGCACCTGGTACACGTACGACGCCGCGCCCGCCACCGCGGCGGCGACGCCCACCGCACCCCATGCGCCCAGGAACGCGGCGCCACGCGAGCGGGAACGGCCCACGAGGGCGCACAACAGGCCCGCGAGCAGGATCAGCACGCCGAGGCGCAGCGCGACCAGGCCCACGATCTCGCCGGGGGAGTCGGCCACGTCCCAGTCGGCGAACCCGACGAGCGTGGTCGCGATGGCCTGCTGGTCGCTGTCCCGTGCCGCGTCGACGGCGGCGGGGTTGCCGAGGGCGGCGACGACGACCGCCGTGGTCGTCGCTCCCGCCAGTGCCGTGCGGAGGGACATGCACTGCCTCTATACCGCATCTCACGCTCGGAGGCCATGAGTCACGGAGCGCAGGCAACGTCTCCCGGTCCTGGCGTGGTCACGACGCGCTCCCGGCGATCTCGCTCGCGAACTGGTCGAGCTGGGCGGGCGTGAGCTCGCCCGACTCGCGGGCCACCACGGTGCCGTCGGCGTCCACCGCCACGAAGAACGGGAACGCCGTCAACCCGGCGGCCTGCGCGGCGGTGGCATCAGCGTCGTCAGCGAGGACGGGCGCCGTCCATCCCTCGCTCGCCAACCACTCGGCGGGCGGGAAGTTGGGTCGCCGCGGATCCGCCGCGGTCGAGACGGTCACGAGGTCGACGCCGGCCGGCAGCCCCCCACCGTCGACCCAGTCCTGCACCACCGGCACCTCGGCCTGGCAATGCGGGCACCAGTGGGCGACGAAGAGGACCATCGTCGGCCGGCCCGTCGCCGGCACCTGCACGGGGGCACCGTCGAGTCCGGTGCCCGACAGCACCGGCATGGGCTGTCCGACGGCCGGATCGGCGCCCGCGTCGGGCAGGGCCGGCAGGGGCGTTCCCGACACCGAGACGGCGGCAGCCGTGGGGTCGGTGAGCGCGGGCGCGTCGGACACGCCGGTGGCTGTGCCGTCGTCACCGCCGCCGGAGCCGGCGGCGAGCGCCACGACCAGCGCCAGCACGACCAGGGCGGCGGCGACGCCGATGACGAGGGCCGACCGGCGGGAACGGGTGGCCGGCCGCGAGGACCGCGGTGCGGGACGGGGGCGGGACTTCTGCGAGGCGGGGGTCATCGAGGGGTCTCCTTGGGGAGCACGAGCAGCAGCGCGATCAGGACGAAGCCCGACAGCGCCATCGCCGGGATGGTCAGGTAGCCGAACCGCTCGACCCAGACGATCGAGCAGGGGTTGGCGAGGTCGCACGCCCCCGACTCGAGCGACGGGAACCGCTCGACGAGGACGTGGTAGATCGACACGGCGCCGCCGCCGACGGCGAGGGGCACCGCGTACCAGCGGATCAGCCGCTCGCGGCGCCAGGCCGCGATCGGCAGGATCACGGCCAGCGGATACATGCCGATGCGCTGGAACCAGCAGAGGCGGCACGGCGGGAAGTCCGCCACTTCCGAGAAGTAGAGGCTGCCCAGGGTGGCGACGACGGCCACGGCGGCGGCGAGGATCAGGGCCACGGGGCCGACCGCGCCCAACACCTGGCGCGGCCAGGTGGCCGCCGGCGCCAGGGCGCGGGCGGCGAGCGTGACGACGAGCAGCCCCGCCCCCGCCTGGGCCATCACGGCCAGCAGCGCGAGGAACAAGGTGACTTGGTCGGTGGACACGGGTCTCCGGTCTCGGGGCGCGCGCCGGCGGCGGAGTGCCGCCGCGCGCGGTCGACGGTGCGGGCGCGCCCGTCCCGGGGTCGGGACCCGGCGCGCCGGTGGCTCAGGCGACCAGGCGGAGAGGGGGCCCGCGCCGCGACAGCGACGACACGGGCACGATCGCCGGCACGGCGACGAGGACGCCCCGCGGCCGCCACGTGGGGCGGGGCGCGGGGTGCGTCACCCGCGGGCGGCGGGCGGCGGCGATGGCCACGGCGGCGCGGCCGGAGGTGTGGAGGATGGCGGTGACGACGCCCGCCACCACGATCTGGGCCACCAGGCCGAGCAGCACCGCGGGCTGGGTGATCGTCTGGCCGACCGACAGGCCGGCGTGGGCGTGTTCGGCCAGCTCGATGGCGACGAACAGGGCCGCCTGCGCGCCGGCGAGCGTGGACCACCGCACCGGCGGCATCTCGTCGCGCAACGCCGCGAGCAGGTGGCGGGCGGCGGCGGCGAAGGCGAACGGCGCCCCGACGAGCAGGAGCGTCAGCAGGTACCCGTGGCCGCCGGCGGCCACGGCCGGCGAGCCGAGCGCGGACGCGCCGGCATACCCGAGCTCGTGGCCGGCGACGAAGCCACCGGGCACGAGGAGCAAGGACCACCAGCGGAGCGCGCGGCTCACGCCCTGCAGGCTAGGCCCCCGATGCCGCAGCCCAACCCGGTCAGCCGCCCGGGCGGTCGGCGACGTGCTCGGTCCAGCGCTGCCCGTCCCACCAGCGGAGGCCGCTGCTGCCGGGGTCGGGGTACCAACCCGGAGGCGGCGACGGTGGACCGGCGGCGTAGCCCGGGTACGGCGGCCCGTAGCCGGGGATGTGGTCGGCCACGCCGGACCGCTCGATGTCCTGCAGGCGGGCACGCTGGCTGAACCAGTAGATCAGGCCGCCGATCCACCCCGCGAGGGCGACGATCAGCACCCAGGTCACCTTCTCGGTGCCCGCCACCCGGTACACCGCCTCGGGCCTGCGGACGCAGTCGACGAGTGCGATCACCCAGAACGCGAGGCCGCCGATGCCGACCACCATGCTGAGGAGGATGACGAGGCCGACCCCGACCCCGGCTGCGGCGTCCATCGCCACACTAGGACACCAGGTCGGCCGCGGCCACGGGATCGTGGGCCAACCAGTCGAGGGCGACGGCCGCGGTCCACGACTGGGCGGCCGATCCGAGCGCCTCGCCGGCGATCGGATCGGCGTACTCGCTGCACCCGCTGTCGCGCAGCTGCGCCAGTGCCGCGCGGCGCAGCCTGTCGGCCGGCACGTGGTGACCGTCTCGCTCGAGGGCCCACCAGAGCAGCCAGGTGATGACGGGCCACGTGGGGCCCCGCCAGTAGGACCGGCGATCGAACGCGGGATCGGTCACGGCGGTGGTGGGAGGAACGGCCCAGACCAGCGCGTCGGCGCCGGCGTAGCTGGGCCCGAGCAGCCGGTGGGCGAGCGCCTCGCTGCGGTCGCCGTCGCAGCCCGAGACGAGCGGGGCGAAACCGGCGATCGTGTCGGCCGAGACCCACCGGTCGGACACCAGGTCGCGATCGACGCAGGCGCACCGGTCGGGGTCCCAGCAGGCGTCGAGGCCCCGCCGGCTCAGCTCGGCGTCGGCCCGGTGGCGGGCGGCGGCGGCCGGCTGCCCGGCGACGACGGCCAGCTCGGCCAGCTCGTCGTCGGCCGCGGCGAGGATGGCGGTGAACAGCACGTCGGCCATGCGGAACGGGTGGGTGCGGTGCGAGCGGTCGGGGTCGTAGCCGGCCTCGACCAGCTCACGGACGAGCGTGAAGTAGCGGCGGTACTCGTCGTCGGTGGGCCGCTCGGACGCGTCGGCCACGTGGGCGAGGTCGGGCCGGCTCCCCGGCGACTCCACCCGCATCGGCACGTTCGCCAGGGCGTCGTCCCAGCGCGGCGAGTTGTCGAGCCCGCTCTCCCACGGGTGGAAGACCGTGACCAGCCCGGTGCCGTCGGGGTCGCGGGCCGAGTGCAGCCAGCGATGCCAGGCGGCCAACCGGGGATAGAGGTCGACCACGGCGCGATCGACCTCGGCGAGCGTGCCGTCGTCCCGTCCGGCCGCGATCGTGCGCACACGGGCGAGGGCGATGGCGTGCACCGGCGGCTGGCAGATGCCGCTCGTCGGCACCGCGGGCGGGCACAACCCGGCCGTCCCCCACGTGGTGTGGCGTGGCTCGTAGGCGCCGAGCGCCACCCCGTTGTCGAACACGATCTGCGGCACCATGCCGTTCGCCCACTGCCCCCGGAACAGCGACCGCAGCTCGGTCACGGCGCGCAGCGGCGCGAAGTGGGCCCAGCCGATGGCGACGAAGGCGGCGTCCCAGCTCCACTGGTGGGGGTACAGGCGCGGGGACGGCCGCGTCCAGGTGCCCCTGTCGTTGGTGCGCAGGACCCGGATCGCCTCGGCCGCCAGCTCGTCCACCCGTCCGCCCCCGTCTGCTCAGCGGGCGACGAAGTACTTGGCCTGCGGATGGTGGCAGATGAGGGCCGACGTGGTCTGCTCGGGCTGGTACTGGAAGCCCGTCTCCTCGCTGCACTCGAGGCCGATGCGCTCGCCGTCGAGCAGGGCGAGCACGGTCACGTTGTCCTCGAGGTCGGGGCAGGCCGGGTAGCCCCACGAGTAGCGGCCGCCGCGGTACTGCTGGCGGAACAGGCCGGCCAGCGACGGCCCGTCCTCGTCGGCGAAGCCCCACTCCTCGCGGATGCGGCGGTGCCAGTACTCGGCCAGCGCCTCGGCCATCTCGACGCCGAGGCCGTGGAGCAGCAGGTACTCCTGGTAGCGGTCGTCGGCGAACAGCTTGGCGGTGCGCTCGGAGACGGCCGGGCCCATCGTGACGATCGAGAAGGCGGCGTAGTCGACCTCGTGCGCCGTCGACCGGCCGGAAGAAGTCGGCGATGCAGTAGTACGGCGCCTTGCGTCTGCCGGGGGTAGCTGAACCGGACCTGCTCGGCGGTGCGGAGCTCGTCGGTCCAGATCACGAGGTCGTTGCCGTCGCTGTTGGCGCGGGAAGTAGCCGTACACGACCTGCGGGACGAGCAGCCCGTCGGCCTTGGCCTTGGCCAGCTCGTCGCGCAGCGTCGGCCGGATGCGGGCCTTGAACTCGTCGTCGTTCTCGCCGCCCTCGGGCCGGAACTGCCACTGGTTGCGGAACAGCGCGGTCTCGTTCAGGTAGCCGGCGATCTCGTCGATCGGCAGGCCCTTGACCACGCGCGACCCGACGAACGGGGGGACGAACACCTCGTTGTCGGTCACGACGTCGGGCGAGCGCGCCGGCAGGTCGGCCGGCGGCTGGTCGCTCTTCTCGGCCAGGCCGAGCGACGCCCGCGACGGCACCCGCGAGTCGGACGGGACGCGGCCCCACTCGGGATCGTCGTCTTCGGCACCGCGCTTGATGGCGCCGAGGCGGTCCATCACGTGGAGGCCCTCGAAGGCGTCCTTCCCGTAGAACAGCCGGCCGCCGTAGATGTCGCGCAGGTCGCGCTCGACGTAGCTGCGCGTCAGCGCGGCGCCGCCGAGCAGCACCGGGATGTCGGCCAGCTCGCGGGTGTTCAGCTCCTCGAGGTTGTCGCGCATGATGAGCGTCGACTTCACCAGCAGGCCCGACATGCCGATGGCGTCGGCGCGGACCTCTTGCGCCTTCTCGATCATCTCGGCGATGCCGATCTTGATGCCGAGGTTGTGCACCTCGTAGCCGTTGTTGGTGAGGATGATGTCGACGAGGTTCTTGCCGATGTCGTGGACGTCGCCCTTCACCGTGGCGAGCACGATGCGGCCCTTGCCCGAGTCGCCCTCGACCTTCTCCATGTGCGGCTCGAGGTGGGCGACCGACGCCTTCATCGTCTGGGCGGACTGCAGCACGAACGGCAGCTGCATCTGGCCCGAGCCGAACAGCTCGCCGACGACCTTCATGCCCGACAGCAGGATGTCGTTGATGATCGTGAGGGGTGCGATGCCCGCGGCCATGGCCTCGTCGAGGTCGGCGGTGAGGCCCTCGCGGTCGCCGTCGATGATGCGGGCCTTCAGCCGCTCGTCGACCGGCCAGCCGCTGTGGTCCTGCTTCTCCTGCTTGGCCACCGACACGTCGGCGAAGACGTCGAGCAGCTTGGCCAGCGGGTCGTAGCCGGCGGCCTCGTCGCGGCGGTCGTAGATGAGGTCGAGGCAGACCTGGGCCTGCTCCTCGGGGATCTTGTTGAGCGGCATGATGCGCGCCGCGTGCACGATCGCCGAGTCGAGCCCGGCCTGCACGCACTCGTGCAGGAACACCGAGTTGAGCACGTGCCTGGCCGCAGGCGACAGGCCGAAGCTGACGTTCGACAGGCCGAGCACGGTGTTGACGCCGGGCAGCTCGGCCTTGATGCGCCGGATCGCCTCGATGGTGTTCATGGCGTCGTGGCGCAGGTCGTCGTCGCCGGTCGACAGGGGGAACGTGAGGGCGTCGAAGATCAGGTCGCTCGCCGGGATGCCGTAGCGCTGGGTCGCCAGGTCGTGGATGCGGTGCGCGACCCGCATCTTCCACTCGACGTCGCGGGCCTGACCCTCCTCGTCGATGAGCAGCACGATGACCGCGGCGCCGTACTCGGCGGCCAGCGAGCACACCCGGTCGAACCGGCTGCCGGGCGCCTCGCCGTCCTCGAGGTTGGCCGAGTTGAGGATGGCCTTGCCGCCGAGGCGCTGGAGGCCGGCCTCGATGACAGGCGGCTCGGTCGAGTCGAGCACCAGAGGGACCGTGACCTGGGTGGCGAACCGGCTGACCACCTCGTCCATGTCGAGCGTGCCGTCGCGGCCCACGTAGTCGACGCACACGTCGAGCACGTGGGCGCCCTCGCGCTCCTGGTCGCGGGCCATCTTCACGCAGGCGTCCCAGTCGCCCGCCAGCATCAGCTCGCGGAACTTCTTCGACCCGTTGGCGTTGGTGCGCTCGCCGATGATGAGGAAGCTGGCGTCCTGGTGGAACGGCACGGCGTTGAACATCGAGGCCGCGCCGGGCTCGGGCCGCGGCTCGCGGGGCGCCGGCGTCAGGTCCTTGGCGACGGCGGCGAGCTGGCGCAGGTGCTCGGGCGTGGAGCCGCAGCACCCGCCGACCACCTGCACGCCCAGCTCGGTGACGAACCGGGTCTGGTACTCGACGAACTCCTCGGGGGCGAGGTCGTAGTGCATCTTCCCGTCGACGACCGAGGGAAGGCCCATGTTGGGCAGGCACGAGATCGGCATCGTGGCGTTGGCCGACAGGTGCCGCAGGTGCTCGTGCATCTCGGAGGGACCGGTGGCGCAGTTGAGCCCGAAGATGTCGGGCTTCAGCGCCCCGAGCGCCTGGAGCGCGGCCCCGATCTCGGAACCGAGCAGCATCGTGCCCGTCTGCTCCATCGTGACCTGGAGCTGGATCGGGACCGACGTGCCCAGCGCGGCCATGGCCCGCCGGGCGCCGATGACCGCGGCCTTGGCGGCCAGCATGTCGAAGTGGGTCTCGGTGATGAGCAGGTCGACGCCGCCCTCGATGAGGCCCCGGGCCATCACCTCGTAGGCGTCGCGCAGGTCGACGAAGCTGATCTGCCCGAGCGACGGGGACTTGGTGCCCGGACCCATCGACCCGGCCACGAACCCGTCGTAGCCAGACGCCACCTCGCGGGCGATGCGGGCCGAGGCGACGCAGATCTCGTGCGCCCGCTCGGGGATGTCGTACTCGCCGAGCGGCACCGCGAAGGCGCCGAAGGTGTTCGTCTCGACCACGTCGGACCCGACCCGGAAGAACGATTCGTGCAGGTCGGCGATGACGTCGGGCCGTGTCACCGAGAGGATGTCGGTGCATCCCTCGAGGTCGGGCCCGCCGTAGTCGTCGGCGGTGAGACCCAGTTCCTGGAGGTTGGTACCGGTGGCCCCGTCGTAGACGACGACACGTTCGTTCACGAGGTCGAGGAAGCGAGTCATAGTTGAATCGCCAATCTACCGACCCCCGGCAACCAGGGCAGACTGGAAACGCCGGCGGCCCGCGCACGCAGCGGTCAGAGGATCTCTGCCGCGTCCTGGATCAGCACGACGGTGGCCAGCGCGGTCACCCCGACGCCCACCACGCGACCGGCCACCGTGACCGGTGCCGACCACCACAACCGCCCGGCGGCGGGCCACTGCCGCAGCGCCGCCCACCCGAGGGCTCCGACCACCAGGACCGCGACGGCCGGGACGATCGGGGCGAGCGGGAGAAGTGCGACCAGCAGCACGAGCGTGGGCGGTCGACGGTCGGACGCCCACACGATGAGGCGTTCGACGCCCCGGGCCAGCGCCGCGCCGAACGCGGCCGGGAGCGCGACGAACAGGGCCACCGCCAGCCACAGGGGGTCGAGCAGCGTGAAGTCGACCCCCACCGGGTCGATGATCACGGCGCCGCCGACGGCGCCGACCACCACGGCGGCCACGGCCGGTCGGTGGTCCCGAGGCAGCCAGCGCCGGACGGCGACGTAGGCCGCGCCGAGCATGGCGCCGGCGATCGCCGTGAGCAGGACGAGGAAGACCGTGTCGGAGGTGAACGATCCGATGCGGAAGTCGTCGTCGGTCCGCAGGCC
Source organism: uncultured Acidimicrobiales bacterium (assembly GCA_963778415.1). Classification (GTDB taxonomy): domain Bacteria; phylum Actinomycetota; class Acidimicrobiia; order Acidimicrobiales; family VFJN01; genus ZC4RG19. The sequence continues at coordinate 58,026 of CAVZUI010000005.1, forward strand.
GGTGAGGGACGAGTCGGAGGTCACGCGCAGCAGCAACATGGCCAGGCGACCGCCGACGCCGCCGATCAGGGCGCCGGCCACGCAGCCGACGCCCGACCCGACGGCCAGGCGCGTCAACGCCTGCCTCGCCGTCGTCCCCGTCAGGGGCTCGGGCGCCACCGGTTGGTCTGTCGTGACCGCGCGTGTCGCCATGCCACCTGTCCTGGTCCGTCCTGCGGCGAGGGTAGCCGCAGGAGGAGGTGGTCAGACCGGGGCGCCGTCGGCACGCTGCCGGAGGAGCCGCCCGGTCGAGTGCGACGGCGTCGACGACAGGAGGGCGGCGACGAGGTCGGTGAGATGGCTGACGAACAGCCGGTCGTCCTCCCGTGGCTCGGCGCCGGCCCGCCGGGCCAGCTCGACGAAGGCGAAGCGGATGGCGGGGAAGCGGGTGTGCAGCATGACGCGCTCCTCGTCGGGCACGAGCGGGTCGAGCAGCTTGTGCCACCGGGTGATGCTGTCGGCCGGGCCCAGCTCGGGGAGGCGGGTCGACCGGTTGGCGCGGGTGTAGAACTCGGCCGAGACCTGGAGGTACTCGCGGCCCCCGTCGGGGTCGTGCAGCTTGGCGGCCGCCGGCGAGACGAGCGCGGCGGCGAGCGTCCGCAGGTCGTCGACCCCGACGTCCTCGTAGTGGTCGAGCAGGGCGTGGCGCCGGGGCTCGGTCGAGCGGCGGTGCTTGGCGATGATGGCGAGCACCAGCCCGTCGCGGTCGCCGAAGTGGTACTGCACGGCCCCGGTGTTGCTCTGCCCGGCCGACCGGTTGATCTCTCGCAGCGACACGCCGTCGATGCCGTGGGCGGCGAAGAGCCGCTCGGCCGCGGAGATGATGGCCTGGCGCGTCGCGCCCGGGACGCTCGTGGCCATGGCCGTCGACCTCCTCCAACTCGCTCCGCCGCGGTGACCGAGCCGGTGAGACGACCGCTTGTGGGACCCAGCCACCCGTGCGCGAGGTTATGTCAGCAGGCGCTGCAACGTTGACTGCGGGCACGGCCGCCGCGATCCGGGTAGGGGTGGGGCGTGGCTCTGCTGGTCGGGACGTCGGGATGGCAGTACGCCGACTGGCGCGAGGCCTTCTACCCCAAGGGGATGCCCCAGCGGGCCTGGCTCGGCCACTACGCCCGCGAGCTCGCCACGGTCGAGGTGAACAACGCCTTCTACCGCCTGCCCGAGCGCTCGGTCTTCGAGCGCTGGCGCGCCGAGACGCCCGACGGGTTCGTCGTGGCGGTGAAGGTCAGCCGCTACCTCACGCACATCCGTCGCCTGCGTGACCCACGCGAGCCGGTCGAGCGCCTCGTCGAGCGGGCCGCGGGCCTGGGGGACCGGCTCGGGCCGTACCTGCTCCAGCTGCCGCCCAACCTGCGCGCCGAGCCCGGGCGCCTCGACGCCTGCCTGGCCGCGTTCCCGTCGGGGTCGCGGGTGGCCGTCGAGCCCCGGCACGAGTCGTGGTGGACGGACGAGGTCCGTGAGGTGCTCGAGCGCCGCGGCGCGGCCCTGTGCTGGGCTGACCGCCGCGGCCGTCCGATCACCCCGCTGTGGCGCACCGCGCCGTGGGGCTACGTCCGCCTGCACGAGGGTACGGCCTCGCCCCCACCCTCGTACGGGAGCACCGCCCTCGGGTCCTGGCTCGACCGCATCGACGGCGCGTGGCCCGGCGCCCGCCGAGCCGACGTGTTCGTGTACTTCAACAACGACCACGGCGCGGCGGCGGTGCGCAACGCGCGCACGCTGCGGCGGATGGCGGACCGGCGGGGGTACGCCGTCGGGCGCGTCATGCCGGTTCGGCCGCGCCACTAGCGTTCCGGTCATCGACATCATCGACGTGCTTCTCGCGGCCGGGCCGGTCGTGGTCGCCGGGCTGGGGTTGACGGTGGCCGAGCGGGTGCTCGGGGACAGCACCCCGGCGCCGGTGCTGCTGGCACGGCGCACGCAGCCCGTCGGGGCGGTCGCGGCGGTGGTGGCGCTGCTGCTGCCCGAAGGGCCCGGCGCCGCCGCGGTCGCCACCCTGTGGTTCGCGGTGTGCGTGTGCGCCACCGCCGGCGGCGTCGTCGTGGTCGGCCGGGTCGTGTCGGGAGACTCGCTGTCGATCGACCTCGTGCGGTGGCCGCTGGCCATGGTCACGCTCGCCGTCGGCCTGGGGTACCTCAGCGTCGGCGGGGCGTGGCTGGTCATCAGCCGGCTCGGGCTCCACCCGTTCGACCTGTCGAGCGACATCGTGCGGCTCACCGCCGTGCACTTCCACTACGCCGGGTTCGGCATGTCGATCCTGGCGGCCACCGGCCTGGCGTGCGCCGACTGGATGGCGAGCCGCGTGGCGCTGTCGATCGGCAGCGTCGCCTCGATCGTCGGACCGCCGATCGTTGCCACCGGGTTCGTCACCGACTCGGGCGTGGCGCAGGTCGGGGGTGCTGTCGTCGTGACCGTGGCCGCCTGGACGGTCGGCTTCGGCACGTTCCTGCTGGCGACGTCCAACTCCCAGGCGCGGGTGGTGCCGTCGTGGGAGCACGGCCTGGCCCAGTGGGTCGGCCGCATCCTGCTCGTGATCTCGTCGCTGTCGCCGCTCGTGCCGATGCTGCTGGCCGTGCAGTGGGCGCTCGCCCAGCACGTCGACGTGCCCGCGCTCAGCGTGCGCGACATGGCCAACACGCACGGGGTGCTCAACGGCGTGGGCTTCGTGATCGCCGGGCTGGCGGGCTGGCTGCTGGCCGGCGTCGTGTCGCCCGAGACCGAGCCCGCGCTGGCCTCGACGGGGTGACCCGGTCGGGCGCATAGGGTCGCGCGGTGACCACCGACGAGGCCCCCACCGTCGCCGTCCTGCCCCGTGCCGGGTACCTGGCGGCTGCGGTCACCTCCGGCGGCGGGCGGGTGGTCGACCCCGGCACCGCGGAGGTGCTCGTGTGGACCGATCCCGCCGACGCCGCCGGCCTCGCCGCGGTGCTCGACGAGCATCCGCACCTCCGGTGGGTGCAGTTGCCGTGGGCCGGGATCGAGCCCTACCTCGACGTGGTGCGGGCGCACGCCGAGCGGACGTGGACGTGCGGCAAGGGCGTGTACGCCGAGCCGGTGGCCGAGCACGCCCTGGCTCTGTCCCTCGCCGGGCTCCGCGGCATCGACCGCTACGCCCGCGCCCGCCGGTGGACGGCGCCGCGGGGGAGAACCTGTTGGGCGCGCGCGTCACGATCGTCGGCGGGGGCGGCATCGCGGTGTCGCTGCTGCGGTTGCTCGGGCCGTTCGGGTGCGAGGTCACGGTCGTGCGACGCACGCCCGAGCCGATCGCCGGCGCCGCTCGGGTGGTCGCGGTCGACGCCCTCGACGACGCGCTGACCGGCGCCGCGCTGGTGGTGCTGGCTCTGCCGCTCACGGCGGGCACCGAGGGCCTCATCGACGCCCGCCGCCTGGCCCTCCTGGCCGAGGGCGCGTGCCTCGTCAACGTCGCCCGGGGCCGGCATGTCGTGACCGACGACCTGGTCGCGGCCCTCCGCGACGGAACCCTCGGCAGTGCGGGCCTCGACGTCACCGACCCCGAGCCCCTGCCCGACGGGCACCCGCTGTGGGACCTGCCCAACGTCATCGTCACGCCCCACACGGCCAACACCGAGGAGATGGCCGAGCCGCTGCTGGCGGCGCGGATCACCGACAACGTCCGCCGCTGGCGAGCCGAGGCGCCGCTCGTCGGCCTCGTCGACCCGGCGGCGGGGTACTGACCCTCGTCCTCGACCTGAGGTTGACGTCGAGGGTTGCCGCTGACCAGGGACTCCAGGTGCTCGGCGGCACAGGAGGTAGGGTCCGGCCCGTGACGCGCCTGTACACCGGCAAGGGCGACGACGGCACCACCGGCCTGCTGTTCGGCGGCCGCGTCCCCAAGGACTCGGCCCATCCGCGGGCGCTCGGTGCCGTCGACGAGGCCCAGGCGGTGATCGGGGTGGCGCGGTCGCTGTGCTCGCCGGGAGGAGAGCTCGACCAGCAGCTCACCCAGGTCTGTCGCGACCTGTGGGTGCTCATGGGCGAGCTGGCGACGCTGCCCGAGAACCACCACAAGCTGACCGACGACCAGACGCGGGTGTCGACCGCCATGGTCGCCGCCATCGCCGCCCTGGTCGACGATCTCGGCGAGCGGTTCGAGGCGCCGGCCCACTTCGTCGTGCCCGGCCAGACCCCGCTGGCCGCCCAGCTCGACGTGGCCCGCACGGTCGTCCGCCGCGCCGAGCGCGAGGCGGTGGGCGTGACGGTCGACGGCTCGCACGTGACGGCCTACCTGAACCGCCTGTCCTCGCTGCTGTGGGTCCAGGCCCGCTGGGTCGAGGGCGAGCATCTGCTGAGCCGCGACGTCCCGGCCGACGGCGGGTAGCTTCCGGGCCATGGACCTCGGCCTCGCTGGTCGCACCGCCGCCGTCGCCGGCGCCTCCTCCGGCCTCGGCCTCGCCTCGGCCCGAGCGCTGGCCGCCGAGGGGGTGCGCGTGGCCATCTGCGGGCGCGACCGCACCCGCGTGGACGCGGCCGCCGCGGGCATCGACGGCGCCGTTCCCCTCGTCGCCGACGTGTCGACCGTGGCGGGCGCCACCGGCTTCGTGGAGGCCGCGATCGACGCGCTCGGGCAGGTCGACATCCTCGTGCCCAACGCCGGAGGGCCCCCGCCCGGATCGTTCGCCTCCACGCCGGTCGAGGCCTACCTCCCGGCGCTCGAGCTGAACCTGCTGTCGACCGTCGCCATGTGCGAGGCCGCGGTGCCCGCCATGTGCGAGCGGGGCTGGGGCCGGGTGGTGGCCATCACCTCCGTGTCGGTCCGCCAACCGATCCCGCACCTCATCCTGTCGAACACCGCCCGCGCCGGCGTGACCGCCTTCCTCAAGACCCTGGCCCTCGAGGTCGCCCCGAAGGGGGTGACCGTGAACTCGGTGCAGCCCGGCCTGCACGACACCGAACGGTTGCGGTCGCTCTACGGCGGCGACACCACGGGCGCGGCCGACGGTGTGCCGGCCGGCGTCGTGGGGGACGCGGACGACTTCGGCGCCGTCGTGGCGTTCCTCTGCTCCCAGCACGCGCGCTTCGTGGTCGGCACGGCCGTGCCCGTCGACGGCGGCACCTACCGCGGCCTGCAATAGTCGGCGGCATGCCGATCCGTCACGCCGTGCTGTTCCGCTTCAACGACGACGTCACCGAGGCGCAGATCGACGCCCTGGCCGCCGGGCTGACCACCATGCCCGAGGAGACCGGCGCGGTCGACGCCGATCGCTACCAGCACGGGCGCGCCCTCGGACTCAACGTGGGATCGTGGGACTACGCCGTGGTCGGCGAGTTCACCGATGCCAACGCCTACGAGGCCTATCGCGACCACCCAGCGCACCGGTCGCTGATCCGCGAGCTGGTCGAGCCGATCACCGCGGAGCGGGCCTCGGTGCAGTTCGAGCTCCCGTAAGCACCCATCGAGGCGCAGTCACTCGTAGTGTTCAGGGCATGTCCATCGCCATCGAGCTGACGCGCGCCCTGCCCACCGCCACCGATGACGGCGACGGTCACCTCGCGGTCGACGCGGTCGGCGTGGGCGTGTTCGCCGACGCGATCGAGGCCGGGGACCTGCCGGCCGGGCTCGAGCGTGGCTTCCTCGACGCCCAGGGGTTCACCGCGAAGGCCGGCTCGTCGTGCGTGGTCCCGGGTCCCGAGGGGCGCATCGTCGTGGCCCTGGGCCTCGGCCCGTCCGCCGACGTGGACGTCCCCACGTACCGCCAGGCGGCGGCGGCGCTGGCCCGGGCGGCCCGGCGCCAGGCGCACCTCGCCATCGACGTGCTCGACGGTGTGCCCGAAGGGCTCGACCGGCCGGCCGTGGCGCAGGCGGTGGCCGAGGGGGCGCTGCTGGGGGCCTACCGCTACACCGCGCTCAAGTCCGATCCCGAGCCCAGCCACATCGAGTCCCTCATGGTGGTCGGCAAGGGCGGCAACCGGGTGCAGGCGGCGCTGAGCCGCGGGCGGGCGGTCGGAGAGGCCGTGCGCCTCGCCCGCGACCTCGTCAACCAGCCCGGCGGCACGCTCACCCCCTCGGCGTTCGCCACCCGGGCCGAGGAGCTCGCCGATCTCAAGGGCTTCGACATCGAGGTGCTCGACCGGGATGCCATCGAGGACGAGAAGCTCGGCGGACTGCTCGGCGTCAACCGCGGCTCGATCGAGGAGCCCCGGTTCGTGAAGCTCACGTGGGATCCGCCGGGCAAGGTGCGCGGCACGGTCGCCCTCGTGGGCAAGGGCATCACGTTCGACTCTGGCGGGCTGTCGCTCAAGTCCAGCGACTCGATGATCGGGATGAAGGGCGACATGGCGGGGGCCGCGGCCGTCCTGGCGGCCTTCACCGCGCTCGACGCCGTGCAACCACCCGTCCGGGTGCGGGGCTACCTGCCGCTGACCGACAACATGCCGGGCGGCGACGCCACCCGGGTGGGCGACGTCCTGCGCATCCGCAACGGCACGACGGTCGAGGTCCTCAACACCGACGCCGAGGGCCGGCTCGTGCTGGCCGACGCGCTGGCGCTCGCCACCGAGGACGAGCCCGATGCGATCGTCGACCTGGCCACCCTGACCGGAGCGTGCATGGTGGCGCTCGGCATGAAGACAGCCGGGCTGATGGGCAACCACGAGGGGTTCCTCGCCCAGGTGCAGGCCGCGGCCGACGCCGAGGGCGAGCCCGTGTGGCCGCTGCCCCTCCCCGCCGACATGCGAGGCGAGCTCGACTCCGACGTGGCCGACATCAAGAACATCTCGGGCAAGCGCTGGGGCGGGGCCTCGGTGGCCGGCGTGTTCCTGCAGGAGTTCGTCGGCGACGGCATCCCCTGGGCCCACCTCGACATCGCCGGCCCGGCCGACTCCCCCGAGGACGACGGCCTCACGCGCAAGGGCGGCACGGGCTTCGGCGTCCGCACGCTGCTCCACCTGCTGTCGGCCTACCGCAAGCCGGCCAAGGTCTCGGCCTAGCCGCAACGGCGCGCCGGATCAGTAGCCGGCGTCCCGCCGGCGGAAGCCGACGAATCCGGCGGCCAGCAGGGCGGCGGCGACCGCCACCAGGGCGAGCGTGGACCCGAGCGAGAAGCCCTCGACCGGCATCTGGGGCACGTGCTGGAACGGCGACACGTCCATGAGCCAGTCGGGCAGCCCGAACAGCTGGCCGAACAACCCGATGACGACGAACAGGCCGAGTGCCGCCCACGCGACGGCCACCGCCCGTGGCGCCAGGCCGAACAGCGCGAAGGTCAGCCCGACCACGACCCACAGCGGCGGGACGAAGGCGGCCGCCGCCCCGACGAGTCGCCCGACCTGCTCCGCGTCACCGGCGATCACCGCGTACGTGGCGCCCATCCCCAGGCCGGCGAGCAGCATGATGACCGCCGATCCGGCGATGGCGACGGTGAGGTGCGACGCGGCCCAGCGAGCGCGCGAGACCGCGGTGGCCAGCAGCACCTCGGCCCGGCCACCCGTCTCCTCGCTGCGCAGGCGCAGCACCGACGACACGGCGAACCCGCCGGTGATCAGGGACATCATCAGCAGCGACGTGTTGAAGAACGAGTCGGTCAGGCTGCCGCCGGCCTGGGCGATGATGTCCTCGAACGCATCGTTGTCGCCGATGAGGTCGCCGACGTCCTGGCCGACCGAGCCGTAGGCGACACCGGTCAGCGCCAGCGCCGCCGCCCAGCCGAGCACCGAGCCCCGCTGGAGGCGGGCGGCGAACCCCAGCGGCCGGGTCAGGGCGGGCGAGGCGCGGGCGGGCCCGGGCCGGGGCGGGACCAGCCCGCCGCCGAGGTCACGGATGCCCAGCAGCGCGTAGGCCACGCCGACGAGGACCAGGGTCGTGCCGGCGAGGAGGAGCAGCGTCCACGGGCGCTCGCCGGCGAACGGGCGGGACGCCATCGCCCAGCCCATGGGGGAGAACCACGAGAGCGTGCCCTCGCCGATGTCGCCGATCGCCCGGATCACGTACGACGCCCCGAGGACGGCGCCCGCGGTGCCGAGCGCCGTGCGGTTGTGCTCGGTGACCTGCGCGGTCACGGCGGTGACGCCCGCGAACAGGAGGCCGAACCCGCCCATGGCGGCCCCGTAGACGACCGAGCCCTCGGTGGGGAGGTCCTGGCTCATCAGGGACAGCGCGATGAGGGCGCCCAGCACGGCGAACGCGGCGGCCGCCACCACGAGCACGGCGGTGACCGGGGCGTTGCGCCCCAGCACGGCGGCGCGCAGCAGCTCGGTGCGCCCGTTCTCCTCGTCGGCCCGGGTGTGGCGGCCGACGAGGAACATGCCCATCAGCGCCACGACCACGTAGCCGAACGCCCCCATGTTGAACACGACCTGTCCGCCGAGCGTGTCGAGGCCGTAGTCGGGCCCCTGGAGGGCGAGGAGGGCGGCGTTGTCGGCCGCGGTGGCGGCCGCGGTGTCGAGGTCGGCCTGCGTCGGGTAGAGGTCGCCGATGCTCGCCGCGGTGGACAGGACGAGCAGCACGATGCCGACGATCCACACCGGGAGGCGCACGCGGTCGCGGCGCAGGATGAACCGAACGAGGGTCCACGTGCCGGTGAGGGCATGGCCCTGCTCGGCGTCGCGGTGGCTGTCGGCGCGCGTGGCGGCGGGCGACGACGTGAGGCCCCCGGTGGCGTCGGCCGTCGTCATCCGCTCGCGCCCTCGAGGTCGGTGCCCTCGAGCAGCGCGATCTCGTCGCCGTAGTGGCGGAGGAACAGCTCCTCGAGCGTGGGCGGCTGGCTGGTGAGGGTGCGGATGCCGAAGGTGGTCAGGTGCCGGACGGCCACGTCGAGGTGGGCCGTGTCGACGTCGAACGTGGCGCGCACCCCGTCCAGCACCGGGTTGTGGATGCCGGGCAGGCCCTCCAACCCGGTGACGGGTCTTTCGGTTTCGACCGAGATCGCCGTGCGGGTGAGGTGGCGCAGGTCGGCGAGGGTGCCGTGCTCGACGGCGTGACCGGCCCGGATGATCGTGACCCGATCGCAGAGCGCCTCGACCTGGGCGAGGATGTGGCTGGACAGCAGCACCGTGCGCCCGTCGGCGATGATCTCGCGGATGGTGTCCTGGAAGATCGCCTCCATCAGCGGGTCGAGGCCCGACGTGGGCTCGTCGAGGATGAGCAGCTCGACGTCGGACGCGAGCGCGGCGACCAGCGCGACCTTCTGCCGGTTCCCCTTGGAGTAGGTGCGGCCCTTCTTCGTGGGATCGAGCTCGAACCGTTCGAGGAGCTTGTCGCGCCGCCCCCTGTCGAGCCCGCCACGGAGCTTGCCGAGGAGGTCGATGACCTCGCCGCCGGACAGGTTGGGCCACAGCGTCACGTCGCCCGGGACGTAGGCGAGCCGGCGGTGGAGGGCGACGGCGTCGTGCCAGGGGTCGCCGCCGAGCAGGGTGGCCTCGCCGGAATCGGCGCGGAGCAGGCCGAGCAGCACCCGGATCGTGGTGGACTTCCCGGCCCCGTTCGGCCCGAGGAAGCCGTGGACCTCGCCGGTGGCGACCTCGAGGTCCAGGTCGTCGAGGGCGCGCACGTGGCCGAACGTCTTCGTCAGCCCGGAGACGGAGATGGCAGACACGTTCCGACAGTAACGAGCGATCCCGGCCGCCGAGGGTGACCGTGGCGGCGAACACGTGCTCGGGCCGTCAGGCCAGGGTGTCGGCGGTGGCCAGGAAGTCGTCGAGCACGCCGTCGCCGACCCGCACGGGACCCTCGGGGCGGGTCTCGCCGGGGATCGTCCGGATCGCCTCGGCCTGACCGACCAGCGCGTCGGACTCGGCGAAGGCGACGCCGGCCGTCGCCTCGTCCCCGGCGACCCGCGCCGCCAGCCCGTCGAGCGTGCGGACGAAGGCCCGGCCCCACAGGCCGGTGGCGTCGAGCCACGGCGCGCAGTCGGCCACGAACGCCGCGTCGGCGACGTTCGCCCGGATGAGGTCGGGGGCGGCGGCGACGCGTTCGGCCACGGGCCGCAGGCCGGCGAGGGCCCCGGCGCGATCGCCCGACGACCACGCCGACCGGAACGCGTCGAGGCTGTCGGCCAGGGCGGGGGCCTGGGGCTGGGAGACGATGCCCGAGCTGGCCGACGTGGGCGCCAGGTTCTCGAGGTCGAGGAACGCCAGCAGCGCGTCGACGGTGGCGGTGTCGCCGCCCGCCAGGAACGAGGCCGCGGCGCGATGGGCGCGCCCGGGGTCGTACGCCGAGTCGTTCCAGGCGAAGTCGGCCCCGCCCACGAGCTGGACCTTGCTCGCGGCCGCCTGGTTCATCGGGTTGAGCACGACACCCGTGACCTGGCCCGACAGCCCGGGCTCACGCCGGGCGTACGGCGCCAGGATCAGGCGCCCCTCGGTGGGCGGGAAGTCGTTGACCGGCGTGTTGTCCCACACGTAGAGCGACCGCCCGTAGGTCTCGGCGGCCGCGGTGGCGTCGGCGACGGTGATCTCGGCCGGCACGACGTACGGGCCCGTCCACATCACCTCGATGCCGGGGGCGAGGCCCGCCCGCACGGCGGCGCGGTAGGGGCTGTCGCCGGTGCCGCGGTACTCGGTGGGGACCATCTGCAGCGGCAGGACGTCGGGGTGGGCGGCGACGAACCCCGCCTGGACGGCGTTCAGCAGGTCGACCTGGGCGCGGGCCGAGGCCTCGGTCGACGGGGGCCCGTAGCGGTCGCCGTCGGCCGGACAGTTCCACCGGGTGTGGTCGATGTCGTCGAGGGCGACCGAGAACGCCCGCACCCCCAGCGCGTACAGGGCCTCGAACTTGGCCGTCAGGGCGGCCAGGTCGGCCGGGTCGCTGTAGCAGACCGACACGCCGGGAGAGACGGCGAACGTGAACCGCACGTGGTTGGCGGCGGCCGCCTCGACGAGGACCCGCAGCCCTTCGGCCCGGTCGGGCGGGTACGGCTCGCGCCAGCGGTCGCGGTGGTACGGGTCGTCCTTGGGGGCGTAGATGTAGGTGTTGAGCTTGAACCGGCCGGCGAAGGCGAGGTGGTCGAGCCGCTCCTCGGTCGTCCAGGGGCTGCCGTAGAAGCCCTCGATCGTGCCTCGGTGGGCCATGGCGGGCTGGTCGGTGACGGCGACGCCGGCGATCGTGCCCTCGCCGGCGAGCTGGCGCAGGGTCTGCGCGGCGTAGAACGTCCCTGCGGCGTCGACCCCGGCCACCACCACCCGGGCCGATCCGTCGGTGCGGGTGTAGGCGGCGAGGGCGTACCCCTCGGGCCGGAGGTCCGCGGGCACGGCGAGGCCGACGGTGGCGAGCTCGGGGACGACGCCCGGATCGGCCAGGGCGCCGACGTGGACCGTCAGGCCCTCGTCGCCCTCGCCGCGTCCTTCGCCGTCTTGGAGCGCGCACGTCCACCTCGGTGGCCCCGGCTCCCCGGAGCACCTCGGTGACGACGTCGACGGCGGCCGGGTCGGCGCCGTCGGGCGCCTCGACGGTCACCGACGACGGCACCTCGACGTCGGGCCCGCTCCACGAGATGGCCTGGGGTGTCGGGGTCACGGTCGGCAACGGCTCGTCGCGCGCTGCGACCACCGGCTCGGCGGGCTCGGTCACCGTCGTCTCCTCGGGCTCGTGCCGGGTGGTGTCGTCGTCGCCTCCGGACGTGCACCCCGCCGTGGCCAGGGCCACGGCCACCGCCGCGAGGACGGCGAGCGCCCGCAGCGAGATCGGTCGGGCGAGGGGAGCGCGGGCGGGCGAGGTCATGGGTTCCGGAACCAGCAGGACGAGGTCAGGGTTCCGGATCCGGAGCCCATGACCTCGGGCGTTCATCAGTGGAACCTATGACCTCGCCCCCCGCCGGGGCACCTCGGGAGCGGGCGGCGCGGCCGCGTCAGGCCGCCGTGTCGTCGGACGCGGAGACGTGGCGGTCGAGCGCCCAGGCGGTGGCCTCGCTGGCGAGGGCCGGGTGGAAGCGCCACCGGTGCAGCTGGCGCTCGGTGCCGGCGCCGTCCTCGCCCAGCTCGACGAGCGACAGCGCCAGGCGGCGCGCCCGGTCGCGCATGTCGTCGGCGATGGCGGCCGGCGGCGTGTCCATCCATCGGGCGTGGTCGGCGCGCAACGACTCGGGGAGGCGGGCGATCTGCCGCCTGGTCAGCGGCGGCAGGCGCCGGCGGACCTGCAGCGTGCCCGCGTCGACGAGGCGGGTGGCCCCGAACTGGCAGCAGCGGGCGAGCGTGCGCGGGAACACGCCCTGGGCACCCGGTCGGCGGCCGAGGCCGAGGGCGGTGGCGCACTCGTCGAGGTCGAGCTGGCAGCCCTCGGGAGCGCGGTCGAGGCGATCGACGAGGTGGCGCACGAGCCATGTGGCGCTCGGGCCGAGGATGCCGAGCCAGAAGCGCTCGACGTAGACGGATCGGGGGTCGTGGCCGACCTGGTCGATGACCGGGTCGGGCCAGGGGACGACGAACAGCGATGGGATGTCGGACGGGATGTCGCGCGGGTGCATTGCGGTCTCCAGCAAGAACGACTGAGGGCAGTCCGGGGAAGTCGCTCGTTCACTTTCAGTATTTCTCGTCCTGCGGGTACTGTGTCAAGGGTGAGCGAAGATCCCGACGCTCCCGAGCGCGTCCTGACGGTCCTGACGGTCCCGACGCTCCCGAGGCTCCCGACGAGCTCGAGCTCCAGGTCGACCAGGTGCGCGCCTGGGTCGACGAGAGCGATCGCATCGTGGTGCTGACCGGCGCGGGCATCAGCACCGACAGCGGCATCCCCGACTTCCGCGGCCCCGAGGGCGTGTGGACCCGCGACCCCGAGGCCGAGAAGCGGGCCACGCTGCAGCACTACATGGGCGACCCGCAGGTCCGCCGCCGGGCCTGGCGCGACCGGCTCGAGCACCCCGCGTGGGCGGCCGAGCCCAACGACGGGCACCGCGCCATCGTGACGCTCGAGGAGCGCGGCAAGCTCGACACGGTCATCACCCAGAACGTCGACGGCCTGCAGCAGGCGGCGGGCACCGACCCGGCCAAGGTGGTCGAGGTCCACGGCACCGTGCACGAGGTGGTGTGCATGTCGTGCGACGAGCGGGCCCCGATGCAGGCTGCTCTCGACCGCGTGCAGGCGGGCGAGGCCGACCCGCACTGCCTGCACCTGTGGCGGCATCCTCAAGTCGGCCACGATCAGCTTCGGGCAGAACCTGGTGCCCGGCGACATCCAGTCCGCCGCGGCGGCCGCGCGCCGCGCCGACATGCTGCTGGCGGTCGGCTCGACGCTGGCGGTGTACCCGGTGGCCGACGTCGTGCCCGTCGCCCGCATGGCGGGGGCTCGCATCGTGATCGTCAACGGCAGCGAGACGGCGATGGACCACCTCGCCGACGTCGTGCTGCGCGGGTCGATCAGCGACCTCCTGCCGCGGGTGGTCGGGGGGTGATCGGGCCGCTCGTTACCGCCCGGTCACATCGAAGGCCCTGGTGGGGAGCGGTATTTGTGCCCCGCGTCACCCGATGTGAGTACCCTCTCCGGTGATGGCTGCGCTGCTGGAGGCTGCGAGGCGCCGCAATCCCCTTCCCACCGGCACGGCCGCGGTCGGAGTGGGGTTGATCGTCGCCGGATTGTCGGCGTACGGCTTTCTGTTCTTCGCCGACAGGGCGCTGAGCAGGGCCCAGTACTCGCCGCTCGGGGTGCTGTGGAGCATGGTGTTCCTGATCGGGCCGGGGCTGTTCCTGCCGCTCGAGCAGGAGATCAGCCGTGCCCTCGCCGAGCGCCGCGCCCGCGACCAGGGCGGGCTGCCGGTCGTCCGCAGGGCCGCCACCATCGGCGTCGGGCTGTTCCTCGGCGTCAGCGTGCTGCTGATCTTCGGCGCCGGCTGGATCACCGAGCACCTCTTCGACGAGCAGTACCTGCTGCTCCTCGGCCTGGGTCTCGGTCTCGCCGGGGCGATGGCCGGCCACATCACCCGTGGCTGCCTGTCGGGCAGCGGCCGGTTCAACGGCTACGGCGTCTACATCGGCGCCGACGGGTTCATCCGCGTGCTCGGCGGCGTGCTGCTGCTCGTCATCGGCGTGAACACCGCCGGTCCCTTCGGCGTGGCCGTCGGCATCGCCGGGCTGCTCGCGGTGCCCGTGGCACTCGGGGTGCAGAAGCCCGACCTCGACGAGGGGCCCGACGCCTCGTTCTCCGAGGTGGGCAGCGCCCTCGGCATGCTGCTGGTGGCGTCGCTGTCCGCGTTCACCCTCATGAACGTCGGCCCGGTCATCGTCGAGCTGCTGGCATCCGACTCCGCAGGCCGAGGCCGCGGGCCGCTTCGTCAACGGCGTGGTGATCGCCCGCATCCCGCTGTTCCTGTTCCAGGCCGTGCAGGCGTCGCTGCTGCCCAAGCTGTCGACGCTCGCCCACTCGGGCCACCTCGGCGACTTCCGCGTCGGGCTCAAGCGCCTGCTCGTGGCGGTGGCCGGCCTCGCCGCCATCGGCACCCTCGTGGGGGCGGTGCTCGGCCCGTTCGTCGTCGAGATCATGTTCCCCACCGCCGACCTCGGCGCCCGCACGATGGCTCTCCTGGCCGCGGGGGCCGGGCTCTACATGCTGGCGATGGCCTGCGCCCAGGCCGTCATCGCGCTCGGGGGGCACGGCGACCAGGCCATCGGCTGGGGCGCCGGCATCGCCGCCCTGGCGGCGGCGATCGTCGCGGGCATGGGCCTCGACCTGTTCCTGCGGGTCGAGCTGGCGCTGCTCGCGGGCAGCGCGGTGGCCATGGTGGTCATGGGCGCGATGCTGCTGCGCCGGCTGCACGCCGCCGGCCCGCTGTCCGTCGACTCGGACGACCTCATCGAGGCGATCCACGAGCTCCCGATCGAGCCCTGAGAGGCCGAGCAGATAGGGCGCTCGGCACAGCCCACGCGGGGGGATTTGGTGGTCGACCCGCAGCTCCACAGCTGGCCGACAGGCAGCACGCGAGCGGCAACCCGAGACCGCGTGACCTATCCGCGTACGTTCTGAGGGCGCGCCGGGGGAACACCCGGCCTGGCTCGATTGTTGATCACCTCGCTAGGCTTTTCCGTCGCCGACAGGCGCGCGCCACATCCAGCCAGAGAGGTCCCGATGCCGAGCTTCCGTGAGCTGCTCGCCGCCACCAAGTCCGAGATCCGCGAGGTCGACACCGCCACGGCCGACGAGCTGCGCCGCCAGCCCGGCGCCGTCGTGCTCGACGTCCGCGAGCCCGACGAGTACGAGCAGGGCGCCATCCCGGGCGCGGTCCACATCCCGCGCGGCACGCTCGAGAGCTCGGTCGAGAACCGCATCACCGACAAGACGGCGCCGGTCGTCGTCCACTGCGCCAGCGGCGTGCGCTCGGCGTTCGCGGCCAAGACGCTCGCGGAGATGGGCTACGACCGACGTCGTCTCGGTGGCCGGCGGGTTCAACAAGTGGAAGGACGAGGGCCGCGACTGGGCCGCGCCCCGCAAGCTGACCGCCCGAGCAGCGCAACCGCTACCAGCGCCACCTGCTGCTGCCCGAGGTCGACGTCGAGGGCCAGCTGAAGCTGCTCGACGCCAAGGTGCTGCTGCTCGGCGCCGGCGGCCTCGGCTCGCCGGCCGCCCTCTACCTGGCCGCCGCCGGCGTCGGCACGATCGGCATCGTCGACATGGACGTGGTCGACGAGTCGAACCTGCAGCGCCAGATCCTGCACAACGTCGACCGCATCGGCGAGCGCAAGGTCGACTCGGCCAAGAAGACGCTGACCGCCATCAACCCCGACGTGAACGTCGTGACCCACGACGTGCGCCTCGGCGCCGACAACGTGGTCGACATCCTCTCGGGCTACGACCTCGTCGTCGACGGCGCCGACAACTTCCCCGTGCGCTACCTGCTCAACGACGCCGCGCTGAAGCTCGGCATCCCGGTCGTGCACGGCTCGATCTTCCGCTTCGAGGGCCAGGCCACGGTGTTCACGCCGCACGACGGCCCGTGCTACCGGTGCTTCCTGCCCGAGCCGCCGCCGGCCGAGCTGGCGCCGTCGTGCGCCGAGGCCGGCGTGCTCGGCGTGCTGCCCGGCATCATCGGCTCGATCCAGGCCGTCGAGGCCATCAAGCTGATCCTCGGCCTCGGCGACACGCTGTCGGGCCGCCTGCTGGCCTACGACTCGCTCGAGCAGTCGTTCCGCACCTACAAGATGCTGCGCGACCCGCAGTGCCCGGCGTGCTCGATCGACCCGGCCGACATCGTGATCGCCGAGTACGACGAGCTCTGCATCCCGCACCCCGTCCAGCCGCCGGCGTAGCCGACGCGACCCGCGAGGGCGATCGCCACACCAAGTGGTGATCCCGGCGTAGGGTGTGGCCGCGGCGGGCACGCGGCAGCGCGACGCCGGGGCGGCCGGACACAGTCGACCACCGGCCGGGAAGGGCTGCGCGTGGGTCGGTCCCCGATGTCGCGTGTCGTGGCGCTGCTCGCCGGCGCCGCGTGTCTCGTGGCGATGCTGGCCGGCCCGGCTGCGGCCTCGACGGCCGACCCCGCCCGGCCGTCGTCCCCATCGCAGTCACCGGGACCGCCGGATGTGACGCTCGACCCGCCTCCGGTGCCCCCTGCCGTCCCCGAGGGTGCCGACGACGGGTCCGAGCAGCCGACCGGTGACGTCGCCGCAGCCGCGGCCGCGGCCCCGCAGCCCGCCACCCGCGCCTTCGGGCGTCAGCCGTATGCCGACGTCACGGCGGCGGCCGCCGGGGAGGCCACGGCCCGTCGGGCTGCCGGGTGCGGCATCTCGAACGCGACCCTCGCGGGGACGCTGCTGGCGATCACGTTCACCGAGGCGGGTCCGCTGGCCAGCACCACCTCGGCCCCGTCGCCGATGACGCTCAGCCGCTGGGACACGAACGCGCGCCTCTACGCCTTCGCCAACCCGTCGACCCCGTTCCCGCGGGCGTTCTGGCACCCGGGCGTCGGGCTGTGGCAGTTCGACTACCCGTGGCAGAACACCGCGACCGAGCGCATCGACACGCGGACCTCCGCGGCGCTGGCGGCGCAGGTGGTGGCAGGTCGGTGGTGCACCTCGTCGGCCACCTCCGACCTCGGGCGCTTCGTCTACGCCGTCGGGCCGTGGCACGGGTGTGACGACGGCGCCAGCGACGGGCTTCGCTGCCTCGAGATCCTGAGCCACCACTTCCGGGCCAACGGTCCCGGCCTGGTTGACGACACGCTCGTGGGGTTCACCCTGCAGGACGGGGTCACGCGGTCGGGCGGCGCACGGGCGACGCAGTGCCAGCTCGCCGGGGAGTCGACCGCGCGCCCGTGCACGTTCGTCGACCCCGGAGCCGCGCAGGGCAACCGGGCCTGGACGGCCACGGTCGGCATGCCGACCCCCCTCGCCGCGCCGTTCTACGTCGTCCGGGTCGGGACGCAGGAGTGGCGCTACTGGCTGCGGGCCGACACGGGCTACGACCGTGACATCGTGGCCAGGGCGACGATCGGCGGGAACCCGCGCACGACCCTCGTGTGGCAGAACGGTGCGGGCCTGTGCGATGTCACCTCGCTCCGGGGGACGTGCGTGACGACGTCGCTCCCGTCCTCCGAGCCGTCGACCCCCGCGCTGACGTCGCTGCTGCCCGGCCGCCTGGACCTGTTCGCACGTTCGTCGAGCGGGGCGCTGACCCACCGGGCGAGGCCGGCCGGAGGGTCCTGGACCACGGCCGTCGGCCTGGGCGGCGCGCTCCGCTCGCAGCCGGCCGCGGTGGCGTGGTCGGCGGGCCATGTCGACGTCTTCGTGCGCGGCACCGACGACGCGCTCGTGGCACCGGGGCCTCGGCTCGGGGACCTGGACGACGTGGCGGTCGTTCGGCGGAGGGCTGTCGTCGGCCCCGGCCGTCGCGTCCACCGGTTCCGGGCGGCTCGACGTGTTCGTGCGTGGCACCGACAACGCGCTGTGGACCCGCGGGTACATGTCGGGTCGTGGTGGACCGGGTGGCGGTCGCTCGGTGGCGGGCTGACGTCGTCGCCGGCGGCGGTGTCGTGGGGACCCGATCGAGTCGCGGTCTTCGTGCGCGGCACGGGTGGTCGGGTGTTCCAGCGAACCCGTACGGGATCCGGCTGGTCGTCGGTGGATCGACCTGGGTGGCGTCGGCACGTCGGCGCCGGCCGTGGCGTCGACGGGCCCGGACGGACTCGACCTCGTCGTACACGGCACCGACGACACGCTGTGGGGCGCGGCACATGGGCGCGACCCCGCAGTGGACCAACTGGACGAGCCTCGGCGGCCGGTTCGCCTCGGGGCCGGGCGCGACCGCGACGGGGTCGGCGGTGTGGCTTGCCGGGCGCGCACCCGGCGGCTCGGTCTACACGTCCCAGCGCGCGGGGACGTCCGCCGGGTGGAGCGCCTGGCGGTCGATCGGACCGTAGTTGCCGTCAGGTCTCGCGCGGCGCGCTGCCGCTGCCAGGCGACGGACGGCCGAATGCCCCTTCCGCGCGGGCTCGATCCGGTGTTGGCTTGTAGGCGAGGCCACCCTGGTCGGGAAAGGCGGGTGGGTCGGGATGTCACTCGTGCGTGCACGCTCGAGGTCGGGGCTCGTCGCCCTGGCCGTCGGGGCGTTGCTGGTCGCGACGGTCACTGCGCCGGTCGCCGACCTCCTGCACTCACCGGATGCCGCATCGGCGGCGCCCGCGCTCGCCGCGACCGAGCTGCCGTCGCCGGCCGTGACCTCGCTCGAGACCGGCCGACTCGACGTGTTCACGCGCTCGTCCGGCGGCGACCTCCTGCACCGGTACCGGCCCGCCGGCGGCTCGTGGACGCGGACCGTGAACCTCGGCGGCGACCTGGCGTCGCAGCCGGCGGCCGTGTCCTGGGCCCCCGGGCGGCTCGACGTGTTCGTGCGCGGCACCGACGACCAGGTGTGGCAGCGGACCTTGACCGTCGCCGGCGGCTGGGGCGGTTGGGTCGCGCTGGGTGGCACCGTCACGTCGGCGCCGGCGGCCACGTCGTGGGGGCCCGGCCGCCTGGACGTGTTCGTGCGCGGCACCGACAGCGGCCTGTGGAAGCGCTCCTTCTCCGGCGGCGGCTGGACGACCTGGCAGCGCCTCGCCGGTACGCTCACCTCGTCGCCGGCCGCCGCGACGTGGGGCTCCGGGCGGCTCGACGTGTTCGTTCGGGGCACCGACAACGGCCTCTGGCAGCGGTCGTACACCGGCGCTGCCTGGTCGGCCTGGATCCGGCTGGGCGGGACGCTGGCGTCGCAGCCGGCAGCGACCTCGGCCGGTGACGGCGTGATCGACGTCGCCGTCCGCGGGGCCGACCAGCTGGTGCACGTGAGGAGGTTCACGCGTGGTGCCGGGTGGGGCGGCTGGACCGCGATGGGCGGCGCGCTCTCGTCGGGCCTCGGCGCGACCTCCCGGGGCGGCGTGGTGACGATCGTCGGGCTGTCGCCGAACGGGAACCTGTACGAGAAGGTCAGGGGCACGTCCGGGACGTGGACGGGGTGGATCCGGATCGATCCGTACACGCGCCGTTCCGCCGGCTCGGCACCTGGGTCGACGTCTTCGACTACGCAGCCCTCGACCCCGCGACCGCCGTGCCGGCCATGCGGTCGGCCGGTGTCCGGGTGCTGTACCTCTCGACCGCCCGGTTCAACGGCACCACCGACCTGTTCGACGCGACCGAGGCCGGCCAGTGGCTCGACATCGCCCACCAGAACGGCATCGCGGTCGTCGGCTGGTACCTGCCCGCGTACGGCGACATGGCGCGCGACGTGCGCCGCACCGTGGCGATCGCGCGCTTCGTGAGCCCTGGCGGCCAGCGCTTCGATGCCGTCGGTGTGGACGTCGAGCGGCTCGACGAGGTCACGCTCGCGCAGTTCAACTCGCTGCTCGTGACGCACCTCGCACAGGTGCGGGCCCAGGTCGACGCGATGGTCGCCGCCATCGTGCCCTCGCCGTTCGCCACCGACCCGGGCAATCGCTGGGAAGGCTTCCCGTGGGCCGCGGTCGGCAGCAACAGCGACGTGGTCGTGCCGATGGCGCTGTGGTCGTTCCGGTCGAACGCCGACGGTTCGGCCTTCACCGCGGACCAGGTCTACCTGTGGGTGCTCGACCAGACCCGCCGCGCCCGCTCGCTCACAGGTCGGCCGGTGACCGTCGAGGGCGGGGTGGACGACCCCGGCACCGAGCGCACGCCGATCACCGCGGACCGCGTGAGCCGGTTCGTAGACGCGGTGGTCGACGGCGGTGCCATCGGCGGCAGCCACTACGACTACGCGACGACGGGCAGCTCGCTGTGGGCCGTCCTCTCCCGACTGAACGGGCTCTAGCGACCACTCATCGGCCCCAGTTCATCCCACACAGCACGCGATCGCGTGCACGTAGGGTGTCGGAATGGTTGCCGTGACGCCGCGCTCCCCCCGGTTCCGTCCGCCTCGCACCATCCGCAAGCTGCTGGCCGCCCAACTGGTGGTCGCGCTGCTGATCGGCGTCGCCGGTGTGATGGCGCCCTTGCCGCATCTCGTGACCGAGCGGGCGATGGCCACCGAGACCCGCCGTCCGCTCGGCGAGGGCGCCGCGGCGCGCCCGGCCACGCTGCCCCGGGTTCCCGCGCAGGACCCGGGCACCACGGTGACGACCGAGACGACCGACACCACGTCGTCCACGTCCGAGCAACCCACCACGTCGACGGCCCCCGAGGCGACCACGTCGACGACGACGTCGACCACGTCGACGACCGTCGCCGAGGACGAGCCGGCGCCCGACGAGCGGGTCGCCGTCGCCGAGGACACCCGGGATTTCAACATGATCGGTGTGACCCTGCCCGAGACGCCCGCGGCGCCGGTGTTCGTGCGGACCGCGGCGGCGGACACCGGCCCGTGGTCCGAGTGGCGACCGGTCGTGTTCGAGGACGACGAGGCGCTGCCGCCGGCCGGAGGCGGGCCCGCCCCCGAGGAGCCCGAGGAGGGCAATCCGGGGGCCCACAGCGAGCCCGTGTGGGTGGGTGACGCCACGCGCTACGAGCTGAACCTGACCGAGGAGGCGCTCGAGGCGGCGCAGGTCCACCTCGTCTACGAGACCACGCGGCAGGTGGCCGTGGCGGAGACCGCCCCACGGGGCGCGGATCCGACGCGGCCGACCATCTACCCGCGCTCCTCCTGGGGCGCCCGGGCCCCCAAGGTGGCGCCGACGACTGCGTCGTCGTTCCAGTTCGCGGTCGTGCACCACTCGGCCGGCGTCAACGGCTACTCCGCCGCCCAGGTGCCCGCGCTGCTGCGGTCGATCCAGGCGTACCACATGGACGCGAACGGCTGGAACGACATCGGCTACAACTTCGCGGTCGACGGGTACGGGCGCATCTGGGAGGCCCGCGCCGGCGGCATCGACCGGGCGATCGTCGGCGGGCACGCCCAGGGGTTCAACACCGGTTCGACGGGTGTCGTGGTTCTGGGCAACTTCGAGTCGGCGGGGCCGACGGGCGCGTCGGTCAACGCCGTGGGCGGGCTGCTGGCGTGGAAGTTCGGCGTCCACCGGGTCGACCCCCGCACGGCGGTGACCTACCGGACGAGCACGGGCAGCCCGAAGTTCCCGCCCGGCAGCACGGTCCGGATGAATCGGATCGTCGGCCATCGCGACGTCGGGTCGACCGCGTGCCCGGGGCGCTACCTGTACGCGCAGCTCGGCGCCATCCGCAGTCGTGCCGCCGCCGGGTACCCGGCCTACGTTGCGACGGGCATCCCGATGGCCGGCAACTTCGTGGGGAGCGCGGCCGAAGACGTGTACGTGCGGCAACCCGGTCTGCTCAACGACCGTCTGATCGCGGGCGGTGGAGGCGGGTTCACCGCGGTGCGCCAGTTCGGGACCACCGGGACCGCGGCGTTCACGCCGTTCGCCGGCGACTTCGATCGCAACGGCTACGACGACATCTTCTGGTATGCCGCGGGGCGTCGGCGTCGAGTACCTGTGGCGCAGTCGGGGCGACGGCACGTTCCTGTCGGTGCGCGCCCCGGCCGCGGCGTCTGGCTTCGTGCCGTTCCCCGGGGACTTCGACGGCGACGGGGACGACGACATCTTCTGGTACTCGCCGAACTCGGGCCGCGACTTCATCTGGCTGGCAACGAGCGGCGGGGCGTTCCGCTCGATGGTCACCAACTCGGCTGGGGCGGGGTTCCGGCCGGTCCCCGGCGACTACGACGGCGACGGCGACGACGACATCGTGTGGTACACGCCGAACTCCGGGCGGGACTTCGTCTGGGGCAGCCGCGGCAACGGGCTGTTCGTCGGCGCGACGGTGCCCGCGGTGAACCGTTCGTTCCGCACGACGGCCGACGACTTCGACCGCGACGGCGACGACGACATCCTGTGGTACTCGCCCGGCAGCGCGGGCGACTACCTGTGGCGGGCGAACGCCCGGCGCTTCACGTCGTCGGCCACCCCGGCGGCAGGAGGGTCGTTCCGGCCCGTGTCGGGCGATTTCGACGCCGACGGGGGTGGCGACGTCTACTGGTACACGTCACCGGGCCAGGACTGGGTGTGGTGGTACGCGGGGCGGGCGTTCGGCCGCAGCGCGGCGGCCAACCTCGACGTGCCCTGAGCGCTCTGCCGCTGCTCGGCCTGCGCCCCGGCCGCTGGCTCAGGCCCGCTTCCGCGCCGCGATGAAGTGGGCGACGCCGACGACCCGCAACGGGGAGCGCTCGATGGCGGTGAACGTGCGATCGAGGGAGCGCTTGACCGCGGGCCGCTGCACCTTGTCGAACGGCGGCATGACGTAGTCGTGTGCCAGCACGTCGAACCCCGACGCGTCGAGAAGGTCGAGGATGCGGCGCTTCGAGTAGATGCGGGCCTGGGCGTAGCGCTCGTGCACCGACGTGGGGAGCCACGACAGGAACGGCACCCGGTTCCACTTCATCCATGAGGGGGGCAGGTCGAAGCCGTGGGTCTCCATCAGGTACCACTTGTTCGGCACCGAGATCGTGATCGCCGCCCCGGGCCGCAGGACGCGGCGGATCTCGGCGAGCGACGCCGCGTCGTCGTTCGTGTGCTCGAGCACCTCGTACGACGTCAGGTGATCGAAGGTCTCGTCGTCGAACGGCAGCAGGTCGCCGTCGTAGGTGCGGTAGGTGACGTTGTCGATGCCCAGGTCGGCCGCGGCCGCCGTGGCCTCGTCGACCCGCTCCTGCTCGACGTCCACGCCGTCGATCGAGGCGAACTCGTCGGCGTACAGCACCGTGTTCGCCCCGTTGCCGCACCCGAAGTCGAGCAGGCGGCCGCCGCCTTCCGGCAGGAACGGCCGGCTCAGCTCGTGGCGCACCCGCGGAAGTGCGAAGTCGTACTGCGTGGGTGTGCCGATGTTGATGCGGGTGGTCACGGGTCGATCTCCTCTTGGACCGTCTCTCGGCGGGCAGGGGCCGGCGCCCCGGGTCACGGGGCCGGAGACGGGGAACGCCCTTCGGGCGTGAACAGGAACATGCTGACGTAGTCGTGGGTGCCGATCGCCTCGAGCTGCTGGTGCCCGACAGGATCGAACGCGGCGCCGTCGGTCCACCCCGAGTCACCGAGGCGGAAGGAGGCACCGTAGCCAAGGCCGCGCAGCCAGGCGATCACGTCGCCGACCGTGCGCCCCTCGCCGAGGTGGCGCTGCTCGATCTCGACCAGCAGCACGGGGACGTCGCGGCGCAGGAGCTGCTCGCCGCCCTGCAGGACCTCGAGCTCGTGGCCCTCGACGTCGACCTTCATGAAGCGCACGTCGGTGAGCCCCTGGTCGTCGAGCCGCTCGATCGGCACCTGCAGGACGTCGCAGTCGTCGGCGGCCCGACCCGGTGCGAGCCGGGCGTACCCGGTCATCGCGACACCGTGGAGCACGGGGACCGACAGCGTGCTCTCGCCCGCCCGGTCGGACAAAGCCACCGATCGGACGTCGACCCGCGACCCCGCCCAGCTGGTGAGCGTCTCGACGCACGCCGGCTGGGGCTCGAAGGCGACCACGGTGTCGAACTGGCGCACCATGAAGTAGCTGTAGATCCCGTGGTTGGCGCCGATGTCGACCGCGGTGCCGCCGGGCGGCACGAGGCGGGCCATGTCGTGGATCTCGGGCTCGAGATGCCCGCCGGCCCGCAACCACAGCACGCGCACCGGGAGCCGGGTGCGGCGGGGGAGGACGTCGAACGTGGCGCGCTTGAGGCGCAACGGCAGGGACCCGGAGGTCTGGTCGGGGAGCGCGGTCACCGTCGGCGTCGGGTCTCGTCGATCGATCGATCACGGGAGGGGGAGGTGGTGCCGTCGTCGACCCAGCCGAGGGCGGTGAGCTCGCGGCGGTAGGCACGGACGACGCGGGCGACGGCCTCGTCGGGTGCGGCGACGCCCCGCGGCCACGCACGGCCCGCCGCCTCGGCCACGAGCGCAGCCACGGTGGTCGACGCGGGGGCGACCAGGTCGTCGGGCCCGGCGTACTCGGGAGCCGAGCCCGTGTCGAGCATGGCGACCGGCGTGCCCAGAGCGTGCGCCATCACGAGGGGCCCGCTGGTCTCTCCGACCGAGTCGGACCGCGGCAGGAGCACGGCGTCGGCGGCGGCCAGGATGCGGCTGAACTCGGCGTCGTCGGCCCGCTCGATCACCGTCACGTTGGCGGGTCGGGCCGCGAGCGCCTCGGCGGTGGACGAGTCGGCGATTCGCCCGACCAGCAGGACACGGGCGTCGGGGACGTCGCGCGCGGCGGCGACGACCTCGGCCACGCCCTTCGCGGCCTTGAGCACCCCTGCCAGCACCAACAGGGGACCGGCGGCGCCGCGCGCGGAGCTCGTCGTGCGCGGCGCCCCGGGCCTGGGGCGACGGCGCCACGACCGGGAGGGCGAGGGGGACGACGCCGACAGGGCGGTCGTAGCCCTGCGCGCGCAGCAGGTCGGCCGCGTGCCGGCTGTGGACCACCACCCGGTGGCGGTCGAGGACCCGGCGCATCACCGGTTGGAGGAACGGGCGCACCCGGCGGTCGCGCGGGGACGACGTCGTGCAGGGTCACGAGGCACCCACGCCGGCGGGCGAGCGGGACGAGCAACCCGCGGCTCGAGTTCGACAGGTGGACGTTCGCTCGTGGTCCCGCAGGGCGCTCGACCAGCACCGCGTCGACGCCGTCGGCCACGAGCCCGGTGCACAGCAGGTCGGCGGCGCGCCGCGGGCCGATGGAGGACAGCGGGACGGCGACCTCGACGCTCATGGACCGGCTGGCGCGGGCGGGGCCGCGTCGGTCGCGGGCAGGTCGCGCATCGCCAGAGTGTAGGAGCCGCTCCTCACCGTCGGGGACGGATCGGGCACGCGACCCGTCCGCCGCGGGTCGCCGTCGTCGGGACGTCGTCCGGGCCGGCCTCAGCCGGCGTCGGCCGGGTGCGCGCTCAGGCCGTCGGCCCCCGCGTCGCGCTCGTCGCCGTCGGAATCACCGGTCCCCTCGTCGGGTGCCGGTGCCGCGGTGAGGCCCGCCGCGCGCCGGCGACGCCTGGCGACGACCTGGTTGGTGACCGTGAGGGTCACCTCGGAGGCCAGCACGAGGAGCCTCTGGGCGAGCGACGCCCCGAGGAGGGCGGCCGGCCCGGCGTTCGGGACGATCGCCACCAGCACGGCCTCGCGGACACCGATGCCGCTCGGCAGCGGGAAGACCAGGAAGCCGACGACCCAGCTCAGGGCGAAGGCGCACACGGTGGTCGCGAAGCTGATGTCGTCGTCGAGGGCGTACAGGAGGACGGCGTACGCGACCGAGCCCGCGACGGCGTTGCCGAGCGACCACCCGAGCGCGACCAGCACCCGTCGCTGCGTCGGGAGGTTGTCGGGGTCGGGCACCCGCCGGACCACGCGGTGGGCGAGGTGCATCGCCGCGCTCAACACCCGCCGGTGGAGGAGCACGGGCGCCAGCAGCCCGAGCAGCGAGAGCGCCCGCGCCCAGGTCGGGAGAGACGTGGCGAACACCAGGCCCGCCGAGAGGACGCAGCCGCCCACCACCGAGGTGAAGGCCCACACGGCCGCGGCGACGGCGGCCGCGCCGGACGTGGCGCCGGCGGTGACGCTCATGCTGACCTGCCCGGCGGCCTGCACGACGCCTCCGGCGGGCAGGTACTTGGTGAGCTGCGACGCGTAGAGCGACCCGGCCAGCGCCCGCCGGTCGTGCCCGGGCGGGAACAGCCCGGTCCAGGCGCGTGCGGCCATGACGATGCCCGAGATCGTCAGCAACCCCGCGATGGCCATCGCCGGCAGATCGGGCAGGACCTGCCCACGTGAGTCGTCGAGCGCCCGTCGGAACACGATCGCCACGCCGACGATCCCGAGGACGAAGATGACGAGGCGGATGGTGCGCCGGTGGTCTGCGAGTCTCACCGGGTCGGGGTGCCGCTACCGTCAGGGCGCACGGGGCAGGCGTGGTCCGCGATCACCGGGCGAGCCTACGAGCAGCCGGGACCGTGCGCGCAAGCCGTCGCGGTGCGCCGGTCAGACCGATGGTTTCCCCCGGTGCGCGCGTCGTGCCACGATCGGCGGGATGTCCGACAGAGGTGGAAGTCCGTGACGACAGCCAAGCCGGAGACGCAGTCGCTGCCCCGGCAGATCGAATACGTGCTCCGGCAGATCTTCGCGAACCCCGGAAACAAGGGTGAGCGCCTCCGCCGGACGGCCGAGGCGGTCATGTTCCCCGCCTGGACCCGGCTGACCGGCGGCTACTGGACCACGACGTACGCCGGGGGCCAGATCCTCGTGCGGAGGGGCCTCGGGTCCCAGCACGCCGTCTACGCCCGACTGCCCGACTACCGCGAGATGTCGTTCTGGCTGGAGACGCTCCGGCCCGGCGACCTCTTCGTCGACGTGGGGGCGAACATCGGGATCTACAGCCTGCTGATCGCCTCGCACGGATGCGACGTGATCTCGGTGGAGCCTGCGGCCGACGCCCGCCGTCTCCTCGAGACCAACCTCGGTCTCAACGGCGTCACGACCGAGATCGTGACGTCCGCGATCGGCCGGGAACCGGGCAAGAGCGTGCTCACGTCCGAGCTCGGGTCGATGAACTACCTCGTGGCCGACGCCGAGCAGCCGGCGTCGTCGGGCGTCACCGAGGTCGACGTGACGACCCTCGACGACCTCCTCGGCGAGCGCACCGCCGCGGGCGTCAAGATCGACGTCGAGGGGTTCGAGCTCGACGTCGTCCTCGGCGCGTCGCAGGCGCTCGCCGCTCAGCGGATCGGCGTCCTGCAGCTCGAGTGGAACCGCATGGCGCGCGAGCGCTACGGGAGGGAGCGTGGCGACGTGGCGGCCGCGCTCCAGGCTGCCGACTACGTGCTGGCGCGGCCCGACGAGCAGGGGCGGCTGCACCGCTCGGCACCCGACGAGGGCACCGACATGTTCGCCGTGGCGCCTCGCCTCGCCGACCAGCTCGTGGGCGCCGGCGGCTGAGCCGCCCCGCTCAGCTCGGGTCGATCCGCGCGGCCTTGACGACCGCGGCGGCCACGTCGTCCCAGGACTCGGCCACGGTCGTGGCCGCGGCCGCGAGGCTCGGTGAGCTGCGCCGCGCACCGTTCGATGGCGTCGGCCAGCGAGCCGGCGTCGCCCGGCGTGGCCAGAGTGCCGTTGACGCCGTCCTCGACCACCTCCGCGATGCCGCCGACGGCGGTTGCCACGACCGGCCGGCCCACGGCCAGCGCGATCGGCACGATGCCCGACTGGGTCGCGCTGCGGTAGGGGAGCAGCACCGCGTGGTGCGTGGCGAGCAGGCGCTCGACCTCGTCGTCGGACGCGTACCCGAGGCGGAGGTCGACCTGTTCCGACAGCCCCCGTCGGCCACGCGCTCGGCCCAGGGCTCGGCGGGGTCCCACGGCTCGCCGACCACCGTGAGCTTCGGGCGGACGCCACGCTGGCCGAGCTCGGCCAGGGCGTCGAGGGCCACGTCGAGGCCCTTGTACGGCCGGATGAACCCGAGGAACAGCAGCCGCAGGCCGTCGTCGAGCGGGGGGAGCGGCTTGCGCTCGACGCCGATGTTCGACGGGTGGGCGACCGTGACCGTGTCGACCTTGCCTCCGAGGAGCTCGTCGAGCTCGTCGGCGACGGTGGTGGCGTGGGCGATCAGGCCGTCGCACTGCCCGAGGACGACACGGGTCAACGTCCGCTGGAACGGCAGCGGCTCGTGGGGGAGCGCGTTGTGCACGATCGCGACCCGGCGGGTCCGGCGTGTGAGGGCCAGCACGACGAGGTAGGTCAGCGTGTGGAAGGGCGTCGTCCACACGAGCACGACGAGGTCGCTCTCCTGCCCCGTGCGGCCGGCTCGCCACCACGACACGGGGTCCCACCAGCGCAGCATGAACCGGGCGTTCGGGTGCCGCTCGACGGTCGGGTCGACCTGGCTGCGCCGGAACAGCAGCCGCGGGTACTGGTGCTGCCAGGACAGGACGGTCACGTCGTGGTCGCGTGCCAGGGTCTCGGTGAGGTGCCCGCCGTGCTGCGCGATCGCCGCTGCGGATCGGCGGCACGGGGCCGATGAACGTGATGCGCGCCATCAGCGCACCAGCTCCCACACCGTGACCTCCTGCGAGTCGACGATCTCCTCGGACGGCCGCGTGTCGAGCCGCTCCTCCCAGATCGTCACGTCGCCCTCGACCGTGCCGGCGTGCTCGAAGCGGTCGGCGGGCAGCTGGCTCGGGAGCTCGGCCTCGTCGGTGACGAGGAACACCGGCTGGTCGGGGAACGCGTCGGCGTACTCGTCGAACGTGGCGATGTCGTAGTCGGCGGGGAGGCGCGCGGCGACCTGGTCGAACAGGAACCACACGGCGCCGGGCGCGTTGCGGTTGGCCGAGTAGATGTTCTTGCCGCCGGGGAACAGGAAGACACCCTGCTCGTCGCCGGACGCCCCGGCGATGCCCGCCGAGATGTCCCACGAGCCACCCATCTCGTCGTGGTCGCGGAGCGGCAACGACATCTGGGCGTACTCGACGACGAGCGACAGCGCGGCGACCGCGCCGACGACCTTGACGACCTTCGACCGACGGGTCAGCGCCCAGGCCAGGGCGATGGCGATCAGAACCATCATCACGGGCTCCACGGCCGGGATGAACCGCCGGACCCACCACATGAGGCGCATCGACACGCGGGCGTTGTAGAGGTACAGCGGGAGCAGCAGGGCCCCGGGCACGACCAGGAGCAGCAGGCTGGCCCGCCAGCGGCGGATCATGACGACGCCGAACCCGATCATCATGATCACGAGGCCGCGCTGGGTCATGAACCAGCTGAGCCAGCGCCCGCTGAGCTCGTTGTACGACCGTTGGACCTCGCCCGTGAGGATGTAGACGTGGGTCTGCTCGCCCCAGATGTCGGGGCTGAAGTAGAGCAGCACCAGCGCCAACGCCCACACGACCGCGGCGATGATGCCGACCGGCCGGCTCCATCGCGCGACGAGCGCGGACGGGTCGACCCACGTCGAGTCCGGCCACCGCTTCCGCGCGGCCCGGAGGACGGTCCGCGCCACCAACCCGCCGAGGAGGGCCAGCGCGACCACGCCGACGATGACCCGGGTCGCCGGGACGTCGGTGGACGCGGAGTAGTCGGGGCGCGCCTCGGCCGCGTTCCACAACGCGTAGGGGAGCGTGAGGGCCAGCCCGACGAGGAACGCGACCACGCGGCGGTCGGCGCGGTCGGCGGCGATCGCGAGGCCGACGACCCCTGCGCCGATGAACGCGTACAGGAACCCGTCGGGCCGGGCCAGGAACCCGACGCCGATGAGCAGGCCCGCGGCCAGAGCGCCCCCCGGTCCACCGTCGTTGCACGGCGAGGACCCCGGCGAGCACCGTGCCCGCCAGGAAGAACTGGGCGGGAACCTCGCTCGAGGGGTACTTCGCCTGCCACACCTGCATCATCGACGTGACCATGAGCGCCCCGGCGAGCACGGCGACGAGCGTGCCCGCCGCCCGGCGGGCGGCCAGGACGACGCACCACACCGCGCCGATCGCGAGCATGGGGTTCACGTTGAACAGGGCCCGCGCCCCGCCGAGGTCGTGGGCGGTCGCGAGCAGGGCCGAGTACTGGTGGTAGAACTGCCCGGTCACCTCGCCGGGGTGGCCGCCGTCGTACCACAGGCCGGGGAAGCGCCCGGCGGGGTCGATCGTCGGGGTGATGCCGTGCTGGAGCACGTCGTCGTCGATGTACACGTCGCCGTCGCGGGCGATGGCGACGCCGTGCAGCACGTAGACGCCGGGATCCTTGTCGTTCCACGAGTAGTGGAACCCGGGCAGGAAAGAACCACGCGGCCCTGGCCGCGACCACGCCCACCAGGAGGGCGAGGCCGGGCCCGGTCGAACCGCACGCGTGGCCGGCGGTCGACGGCGAGCAGGACGCCGCCGAGGACGGCGACGGTCGCGATCCCGAGGCCCACCGACGCGAGGCCGTCGTGCCGGCCGAGCTGGGCGAGGGCGAGAGACCACGTGGCGACCGCGCCGACGAAGACGACGCCGGCCACGGTGAGGAACTCGCCGAGGGTGAGCTCGGGCAGCCCGTCGTCGGGCGTCCCGGTGGCCGGGGTTCCCGATGCCTCGGTGTCCACGGACGGGGTCGAGCTGACGGAGGGTGCTGAGGTCGAGGTCATCGGCCTTTGTTGACGAGCGGGTGCGCAGCGTCGCCCGACGCCGCCTCACAGCTGGTCGGCGACGGGGCCGGATCGGCGCGCCGGGCACCTCGCGTGGCGGTGGATGTGACCCGCGGAAGATAGCTGCTCAGGATCGCCGGGCGGCTCGCATCACGTGCTCACGGCACGCCCCTGTGGGCGGAAACGACCGGGCGCCTCCGGTCGTGCTGCTGGTTCCGGCCCGCGCCCCGTGCGTGCGACCATGTCGGAATGCTCGGGAACCTGAGGGCGACGGTCGAACGTCGCGCCGGACGTGTCGTCTTCGGCAGTCGCACCTGGGTCGAGAGCCAGGTCGCCGATCTGGCCGCCGACCTGCGGTCGGCCCGCATCCTCGAGATCGGCAGCGGGCGGCAGGACATGGGGGAGGACGCCTACTCGTTCCGGCGGCTCTTCGACGCGAGCAACGAGTTCGTCCAGTCCGACGTCGACCCGGCCTACGGGCACCTGGTGGTGGACGTCACGACCATGGAGTTCGACGAGGAGTGGGACGTCATCCTCTGCGTCAGCGTGCTCGAGCACGTCCCCGACTTCATGGCCGTGGCCCGGCGCATCCACCGGGCGCTCCGCCCCGGGGGCCCGCGCCGTGATCGTGGCCCCGATGTGCTTCCCGTACCACGACGAGCCGCACGACTACTGGCGGTTCACCGTCCACGGCGTGCGTCACATGCTCCGCGACTTCGCCACGGTCGACGTGCGGTCGCGGGGGCCCCGCCGGCTGCCCTTCACCTCGCTGGCGATCGCCCGCCGCTCCTGAGCAGTCGGGCGGGCCTCGCACGCCAGGGACCGCCCGGGGGCCGCGGCGCGCGCCCCGGGCGGCGCGGCGTAGCTGAAGTACCCGACGACGTCGACGACGATGTGGGTCGTGGCGGGCGAGGGGACCCAGACGTCGATCTCGAAGGCGCACCCCACACAGGTGGAGAGCGGCACCGCGTTCGACGACACCAGCTTGTTGTTGAAGTTCAGGACGGTCGCTCCCGGCGCCGTCATGGTCGGGTCGTAGGCCGACGAGCGGACGTAGCCCGTGCCGACCGTGTTGACCGAGATCACGTTGGCCATGATCGCCGCGAACGGAGCCGTCGGTCGGCAAGCCGCAGGCAAGGCTCGGGCTGAGCGAGTACCCGCCGCCGAACCCGAGCGGGATCCCGGCCTGACGCGAGTCGACGCGCGGCACGGTTCGACCGTCGTGTAGGTCAGGTTGGTGGCGGCCGCGGCCATCGCCGAGGCGCCGGCCTCGGCGGTGTCGGCCGCGTCGGCACTCGGCACCGCGGTGCGGTCCCCGAATGCCTGGGCAGTCGGTCCCGAGGGTTCGCCGCCACCCTCCTGCAGGGGCCGTGCGGCCGCCGGCCAGGCGGCACCCAGCGCCAGTGCGGTACCCGCGAGCGCGCGGCGAGGCCCCAGCGGGCTCGGCCCGCGAGCGTTCGTGATGTGAACATCCGTCCTCCCAGACTTGAGTGGCGGCAGGCTATCGATCCGCGCGCCGCCGGGCATCTCGGACCGGGCGTCACCCCTCGAGGAGGAAGACCATCGTGGGGATCGCGCCCCGCGACGCTCCGAGCACACCGTCGGGCACCCGGCCGGCGACCCGCCCGACGATGCCGGGTTCGAGATCGGACGCGACCCGCAATGCGTCGATCGTCACGTCGTCGGCCTCGCAGGCCGGCGCCTCGTCGATCAGCGTCGAGCAGCTCTGGCCGGGAGCGCGGGCTGATGTCGTAGACCCGCCCGCGACGCGACAGCCGCAACGCCCGGTCGCGGGCCGAGACGGGCAGCCAGCTGAGCATCGGCACCTTGAAGTGGGGCTCGACGAGCGCCCACCGGCTGGGCGAGGCCAGGTAGCCGACACCCGCGGGCCGGAGGACCCGAGCGATCTCCTGCAGGTGCACGAGCTGGGCGTCGGGCCCGCCGACGTGCTCGATCGTGTGGTTCGACACCACGATGTCGAAGGCGTCCTCGTCGAAGGGCAGCTCGACACCCTCGACCAAGCGGAACTCGTAGCCGTCGGTGACGCGTGCGCAGGTCGTCGACGTCGACCGAGAACACTCGGCCGGACGGGCCGACCTCCTCGGCCAGCAGCGAAGCGATGATGCCGCCGCCGGTGCCGATCTCGAGCAGGTCGAGTCCCTGCGAGCGGGCGCCGTTGCTCGAGGAGCGCTGCGATCTTGGCCGCCTTGCCGCGCCGCGATTCGCGATCGAGGCTCAGCTTCGGGCTTCCAGCCGCCCTCGGTGACCATGGACGCCGTCTCCTTCGCATCGCAGCTCAGTGGTGCACGCGGGGCGAGCGACCGTAGCACCACCCCTGCGCCGCTCGGGAGCGCTCAGGGCACCTCGGGCACCTCGGCGAGGTCGTCGATCTCGGGGTTGTGCGCCTGCGCACCGGCGTTGGTCCGGGCTTCCTTCTCGTCGCTGGTCTGGCGCCGGCCGGTGAGATCACGCCAGTGCACGCCGATGAACGGGGCGCACAGCAGCAGCCCCACCTGTGAGGCGACCCGGTCGACCGCGCTGGCGGCCACCGCGGCCGCCACCGGGACGTCGACGGCCGCGGCCAGACCGCCGGCGATCGCCTCGCGAAGCCCCAGTCCGGCGGGTGCGATGCCGACCAGGGCTGCGATGACGGTCGAGCAGGAGATCGCCAGAGCCGCGCCCAGCGACGCGGGTTGACCGATGACCGCGAGCGAGATCCACACCCGCAGGCCCGACGTGAGTACCAGTCGCGACCTGCGTGACCAGCATCTCGCCGAAGACCCGGCGCCAGTGGGGGCCGAGGCGGCGCACCAGCCCCGCCGAAACGCCAACTGCCACCGTTCCGCCAGCGGCCATGATCGCACCGCGCCCGGCCAGGTCGGGGTTGGCGAGCAGCGCCAGGCCGGCCACGGTGGCGGCGACGCCCGCCCACAGGAGGCCGGTGATGGCATTGATGGAAACGGCCGAGCGGATGGTGCTGCCGCGACGCGCCAGCGCCGCGGTGCGCACCGCGATGCCGCCCGGCGCCGGGATCGGCAGGTAGTTGACGAATGTGGCGACGATGCTGACCCGCATGGCGCTGCGCAGGCCGATCTGGTGGTCGAGCGCGGCGGCCATCGTGCGGTACTGGATCGCGTTGAGCAGCAGCGTGGACGGCGTGGCGACCAGAACCAGGACCGCCAGGAGCCCGGGTCGTAGTGACCTATCCTCCGGCAGAGCACGGAACGAGACGACCACGAGGGCGACGAAGATCACTGCGGTGACTCCCAAGCAGCCACGGTCGCACCGACGGTTTGCTGGAGATCTGCTGGGCCGAACGGGCGAAGCGCGTCGCCCGGGCTACCAAGGCCTGCACGGCACCCTGTTCGGGCCGAGGCCCGCGGCCCGGATAGCGTCGTCCCGTCCTCGTCGCCTCCCAACGTGGTCCTCGACTCGTGTGTGTACAACCTGATGGAGCCTAGGCCCGTTCAGTCGGCTCGACCCCCAGCCCGGCGGGGCGGCGACGCGCCCGTCGGTCGTGATGGTTACGACCACGTTCCCGGCGCGCGCAGGTGACGGAACTCCCGAGTTCGTGCTCACCCTGGCGCGGTCGATCCGCGACTTCGACGTCACCGTGGTCGCCCCCCGGATGCCGGGCGCGGCCCGTGAGCGAGGTCGTCGACAGGGTGCGCATCCGCCGGGTGCGTACTTCCCGCGCCGCTGGGAGGGCTTGGCCGCCGACGCCATCATGCCGACGTTCGCGCTCATGCCAGGTGGCGGGTCATCGAGGCGCCGTTTCTCGTTGGTGCCCGTTCGTGATCGTCACGTGGCGCGAGGTGGCCGGCAACGCGACGGTCGCGGTGAACTCCCACTGGATCGTGCCGGCGGGGTTGATCGCCCTGGCCGTGCACGCGCTCGACCCGGGTGCCCCGTACGTCGTGACCGTGCACGGCGCCGACGCCTACACGTTCCGGGCCGGCTGGCGCGCCGGCTCAAGCGCTCGTCCTGCGTCGGGCGGCGGCCGTGCTGCCGGTGAGCGAGATATCGCTCGCACGCTCGGGCTGGAGGGCGCGCCGGTCCTGCGGATGGGTGTCGACACGGCGTCGATCCGCGCTGCCGTCGGCGACCGGCATCCCGCAACCGGGCCTGCTCGTCTACGATCGGCCGATTGGCGGACAAGAAGGGCATCGACGTGCTGATCGAGGCCATGGCGCAGGTCCCGTCGGCAGCCGCCTCGAGGTGATCGGCGACGGGCCCGACCGCGCCGCGCTCGTTGCGCAGGCGAGTCGGTTGGGCGTCGCCGACCGCGTGCGATTCTTCGGCAAGCTGCCCGAGGCGCGAGGTGCTCGCCGCCCTGGCGCGGGCGCAGGCCGTTGTCATCCCCTCGAAGGTCGGTGCCGACGGGCGACATGGAGGGGACGCCAGTCGTGCTGTGCGAGGCGATGGCCGCCGGCGTGCCCGTCGTGGCGTCCGATCTCGGTGGTCTCGGCGAGTGCGTCGACGACGGCATCGACCGGGATCCTCGTGCCGCCCGACGATCGTCGATGCGCTGGCCGCGACGCTTACCAAGGTGCTGAGCGGATCGGTCGACCTCGACGCGCTCGGAAGGGCGGCCGCGACCGACAGCCGCTCGATCACTCGACATCGCGACCATCGGCGCCGCGTACGCGAGGTGCTCGACGAGCCGCCGAGGCCGCTCGCGCGCGATGATCGGTGTCCTCCACGCGTACAGCCGCACCAACTCCGGTGACGGGCTGCTCGTCGACCTGACGCTCGACTCGGCTCGCACGGTGCGGTGTCACCACGTCCGACGTGGTGCTGGTGGCGCTCGACCCCGACTCGTTCCCCGAGATGCCGCACCGTGCCGCACTGGGGGTGCCGGGCCGCGGGTCTGGCGTGGGCGCTCGTCCCGGCCGTAGGCCGAGCGGCACGGCTCGGGCTCTCGGCGGCGTGCGCACGCCCGATCGGCGCCCTCGGCCGTGACCTTGCGGCGTGCGAGTCGGTCGTCGCGGTCGGCGGCGGCTACTTCCGCGCCGTCGACGCCACGTCCTCGATCGGCACGGTGCTCAACCACCTGCCCCAGCTCATGGCGGCCGGGCGGTCGGGGGTGCCGTCGTTGTACCTGCCGCAGAGCATCGGCCCGCTGAAGGGCCCGGTCGGCGCTCGCGGTGCGTCGCGGCCTCGTCGCGTCGACGCGGTGTGCGTGCGCGACCGTTGGAGCGCCGACCGACCTCGCTGACCTGCCCAACGTGCGATACTTGCCCGACCTGGCCGTACTCGAGGTCGCCGAGAACGCCGACCGCATCGAGTCGCTCGACCGGGGCGGCCGGGTCGGGTTCGTGGCCCGGCGCGTCGGCCACGCCGACGGCTACGAGGGACAGGTGCAGGCGGTGGCGACGGCCTGCGGGACGGCGCCGTGTGGGCGGTGCAGACCACGGGTGACCGCACGAAGAGCGATGCCGTGCACTACGAGCGCCTCGGGCTGACGGCAGCGCGCGGGCACCTCGTGGACCTGCTCGCGACCCGCGAGCTGTCGGTCGTGGTGTCGGTGCGGCTGCACGGCGCGCTGATGGCGGCCGCGACACGGCGTGCCGGCGATCCACCTGGCCTACGACCGGAAGGGCCCGGCCGCGTTCGCGGACATGGGCCTCGGCGAGTGGTGCTTCGACGTCCGCTCGGT
Organism: uncultured Acidimicrobiales bacterium; assembly: GCA_963778415.1. Lineage (GTDB taxonomy): Bacteria > Actinomycetota > Acidimicrobiia > Acidimicrobiales > VFJN01 > ZC4RG19. The sequence goes on from CAVZUI010000005.1 coordinate 94,189, forward strand.
GCGCCGCGATGCGCTGGCCGACGCGGTCGCCGCCCTCGTCGCCGACCCCGGCCGTACTGGGACCGGCTGGCCGATCGGGCCGACGGGCTGCGGAAGCGATCGACCGAGCTCGACGACCTGGTGCGCGCGGCCGTCCCCGGCTGAGCGCGTGCCGCCTCAGCCCTCGTCGAGCCGTTCGTCGACGATCTCGTCGGCCTCGTCGACCGGTGGGATCCCGGCATCGGACGGCGGGACGCCGGCGTCGCCGGTGCATCCCCCTCGTCGCCGGGCTGGCAGGGCCCGAGGCGGTACAGCACGAAGCCGTCGTCCCCGGCGACGCGGCAGAACAGCGGGCTCTCCGCCAGCATCGTCGGCTGGCGCGCCGGCAGGCCGTGGGTGGGGACCATCCACGTGTCGTGGTAGGTGATCTCGAGCAGCGGCAGCCGGTGGATCAGGACCCATCCGATGTCGTGGCGGTCGAGCACCTCGACGACCTCTTCGTCGGACGGCCAGGTGAGGTAGGTCACGTACTCGTCCTCGGACAGGAACTGACCGCCCCACGTCGGGATGTCGGCGGTGACGTTGACGAGTGCGTGCGACCGGGCGCCGATCACGCCCTTCCCGTCGTCGATCTCGGCCGCCAGGTCCCTGTAGGGCCCGTCCTCGGACTGGGCGCGGAACCCGTCCTCGTCGTCGGCGACCCCGCGGAACGAGACCGCCGCGGCGACCACGAGGGCACCCACGAGCCCGACCCCGGCGATCCGGGCGACGGCCGGGCGCAGCCGGACGAGGCGCCCGACCCCGACCCCGACGAGGATGGCGAACCCCGGCCACATCGGCGAGTAGTACCGCGAGAACGGCGGCACCTGTTTGACCGTGATCGCCAGCAGGAACCCGCCGGCGACGAGGCCCACGAACAACCGTCCGCGTCCGCGGCACGCCAGCAGCCAACCGGCGATCGCCAGCCAGATCACGATGCTGCCCTGCCCGCCGAACCCGTCGGCGAAGCGGATGGGCAGCCGCTCGAGGTAGTGGCCCAGGGTCTCGTCGATGCCTGCGTAGTGCCAGAGGTCCCGCTGGATGATCGGGAGGTAGCCCTCGGTGCTCCAGAAGTCGGTCCGGTAGCTGACCAGGTAGGACCTCCCACCCTCGGAGAGGTTGAGCAGCAGCCGGGGAACCGACACGACGGCCACGACCAGGTACGTGCGCAGCACGCCGCCGACCGCGGCCCGCCACGTCGGTGCGAAGACCGTCACGAGCAGCGGTGCGAACACGAACAGGATGCCGACCGGCTGGGCCTCGGGCGCGAGCGCGATGCAGACGCCCGCGGCCACCGCCGGCCCCCACCGCCGGTCGCGCTCGGTGACGGCTCGGTAGGCGAACCAACCCCCGAGGTAGCCGAGGGCGAGCATCGCGGGGTACATCGGGACGTAGCCGCCCCGTTCGAGGAGGGACGGGATCGCCAGGGCCGCGATCGCGGCCGCTCCCGCCCCGACGAGCGAGAGGGTGACGCGGTAGGTCACGTAGGCGACCACGGCGCCGAGCGCGAGCATCGACAGCATCGCCACGAACTTCACGCCGCCCAGGCCCCACACCTCGACGACGGGACCGAAGACGACGTGGGGGAGGAGGTTCGACTGCGTGTCGCGCAGGAACCCGATGCCGTGCTCGTTGACGTGGGTGACCCCCGCGACGATCCGCGCGGAGTCCGCGTCGTGGAGCAGCACCGGGGTGTAGAGGGCGAAGACCGGGATCGACAGCAGCGCGCCCTCGACCGCCGCCACCCAGGCGCCGGGCGGGTCGCGCCAGACCTGCGTGAGGCGACCGGGGAGGTCCCGCAGGCGGGCACGGCGAAAGGCGATCAGCGCGATCGTGGCGAGAGCCGTCACGGCGGTCCACACGATGGCCGCCACCCGGAGGCCGTCGGCGCGTCCGAGGCCGGTGTCCAGCATCGCCACGGCGAGCTCCCGGACGCCGAACATCAGGGCCCCGAGCCAGGCGAGGCCGACGAGGTCCCACAGCTCGACGCCGCGCCCGCGGCGCGTGCGACCGCACGTCGTCGGCGTCGGCCGTCGGCAGGGTGGGCTCGGCGCGGCGGTGTGCGGCCTCGCCGGCGACCGTCACCGGCATCGTGCCGAGGGGTGGCGAGACATCGACTGCGCAGTTCGTGCCGTGACCAAGGAGCTCCCTGTCCCGTCCCAGGCCGAGGGCGCGCGCCGCCAGGGGGAGAAGCCCTGGTCCTGGGTGCCTGCAATAGGTACCACCAGCGGCGGCGCAGGTCCATCCGTCGGGCCGGAAGTCACTCCTCGAGTTGCCACAACACCAGGGGACGCCGGAGCACCTGCTCGTCTTCGGGACGGCGGTCGACGGTCTCGCGCCACGTGGTGAGCTGCTCGGTCACCTCCGCCGCCCGCCGGAAGCGGTCGGGCGGGAGCTCGGCGGGCAGGTCGCCGGCGGTGACCACGAAGACGGGTTGGTCGGGGAACGCGTGCTGGTAGGCCTCGACGTCGTCGATGTCGGCTCCGGCCGGGAGACGGCTGGCGATCTGGTCGAACACGAGCCACACAACCGCGGGCGAGTTGCGCCGGGGGTCCACGACGTCGGCGGGGGTCGTGTAGAGGAACACGCCCTGCTCGTCGCCCGCGATGGCGGCAGTGGCGGCGGCGGCCTCCCACGACCCCGCCATCTCCTGGTGCCCACGCAGCGGCAGCGACTGGGAGGCGTAGACGACGACCAGGGCGACGGCCGCGCCGGCGGCGAGGACGCGGCGACGTCCACGACCGCCGCAGGAGCGCCCACGACAGGGCCAGGGCGATCAGCAGCAGGACGGCAGGTAGCACCGCCGGGACGAACCGCCGCACCCACCACATCATCCGCATCGAGATGCGGGCGTCCCACAGGTACACGGGAAGGAGCGCGACCCCGGGGAGCAGGAGCAGGTACAGCGCGGGACGGCACCGGGTGAGGCAGGCGACGACCAGGCCCAGCCACATGAGCACCAGGCCCGGTGTCGTGACGAACCACGACAGCCAGTGGATGTTGGCCTCGTCCAGCGACGGGATCGTGCGACCCACGTGGTGCGAGAACACGTAGTGGGTCCCGAACAGGGTCTCGCGGTTCCACAGCACGAGCAGCACGGCGCCGACGCCGGCGGCCACGAGCCCACCGACGACCGGCCGCCACCGGGCCGCCCCCGCCGGGGTGTCGTTCGCGTGGGCGCCGCCGCCGTGTGCGGAGGCGCTCGGCGACGACGGCGACGACGGGCCGGGCCACGATCCCGCCGACGACCAGAGCCGCGCACGCCGCGACGAGGAGGGCCAGCCGCGGCACGTCGTTGCCGGCGGTGTAGCGCGTGCGCAGGGCGTAGGCGTTGACGGCCGCGTGCAGGGGAACGTCGTCGCCAGGCCGACGCCCAGCAGCACGGCGCGCCGGTCGAGGCGCCCTGCGGCGGCCGCCACGCCGACCACCGCGGCCGCCGCCAGGATGTAGAGGAACCCGTCGGGGCGCGCCGAGGAAGCCGACGCCGAGCAACAATCCGGACGTGAAGGCGCCTCCGGCCCACCGACGGTCGACGGCCAGCACCCCGCCCAGCAACGTGCCGGCGAGGAAGCACTGGGCGAATGCCTCCGTCGACGGGTAGCGGGCCTGCCACACCTGCATCATCGACGTGACGAGCAGCGCGGCGAACACGGCGGCCGTCACCGTCGACGCCGCCCGCCGGGCGGCGATCGTGAGCACGCAGACCGACAGGATCGCGACGAAGGGCGTGAGGTGGAACACGCCCTCCCGCCCGACGATGTCGTCGGCCGTCGCCAGTGTGGCCGGGTACAGGTGGAAGAACTGCGGGGTCACGAGGTCGGGATCGTCCGCGTCGAGCCAGATCCCCGGGAAGCGAGATCCCGGCGACAGGTCCGAGGGCAGCTCGTCCGCGAGCACCGCGTCGGGGATGGACACGTCGCCCTCGCGGGCGATCGCGAAGGCGTGCGCCACGTAGACACCGGGGTCCTTGTCCGCCGAGGCGTACGGGAAACCGGGCAGGAAGAAGAAGGCGGCGGCCAGCGCCGTGGCGCCGACGAGCACGATCTCGGCTCGGTCGAACCGGATGCGGGGACGTGGCCCCGACCACCACATCACCGCGGCGGCGACGGCGGTGCCGACCAGTCCGAGGGCCAGCGCCAACCACCCGTCGTGCCAGCCGATCTCGGCGAGCCCCACGGACGCGGTGCCGACGAGCGCCAGGCCCGTGACGGCGAGGAGGCCGCCCACCTCGCCGATCGTGACGTCGTTCCCGGTGTCCTCGGCACCGGCGGCCGTGTCGCCCTCCGCCGGTGCGGTGCCCGACCGGACCGGTGTCTCCTGCGCCATCAGCCGCCCGAGACCGTCCAGGTCCCCCTGAGCGCGACGACGCCCCCGATGTCGGCGGCGCGGTCGGAGTTCACGTCCAGCCGGGCCGAACGTCGCCGCACGGCGTGGGTGCGGGTCAGGTGGTCGTCGAGCAGGCGAGTCGAGACGTCGTAGGTGCCCGAGGTGAGGGGCACCTGGCGCACCCGGTACTCGACGATGCGGCGCCCCGGCCCGCCGGTGCGGAAGTGGTGGACCGGGCCGGCGACGTGCACGCCGTCGGTGCGGTAGAGGCCGACGGCCAGCGCCACCTCCTCGTCGCGAGCGGCCACGAGCGCGACCCGGAACGTCAGGTCCGCGCCGCTGTCGACGACGTCGACCACCCGGCCCGACCCGTCGACGAGCTCGACGGTCGTCGATGTGCCAGCCGCCCTCGGCCTCCTCCGCGGACACGAGGCCCGACGCGGACTCGTGGGCCCGCCGGTCGTCGCGCACCGACTCGAGGTAGGCGGTGACGACGTCGTGCGCCTCGCCGGCCTTGGCCAGCGCGCCGTGGTCGAGCCAGGCGGCCTGGTCGCAGATGTTCCGCACCATGTCGAGGCCGTGGCTGACGACGCACGATCGTGCGACCGCCGCGGCGCAGCTCGGCGAACTTCTCCAGGCAGCGCTGCTGGAACGCCTCGTCGCCGACGGCGAGGATCTCGTCGATGAGCAGCACGTCGGGCTCGACGTTGATGGCCACGGAGAACCCGAGGCGCACGAACATGCCCGACGAGTAGTTCTTCACCGGCGTGTCGATGAACTGCTCGAGCCCGGCGAACGCGACGATCTCGTCGAAGCGCCGTCGACCTCGCGCCTGCGACAGCCCGAGGATGCGAGCCGTTCAGGTAGACGTTCTCGCGGCCGGAGAGCTCGGGGTGGAAGCCGGCGCCCAGCTCGAGCAGGGCCGACATGCGGCCCGTCGATCGTGATGCGCCCGCGGTCGGGCCGGTAGATGCGGGCCATGCACTTGAGCAGGGTGCTCTTGCCCGAGCCGTTGTGGCCGATGAGGCCGTACGTCGTGCCCTCCGGGCACCTCGAGCGACGACGTCCTGCGAGGGCCCAGAACTCGTCGTACACGGTCCGGCGGAACCCGTTGAAGACGGTGGCCTTGAGCGTGCAGTTGCGTTCGTGGACCAGACGGAACCGCTTGGCGCACGTCGTCGACGGTGATGGCGGGATCGCCCACTCAGAGCTCCTCGGCGAGTCGGGGCTCGAGGCGGCGGAACACGAGGCCGCCGAGCACGAGGGCGCCGGCGAGCCGACGCCGAGGATCGCCATCCACTGCGTCGCGGCCGGCCACCGCAGGTCGTAGAGGACGTCGCGGTAGGCGTCGACGAAGATCGCCATCGGGTTCAGCTGCGAGGATGTCCTGCACGGGGATCGTGACGCCGAGCACGCTCGTACTCCTCGGGGAGCAGATCGGGGGGGTAGAGGATCGGCGTGGCGTAGAACCAGATGTTGAGGAAGATCGCCAGGAAGTGCTGCACGTCGCGGAAGTACACGTTGACGGCCGACAGCATCAGGCCGAGCCCGAGCACGAACACCGGTCTGGAGCGCGCATCAGCACGATGCACGCACGGGCACCCAGGGGAGCACCATGTTGCCCAGCGACCAGCAGCACGACCGCCGAACACGATGAGCTCGACACCGAAGCTGGCGAACCAGCGCGACGGTCGACGCGGTCGGCAGCACCCACCGCGGGAAGTAGACCTTCTTGACCAGGCCCTCGTTGGCGACGATCGAGCCGACGCGCCGCTGAGGCCGTTGGCGAGGAACGTCCACGGGAGCAGGCCGCAGGCGACCAGGAAGAGCGCGTAGACGTCGAGGCCCGCTGGGATCGCCGATCGGCGTGGCGACGTCGAAGAACACCCCGAAGACGATCGAGTACATCGCGATGCATGGCGAGCGGGTTGATGACCGACCACAGCCAGCCGAGCGCCGATCGCTTGTACTTCCCGCTGCAGCTCGCGGAGCGTCAGGTTGTAGAGCAGCTCCATCGGGTAGCTCGCGGAACCGCGGGGCGGCGGACGTCAGGCGCACAGTCCGACGAGGCGTACCGGCGGCCGCGACCATCCGCGTCCCGACGACGCCCCTGCGGATGATTGGCCGCGTCGCACCGAGGCGCGGTCGGCCAGGATGTACCGATGCTGCTCCCCGGGTGCGCCTCGTCGTGCTCAACTACAACGGCGGCGACCTGGTCGTTCGCTGCGTCGAGCACCTCGAGCGCCTCGACTGGCCCGCCGGACCGGCTCGAGCTCGTGGTGGTCGACAACGCTCGACGCGACGGCCGCGACGCCGTGGTCGACGCCAGCGTCCCGCGGGTCCGGGTGATCCGCATCGCCCGAGAACACGGGCTTCCCGGCCAACAACCTCGGCCTCCGCGATCTCGACGGCGTCGACTACGTCGGGCTGTCAACAACGACGCCTTCGTCGAGCCCGGCTACCTCCGCCCGCTCGTCGCGGCGCTCGAGTCCGATGACCACGCCTCGGCGCGGCCTGCCCGAAGATCCTGCTCGGCCCCGCGGTTCGTCGACGCTCCGCATCACCGCGCCGACCTGGCCGGTGCCCGGTGACGGCCGCGACCTCGGCGTTCGCATCGAGCGGCATCGCGGTCGATGGGCGCGACCGGTGGCGCGACGCCGCGTGTTCGGCGACGGGTTGCTTCGCGCCCGAGCAGGGCGCCGGCGGCCGCGAGTTCCGCTGGACCGCCGGCGAGGCGCTCGTCCGCGTGCCCGTCGACGGCGCCGACGGCGGGCGTCGCGACGCCTGCGCCTGGCCGCGGACCGCCCGCTCGTGGCTGACGCTCGACGGCGGGGCCGACCAGGTGCGCCGTCGACGTGTCGGACCGACGCCGACGTGGGTCGACGTGCCGCTCGCCGGACCGGCCTACGACATCGTCAACAACGTCGGCTCGATGCTCGTCGAGGGCGGCTGGGGCGGCGACCGCGGCTTCCTCGAGCCCGACGTCGGCCAGTACGACGAGCCCGCAGGACGTGTTCGCGTGGTGTGGCGCCGGCGTGCTGTTCCGACCCGACTACCTCGACGACGTCGGGCCTCTTCGACGAGCGGTTCTTCATGTACTACGAGGACACCGACCTGGCCTGGCGCGGCCGCGCCCGCGGCTGGCGCTACCGGTACGTGCCCGACGCCGTGCTGCGCCACGTGCACGCCGCGACGAGCGTCGAGGGGTCGCCGCTGTTCCGCCACTACGTCGAGCGCAACCGGCTTGCTGATGCTCACCAAGAACGCGCCCGGCGGCTACGCGGCCCGGGCCGTCGGCCGCTTCTGCTGCTCCACCGCCTCGTACGCCCGGCGCGACGTCGTGCGGCCCGTGCTCGCGCGGGCACCGGCCCGTCCACGGCGCTCGTGCAGGCGCCGGCTGCGCTCGTTCGCGTCGTACCTGCGGCTGCCTCCCCGACATGCTCTGCCGAGCGCCGCCACGCTCCGCGCCGGCGCAGCGTGGTCCACGACGAGGCGATCACCGGGTGGGCGGTCGAACGGTGAGGACGGCGGTCTACAACCGGTACTGGTCGACAGGCGGCGGCGCCGAGAAGTACGGCGGCGTCGATCGCCGAGATCCTGTCGGCCGACGGCCGCTCGACCTGCTGTCGCACGATCCGGTCGACGTCGACTGGCTGGCGGAGCGTCTGCGGCTCGACCTCTCGGGTCGGCGTCCGCGCTGGTCGAGGACGACCGCCGGCGACGGTCACGACGGCCGCCGCCGACTACGACCTGTTCGTCAACGTGTCGTTCATGAGCGCCGACGAGGCGCCGTCACGGCGCAGCCTCTACGTCGTGCACTTCCCGACTCGCTCCGAGCGGCCACCTGTCGCGCCTCCAGCGCCGGGTGTGCGCGCCTGACCGCGTCCGGCTGCGACGACGATCGCGCCGATCCGCTGTCGAGTGGGGGGACGGCTTCCACGCGGCGCGAGCCGGCGGCAGCCGCGGCGTGGCGTGGACCAACGGCCGGGCGAGCCTCCGCTTCACGACCCCGACCCGGACGCGCCCGCCACCGTCGAGTTCGTCTTCGGCGACCATGCGCCCGCCCGAGCTCGGGCCGGTGACCGTGACCGTCGAGGTCGACGGCCGGTCGCCACCGAGGTGACGCTGGCGCCCCCGACGTCGCGGCTGGCCGCCGACGCGCGGTGTCCCGGCCCGGGTCGAGGTCGTGAGCCCGGCCGAGCGGCGAGCCGGTCGAGGTGGCGGATCTGTCCGACACGTTCGTCGCCCGCCGAGGTCGTCGGCAGCGACGACCGCCGCCGACTCGGGGTGCCCGCTCGTGGGCCTGCACCTCGGCACCGGGCCGCTCGCCCTGCTCGGCCGGTGGCTCCCGATCCTGTCGACCCGCCGGGCGTCGATCGACTGGATCGACAGCTACGGGCTCGGTCGTGGCCAACTCGCGAGTTCACCCGCCGGTGGATCGAGCAGCTACTGGGCGCACGACAGCGAGGTGCTCTACCCGCCGGTGACGATGCACGCGGCCGGCGGCCAAGGAGCCGGTCATCCTCAACGTCGGGCGCTTCTTCCCGTCCGACCAAGGGACACTCGAAGAAGCAGCTCGAGCTCGTGCAGGCGTTCCGCCGGCTGCACGACCGTGGTGCACGCGGCTGGACCCTCCACCTCGTCGGCGGCTGCTCCGAGGCCGGCCGCAGCTACCTCGACGAGGTGCGGCGCCCTGGCCGAGGGCTACCCGGTCGAGCTCCACGTGAACGCCAGCGGGCGACGAGCTCGAGGCGCTCTACGCGCGGGCGGCGATCTACTGGCACGCCGTCGGGCTTCGGCGAGGACGCCGAACGCCACCCCGACCGACTCGAGCACTTCGGCATCACGACCGTCGAGGCGATGTCGGCCGGCGCCGTGCCCGTCGTCATCGGGCTCGGCCGGCCAGCGCGAGACCGTCCGCCACGGCGTCGACGGCTTCCACTTCCGCACGCTCGACGGGCTGTGCTCGCTGACCGAGATGCTCATCCGTGACGAGCCCCTGCGCCGGCGCATGGCGGCCTCCGCGGCCGCAGCGGGCCCGTCGCTTCGCCGTCGACGCCTTCGCCCGGCAGCTCCGCGACCTCGTCGACGGGGTGCTCTCCCGCGACGGCGACAGCGTGCGGGCCCGCCGCTAGCCCGGCGGCCGGGTCACCCGTCGCCGTCGCCAGCCGGCTCGCGGCCCAGTGCGGCCGGGCGCCTGGTGAGGCGGTAGATCCGGCTCGGCGGCGCCCCGTCGAGGATGGCGGAGACCTCGGCGTCGCTCGCCCTCGACCAGCTCGAGGTGGGCCTCGAGCGCGGTCGCGAAGGCCCTCGAGGTGGGCCAGCGCGCCCCGCAGGTCGCGGTTCTCCGCGCCGCAGGCGCACCAGCTCGGCCTGGTTGCCGACCACCTCGGCCCGCTGGCTGGCGCGGGCGGTGAGCACGCTGGCGAGGGTGGCGCGCAGGTCGTCGCGGGTGGGCTCGACGTCGGGGCGCCGGAGGCCCGGGACGGGTCGATCGGGACGGGATTCACCGGGCGGGGCACCCGGCGGAGCGAGAGGTGGAGGCACGCCGCGGTGTCGTCCCAGGTCAGCGGGTCGAGAGGGACCGAGCGCCGTGCCTCGCACAGCTCGGCGACCCGGTCGAAGTGGGCGTCGATGCGGGCCTCGACGGCGCGGTCCGGTGCGACGGGGCCAGCGGCGAGCCGGCGCACCACGGCGGCCGCGGCCGACTCGGGATCGTGGGCGATCCAGCCGCGCGTGCGACGAGGTCCGCGAACCCCTCGAGCTTCGGGTGCCCGAAGGGGTCGAAGGTCACGTGCGGCCGCCCGTACGTGTAGGCGGTGATCGCCCCGTGCAGCGACACTCCGAGGAAGCAGTCCGCGCCGGCGATCGCCGCCGCGACCGCCTCGAGCGGAGAGTCGTCGGGCACGCGACCAGGCGCGGCCCGGGAGTGCCGCGGCGACCTCGTCGGCGAACCGCCCGTCCTCGTGGCACGGGCTGACCGACACCGAGCACCACCCGGGCGCCGGGCACCTTGGCGGTGAGGGCTGCGGCGAGCGGGGCGGCGAACGCGCGTCATCGTGTGGTTGCCCTGGACGACGACCACCGGCCCGTCGGCCGGGTACCGGTCATCGGCCCGGAGGTGCTCGCGGTGCCCGGCGAGCGTCGCCGGCGTCAGGACGCGGGGGAGGAGGAGGGCCGAGTCGGGCACGACGGCGATCTCGCGCTCGACGCCCGCGGCCTCGAGCCGGGCGCGCGACAGCTCGTCCCGCACCGCCACGACGGCTCGGCCGGCGACCGCGGCCCGCACCCGCTCGGCGTCGCCGTCGTCGAGGTCGGCCGGCACGCCCGGTGCATGCCACACCACCGGGCAGGTGGCCTCGGCCGCACCCAGCACCTCGATGAACCAGCGGTCCATCCGCAGCTCGGCGGCGTCGGCGGGGTCGATGCCGTAGAAGGGGGCGTAGATGCCGCCGTCGCCTTGGACGAACTCGCCGCCGCCGCACAGCACGAGGGTGGCCCGGCGGGCAACCGCCGCGGCCCGCTCGGGGCTCCACGGGCCGAGGGCCCAGGTTCGGGACCCGGGCCCGGACGGAGTCCCCGTCGACCCCACGGGGCCGAAGGGCACGAGTTCGACGCCGTCGAGGCGCCGCCCGAGCTCGTGGGCGGCCACGAGCGGGAAGATCTGGTCGCCGTAGCTGGCGAGGTCGAACGCGCCGATCTGGGCGACGACGGGCGTGGTGGGTGGGCTCGGGACGGTGGGCAAGGTGACCTGACTCTCGGCGGACGGTCAGCGACTGTAGCGGTGGCCGGCGGACGGCCGAGGGGTCGCTGTTCCACTCCCGTTCGGGCGCCCCGCTGCGGGCGGCTACCGTCGTCTCCCGGCTCCATCGGGGAGGATTCGTGCAAGATCCCGTCGACAACTCGACCTGGCGCGTCACCCTGCGGAGGCGGCTGCGCGCCTGAGCCCGGTCGTGCCCCGCAGCCGCTACGTCCACCTCGCCAGGGTCCACCACCGGCTCGCCCTCGAGAAGGGCCACGTCGAAGGCGTGTTCGGCAGTTGGGTGCCACCGGGGCACTTCTACTCGCCGTTCCCCGACCTGGACGAGTTCGACAAGCGGTCGGCGCAGATCCTGGCGCTCGACGTGCAGCCCGCGGGCATCGACCTCCGCGAGGCCGAGCAGCTCGCCCTGCTCGACGAGCTGGCCGACATTCTCGCCGACGTCCCGTTCCCCGACGAGCGCGGCGACAAGTACCGCTACTACTTCGACAACCCGGCCTACGCCTGGGGCGACGGGTTGATCCTGCACGCGATGCTGCGCCACGTCCGGCCCCGGCGGGTGGTCGAGGTCGGGTCGGGCTACTCGTCGGCGATGATCCTCGACACGACCGAGCACTGGCTCGAGCCCGGGGTCGAGCTCACGTTCGTCGAGCCCTACGACGAGCTGCTCCGCAGCCTGCTGCGCCCGGGGGACGACGAACGGGTCGACATCCTCGACGTCGGCGTCCAGGACGTCCCGCTCGACGTGTTCGCCTCGCTCCAGGCCGGCGACGTGCTGTTCATCGACTCGACGCACGTGGTCAAGGCCGGGTCCGACGTCAACCACCTGTACTTCGAGGTGCTGCCCGCCCTGGCCCCGGGCGTGGTCATCCACATCCACGACATCTTCTTTCCCTTCGAGTACCCGGCGCCGTGGGTGCACGAGGGCCGCGCTTGGCAGGAGGCCTACCTCCTGCGCGTGTTCCTGATGTACAACCCGGCCTTCGAGATCACCTGGTTCCAGCACCTGATGTGGTCGTGGCACCGGGCGGCGCTCGAGGCGCGGACTCCGGCGATGGCGCGAAACGCCGGCGGCAACCTGTGGCTGCGAAAGGTCGCCTGACCCGGCGCCGCATGTCGCCTGGGTTGACGGGATGCGTCACCATGGTGGCCGTGCCCTCACCCCTCCCGGCCCGGCTCCGCGGCCGCCCTGACCTCCCGCTGGAACGCAGATGAAGCTCATCATCCAGATCCCGTGCCTCAACGAGGAGGCCCAGCTCCCGGCCACCCTCGCCGACCTGCCCGCGCGAGGTGCCCGGCTTCGACGCGGTCGAGTGGCTGGTCATCGACGACGGCTCGACCGACGCGCACCGTCGAGGTGGCCCGGGCCCACGGCGTCGACCACATCGTCAAGCTCACCAACAACAAGGGTCTGGCCTACGCGTTCCAGGCCGGCCTCGACGCCTGCGCTCAAGCTCGGCGCCGACGTCATCGTCAACACCGACGCCGACAACCAGTACGCGGCCGACGACATCCCCGCGCTGGTCGCGCCGATCGTCGCCGGCGAGGCCGACATGGTGGTCGGCGACCGCAGCGTGATGGCCATCGAGCACTTCTCGGCCACGAAGAAGCGCCTCCAGCGGCTGGGCAGCTGGGTCGTGCGCCAGGCGTCGGGCACCGACGTGCCCGACGCCACGTCGGGCTTCCGTGCCTACAACCGCGAGGCGGCGCTCGGGCTCACCGTCGTGTCGAAGTTCACCTACACGCTCGAGTCGCTCATCCAGGCCGGCAAGAGCCTGGTCGCGGTCGACCACGTGCGCGGTGCGGCACCAACGACAAGCTGCGCGAGTCGCGGCTGTTCGGCGTCGATGTGGGCCTACGTGCGGCGCAACATCGCTGGCGCATCTTCCGCATCTACACCGGCTACGAGCCGCTGCTGGTCTTCCCGTGCTCGCCGCGCGTCCTGTTCGTCGCGGCCTGGTCGGCGTGGAGCCCGTTCCTGTGGGACTGGCTCGTCCACGGCGACCGGTCCGGTCACCTCCAGTCGATCATCCTCGGCGGCGTGCTGTTGCATGGCGGCCGTGCAGGTCTTCGCCCTCGGCGTGATCGCCGACCTCGATCGCCGCCCACCGCTCGGTGTCGCAGCGCACGCTCGAGCGGGTGCGCCGCCTCGAGCTGCGCGATGGGCGTCGAGCCGACGCACTACCAGCGGGTCGGCGACACGGTCACCAACGGTGCGGCGCCCGACGCCGGCGAGGTCGCCCCTGCCGGCGACACCGAGCCGGCGGTCAGCGCGGGACGGCGCAGTCCCACGTGAGGTACATGTAGCCGGGGTCGATGCCGAGGCGGGCGACGTCGCCCGGTCGGCCACGATCGTCAGGTCCTCGGCGATCGCCCCGGCGAGCATGTCGGGCACGTCGAACTCGCCCGACCACTCGTGCCACGGGTTCTCGCCCGAGCGCACGGCGTCGGCCAGCGCCTCGGTGCACAGGAGCGTCGGTCTCGAAGCCTTGCGTCGCGCAGCCGGGCGGTGAGATCGAAGCCGAAGCGCCAGAAGACGGGCGTGTTGTCGCCGTGGAACTCGGGCTCGGTGGGGGGCGCGGTGCGCCCCTGCAGCACCGGGATCTGCAGGAGCAGGTGGCCGCCCGGCGCGATCGATGCGCCGCAGCTCGCTCAGCGCCTTGTCGGTATCGGGCACGTGCTCGAGCACGTGCGCGCACAGGACGACGTCGAGGCACGCGTCCGGCAGGTCGATGGCCTGGAGGTCGAGGTGCAGGTTGCCCCGGTGGGCGCGCAGGTCGTAGTCGCTCGTGCGGTAGAAGAACCACGTCGACATCGCCGCTCGGTACGCCTCGCCCAGGCGCGGGCTGCACTCGATCACCCGCAGCGCGGCGTTGAGGTCGACCCGCTGGGTCAGGCACCAGTGGAGGAAGCGGTCGCGCCCGTTGCTGCCGCAGCGGGGCACTGCGAGAACTCGACGTGCTGGCGCCCACCGAAGGCGTCGCCCTGCCAGCGACAGATGTTGCAGATCACGCCCGCGCGTCGGGCAACGGCAGCCACGGCGGGTTGTCGACATCGGGAGCGGCCGGGGCCGGGGGCGCCACGGGATCGGCGCCGGCCCGGCGGCGGGCCGGCGGGGCCGCCGGCGGGGCCGCCGGATCCTCGCCGAGCACCTGGCGGCCCAGCGCACCGACCTTGCGGTACGACCTGACGGCGAGGCTGCGGGCGGCGGCTCGCAAATCAGTGCTCATCGGCGGGGGATCCTTCTGGGTCGGCGGTGCTGTCCCCCGATGTTGTCACCTCGGGCACTCCGGGTGTGACCCCGGGAGGGAAGCCGCTACGGCTCGTCGCGCTCGGGCAGCCCGTGGGCGGTGAGCAGGTCGTGGGCGCCGGTGGTGGGGGACAGGCGGCCGGCGCGCACGTCGGCCTCGGTCTCGGCCGTCCGTCCGGCCACGGCCGGGTCGTGGGCGAAGTGGTCGAACAGCTGCTCGCGGACCTCGGCCCACATCCACTCGACGGCCTGGCCGGCCCGGAGCCGGTCGAGGCCGCCGTCGGCCCGCAGGTGGGCTTCGAACCGCTCGATCTGGCCCCACACGTCGTCGACGCCCGCGCCCCGCAGGGCCGACGCCGCCACCACGGGCACGGCCCAGCCCGGGTGCTTGGCCCGCAGCAGGTGCACGGCGTGGCGGTAGTCGGCGACGGCCCGGCGCGCCGCCGGTTCGAGGTCGCCGTCGGCCTTGTTGACCACGATCACGTCGGCCAGCTCCATGATCCCCCGCTTGATGCCCTGGAGCTCGTCGCCGCCGCCCGGGGGCGGCCAGCAGGACGAAGCAGTCGACCATGTCGGCGACCACGGTCTCGGACTGGCCGACGCCGACCGTCTCGACGAGCACGACGTCGAAACCGGCGGCCTCGCACAGCAGCAGGCCTCGCGGGTGCGCCGGGCGACGCCCCCCAGCGTTCCCCCGGACGGCGACGGGCGGATGAAGGCCGCCTGGTCGCGGGCGAGGCGTTCCATGCGGGTCTTGTCGCCCATGATCGACCCGCCGCTGCGCCGGCTCGACGGGTCGACCGCCAGCACGGCCACGCGGTGCCCGGCCGCCGTCAGGTGTGAGCCCAGCTCGTCGATGAACGTCGACTTGCCGACGCCCGGGCGTGCCGCTGATGCCGACGCGCACCGCGCCGCCCGTCGCGCGGCAGCACGGCGTCGAGCAGCCCGGCGGCCTCGGCCCGTCGGTCGGCGTCGGGTCGACTCGACGAGCGTGATCGACCGGGCCAGCGCGCGCCGGTCGCCCTGGGCCAGGCGGCGCGCGAGGTCGTCTGTGTCGGTCGTCACGGTCGTGTCGTCAGCGGCGGTGTCGTCAGGGGCCCGGCGGCGGCCGAGGCCCGGCGCGGCGGTGAGTCCCGGCGGAACCCGGCCCGAGTCTACGGACGAGCCGCGGTGCCGACGGGGCCCGGTCAGGACCGCCCCGGCGATGTCGACGACAAGGAACACGAGGCGGCTGCCGACGGCGATGGTCGCGCCGAGCCCGGCAGGCAGGCCGGACGCGGCCACGAACACGGCCTCACGCACGCCGGCACCGGCCGGGACGGGGACCGCCACGAAGCCGGCCGTCCACGACAGCGTCGTGGCGATGCCGGTGCGCAGCACCGGGGGATCAGGCATCAGCGCCCGGGCGCAGCACCACGTGGCCGCCCAGATGCACAGCCAGGCCGGCACGTAGCTCACGACCAGGCGGACCGTCGCCCCCCACGGAGGGATGACGACGTCGGCCCCCCGACCGGTGAGGCGGGCCACGTGGTCGCGGGCCCAGCCGAGCACCCGCGGGTGCAGCACGCCGAGACCGAGCGGCAGCAGCACCAGCAGCGCCAGCGCCGCCGGGGATTCGGCCTGCTCGGCGAGGTCCAGCGGCACGAGCACGGCTGCCACGCCGAGGGCCGCCAGGTAGAGGGCCACGAGGGACAGGCCCACGCTCGGGTAGGCGCGGCTGCGGGCGCATGCCGCCACGCCGGGCCAGCTCGCCCCGGCCCAGTACCGGCCACACGCCGCCGGGCACGTACTTGCCGATCTCGCCCGCGTAGTACCAGGCCACCACGTGGCGGCGGCCGGGACCGCGCCCGAGAGCGCCAACGCCCGCCGCCAGCACAGCGCGATCCACGACATGCCCGCGGCCGCGCACACCAGCGCGGCGCCGATCCACCCGTACGAGGCGTCGGCGACCGCGTCCCGGACCTCGGCCCACTGGGACGCCAGGCGGGCGCCGACGAATCCGGCACACGTGAGCCCGATCGCCGCGCCCACGAGGCCAGTGACCGCCATCGTGCGACGCCGGACGCGGGGTCGGGCGTCGGTCGGGGGTTCGGGCACGGCGGTCATTCTGACCCACCCGCGTGGCCCCGTTGCACGCCCGAGCGTCCTCCTGACGAGCCGAAGGCGGCTCGTGAACGGGTGGCAACGTGCGTGTGAACGCTCGCGAACGAATCGGCGATACCTCGGTTACAGGGGGTCGGGAGCCAGCGGGTGCCAGCGGGAGCGTGGTAGCCCACCTTCATCGACAGCGTGCTTCAGGAGCGGCCGACGGTGACCGGGGTCGTCCCGACCGGCAACACCTACGACAAGTACGGGTCCACGAACCCGGTTGAGCGGCGCCTCATGCGCGGCTTCTTCGACGCGCTCGGCGGGGTCCTCCCGAACCGGGATCCGACGACCGTGCTCGACGTCGGCATCGGGGAGGGGGAGGTCGCTGTCCACGTGCGCGAGCGCTACCCCGGGGCGCTGGTCGTGGGGGTCGACCTGCCCGACCCGAGGCTGGCGGCGCACTGGACGGTGCGCGGCCTGCGCGGCGTCTACGGAAACATCGCCCGGCTGCCGTTCCCGTCCGCGAGCTTCGACCTGGTCATGGCCGTCGAGGTGCTCGAGCACGTGCCCGACCCGACCGCCGCCCTGGCCGAGCTCGACCGCCTGTGCCGCGGGGACCTCGTCGTCTCCGTCCCCCGCGAGCCCGTGTGGCGGGCCGCCAACATGGCGCGGGGCAAGTACCTCGCCGCCATGGGCAACACGCCGGGTCACATCCAGCACTGGTCGGCCCGGCGGTTCTCCCGTCTCGTGGCCACGCGGTTCGACGTCGTCAGCGTCCGCACGCCGTTCCCGTGGACCGTGGTCGGTGCTCGTTCGCCGCGCCGTTGCCGCCGCGTGAGGGACGAGTCCGCGTGACGACGACCCTCGACCCCACCGTCGCGCCCCGCCCCCGGGTCCAGCGCCGACGAACGGGGATCGGCCGTCGAGCGCCGCCGCTTCTGGCTGCTGGTCCTCGCCGCCGTGGCCCTCGGCCTTGCGCTGCGCATCGCCATCAGCACGACCGACGGTGCTCCGGCCACCGACGAGACCGCCTACCTCCGGTCGGGCATGTCGCTCGTGGAGGGCGACGGGTTCGCCCGGGAGGGGCACCCCGAGCTGCACTTCCCACCGTTCGTCCCGCTCCTGCTGGGGCTGGCCGGTGAGGTGTTCGCCGATCCCCACGTCGGCACGGTCGTGCTGACCACGGTGGCCAGCACGGCGCTCATCCTCCCGCTGGCGCTCCTCGGTCGGCGAGTCGGCGGCCCGGCGGCCGGCGTCGCCGTCGCCTGGATCGCCGCCCTGACGCCCGGCATCTCGACGAGCCTGGTCAACCGCGGCGCCGGGTCCGAGGCCGAGTACATGCTCGTCGTCGTCCTCGCCCTGTGGTGGGTCGTGTCCGCCGCCGACCACCGTGGGGGCGCGCGCCTTTGGCGCATCGCCGGATCGGGCGGGTTGGTCGGGCTCGCCTATCTGACCCGGCCCGAGGGATTGTTCGTCGCCGTCCCGCTCGGCATCGCCGTCGTTGTGCGTCGGCTGCCGGGCCCCCGGGCCACCCGGCCGTCGCCTGCGCTCGGCCGGGGTCCTCGTCGCCGCGTTCGCGATCCCGATCGTGGCCTGCGTGGCCCCCTACGCCGGCTACCTGCACCGCCACACGGGCGAGTGGCAGCTCAGCGCCAAGACCCAGGACGCGTCGATCGAGGCGTGGCAGGCCGTCGCCAGCTCCGATCGTCGTGCCCGCGACGCCGTGCTGTACGAGCTGGACGACACCGGGCTCGCGTTCGCCGCCGACCGCACGTCGCTGCCCGTCGCTGGCGCGCGACGACCCCGGCGGGTACCTCGGCATCGTCGGCACCAACGTCACCTCTCTCGGCGAGATCGTCGCCGACCCCGAGACCGGGCGCGTGCTGTCCTGGCTGCTGCTGCCCCTCCCGGTGTGGGCGCTCGCCGCCTGGGGCGCGTGGCGGCATCGGCGGGTGCGGACCATGCAGCTCTTGCTCGCGGTGGGGGCACTACCGGTCGCCACCGCACTCGTGTTCTTCGTCCAGCCCCGGTACCTGATGCTCACCACCGCGCTCGCCACCGTGCCGGCCGGGGCCGCGCTCGCGGCGCTGCCGCAGCGGGCGCGGCGCCCGGCGGCGCTCGCCGTCGTGGCGCTGCTCGTGCTGTCGTCCGTGCAGGGCTTCCGCGGCCCCGGCGGATGGTGGCACCCGAGCGACCACACGGACCAGCGGGCCGCGGGCGAGTGGCTCGCCGAGAACGTCGACGCCGACGCACGAGTCATGAGCCGAAGCATGGTCGTCGAGTACTACGCCGAGCGGCCGACGATGGCCATCCCCTACGCCGACCTCGACCAGATCATCGAGTACGGCCGGCATTACGGCGCGGAGTACCTCGTGGCCGACTGGTACACGGCCCGGCGCCTCCGCCCGCAGCTCATGCCGTTGCGGGAGGGCGAGGAGGTGCCCGGCCTGCGCCTCGTCCACCAGCTCCGGCGCGAGGGCCGCACCACGCAGATCTTCGCGTTCGACCCGGTCCCCGAGGTGCCTGAGGAGATCGGGCCGTCGCTCGGCTTCGTCGGCGACGGCTGACACACCGCCTGTGGGGGGTCCGCGTGGGCGTCGACCAGAGCAATAGGGGCGCTGGCGGCGCTGGATGTAGCGCGTCTGTCGCACCCGCTGTCGTGGTGATGTCCGGCGGTAGGCCCGGAGTCCGCCTACGCCGGCGCGTCGGATCGCAGCAGGCCCAGCACCTTGCGGGCCGCGGTGGGGATGTTGGTGCCGGGGCCGAACACCGCCGCCACCCCGGCGCGGTGCAGCGCGTCGTAGTCCTGCGGGGGGATCACGCCGCCGCACACGACCACCACGTCGCCGGCGCCGGCCTCCTTCAACGCCTCGACGAGCTGCGGCACGAGCGTGAGGTGCCCGGCCGCCTGGCTCGACACGCCGACGACGTGCACGTCGTTGTCGACCGCGTCCCGCGCCGCCTCGGCGGGCGTCTGGAACAGCGGGCCGACGTCGACGTCGAAGCCGAGGTCGGCGAACGCGGTGGCGATGACCTTGGCCCCGCGGTCGTGGCCGTCCTGGCCCATCTTCACGACGAGCATGCGGGGGCGCCGGCCCTCGGCCTCGGCGAACGCCTCGACGTCGGCCTGGACGGCCTCGAACTCGTCGTCGCCCTCGTAGGCGGCGCCGTACACGCCGTGGATCGAGCGGATCTCGGCCTTGTGGCGATCGAACACCTCCTCCATGGCGTCGCTCATCTCGCCCACCGTGGCCCGCGCCCGAGCGGCCTCGATGCACAGCGCCAGCAGGTTCTCCTTGCCGGCCGCGCCCTCGGTCAGACGGCGGAGGGCGTCCTGGCAGACCTGCTCGTCACGGGTGGCGCGCACCCGCTCGAGCCGGGCGATCTGCTGGCGGCGCACGTCGGTGTTGTCGATCGACAGCACGTCGACGTGCTCGGGGTTCGTCGGCTGGTACTTGTTGACCCCGACGATCACCTCCTCGCCGCGGTCGACGCGCGGCCTGGCGCCGGGCGGCCGACTCCTCGATGCGCAGCTTGGGCATGCCCGAGGCGACCGCCTTGGTCATGCCGCCGAGCTCCTCGACCTCTTCGATCAGGGCCCAGGCGTCGGTCGCCAGCCTGTCGGTCAGCGCCTCGACGTAGTAGCTGCCCGCCAGCGGGTCGACGACGTGGGGGATGCCGGTCTCCTCGGCGACGATCAGCTGGGTGTTGCGGGCGATGCGGGCCGAGAAGTCGGTCGGCAGGCCCAGGGCCTCGTCGAAGCTGTTGGTGTGCAGGCTCTGCGTGCCGCCGAGCACGGCCGCCATGGCCTCGACCGCCGTGCGCACCACGTTGTTGTACGGGTCCTGCTCGGTGAGCGACACGCCGCTGGTCTGGCAGTGCGTGCGCAGCATCGCCGAGCGGGGGTCCTTCGGGTCGAACTGCGAGATGACCCGGTGCCACAGCAGGCGGGCGGCTCGCAGCTTGGCCACCTCCATGAAGAAGTTCATGCCGATGGCGAAGAAGAACGACAGGCGCCCGGCGAACTTGTCGATGTCGAGCCCCCGGTCGAGGGCGTAGCGCACGTACTCGAGGCCGTCGGCGATCGTGAACGCCAGCTCCTGGACGGCCGTCGCCCCCGCCTCCTGCATGTGGTAGCCCGAGATCGAGATCGAGTTGAACCGGGGCATGTTGTGCGCCGTGTACTCGATGATGTCGGCCACGATCCGCATGCTCGGCTCGGGCGGGTAGATGTACGTGTTGCGGACCATGAACTCCTTGAGGATGTCGTTCTGGATGGTGCCGCTGAGCTGGGCCTGGTCGACCCCCTGCTCCTCGCCGGCCACCACGTAGGCGGCCAGGCAGGGCAGCACCGCCCCGTTCATGGTCATCGAGACCGACATCTTCTCGAGGGGGATCTGGTCGAAGAGGATCTTCATGTCCTCGACCGAGTCGATCGCCACGCCGGCCTTGCCGACGTCGCCCTCGACGCGCGGGTGGTCGCTGTCGTAGCCCCGGTGGGTGGCCAGGTCGAACGCCACCGACAGCCCCATCTGCCCGGCCGCCAGGTTGCGCCGGTAGAAGGCGTTCGACTCCTCGGCGGTGGAGAAGCCGGCGTACTGGCGGATCGTCCACGGCCGGTTGGCGTACATGGTCGCCCGCACACCGCGGGTGAACGGGGCGAAGCCGGGCAGCGAGTCGAGCCCCTCGATGCCCCCCAGGTCGGCGGCCGTGTAGAGCGGCTTGACGTCGATGCCCTCGGGCGTCCGCCACACCAGGGTCTCGGGATCGGCGCCCTTCAGGTCCTTGGCCGCCAGCGCGCGCCAGTCGTCGAGTGTCGGCTTCTCGCTCGGCTTCTCGCTCGGCTCGCTCACGACGGCGAAGCCTAGGGGAGGGTGTCGTTCAGCCCGAAGCCCGCTCGCGACCTAACATCGCCCGATCGTGACGTCGCCCGATCTTGCGATCGCCGGAGGTCCGCTGGGGTGAGTGAGTCCAACCGGCCGAGGCCCTGCCTGTCCGTCGTGATCCCGTGCTTCAACGAGGTCACGACCGTCGAGACCGTCGTGGGCACGGTGCTCGCCTCGCCCTGGACGGCCGAGGTGCTCGTCGTCGACGACGGGTCGACCGACGGCACCCGCGACGTGCTGCGAGACCCTGTCCGACCCACGCGTGCGGGTCATCCTGCAGCCCGAGAACCGGGGCAAGGGCGCGGCCCTCCGCCGGGGCTTCGCCGAGGCCACCTCCGACTACGTCCTCGTGCAGGACGCCGACCTCGAGTACGACCCCCGCGAGTACGGCGTCCTGGTGCAGCCGCTCGAGGACGGCCTGGCCGACGTGGTCTTCGGCTCGCGCTTCATCTCCGAGCGCGCCGCACCGCGTCCTCTACTACTGGCACTCGGTCGGCAACCGGTTCCTCACGACGCTGTCCAACATGTTCACCAACCTGAACCTCACCGACATGGAGACCTGCTACAAGGTCTTCCGCCGCGAGGTGATCCAGATCGCTCCACCTCGAGGAGGACCGCTTCGGGTTCGAGCCCGAGGTCACCGCCAAGGTGGCCCGCGCCGGGTGGCGGGTCTACGAGCTGGGCATCAGCTACAACGGCCGCACCTACGCCGAGGGCAAGAAGATCGGCTGGCGCGACGGCGTGCGGGCTGTGTGGTGCATCCTCAAGTACTCGGGCCCGGGCGACCGGGCCCGCAGGCTGGCGGGGCAGGCACCGGCCCCCGCCGGCATCGACGCCGGGGCGGCCCCCGGCCCCGAGGCGGCGACGCGAGGCGAGGGCGCCGCCGGGCCGCCCGCCAACGGCGCGCACGCGAGCAGCCGCCGGACGGTCTGACCGTCCGGCGCCACGATGACGTCCGCGCCGCTGTTCGAGCTGGCCGATGTCTCGCTCGAGATCGACGGGACGATCATCCTCGACCACCTCGACCTGGCGATCGCCGACGGGGGCATCACCGTCCTGGTCGGGCCGTCGGGTGCCGGCAAGTCGACCGTCCTCCGCCTGCTCGACCGGCTCGAGGTGCCCACGGCCGGCGAGGTGCGGTTCCGCGGCCGGCCGATGTCCGAGCTCGACGTGCTGGCGCTGCGCCGGCGGGTGGGCATGGTGTTCCAGCGCCCCGCGCCGTTCCCCGGCACGGTGCGTGACAACCTGCACGTGGCCGACCCCGACGCCTCCGAGGACGCGCTGGTCGCCGCCCTGCGCGCCGCCCGGCTCGACGCCGCCTTCCTCGACCGCCCGGCCGACGAGCTGTCGGGAGGCGAGGCTCAGCGCATGTGCCTCGCCCGCACGCTCGTCACGCAACCCGAGGTGCTGCTGATGGACGAGCCGACATCGTCGCTCGACACCGACGCCACGCGGCGGCTCGAGCGCACCGCGCTGCGCCTGGCCGACGAGGGACACGACCTGGTGTGGGTGACCCACGACCTCGACCAGGTGCAGCGTCTGGGGGGCGACATCGTGGTCCTCATCGAGGGGCGGATCGCCGGGGCCGACGCCCGGGCGCGGTTCCTGGCCGGCGAGTGGTCGACCGACGATCCGGCCGACGACCTGACCGACGAGCCGACCGACGAACCGACCGGGGCGCGGTCCGACGAGCGGGCCGGCGCCCGGTCCGACGAGCGGGCCGGCGCCCGGGACCGCGACGAACGGGGCGACGATGGCTGACGCCGCCATCGGCTGGAGCGGCCTGGCGCTGTCGTTCATCCTCGTCGCCGTCGCCGTGGGGCTGTCGATGTGGCAGGGCCTCCGGCTCGAGCGCGACATGTTGTGGGCCGCCGGGCGGGCGCTCGTCCAGCTCCTGGCCGTCGGGTACGTGCTCCTGTGGATCGTCGACCCCGACACGCCCGGTCGCCTGGGCCTGGGCCTGGGTCGGGGTGATGCTGGGGGTGTCGGCGATCACCGCCCGCCGCCGTGCGCCCGAGGTGCCAGGGATCACCTGGCTGACCCTGGCGGCGACGTCGGGCTCGGCGCTGCTCAGCCTGTTCGTCGTGTTCGGGCTGGGCGTGTACCCCCTGGTCGGGCGGGCGATCGTGCCCATCGCCGGGATGATGATCGGCAACTCGATCGGCAGCATCGTGGTCGCCTCGCGGCGCATCCTCGGCGAGCTGGCCGACCGCCGGCCCGAGGTCGAGGCGAGGCTCGCGCTCGGCCAGCCGTGGCAGGAGGCGTCCAAGCCGTTCGTCCGGTCGGCACTGCGAACGGCGCTCACGTCGCAGATCGAGAGCACCAAGGCGGTCGGCCTCGTGTTCCTTCCCGGAGCGATGACGGGCCTGATCCTGGCCGGCGCCGACCCCGTCGACGCCGTGCTGGTCCAGGCCGCGATCATGTACCTGATCCTCGGCTGCGTCGCCACCAACGTCGTCGTCATCGGGCTGGGCCTCACCCGCCGCCTGTTCACCCCCGACCACCGGCTCGTGCGGCTCGCGCGGACGGGCGGATGAATCCGGTCGCCAGGTTCGGACGTAGTCCTGTCTGAGTGGTGGTGCGCGCCCTCGTGGCGCCCGCCGCCGGAGGGACCACGAGGTGGAGGTGCACTCATGAGGGGACGCAGGTGGATCGCGCTCGCCGCGGGCGTGGCGCTCGCCATCGCGGGGGTCGCGGCGGCGAGCCCGGCCGGCGCCAGCGGCGGCGGCAGCGTGCCGGCCGGCAGCACGCTGTGCACGGACACGCTGCGCTCCGGCAACGGCGTGTGGTTCTACGGCCACGTCTACGACCCCGCGACGATGGGCGAGACCGGCACCTGGACGGTGCTGCGGTCGACCACGCTGGGTGGACCCGAGACCGAGATCCTCCGGGCCACCGACGACGAGCTCCCCACGCACTACCTGGACAGGGGCCAGATCGGCACCTTCCACTACCGCGCCTGCGTGGTCGTGCAGGGCGGAACCAGCAGCAGTCGATCCAGCGTCGCGCTGCGCCTGGGGCCGTGGCCGCAGCCCCTGGTCGACGTCGCGTACGACATCGGCCCGTCGACCGCGATCCTCGGCCCGGGCGCCAGGTACTGCGACGACGTCGCCCTGGGCGACCGGGCCCGCGTCGTCGGCAGCGCCAGCGTCCCCGTCCAGTGGTCCTTCAACGGCGTCAACGAGGACTACGCCTCGGTGTCCAACGCCTGGGTGGGACCGGTGACGACCGCGATCGACCAGGTGAACACCAGCACCCGCAAGCCGGTCGTCGAGCTCTCGGCGTGCGTGACCAACGTCTCGTCGACGGCGGCCACCGTGTCGTTCGAGCTGTCTCAGGCGTGACGCCTGCCGCAGGGGGGTGAGGCGAGGGGCGTGCGCCCGTAACCTGGGCGCATGCCCCTGCGCTTCGTGATCATCGGTGGTGGCCCGGCGGGCAACACGGCCGCCACCACCGCCGCCCGCCTGGGCGCCGAGGTCACGCTGATCGAGCGCGACATCGTCGGCGGGGCCGCCCACCTGCTGGGACTGCATCCCGTCCAAGGCGATGATCGCCACCGGCGGGGCGATGGGCGACGTGAACGCCAGCGCCGGCATGGGTCTGGCGGTCGGCGATCCCCAGCTCGACCTCGAGGGCCTGCGGAACCGCATCAAGCTGATCGAGGCCCGGCTCGAGCACAACGTGGTCGACCTGCTGCGCAGCCAGGGCGTGCGGATGATCCAGGGCACGGCCCGGCTCAAGGGCCCCCACGAGGTCGTGGTCGAGACGCCCGGACGGGGTGCGCGAGCTCGAGGCCGACGCCGTGCTGCTCTCCACCGGCAGCCGGCCCCGCATCCCCGACTGGGCGCAGGTCGACGGCGACCGGGTGCTCACCACCCGCGACGCCTACCCGCCGACCGAGATGCCCGAGCACCTGGTCGTCATCGGCTCGGGCGTCACCGGCGTCGAGTTCGTGCACATGTTCTCGTCGCTCGGCAGCCAGGTGACGCTCATCGTGAGCCGTCAGCAGGTGCTGCCCCAGAAGGACCCCGAGGTGGCCGCCGCCCTCGAGACCGAGCTGCTGCGGCGCGGCGTGCAGCTGTTCAAGGGCGCCCGCGCCGAGGGCATCGACCGCACCGACGACGGCGGCGTGGCGGTGCGGTGCGACGACGGGCGCGTGGCGCGGGGCAGCCACGCCCTGCTGGCCATCGGCTCGATCCCCAACAGCGACGGGCTCGGCCTCGACGCCGCCGGGGTCGAGGTCGACGAGGGCGGCTACGTGCCCATCAACCACCACTGCGTCACCAACGTGTCGCACATCTACGCGGCCGGCGACCTGTCGGGGAAGCTGCCGCTGTCGTCGGTGGCGTCGATGCAGGGCCGCAAGATCGCCGAGCACGTGATGGGCCTGCACACCCGGGTGCACCGCCACCTCGACTACGACAAGGCCGCCTCGGCCATCTTCACCGAGCCCGAGATCGCCGACGTCGGCCTGGCCGAGGCCGACGCCTTCGCCGAGGGCCGCAAGATGCGGGTGACCAAGGTGCCGTTCTCGGCGTCGGCCAAGGCGCTCATCAACAACGAGACGACGGGCTTCGTGAAGATCCTGTCCGACCCCGCCACCGGCGTGGTGCTCGGCGGCTCGATCGTCGGCCACTCGGCCGCCGAGCTGATCTCGGTGCTGGCCCTGGCCGTCACCAACGGCCTCAAGGTCAACGACATCGTCGAGAGCCTCCTCGTCCACCCGTCGCTGGCCGAAGCCCTGGCCGACGCCGCCGAGTAGATCCGTTCTGTCAGACCTCACCGGCAATGCGGCGGCTCAGGTCTGACAGAACGGGCCAGTTCGCGGGCCCGGTACAGGTCGGTGAGCTCGCGTGCGGTCTGGGCTCGACGCAGCGTGACGTCGTCGTAGGTGACCTCGACGAGGTCCCAGCCCAGGGCCTTGAGCCGGCGCCGGCGCATGCGGTCCCACTCGTGCGCCCGCTTGCCCGAGTGGTGCGCCATGCTGTCGCACTCGACCGCCCACATGATCTGGGGCCACGCCAGGTCGAGGTGGGCGACGAACTCCCCGTCCCGCACGTGTGCTGGAGCACCGGCTCGGGTAGGCCGGCCGCCCGCACCATCCGGACCGCGCGGGTCTCGAACCCGCTGTCGGTGTAGCGGGCCCGCCCGGCCCGCTCGTCCAGGAGCGCCCGGATGGTGGGGATGCCGCGCCGGCCTCGGCGGGCCAGCTCCCGCGACCGCAGCTCCACGGCGTGGAGGGTCCCGGGCCACCGCCGTGCTGCGTCGTCCAGGCCTGGCCGACCTGGAACGGGTGCGCCACCGCCGCAAGGTCGATGATCGTCCGTGCGACCGACGTGCACGGGATGCCGTCGACCTCGTCGAGGTCGACGCCGCGCAGGGCGCGGGTCTCGTGCACGACCCAGTCCCCGCGCCGGCGCCGGGCCCCGTAGGGCACCAGCACCTCGATCGTCCGGGGCGGGAACCCGTCGAGGTCACGGACGGCAGCCGAGGTCCGGTGCGACGCCCAGCCCGCCGACGACCCGGCGGCGACGCGCACCCGCTGCCGCCAGGTCGGCGGCGCGCCTGACACGACGTAGACGTTGGGTGCCGGGTGCAGCAGTCGCCCGGCGCGGTGCCAGGCGTGGAGGTCGTCGGGGCTGACGCCGAGACCCAGCGCTTCGTCCCAGGTGGCGACGGCGTGGTGGGCGCGGGTGTGGTCGACGAGGCGCGACCAGGAGGTGGACATGGGGCTTCCCCTTGCGGATGACGTGCTCGCAGGGGCCCCGAACCGGCCCGATCCTCGGTTCTGTCAGACGTCACCGGCAATGCGGCGGCTGAGGTCTGACAGAACGGTTTGGGGTTACTCGATGACGACGACGACGTCGCCGGAGCCGACCGACTGGCCGGCCTCGACCTTGACCTCGGCGACCGTGCCGGTCTTGTCGGCGGCGATGTTGTTCTCCATCTTCATCGCCTCGAGCACGCACACGGTCTGGCCCTCCTCGACGGCGTCGCCCGCCGACGACGAGGACCTTCACGATCGTGCCCTGCATCGGCACGGCCACGTTCCCGCTGCCGGCCGCGGCGGCCGAGGCGCCGGCCGAGCGACGAGGGCGGGGCGAGGCCTTGCCGGCGCCGCCGCCGGAGGCGACCACGGCGCCCACCTGGGACTCGGGCACCCACACGGTGACGCCGAAGCGCCGCCCGTTCACCTCGACGTCGACGTCGCGGCGGACCTTCGGCTCGGGCGGCTCGCCCTCGGCGTCGGTGGCCGCGGGCGCGCTCGCCCCGGACGCGGTCGCCGACAGGTCGAGCCGGTCCTCGACCCACTTGGTCGAGTGCTCGGCCGGCGACGAAGTCGTCGTGGCGCAGGATCGCCAGGTCGGCGGGGATCGTGGTGGCGATGCCGTCGATCTCGAACTCCTCGAGCGCCCGGATCGTGCGGGCGATGGCCACGTCGCGGTCGGTGCCCCAGCAGATCAGCTTGCCGACCAGGTTGTCGTAGTACTGCGAGACCTCGTCGCCGGCCTCGTAGCCGCCGTCCCAGCGCACGCCGTAGCCCTGCGGCACCCGCAGCTTGGCGATGGGCCCGGGGGAGGGGAGGAACCTGCCGCCGGCCGGGTCCTCGGCGTTGACGCGGACCTCGATGGCGTGGCCGCGCCGCACGATGTCGTCCTGCGTGAACGACAGCGGCTCGCCCGACGCCACGCGGATCTGCTCGGCGACGAGGTCGAGGCCGGTCACCAGCTCGGTGACGGGGTGCTCGACCTGCAGCCGGGTGTTCATCTCGAGGAAGTAGAACTCGCCGTCCTGGAAGAGGAACTCGACGGTGCCGGCGTTGACGTAGCCGCAGGCCTTGGTGACCTTGACCGCGGCCTCGCCCATCGCCTGGCGGACCTCGTCGGGGAACAGGGGAGCGGGGCTCTCCTCGATCAGCTTCTGGTGGCGACGCTGGGCCGAGCAGTCGCGCTCGCCCACCCAGACGGCGTTGCCGTGGGTGTCGGCGAAGACCTGCATCTCGATGTGGCGCGGCCACGTGAGGTAGCGCTCGACGTAGCACTCGCTGCGGCCGAAGCCCTTGAGCGCCTCGGACTGCGCCGACTCGAGCGCCTCGGCCGCCTTGTCGGCCGACGGCACCACGCGCATGCCCCGGCCGCCGCCGCCGTAGGCGGCCTTGATGGCCACCGGCCAGCCGTGCTCCTCGCCGAAGGCGACGACCTCGTCGGCCGACGTGAGGAACTCGGTCGTGCCGGGCACCCCTTCGACGCCGGCCTCCTGCGCGGCGATGCGCGACGAGACCTTGTCGCCCATGACCTCGATGGCCTCGGGCGGCGGGCCGATGAACGTCACGCCACGGGCGGTGATGGCCCGGGCGAAGTCGGTGTTCTCGCTGAAGAACCCGTAGCCGGGGTGCACGCCGTCGGCGCCGCGAGCGCTCGATGATGTCGAGGATCTTCTCGGTGTCGAGGTAGCTCTCGGCCGCGGTCTGGCCGCCGAGCGCGTACGCCTCGTCGGCCAGCCGGACGTGCAGGCTGTCGCGGTCGAGGTCGGAGTAGACGGCGACGGAGGTGATGCCGAGCTCGCGGCAGGCCCGGATGACCCGTACCGCGATCTCCCCCCGGTTGGCGATCAGGATCTTCGAGAGCACGCCATATGTTTACGGGTATGCCGGAGGGTGGTGCCATTTCCGACACGGGTGAAGGTCCTTCTACCGCCGGTCGTCGGGCGTCCGCGGCGCTCGGTGGCACGAGGTTCACCGACGTGCGGTGGTCGGCGGCCACCGGTTCGACGAACGCGGACGCCCTCGCTCTCGCCCGCGACGGTGCCGCCGAGGGCATCGTCGTGGTCAGCGACCACCAGTCCGCCGGCCGGGGGCGGCGCGACAGGCACTGGGTGGCACCGCCCGGCGGATCTCTCCTCGTCTCCGTGCTGCTGCGCCCGCCCACCACGGTGGCGGGGGCGGTGTCGATGGCGGCCGCGGTGGCCATGGCCGAGGCGGTCGAGGCCGCGGCTGCGGTGACGGCGCAGCTCAAGTGGCCCAACGACCTGGTCGTCGCCACGCCCGACGGCGAGCGCAAGCTGGCCGGCCTGCTGGCCGAGGCCGACTGGCCGGCCGGCAGCACGATCTCGGGCGGGTACCGCGCCCCGGCGGCCCACGAGCGCGCGGTCGTGGTCGTGGGCGTGGGCCTCAACGTCTCGTGGCCGGTCTGGGCCGACGACCCGGGCGACGGCGACGCCGCCATCGAGCCCGCTCTGCACGAGGTGGCGGGCCTCGCCACGGCCCTGAACTGGCTCGGCGCCGAGGTCGACCGGGTCGACCTGCTCGTGGCGTTCCTCCGGAGGCTCGACGACCTCTACGCGGCGCTCCTGCGCGAGGGTGCCGACGGGCTCCTGTCGGCCTGGCGCGACAGGTCCGCCACCCTCGGCCGGCGGGTCCGGGTGGACCTGGGGGCCGACGACGTCGAGGGCACCGCGGTCGACGTCACCGGCGAGGGCCACCTGGTGGTCGAGGCCGACACCGGCGAGCGTCGCACGCTGGCGGTCGGCGACGTGGTCCACCTCCGGCCCGCCTGACCGCCGCGGCCGAGACGGCGCCCGGCCGACGTCAGGGGTCGAGGTCGCGGGCCTGGAGGGCGGCCAGCGCAGCGGCCGCCCGCTGCGCCCACGGCCCACGCGTGCCGGGCAGCGCCCGACCGTCGAGCATGCGCAGCGGCTGGACGTCTCGCGTGGTGGACGTGAGCAGCACCTCGTCGGCCCGTGCGAGCACCTCGATCGGGACGTCCTCCTCGTCGGCCTCGGGAACCACGTCGAGGACGAGCGCCCGCGTCACCCCGGGCAGGCAGCCCGACATCAGCGACGGCGTGATCAGGGCACCCTCGACGGCCGCGAACACGTTGGTCCCCGTCCCCTCGCACAGGTTCCCCCGGGTGTTGGGCAGGATCGCCTCGTCCGCGTCGACCTTGTGGGCCTCAGCGAGGGCGTGGACGTTCTCCGCGAACGAGGTGACCTTGACCCCGGCCAGCGCGGAGCGCTCGTTGCGCGGCCACGGCACCGTGACGGCGGTGGCCTCGGCCGCCCAGCCGGCGAGCGGTCCGGCGATCACGACGAGGGTGGGCGACCCGCCGCCGCGGCCCGACCCCGGGGCGCCGGTCCCGCCGGTGACGGTGATGCGGATCCGCGCCTCGGGGACCCCGGCGGCGCCGACCACGTCGTCGACCACCTCCCGCAGCGCTCGATCGGACAGCGGCACGTCGAGGCCGAGGCGCTCGGCGCCGGACCGGAGCCGCTCCAGGTGGCGCCGCACGGCGAAGGGCCGCCCGCCGATCGTCCGGAGGGTTTCGAACACGCCGTCGCCGACCGTGAACCCGTGGTCGAACACCGAGATCGACGCCGCCCCCGGGTCGACCAGCGCTCCGTCCATCCACACCGCGGTTCCGTCGTGTGCCACCGCCGCATGCAAGCGCACCTGCGGTCGTCGCGTCGAAACGCTTCGGGTACGTTTCCGGCGTCGAGCCAGGGGGATGTCATGCGGGGATGGGCCAGGGGGATCGCGACGGCCGCGGTGGCGGCGGTGTTGGCGGGGTGCTGGCCGGCCCCGGGCCAGGGACCCGATCGGCAGGGCTTCAACCCGTTCGAGCGGACGTTGACGATCGACAACGTCACGACGCTCACCCCGGAGTGGGAGGTCCCTGCGGCGGGGGGTCTGGTCCGTGACCTGGTGGCGGGCAGCGGGATCCTGATGGCCAACCCAGGGCCATACGCTCGGGCGTTCGACCTGTCGACCGGGGCGTTGCGCTGGAGCATCGGGCCCGCCGCCCGCTCTCTGCCATACGGGCCATCGGTCATCGAGGGCTCGACCGTGTACGTCCCTCACACGTTCATCGGCACGAACACGTCGCTGCTCGATCTGCAGACGGGGACCGCGTCCCGGGGTTCGATGGCGGGGTGGTCGCGTTCCGCGGCTCGCAGATGCTGGTCCAGCAGGCAATTCCCGATCCCACCTTCAGCATCGGTACCTATTCGTTCCGGGTCGAGGACGAGGCGCAACCCGGGGCGCCCTGGGGCGGGGTCACGCACCGGGTCGCGCCGTTCGCGATCGAGGAGGTCAACCTGTCGTTGGGTGCCGGTCGGGTGTTCGGCTCCGGTTACGGGCTGATGACCGCGGTGCCAGGTGATGGGACGTCAGGTGTCGCCGTCCGGGCGTTCGGACCCGATCAGCCGGCGACGTGCGGGCCCGCCGACGCCCCGGTGTACGCCTGCCCTCTGTGGGTGACGCCGATCGACGGCACGGCCGCCACTCCGCCGGTGATCGGGCTCGGTGGGGCGTCGATCTACGTGGCCACCGACGCCGGCACGTTGTACGCGATCGACGCCGCGACGGGTGCCGTGCAGTGGACCGCCGCCATGGGCGCGGCCGTCCGCGACGTGCCGGCGCTGGCGGACGACTGGTTGTACGTGCCCCTCTCGACGGGGGACGTCCACGTTCTGCCCGTCGACGGTTGTGGCGCACCGACGTGCGCACCGACGTGGGTGGCGTCGACCGGCGGCGTCGTCAGGTCCCAGCCTGCGGTGGCCGGCGGCGTCCTCTACGCGGGGACCGAGGCGGGTGAGGTGCGGGCCTTTCCTGCCGACGGCTGCGGGGCCTCGACGTGTGAGCCCGTGTGGTCGTCCGACCTCGGCAGCACCGTCGACGCCTCGCCGATCGTGACCGGGGGCCGGCTCATCGTCGGGGCGGGATCGCGGATCGTGTCCTTCCGCCCGACGCCACCGCCGAGCGGTTGACCCGCCCCCGGCTCACGACCGCACGATCTCGGCCCGGTCCTTCGGCAAGAACCGAGAGGCGTCGGCGGCCGTGCCCTTGATCGGCGACGACGCCACGAGGTCGCCGTCCCGCCGCAGGAAGCGCTCGGGCGACGCCGACGCCACGTGGCACCCCACCGACGGGAACCGGACGAACACGCCGTCGCCGACCGTGAACCCGTGGTCGAACACCGAGATCGACGCCGCCCTCGGGTCGACCAGCGCCCCGTCCATCCACACCGCCGTGCCCTGCTGCGCCATGGCCGCATGCAAGCGAACGCGGCCCGTCGGCGTCGAACGAGATGGGGCTACGGTGTCCGCCGTACGGACCGGGGGGATGAACGTGCGGCGATTGGTGCGCGGGGTGGCGGCGGCTGTGGCCGCCGTGGCGTTGGCGGGGTGCTGGCCGATGGTGGGGCAGGGACCACACCGCCAGGGCTACAACCCGTACGAGCGCACCCTGACCATCGACAACGTCACGACGCTCACTCCCGAGTGGGATGTCGCTGGCGGGGGCCGGGACCTCGTCGCCGCGGACCGCGTCGGTGGTGGCCTCGGGCACGGTCGTGCGCGGCCACGACCTGGCCACAGGGGCCGAACGCTGGAGGGTCGGGCCGGCGTACCGCAACCTGCCCTACGGCGCCCCGGTGCTCGACCGCGGGATCGCGTACATCCCGCAACCGGTGGTCGGCATCTTCAACTACGAGCACGACCTCCAGACGGGGGAGGTCGTGCCGGTCTCGCTGGGCGGCGGAGGCGTGGTCGCGATCAGCGGTGACGACGTGCTCCTCGAGGACTCGAAACCGGACCCGTCGCTACACGTTCGGGACCTACAGCTTCCGCGTCGACGACCGAGCCGCGCCGGGGGCGGGCTGGGGTGGCGTCACCCACGTCCAGACACAGGTCATGGGCCCGCCCGAGGAGGTGCACCTCTCGCTCGGCTCGGGTGCGGTGTACTCCTCCGGCTACGGGTTGCTGACGACGACGGCTGGTGACGGTGCGTCGGGCTTGGGGGTGCGGGCGTTCGGTCCCGAGCAGCCGGCTACCTGTGGCCCTGCCGGCAACGCGACCTACGCCTGCCCGCGCTGGGTCACGCCCATCGACGGAACGCAGGCGACCCCTCCCGTGGTCGGCCCGGGGGAGACGACGTTGTACGTCGCGACCGACGCCGGCACCGTGTACGCCGTCGACGCCGCCACCGGCGCGGTGCGGTGGAGCGTTGCGCTCGGCGCCGCGATCGTCGCTCCGCCGGCGCTGGCCGAGGGTCTGCTCTACGTGCCGCTGTCGACGGGCGACGTCCAGGTCCTGGCGACCGACGGGTGCGGGGCGCCCACCTGCTCGCCGCTGTGGACCGCGGCGACCGGTGGCATCGTCGGGTCCCAGCCGTCGGTCGCCGGAGGTGTGGTCTACGTCGGCGTCGACAGCGGCCACGTGCTCGCGTTCGACGCCACCGGGTGCGGCGCGGCGACCTGTTCACCGGTGTGGTCGCACGAGATGGGAGGCCCCGTCGTGCCATCCCCGATCGTCACGTCCGGGCGGCTCATCGTCGCGGCGGGCAGGACGGCTGGTGTCGCTGCGCCCGACGCCACCGCCAGCAGACGGCGGGCCTTGAGCTCGGTCTCGGCCCACTCGCCGTCGGGGGTCGAGTCCCAGGTGATGCCGCCGCCGGTGCCGAGGTGCAGGCGGCCGTCCTCGACCCAGAACGTGCGGATGGCGACGTTGAGCTCGCCGCGGCGGGCGTCGGCGTCGACCCAGCCGACGGCGCCGCAGTAGACGCCCCGGGGCGCGGTCTCGAGCCGGGCGATGTGGTCGAGGGCGGCCAGCTTGGGCGCCCCGGTCACCGACCCCGGGGGGAACGTGGCGCCGACGATGTCGGCCCACGTCACGCCCGGGCGCAGCCGGCCCGTGACGGTCGAGACCAGGTGGCACGAGCCCGGGGTGCTGCTCGACGGCGCACAGCGCCGGGACCTCGACCGAGCCCCACTCGCACACCCGGCCGAGGTCGTTGCGCACGAGGTCGACGATCATCACGTTCTCGGCCCGGTCCTTCGGCAGGAAGCCGACGAGGCGTCGGCGGCCGTGCCCTTGATCGGCGACGACGCCACGAGGTCGCCGTCCCGCCGCAGGAAGCGCTCGGGCGACGCCGACGCCACGTGGCACGCCCGCCGACGGGACCCGCACGACCGCGGCGTACGGCGCGGGATTGCCCTCGCCGAGGGCGGCGCCGAGGGCGGCGATGTCGGCGCCGGCGGGCAGCGGGAGCGGAGAGCCGCCGGGTCAGGTTCACCTGGTAGACGTCGCCGGCGGCGATGGCGTCACGGATGGCGTCGACCCCGGCGCAGAAGGCGGTGCGGTCGAGCGAGGTCGTCCACACGGACGGGTCGGGGCCTCGCCACGGCGGCCCGGGCCACGGGCGGGCCGGCCGGGACTCGGCGAACCGGGCGCAGCACCGGTTCACCGTCGAACGGCAGGACCACCGCCCACAGCCCCCGGCCCTCGAGCGCCGCCAGGTCGGAGGTGACGTCGACCAGACCCGGTGAGCAGCCGACCGCCGACGACGGCGAGGGGAGCGGGGTCGAGCGTCACGCGGTGAGGATACGGGGAGGGCCTCACCGGGCCGACCGCATTCGGCCGCCCTACGATCGCCGTCGTGCACGTGGAGTTCACCGACGAGCAGGACGCCTTCCGCAAGGTGGTGCGGGACTTCGCCGAGGCCGAGATCGCGCCGCACGCCGAGCGATGGGACGCGCGACCACACGTTCCCGACCGACGTCGTGCTGGCAGATGGGCGAGCTCGGGCCTGTTCGGCATCCCGTTCCCCGAGGAGTACGGCGGCGGCGGGTGCGGACCTCACCATCGCTGTGCATCGCCATCGAGGAGCTGGGTCGGGTCGACCAGTCGCTCGCCATCACGCTCGAGGCCGGCGTCGGCCTGGGCGCCAACCCGATCTTCCGGTTCGGCACCGAGGAGCAGCGGCAGACGTGGCTGCCCGACCTGTGCGCCGGGCGGGCCCTCGGCGGGTTCGGGCTCACCGAGCCCGACGCCGGCAGCGACGCCGGCGGCACCCGCACGACCGCCGTGCTCGGACGACGGTGACGGCGACGCCGCGCCGGTGAGTGGGTGATCAACGGCGAGAAGGCGTTCATCACCAACTCGGGCACCGACATCACCGTCGCTCGTCACGGTCACCGCCCGCACCGGCGGCGCGGGCGCCGGCACGCCCGAGATCTCGACGATCGTCGTCCCGGCGGGAACGCCGGGCTTCACCGTGCAGCCGCCCTACCGGAAGATGGGGTGGCACGCCTCCGACACCCACGGGCTCACGTTCGCCGACTGCCGGGTGCCCGCCGGGAACCTGCTGGGCGAGCGCGGCCGGGGCTTCGCCCAGTTCCTCGCAGATCCTCGACGAGGGGCGCATCGCCATCGCCGCGCTGGCGGTCGGGGTCATCCGCTGCTGCCTCGAGCAGTCGGTCGCCTACGCCAGGCGAGCGCCAGGCGTTCGGCCGGCCGATCGGTGCCAACCAGGCGGTGGCGTTCGCCTGTTCCGACATGGCCGTGATGGCCGAGGCGGCGCGCCAGCTGACCTACCAGGCGGCCTGGTTGCGGGACACGGGGCGCCCCTACAAGCGGGAGGCGGCGATGGCCAAGCTCTACGCCACCGAGGGGGCGGTGACGGCGACGCGCATGGCCACCCAGGTGTTCGGCGGCTACGGGTTCATGGACGAGACGCTCGTGGCCCGCCAGTACCGCGACGCCAAGATCCTCGAGATCGGCGAGGGCACCAGCGAGATCCAGCGGCTGGTCATCGCCCGCGACCTCGGCCTGCCGGTGGGCTGAGGGCCACGCCGGCATGTAAGACTCTTCCGTCCGTCTTTCGAGGAGCACAGGCATGAAGCAGTTCGTCACCGGCGGCGCCGGGTTCATCGGCTCGAACTACGTCCGATGGGTCCTCGCCAACACCGACGACGAGGTCACCGTCTACGACGCCCTCACCTACGCGGGGAACCTCTCGACCCTCAAGGACGTCGACGACGACCCCCGCTTCAGCTTCGCCAAGGGCAACATCTGCGACCCCGGCACGCTGGAAGACGCCATGGCGGGCCACGACGCCGTCGTGCACTTCGCGGCCGAGAGCCATGTCGACCGGTCGATCGCCGGCCCCGACGACTTCGTCAACACCAACTGCTTCGGCACGAACGTCGTGATGGACACCGCCCGGCGCCTCGAGGTGCCCCGCGTGGTCCACATCGGCACCGACGAGGTGTACGGATCGGTCGAGGACGGCTCGTCGCTCGAGACCGACCCGCTCGAGCCCCGGTCGCCGTACTCGGCGTCGAAGGCGGGGTCCGACCTCATCGCCCTGTCGTACTTCTCCACGTACGGCGTGCCGGTCACGGTCACCCGGTGCACCAACAACTTCGGGCCCTACCAGTTCCCCGAGAAGGCCCTGCCCCTGTTCGCGACGAACCTCATCGACGGCGGCAACATCCCGCTCTACGGCGACGGTCTGAACGAACGCGACTGGCTCTTCGTCGACGACCACTGCGCCGGCGTCGGCCTGGTTCTGGACAAGGGTGCGCACGGGGAGATCTACAACATCGGGGCCGGCAACGAGACCCCCAACCGGGTGCTCGTCGACAAGCTGCTGGCGATGTTCGGGGTGGGGGAGGAGCGGGTCGACTACGTCACCGACCGGCTCGGCCACGACCGCCGGTACTCGGTGAACATCGACAAGATCACCACGCTCGGCTGGGCCAAGCAGCGCACCCTCGACGAGGCCCTCGACGAGACGGTGGCGTGGTACAAGGCCAACGAGTGGTGGTGGCGCCCGCTCAAGGAGCGGGCGGGGCAGGCCTGAGCCCCGCGGGCCCCTCCCATGAAGGTCCTCATCACCGGCGCCGGCGGTCAGCTCGGCCGTGACCTGCAGATCCACTGCGAGTCCGAGGGCGACGAGGTCGTCGCCACCACCCACGCCACGCTCGACATCGGCGACCGCGATGCCGTCTACCAGGCGATCACCGGGGTGCGCCCCGACGTGGTGCTGCACGCCGCCGCGTACACCGCGGTCGACGCCGCCGAGAGCGATCCCGACACGGCGTACCGGGTCAACGCGCTGGCCACCCGGTGGGTGGCCGACGCCAGCCGCCGGGTCGGCGCCCAGCTCGTGGCCGTCTCGACCGACTACGTGTTCGACGGGACCAAGGACGAGCCCTACGTCGAGTGGGATCGACCCAACCCGCAGTCGGTGTACGGGCGCTCCAAGTGGGGTGGCGAGCACGAGATCGCCGTCCACGCTCCGGGAGCCACCATCGTCCGCGTGTCGTGGGTGTGCGGCGAGCACGGCAACAACATGGTCAAGACCGTGCTCAAGCTGGCCGAGCGGCCCGAGCTGGCGTTCGTCGACGACCAGCGGGGCCACCCGACGTTCACCGCCGACCTGGCCGTCGGCATGCGCCGCCTGGCGGCGGCCCGGGTGCCCGGCCTGTTCCACATGACCAACCAGGGGGCGGTGAGCTGGTACGAGTTCGTCGCCGCCGTGCTCGAGTCGGCCGGCCACGACCCGGCCAAGGTCCGACCGATCAAGACGGCCGACCTCGACCCGCCCCGCCCCGCGCCCCGGCCGGCCAACTCGGTGCTCGACAACGCCGCGCTGCGTCTCGCCGGTCTCCCGCTGCTGCCGCACTACCGGGAGAGCCTCGACCGCCTGGTCGCCCGCCTCACCGCCTGAGCGCTCGGGCCGGGCCTGCCGTCAGAACGTACGCGGATAGGTCACGCCGTCTCGGGTTGCCGCTCGCGTGCTGCCTGTCGGCCGGCTGTGGAGCTGGGGTCGACCACCAAATCCCCCGCGTGGGCTGTGCCGAGCGCCCTATCTGCTCGGCCTCTCAGCCCAGCAGGTCGAGCCGGCGGGCCAGGTCGCTGACCATGCGGCGGTCGGGGTCCATGCGGTCGCGCACCTGGCGCCACTCGTCGAGGCGCGGGTACATGGTCGGCACCAGCTCGGGGCGCATGCGGCTCTCCTTGGCCAGGTAGAGCCGCCCGCCGACGTCGGCGACCCGCCGGTCGAGGCGGTCGAGGAGCGGAAGGAGGCCGCCGACGCTGGTGGGCACGTCGAGGGTGAGCGTCCACCCCGGGCCGGGGAACGAGAGCGGGCCGGGGTCGGCCTCGCCGAAGTACTTCAGCACCGACAGGAAGCTGGGCGCCTGGTGGTCGGACAGCGCCTCGACGATGCCCGCGCAGCACCGCCTCCTCCCCGAAGGGCACCAGGCACTGCCACTGCAGGAAGCCGCGGGGGCCGTACATGCGGTTCCAGTCGCGCACCATGTCGAGCGGGTAGAAGAACTTGTCGATCGACTGGAGCTCGTCGCGCCGCGAGCGCGGGGCCTTGCGGTACCAGAGCTCGTTGAACGCCCGGATGCTCGGCCGGCTGAGGACCCCGTTCGGCACGACCGGCGGCGCCGTGATCGTGGGCGGCGCCGAGTACGCCAGGGGGGCACGGCCCCGCAGCCGCCGCGCCGGCACGTCGGCCACCGTGGCGAAGTCGCCCTGCGTGAGGACCGAACGGCCGAGCGACCGGCCCCGGGCCAGCAGGTCGACCCACGCCACCGAGTAGCGGTGGCGGCGCCCACCCTCGGACAGCAGCGCCAGCAGCGTGTCGAGGTCGGGCACGCGGTCGCTGTCGACCGAGAGCAGGCTGGTCTCGATGGGGTGCAGGTCGATCGTGGCCTCGATCACCGTGCCGGTCAGCCCCATGCCGCCGCAGGTGGCCCAGAACTCGTCGGGGTGGTCGTGGGGCGTGAGCGTGCGGCGGGTGCCGTCGGGCAGGGCGAGGACCATGGACCGCACGTGGGCGCCGAGGCTGCCGGTGGCGTGGTGGTCCTTGCCGTGGACGTCGGCCGCGATGGCGCCGCCGATCGTCACGTACTTGGTCCCGGGGGTGACCGGGACGAACCAGCCCTGCGGGACGATCGCCCGCAGCAGGTCGTCGATCGACGTGCCGGCCAGGACGCGGGCCGTGCCGGCCGTGTTGTCGAGCTCGAGCAGCCCGGAGACGTCGGTCGAGCACACGACCGTGCCCCCGGCGTTCATGGCGGCATCGCCGTACGAGGCGCCGAGGCCCCGGGCGATCGCGCCGCGGGGACCGGCGGCCTTCACGGCCATCGCCAGCTCGTCGGGGTTGGTCGCGTGCACCACGTGGGCGGCCGAGCGGGGGTTGCGGCCCCATCCGGTCACCACCTCGCGTCGCTCGCCCCCTGGTTCGACGGTCACCCCGTGTACACCCCCAACGCGAACACGATGGCCCACGCGATGCCGATGAGCTGGAGCGGCCGGTCGGACAGCACGATCTCCTCGGGCGCCGACCCCTTCCCCTGGTCGAGCACCAGCGCGTAGCGGAGCACCGCCATGACGAACGGCAGGATCGAGAGCTGGTACCACGGCACGAACGACGGATCGGCGACCGCCTCGGCCTTCTCGAACGCCCACAGGCAGTAGGCCACGAGCACCGCTCCCGACGTGACGGACCGGAGGTAGGCGGTGTAGCTCGTCGAGTACGCCTCGAGCACCGCCCGGAAGTCGCGGGCGCCGTCGCCCATCTCGCGGGCCTCGGCGGCGCGCTTGCCCGAGATCATGAACAGCGCCCCGAAGCTCGTGACGATGAAGAACCAGTCGGAGATCGGGACCTCGGTGGCCGCGGCGCCCGCGACCGCCCGGAGCACGAAGCCGGCGGCCACCGCCACGAGGTCGACCACCGCCACGTGCTTGAGGAACGCCGAGTAGGCCGTGGTGAGCGCGATGTAGCCGAGGGTGGCGTAGACCAGGTTGGCGTTGACGGTGGACGCCACCGCCAGGGCTCCGACCAGCAGCAGCACGCCGAGGCCGTACGCCAGCGGCACCGGGACCACGCCCGCGGCGACCGGGCGCTTCGCCTTCTTGGGGTGCAGGCGGTCGGCTTCCGCGTCCCGGGCGTCGTTGATGTAGTACGTGCCCGCGGCGGCCAGGCAGAACGTCACGAAGGCGAGGGTGGCATCCAGCGCCCACTGGCGGTTGTCGAGCACCCCCGCGGCGGCCGGCGCCGCGAACACCAGCACGTTCTTCGCCCACTGCTTGGGGCGCGCCAGCTTCACGAGCCCGGCGACGAGCGACATCGACGACGCCTCGGGGCCGTCGGACCGGTCGGCCGGGGCGGGCGGGGTGGACACGGTGCTCATCGCGGTCGGGGCTTCACATCCGTGCGGAGAGCTTGCGCCAGACCGGGCGGGGGAGGTGACGGAAGACGGCCATCACGTAGCGGAACGTACCCGGCACCCACACCGTGTGCTTGCCGGCGGCGATGCCGGCCGTGACGGCCTCGGCGACGGCCTCGGGGGTCGTGGACAGCGGTGGCGCCTCGCGCCCTTCGGTCATCGACGTGTGGACGAAGCCGGGGCGGACCACGAGGACGTCGACACCCGTGCCCTCGAGCGAGTCGCCGAGCCCCTGGGCGAAGCCGTCGAGCGCGCCCTTCGACGCGCCGTAGACGAAGTTCGAGCTGCGGATCCGCTCGCCGGCCACGGAGCTGAGGACGACGATCGTGCCGTGGCCCTGCTCGCGCAGGCGGCTGCTGACGTGCAGCAGCGTCGACACGGCGCCGGTGTAGTTGGCCGTGGTCAGCTCGGCCGCGGCGGCGGGGTCGTCGGCGAGGTGATCCTGGTCGCCGAGCACGCCGGCCGCCAGCAGCACGCAGTCGACGTCGTCGGAGCCACCGCTGCCCGGGAGCGCGGCCCACGCCGCCTTGACGGCGTCGGCGTGGCCGGCCACGTCGGTGGCGTCCCAGGCCGTGATCGCCACGTCGGCCCCGGCCGCCCGGAGGCGTTCGGCGACCGGCTCCATCGCCTCGGGACGGCGACCGGCGAGCACGATGCGCCGGCAACCCGTGCCGGCGAGCCGCTCGGCCACCGCCGCGCCGATGTCGGACGACCCCCCGAGCACGAGCAGCGATTGGATGGCTCCGAGGGCGTTGCGCACAGCCACTCCTGACGTGGGTTTCCAGCAGGTGAGGCGGCCCCACCCGCCTGGCACCGCCCCGACAGCGAACCCTGCGCGGGACGCGTTCGAGGGTAGTCGACCCGTCTCGCGGCCTCTGTGTCGGCGCGCCGGATCGCGCCTCGGCTCCCACGTTGCGTCCCCAGAGGGGCGCGTCCACTACCGTTGTCCTTTCGGAGCGCACCGCTCGTTGGGAGGTCGCAGATGGCGCAGATCGCGGTGATCGGGACGGGGTACGTCGGTCTCACCACGGGCGCGTGCTTCTCGCCCCTCGGCCACGACGTGGTGTGCGCCGACATCGACGAGGAGCAGGTCGCCCGCCTCTCCGAGGGCGAGATCCCGATCGTCGAGGCCGGGCTCGAGGAGCTGGTCCGCGAGGGCCTCGAGGGCGGTCGCCTGCGCTTCGTCGTCGGCGCCGAGGCCGCCGCCCGGTCCGCCGAGTTCGTCTACCTGTGCGTGCCGACGCCCCAGGGCGACGACGGCTCGGCCGACCTGTCCTACATCGAGGCCGCGGCCCGCCGAGATCGGGCCGGTGCTCCCGGCCGAGGCCGTCGTGGTCAACAAGTCGACCGTGCCGGTCGGCTCGACCCGGGTCGTCGAGCGGGCGCTCGGGCGCGCCGACGTCGTCGTCGTGTCGAACCCCGAGTTCCTCCGCGAGGGCTCGGCGGTGCACGACTTCCTCAACCCCGACCGCATCGTCATCGGCGCCGACGACCAGGCCGCCGCCATCCGGGTGGCGTCGCTGTACCTCGGCGTCACCGCCCCGCTCATCGTCACCGACCCGGCGTCGGCCGAGACGATCAAGTACGCGGCCAACGCCTTCCTCGCCACCAAGATCAGCTTCGTCAACGCCATCGCCGCCGTGTGCGAGGCCGTCGGCGCCGACGTCAACGACGTCGTGCTCGGCATGGGCTACGACAAGCGCATCGGCCACGAGTTCCTGAAGCCCGGCCCGGGCTGGGGCGGCAGCTGCTTCCCGAAGGACACGCGGGCGCTGGTGCACATCGCCGAGGACGCCGGCTACGACTTCGACCTGCTCAAGGGCGTCATCACCGTCAACGAGGAGCAGTTCGACCGGGTGGTCGCCAAGGTCGCGCGACGCGGCCGGCGGCGTCGCTCGACGGCGTCAAGCGTCGGCGTGTGGGGCCTCACGTTCAAGGCCCGCACCGACGACCTCCGCGACTCGCCGTCGCTCGCGGATCATCGGCGCCTGCTCGCCGAGCGGGCGCCGACGGTCCGCGCCTACGACCCCGCGGTCGACAGGCGCCGGTCGGCGGCATCGAGGTCCGCCGCCGACCCGTACGCGGCCTGCGACGGCGCCGACGTGCTCGTCGTGCTCACCGAGTGGGACGAGTTCCGCTGGCTCGACTTCGACAAGGTGGCCGGCGCTGATGCGGCAGCCGCCGCGTCGTCGACGCCCGCAACCTGCTCGACCGCGCCGCGCTCGCGCGGCGCGGCTTCGCCTACGCACGGCATCGGCGCGCTGATGGCCGCGGATCGTCGTCACCGGCGGGCGCCGGGTTCCTCGGCTCGCACCTGTGCGACGCGCTGCTCGCACCGCGGCGACGAGGTCGTCGCCATCGACAACCTGCGTCACCGGGTCGGCTCGCCAACATCGAGCACCTCTTCGGCCGGCCGGGCTTCACCTTCGTCGAGCACGACGTCAGCCAGCTACGTCTGGGTGCCCGGCGCGGTCGACGCGGTCATGCACTTCGCCAGCCCGGCGTCGCCGGCCGACTACCTCGAGCATCCCGATCCAGACCCTGAAGGTCGGCAGCCTCGGCACGCACAACATGCCTCGGCCTGGCCAAGGCCAAGGGCGCCCGGTTCTTCCTGGCCTCGACGAGCGAGGTCTACGGCGACCCGCAGGTGCACCCGCAGCCCGAGACGTACTGGGGCCACGTGAACCCGATCGGGCCCCGCGGCGTCTACGACGAGGCCAAGCGGTTCGCCGAGGCGATGACGATGGCGTACCACCGCTCCCACGGCCTCGACGTGCGGATCGTGCGCATCTTCAACACCTACGGCCCGCGGCATGCGGCCCGACGACGGGCGGGTCGTGTCGAACTTCCTCGTGCAGGCGCTGCACGGCAAGCCGCTCACGATCTACGGCGACGGCATCGCAGACCCGCAGCTTCTGCTACGTCGACGACGAGGTCCGCGGCTTCCTCGCCCTGCTCGACAGCGACGATCACCGGCCCGGTCAACATCGGCAACCCGAACGAGTTCACGATGCTCGAGCTGGCCGAGCTCGTGCATCGAGGTGACCGGCTCGTCGTCGGAGATCGTCTACGAGCCGCTGCCGGTCGACGACCCGACGCAGCGCCAGCCCGACATCACCCTGGCCCGCGAGGCTGCTCGGCTGGGAGCCGCGCGATCGACCTGCGCGAGGGCCTCGAGCGCACGGCGGCCTGGTTCCACGAGCATCGTCGCCTGACGCGCCGGCGCCGCAGCGGCCGAGCTCAGTGGTCGCGGGCCTCGGCCTCGTCGCGGTGCGCGAGGTACCAGTCGACGGTGCGGCGGAGGCCCTCGTCGAACGGCACCTCGGCCTCGAAGCCGAACGCTGGTGGCCGCCCGGCTGGGGTCGACGCGGCGGCGGGGCTGACCGTCGGGCTTGGACGCGTCCCAGCGGATCTCGCCGTCGAACCCGGTGGCGTCGGCGATGAGCTCGACCAGGTCCCGGATCGGCAGCTCCTCGTCGGTGCCGAGGTTGACCGGCTCGGCGCCGTCGTAGCGCTCGGCCGCCAGCACGATGCCCTCGGCGGCGTCGTCGACGTAGAGGAACTCGCGGCTCGCCGACCCGGTGCCCCACACCTCGATGTGGTCGTCGCCGGCCTCGACCGCGTCGACGCACTTCTTGATCGAGCGCCGGGATCACGTGGCTGACCGCGGGGTGGAACTTGTCGCCCGGCCCGTAGAGGTTGGTCGGCATGAGGTAGATGACGTTCTGGCCGTACTGGGCCCGGTTCGCCTGGGCCTGCACGAGCTGGGCCAGCTTGGCGATGCCGTACGGGGCGTTGGTCTCCTCGGGGTAGCCCTGCCACAGCGAGTCCTCGCTGGAACGGCACCGGCGTGAACTTCGGGTACGAGCAGATCGTGCCGACCACCACCGTCTTCGGGGTGCCCGAGACGCCGGGCCTCCTCGATGACGTAGGTGCCCATGAGCAGGTTGTCGAGGTAGAGGTCGGCCGGGCGGGCCATGTTGGCGCCGATGCCGCCGACCCGGGCCGCGAGGTGGATCACGAGGTCGGGGCGGGCGTCGTCGAACAGGCGGGCGACGTCGTCGGGGCGGCGCAGGTCGTAGTCGGCCGAGCCGGGGGCCACGAGCCGCTCGACGCCGCGCTCGGCGCAGCCGCTCGCAC
This sequence comes from uncultured Acidimicrobiales bacterium, assembly GCA_963778415.1. Classification (GTDB taxonomy): domain Bacteria; phylum Actinomycetota; class Acidimicrobiia; order Acidimicrobiales; family VFJN01; genus ZC4RG19. Next base: position 138,682 of record CAVZUI010000005.1, read on the forward strand.
ACCGCCCGGCCGAGGAAGCCGCGCCCGCCGGTGACCAGCGACCGGCGGTCGGCCCAGAGGGGCGTCGGGCCGGAGAATGAATCGGGCATGGCCCGAGAGCGTACCGGCCGCTCGCCGCGCGCCTGATGTGCGATCGAGGGCACCGCAGGTGGTCGGGTACCCCCACGCGCCCGCAGCGTGCGAGGATGCCCGGCCATGCGTGCCGCGGTCATCCTCGAGCAGTGCTGGCACCGGGTGCCCGGCGGCACGGCGACGGCCACGCTCGGCCAGGTCGCGGCGCTCGCGGCCACGGGCCGACGTCGACCAGGTCGGCGTCGCCGCCCGCCACCGGCGCCGCCGCCCGCGCCGTGCCGGCCGACGATCCCGGTGCGCCACCTCCCGCTGCCGCGCCAGGCGCTCTACGAGACCTGGCACCGCTGCGCCGCCCGGCGGTCGAGCGGGCCACCGGCCCGGTCGACGTCGTCCACGCCACCGGCTCGCCATCCCGCCCCGCACGGCGCCCGCTCGTCGTCACGATCCACGACCTCGCCTGGCGGCCGCGACCCGTCGATGTTCACCCGCCACGGCGTCCGCTTCTTCGAGGCGGGGCTCGCGCTGCGCGCTCGACGACGCCGACCTCGTGCTGTGCCCGTCGCAGGCGACGCTCGAGGACTGCGTCGGCGCCGGCTTCGCCGCGACGCGCCTGCGCCTCGTGCCCTGGGGCGACGACCGCGGTCGACGTCACCGACGCCGAGGTCGAGGCCGTGCGCGCGAGCGGTTCGGCCTCACCGGGCGCTACGTGCTGTCGGTCGGGCACCCTCGAGCCCCGCAAGAACCTGCCCGCGCCTGGTCGAGGCGTTCGCCCGGCTGCCCCAGCGCGACGTCGACGCTCGTGCTCGTCGGGCCCCGAGGGCTGGGGCGACTCGCCGACACCGCGGTCACGCGGCTGGGGACGCGGCTGCGGCTCACGGGCTTCGTCCCCAACGCCGAGCTCGGGCCTCTCTACGGTGGGGCGGCGGTGGTCGCTACCCGAGCCTGCGGGAGGGCTTCGGCCTGCCGGTGCTCGAGGCGATGGCGCAGGGCGCGCCCGTCGTCACGTCGGCGGGCACGGCCACCGAGGAGCTGGTGGCGGGCGGCGCGGGCCTGCCGTCGACCCGCACGACGTCGACGCCATCGCCGGCGCGCATCGCGTCCGTGCTCGACGACGACGACCTGGCCGACCGCCTGCGGGCGGCCGGGCGGGAGCGGGCCGCGTCCACCACGTGGGCGGGCACCGCGGCGGCGACGCTCGCCGCGTACGAGGAGGTGCTGGGGAGCGTGAGGGTCGGGTGCAACCTGCTGTGGCTCGTGCCCGGGAGCGTCGGCGGCACCGAGACGGCGACCGTGGCGCTCGCTGCGCGAGATCGCGGCGGATCCGCCCGACGACGTCGAGCTGACGCTCTTCGCGCTCGCCTCGTTCGGCCAGACCTACCCCGACGTGGTCGCGGCGTTCCCGACCCACCTGGCGCGCCTCGACCGGGCGCCTCCGGGGCGTGCGGGTGGCGGCCGAGAACGACGTGGCTGGCCCGCCAGGCGACGGGCGAGGTCGACCTGGTCCACCACATCGGCGGCGTGCTCCCGCCGGTCCAGGGCGCGCCCGGCCTCGTCACGATCCACGACCTCCAGCCGTTCGACATGCCCGAGAACTTCACGCCGGTCAAGCGCGCCTACCTGCACCGGTCGCTCCCGCGGTCGGTCCGCCGCGCGCGTCGGGCGTCATCGCGCCCAGCGAGTTCGTGCGCGTCCGGCATCGTCGACCGGTTCGGCATCGCCCGCGACCGGGTCGGCCTGGCGCCGTGCGGGGTCGAGGCCCCCGAGCACCGCCGTGAGCGTCGCCCAGGTCCAGGCCCGGTACGGGCTGCCGCGGCCGGTGGTTCCTGTTCCCGGCGATCACGTGGCCCCACAAGAACCACGCCCTGCTGCTGCGGGCCTTCGCCGCGGTGGCCGCCCGCGAGCACGACGTCATGCTCGTGCTGACCGGCGGCGAGGGGCCGGCCGAGCAGCACGTGCGCGACCAGATCGCCGGCATGGGGCTGTCGGGCCGGGTCCGGCGCACCGGCCTGATCCCGCGCGCGCGACGTGCTGGCCATCGTGCGGGGCGCCGTCGCCATGACGTTCCCGTCCCGCTACGAGGGGTTCGGCGCTGCCCGTCCTCGAGGCCATGAGCCTCGGCACGCCCGGTGCTGTCGTCCGACGCCAGCGCCCTGCCCGAGGTGGCCGGCGACGCCGCCCGCCTGCTCGCCCGCGACGACCCGGACGCGTGGGTCGACGGCATGACCCGGATGCTCGAGGACGGCGACGAGCGGCAGCGCCTGGTCGAGGCCGGCCGCGCCCGCGCCACCGGCTTCACCTGGCGCCACACGGCGGACTGCATCCTGGACGCGTACCGCTCGGCGGCGAAGTCGCTGCCCACCGACGAGGAGGCCACGCCGTGAAGCTGCTCGTCCTGTGCCCGCACTTCGCCCCCGACGCGGCCCCGACCGGCGAGGTGATGACCAGCATCGCCACCGAGCTGGTCGGCGCGGGGCCACCGACCTCCACGTCGTCACCTCGCTGCCCTGGTACCAGCACCACCGCGTCGAGCCGGGGTGGACGGGCAAGGTGGTCCGCCACGAGGACACCGAGTGGGGCCGCATCACCCGCGTCCACCCGTTCCCCACCGACAAGCGCAACATCCCGGCCCGGGCGGCCGCCTTCGGCGGGTTCACCGCGCTGTCGACGGCCCTGGGCGTCGCCGGCCGGCGGAGCGCCCGCCCCGACGCGGTGCTCGCCATGTCGCCGCCGCTCACGCTCGGGGGCGCCGGCTGGCTGGCGGCGCGGCCGCGGGGCGTGCCGTTCGTGTTCAACATCCAGGACGTCTTCCCCGACGTGGCCGTCGAGCTCGGCGCCATCAGCAACCCCCGGGTGATCCAGCCGCGTCCTGGCTCGAGCGGTGCAGCTACCGGCGGTCCGACGCCGTCACCGTGCTGTCCGACGACCTGCGCGACAACGTCGTCGCCAAGATCCGGGGCACGGTGCCCGACGCCCACGACCGCATCCGGGTGATCCCGAACTTCGTCGACACCGCCCGCATCCCCCCCGCGACCCCGACAACGGCCTACCGCGCGCGAGCACGGGCTCACCGGCAAGCGGGTCGTGATGTACGCCGGCAACGTCGGCTTCTCGCAGTCGCTCGACCTCGTCGTGGGCGCCGCCCGCGCGCTCGGGGCCCGCCCGACAGCCGACGTCGTGTTCGTCGTCAACGGCGGCGGCTCGGCCCGCCCCGACCTCGAGGAGCAGGCCGCGGGGCTCGCCAACGTCGTCTTCGTCGACATGCAGCCCAAGGAGCGGCTGCCCGAGGTGCTCGCCGCCGGCCGACGTCCACGTGGTGCCGCTGCGCCGGGGCCTGGCCCGGTCGAGCGTGCCGTCGAAGCTGTACTCGATCCTCGCCGCCGGCCGGCCGGTCGTGGCCAGCGTCGACGCGGGCACCGAGGTGGCCCGCGTGGTCGAGCGAGGCGGGCGCGGGTCTGGCCGTGCCGCCCGACGACCCCGAGGCGTTCACGAAGGCCCTGGCCACGCTGCTCGAGGACCCCGACGAGCCCGCGCGATGGGCCGTGCCGGCCGGGCGTTCGTCGAGGGCTGGGCGTCGCCGGCCGCGGTCGCCGCGCGCTACGAGGCGCTGTTCGACGAGCTGCGTTCGCGTCGGCGGCTGACCACGCGGATACCCTCGGACCCTCATGGGTAAGGCCTCCTCGGCCAAGAAGGTCGCGCGGGCCGCACGCGCCGGCGGCCGGACCGCGGCCAACAAGCAGCGCAACCTCGCTCTTCCCGGGCGTGATCGGCGTGATCATGCGTGCTCGGCGTCGGGCTCATCGCCTTCGCGGCCAACGACCGCAAGTCCGAGGACCGACGTCCCGCCGGTGCTCGGCGACCACTGGCACGCCGCCTTCGGCTTCTACATCTGCGACGAGTTCCAGCCGAACCTGCGCCGAGTTCGAGAGCCGCGTGGGCATCCACACCCACGGCGACGGCGTCATCCACATCCACCCGTCGTCCGCCGGCGCCGCCGGCGAGAACGCCACCCTGGGCACGTTCTTCGAGGACGCCGGCGTCACGCTCACCGACACCGAGCTCACGATCGGCGACGAGTCGTGGACCGAGGGCGACCAGAAGTGCGGCGACGAGGACGGCGAGCTGGTGGTCGCCCAGTGGAAGGACGTCGAGAACACCGACGAGAAGCCGGCGCTGATCCGCCGCGACTTCGACGACATCCGCTTCCGCGACGACGGCGAGGGCTACACGATCGCCTTCGTGCCCGAGGGCACCACCGACATCCCGAAGCCCGAGTCGGCGGCGCAGCTCCAGGCCGCTCGGCGCGGCCGACGACCCGACGGCCGACCACCGCACCCGGCAGCGGCGCGACCGACACCACGGCGTCCCGGGCGCCACCACGACCGCACCGACCACGGCCCCGCCGACGACGGCTCCGGCGGGCTGACATGCGGGCGGTCGTGCTCGTCGGCGGGTTCGGCACCCGCCTGCGGCCGCTGACCTGCCACGCCCGAAGCAGATGCTGCCGATCGTGGACCGGCCGATGATCGAGCGCGTCGTCGGCCACCTCGCCGACCACGGCGTCGACGAGGCCGTGCTGTCGCTCGGCTTCCGCCCCGACGCGTTCGCCGACGCCTACCCCGACGGCACGTGCGCCGGCGGCACGCCTGCACTACGCGGTCGAGCCCGAGCCGCTCGACACCGCCGGCGCCATCCGCTTCGCCGCCGAGCACGCCGGCATCGACGAGCGCTTCGTCGTGGTCAACGGCGACGTGCTCACCGACCTCGACATCACCCGCCTCGTCGCGTTCCACGACGCCCGCGGCGCCGAGGCCACGATCGCCCTCCACCAGGTCGACGACCCGTCGCGCTTCGGCGTCGTGCCCACCGACGGCGACGGGCCGGGTGCAGCGCGTTCGTCGAGAAGCCGCCGCCGGGCGAGGCGCCGACCGACCTGATCAACGCCGGCACCTACGTGCTCGAGCCGTCGGTGCTCGACCGCATCGCCGACGGGCGGCCGGTCTCGATCGAGCGCGAGATCTTCCCGGCGATGGTCGCCGACGGCAGCCTGTTCGCCCTCGACGGCGAGACCTACTGGATCGACACCGGCACGCCCGAGACGTACCTCCAGGCCCAGCTCGACCTCATCGAGGGCCTGCGGGGCGAGCCCGTGCCCGCGGTCGCCCCGTCGGCGCGCCGTCCATCCCGACGCCGTCGTGCGCCGCTCGGTCGTCGGGCCCGACGCCGTCGTCGAGGCCGGGGCCCGCGTCGAGGGTGCCGTGCTGCTGGCCGGGTCCACGGTGCGCGCCGGGCGCGGCGGTCGAGGGATCGATCGTCGGCTTCGGCGCCGAGGTGTCGGCGGGCGCCCGCCTGGGCCCGTGCTGCGTCATCGGCGACCACCAGGTCGTGGCCGCCGGCGCTCGCCTCGACGGGGTGAGGCAGCCGGGCGACTGCCGCCCCTGACGAGGCGGCCGCCATGCGCACCCTGGTCACGGGCGGAGCCGGCTTCATCGGCTCGACGCTCGTCGACCGCCTGCTGGCCGAGGGCCACGAGGTCGACGTGCTCGACGACCTCAGCTCGGGGTCGCTCGCCAACCTCGCCGACGCGCGGGCCGACCGCACCCACCGGCTCACGTTCCACCAGATCGACATCGCCGACGAGCACGCGGTCGACCTGATCGCCCGGCGGGCGCCCGAGGTCGTGTTCCACCTCGCCGCCCAGGCCGACGTCCGGCTGTCGGTGCGCCGCCCGGTCGACGACGCCGCGGTCAACGTCGTCGGCACGCTCAACGTGCTCGAGGGCGCCCGGCGGGCCGGCACCCGCAAGGTGGTGTTCGCCACCAGCGGCGGCACGATCTACGGCGAGGTGCGCCCGCGCAACCTGCCGGTCAAGGAGTCGCACGCGCTCGCCCCGCGCTCGCCCTACGGCGTGTCGGCGCAGGTCACGCTCGACTACCTCCGCCTGTACCGCCAGCTCCACGACCTCGAGTACACGGCGCTGGCGCTGGCCAACGTCTACGGGCCGCGCCAGCGGCCGGCCGACGCCGCGGGTCCCGACGACACGACGGCGGCGTGATCGCCATGTTCGCCGCGCGGCTCCTGGCCGGCGAGCCCTGCACGATCCACGGCGACGGCGAGCAGACCCGCGACTTCGTGTACGTCGACGACTGCGTCGACGCCTTCGTGCGGGCCGCCGACCGGGGCGACGGGCTCGTCATCAACATCGGCACCGGCGTCGAGACGTCGGTCAACGACCTGTACGCGGCGATGGCCGGCGCCACCGGCGTCGACCGCCCGGCCCGTCAGGCCGCCGCGCCGCGGGCGAGGTCCAGCGCTCGGCGCTCGACGCCGGCCGGGCCGCCATCCAGCTCGGCTGGCGCCCGTGGACGCCGGTCGACGAGGGCGTCGCCCGGGTGCTCGACTGGCACGCGGCTCGCCCCTCGAGCGCGGCGCAAACCCGTTCTGTCAGACCTGAGCCGCCGCATTGCCGCTGAGGTCTGACAGAACGATCTACGTCAGCGGAACAGGTCCTCCTGGGCCGGGCGGACGACCTCGCGGCTCACCTCGCCGCGGCCGCAGCCACGCCGGGTCCACGCCCCGGACGACGGCGGCGCAGATGCCGGTCGCCTTGCCCATCACGAGCTCGGCGGCGCCGGCGAGCTCGTCGACGACGCACACCTCGGTGACCGCCAGCTCGCGGCCCGTGGGCGTCGGCCGTGCCCCGCAGGTCGACGACGGCGCGGATGCCGGCGCAGCCGATGGCCACGTCGGTGAGGCCCCGCCGCCACACCCGGCCGAACGTGTCGCTGACGACGACGGCGACGTCGACGCCGAGCCGGGCGCGCAGGCCGTCGCGGAGCCGGCGGGCCGAGCGGTCGGGGTCCTCGGGCAGCAGCGCGGCCCACCCGTGCTCGACGTTCGACAGGTCGACGCCGGCGTTGGCGCACACGAAGCCGTGCCTGGTCTCGCTGATGACCAGCTCGCCCCGGCGCCGCAGGACGCGCACCGACTCGCCCTCGACGATGCGGGCCTTGCTGTCGGGGTCGTCGGGGTCGATCGGCACGAGCTGCGCCTCGGCCTTCGACACGACCTTCTGGGTGACGACGAGCACGTCGCCGTCGGCGCAGGTCGGGGGCGCGCGTCGGCGAGCAGGCTGGCGAGGTCGTCGCCCGGGCGCACCTCGCCGACGCCCTCGACGGGCAGGATCTCGAGACCGCGCGCCACGGCTGTCCGGTCCTCGAGCTGGTGGCCGGCTACCGAGCGAGCGCCGCCGCGCACAGCGCGGCGGCGGCGCCGGGGTCACGCATGATCGTGTCGGTCACGACGCAGCGCAAGCCCGGCTGCTCGCACGGCATCCGCGCGCGTCGGCGTCCTGGTCGTCGACGACGAGCGTGCCGGCGAAGGGCGCGTAGAGCCGGGCGACGCCGACGACCGAGTCCTCGTGGCCGAGCTCGCGCATCAGCCGGTCGGCGGGGCCCTTGAGCGCCCGGCCGCCGACGAGCGGCGAGACGGCCACGACGTCGTCGCGCCGGGCCTGCGACCGCCTCGCGCACGCCCGGGACGGCCAGCACCGGCCCGATCGACACGATCGGGTTCGACGGGGCGATCACGACGGTCTCGGCGGCGGCGATGGCCTCGAGCACCCCGGGCGCGGGCGCGGCGTCGGCGGCCCCGTCGAAGCGCACGGCCGACACCGCCACGTCGTGGCGGCGCCGGACGAAGTAGTCCTGGAAGGCGATCTCGCTCGCCGTCGTCGGCGAGCGTCAGCATGGTGCGCACCCGGTCGTCGGTGACCGGCAGCGACGGTCAGCTCGAGGCCCCACGCCCGGGCGATCTCGCCCGTCACCGTCGACAGCGGTGCGCCCTCGGCGCGCCGGCGCGGTGCGGTACAGGTGGGTGCCGAGGTCGCGGTCGCCGAGGCCGAACCACGTGTCGCCGCCGTAGCGCTCGAGCGTGGCCATGGCCTGCCACGTCTCGTCGCGCAGGCCCCAGCCCCGGTCGGGGTCGATGGCGCCGGCCACCGTGTAGACGACGGTGTCGAGGTCGGGGCTGATGTCCAGCCCGTGCAGCTCCATGTCGTCGCCCACGTTGACGACGGCGGTCACGTCGGCCGGCGGGACGACCCGCACCAGCCCGGCGAGCAGGCGGGCGGCGCCGACGCCCCCGCCCAGCACGGTGACGCTCACGTGCGTGAGGCGGTCACGCGATGCCCTTGAGCTTCCCCTCGAGCAGGGCGACGTCGGCGTCGACCATCAGGTGGACGAGGCTCTCGAAGCTCGTCTTCGGCTCCCACCCGAGCACCCGGCGGGCCTTGGAGGAGTCGCCGACCAGCAGGTCGACCTCGGCCGGCCGGAAGAACTTCTCGTCGATGACGACGTACTTCTCCCAGTCGAGCCCGACGCGGTCGAACGCCAGCTCGCAGAACTCGCGGACCGAGTGGGTCTCGCCGGTGGCGACCACGTAGTCGTCGGGCTCGTCCTGCTGCAGCATCAGCCACATCGCCTCGACGTAGTCGCCGGCGTAGCCCCAGTCGCGCTTGGCGTCGAGGTTGCCGAGGCGCAGCTCGGTGGCGAGGCCGAGCTTGATCTTGGCGACGGCGTTGGAGATCTTGCGGGTCACGAACTCGAGGCCCCGGCGCGGGCCCTCGTGGTTGAACAGGATGCCGCTCGTGGCGTGCAGGTCGTAGGACTCGCGGTAGTTGATCGTGATCCAGTGCCCGTAGACCTTGGCCACGCCGTAGGGCGACCGCGGGTAGAACGGCGTGGTCTCGCTCTGCGGCACCTCGACGACCTTGCCGAACATCTCGCTCGACGACGCCTGGTAGAAGCGGATCTCGGGGTCGGTGATGCGGATGGCGTCGAGCATGCGGGTGACGCCGATGGCGGTGAACTCGCCGGTGAGCACCGGCTGCTGCCACGACGTCGGCACGAACGACTGGGCCGCCAGGTTGTAGACCTCCTGCGGCTGGTACTCCTGCAGGATCGTCAGGATCGACACCTGGTCGAGCAGGTCGCCGTGGACGAACTGGATGCGGTCCTGGAGGTGGCCGATGCGCTCCCAGTTCACCGTGCTGGTGCGCCGGACCATGCCCGAGCACCTCGTAGCCCTGGTCGAGCAGCAGCTCCGCGAGGTGCGAGCCGTCCTGACCGGTGATGCCGGTGACGAGTGCTCTCTTGGTCACGATCAGGTCTCCTCCGCGTGGTCCGCCAGGTTGTCAGCAGCCAAGGCGGGCCCGCCAGTCTGCCAGGACGTCGGCCAGCGTCTGGTCGAGCGGGATCGTCGGCTCCCATCCGGTCGGCGGCCCGCAACGCGGCGTTGTCGCCGACCAGCACCGGGATGTCGACCGGCCGCTGCAGCGCCGGGTCGGACACCAGGCGCATCGGGCGCGCCGCCATGGCCAGCAGCGCCTCGGCGATCTGCTGGACCGACACCGCCGACGCCCCGGCACACGTTGTAGACCTCGCCGGGCTCGCCGGCCTCCATGAGCAGGCGGTAGGCGCGGACGACGTCGCGCACGTCGGTGACGTCGCGGCGGGGGGTCAGGTTGCCGATCGGGCACCTCGTCGCCGCCGTCGCGCTCGTTGCGGGCGATGCGCGCGGCCAGCGACGGGGCGACGAACCGGTCGCTCTGCCCCGGGCCGAGGTGGTTGAAGGCCCGGACCCGGATGACCGGCAGCCGGTGGCCGAGCCACGCCTGCTGGGCGAGGGCGTCGGCCGCCACCTTCGACGCCGCGTACGGCGACACCGGGCGCAGCGGCCGGTCCTCGCCGAGCGGCAGCTCGTCGCTCGTGACCCGGCCGTAGACGTCGGCGCTGGTGACGGCCAGCACGCGCTCGGCCCCGGCCTGGCGGCTCGCCTCGAGCACGTTGAGCGTGCCGAGGGCGTTGGCGAGGAAGGTCTCGCGGGGTTCGGTCCAGCTGCCGCCGACGTCGGACGCGCCGGCCAGGTGGTAGACGGCTTCGGGCTTGGCCGCGACGACGGCCTCGGTCAGCGCGTCGGCGTCGGCGATGTCGATGCCGTCGACCCGGCGCTCGAGCTCGACGACCTCGTCACCCTGTCGTTCGAGGTGCCGGACCAGATGAACACCGACGAAGCCCCCAGCTCCGGTGACCAGCGCTCTCACGGGCGGTCATCGTAGGTGGTCGGCCGCCTCCCTCGTGAACCGAGTCACGCGAATGGTTACCGGCCTGGTCACCGGAGCGGTCGTGTCCGCCTCGCGGAAGAGGTCGGCGAGCTGGTCGGCGGCCCGGGTCCAGTCGTAGCCGGCGGCGACCCGCCGCCCCCGCTCGACGAGCGCGGCGCGGTGCTCGTCGTCGCCGAGCACCCGGCCGAGCGCGGCCGGCCAGGCCGTCCGCGTCGCCGGGCTCGACGAGGTCGGCGCCGTCGCGCGCAGACCTCGGGCAGCGCGCCGGCCCGGCTGGCCACCACCGGGACGCCGGCGCCCATCGCCTCGATCGGTGGGCAGGCCGAACCCCTCGTAGACCGACGGGAAGGCGTAGCACGGAGGCGGCGGCCAGCAGGTCGACCCGGGTGCGGTCGTCGACCCATCCCGAGCCGCACGATCCGGTCGCGGTGGGCGCGGCCGCGCGACCGCGGCGGTGAGCGCCTCGGCGCCCCAGCCGTCGGCCCCGGCGATGACGAGGCGCAGGTCGGCGTCGTCGGCGCGCCAGGGCGTCGAACGCCCGCACGAGCGTCGGCAGGTCCTTCCGCGGCTCGACGGTGCCGACGGCGAGGACGAACCGGTCGCCGCCGGCCAGCGCTCGCCCGCGCTCGGCGTCGCCCGGGCCCGCACGGTCGGTCGCCGACGCCGTGGTGGATGGCGACGACCCGGTCGGGGTCGGCGCCGAACACGTCGACGACCTCGGCCCGCACGAACTCGGACGGGGTGTGCACCCAGGCGCCGCGGCCGAGCGCCCGGCGGATCATCCCCGGGAAACGCCAGCGTGAACTCGTTGGCGAGCTCGGGGTACCGCACCGGCGTCAGGTCGTGGACGGTCACGACCTCGGCCGCCCGGGTGGGGGGCACGACGAAGTTCGGGCCCCACACGACGTCGTGGCGGCCGATCCAGCGGTCGATCAGCGGGTGGTCGGTGCGGCGCCACGCCTCGTGGAGCGGGCGAGCCGCCATCGGGCCGGTCGACGACGTCCACGCCGGCGGGGACCACGTCGCGCAGGCGGCCGCGTCCCGCGCCACGTCACCGCGAAGGCGGTGAGCGCGCAGGTCGTCGCGGCTCGGCCAGCCGCTCCACCAGCTCGCGGGCCATCACACCGACGCCGGTGAGCGGGCGAAGCTGGGACGTGAGGTCGATCGCGACGCGTCGGACCGGCGCGAGGGACACGGCGGCACCCTCGGCCGACCGGTCAGTCGCCGCCGACCGTGCGCTCGACCTGGTCGGTGACCTGGCGCACCGCGCCGGACACCTGCTTCGTCAGCTCGCGCCGCTGCACCTGGAGGTGCTGGAAGCCGAGGATGCCGAGCCCCACGGCCGTGTAGACGGTGTTCTCGACGGCGTTGGTGACGTCGTCGACGGAGATCCCTGCGATGCCGGACATGCCGTCGCGACCCTACCAACACCGGCCCGGCGGGGGTCCGCGGTCACGGAACGGGGCTCGGGTACCGTCCGCGCGTCGTGGAACGAGCCGTGGACTCCGCCCGCAGCCGCCGTCGCCGTCGTCGCCGCGGCCCGTGGTCGCCGTCGTCGTCACGCACGACGCCCCCGCCGACCGCTTCGACCAGGTGCTCCACGCCGCTCGCCGCCCAGGACTACCCGAACCTCGACGTCCTCGTGATCGACACGGCGTCCGACGATCCCACCGAGCGCGTCCACGCCGTGCTGCCGGCGGCGCGGGTCGCATCGGGTCGACGGGGACCCGGGCTTCGGCGAGGCCGCCAACGTCGTCCTCGACCTCGTGTCCGGGCGCGGAGTTCTTCGTCTTCGCCCACGACGACGCCGCCCCCGATCCCGGTGCGGTCGGCGCCCTCGTGGCCGCCGCCGACCAGTGGGACGCCGACATCGTCGGGCCCGAAGCTCGTGCAGTGGGACGCCCCGCGGCGCTTCACCCAGTTCGGCCTGACCGTCGACAAGGTCGGCGTCGCCCTGCCGTTCGTCGAGCGGGGCGAGCTCGACCAGGGCCAGCACGACGGCCTCCGTGACGTGTTCGCGGTGCCGGGCGCGTTCACGCTGGTGCGGGCGACGCGCTTCGCCGAGGTCGGCGGGTTCGACGAGGCGATCTCGTTCCTCGGCGACGACCTCAGCCTCGCGTGGCGGGCGCGGGTGGCGGGGGCCAAGGTGCTCGTCACGTCGGCGGCCCGGGTCCGCCACGCCGAGGCGTTCGCCGGCCGGCCCGACCGCGGCGCCACGGCCCTCCGCCTGGCCGCCCGCCATCGGATCCGGGTGCTGCTCAGCTCGTACCGGGCCTCGTCCCTGCTCGCGGTCGTCCCCCAGGCCCTCGTCCTGACCGTGGTCGAGGCGGTGGGCGCGGTGGTCACCGGCCGTCCCGCCCGGGCCCGGGCGCGCGCTCGGCGCGTGGCCGTGGAACCTGTGGAACGTCCGGTCGCTGCTGGCGGCCCGGCGCGAGGTGCACCGGTTCCGGGCGGTCGGCGACCGCGAGGTCCGGCGCCACCAGGTGCGCGGGCTGGTCGGTCCGCGCCTGACCCTGCGTCGGGTCGGCGGCGGGGAGCGGTACGGCGCGGTTCGGCACGTCGGCGCGCCGGGTGGCCGCGGTGCCGGTGCGGGGGAAGATGGACGTCGACCCGGCCGCCTGGTCGCCGGGCACCGTCCTCGTCGGCGCTCGACGATCGCCGGGGTCGTCGCCCTCGGGAGCCGGCACCTGGTCACGCAGTACGTCCCCGCCGTCGGCGAGATGGTGCCCGCGGGCGGAGGCGTGGGCGACCTGCTGGGCGCATGGGCGGGCGGCTGGCGGCCCGTCGGGCTCGGTGCCGACGGCGCCACCCCCGGCGTGTCCGGCGCGCTCGGGCTGCTCGGCGCCGTCCTCTTCGGGCAGGTCGGCCTGGCTCGGACGCTCCTGACCGTCGGCCTCGTGGCGCTCGGCATCGTCGGCGCGCACCGTCTCCTCGCTCCCGCCGGGTCGAAGCGGGCCCAGGTGGCGGCGGCGGTCGCCTACGCGGCCGTGCCGCTCCCGTACGACGCGCTGGCCACGGGCCGGTGGTCGGCGCTCGCCGCCTACGCCGGCGCGCCCTGGATGCTCGGACGCCTGGCCCGCGCCTCGGGTGTCACCCCGTTCGCGCCCACGACCGACCCGCTCGACGCCCCGATCCTGCCGGCGGGCGTCGCCGACGAGCCCGTCGTCCGCCACCGGCTCTGGAAGCACGTCGTGGTCACCGGCGCGGTGACGGCGGCGACCGGTCTGCTCGTGCCACAGGCGCCGCTCCTGCTCCTCCTCATGGCGGTCGGCCTCGTGCTGGGGTCCCTCCTCGCCGGCGAGGTGCGGGGCACGCTGCGGATCCTGGTCACGGCGGCGGGCGGGTCGCTGGTGGCCGCCGTCCTGCTGGCACCGACGACCCTCGACGTGCTCACCACGCCGGGCGCGCGTCGACGCCTGGCTGGGCGCCGACCGGGCGCCGACCGGCCTGTCGGCCGTCGACATCGTGGCGTTCCGCACGGGTCCCGGCGGAGCTGGCCATCGCCGCTGTCGCCCTGCTCGGCGCGGCGGCGGTGCCCCTGCTGGTCGGGCGCCGCTGGCGCCTCGGGCTGGGCCGCCCGCGGTTGGGCCGTCGCCGTGGTGGCCTGGGGCGTCGTGTGGGCGGGCGAGCGCGGCTGGCTGACGGTGCGCCGTCCCGACCCCGGCGTGGCGCTGGCCGCGGCGGCCGCGGGGCTGGCGCTGGCGGTCGGGCTCGGCCTGTCGGCCATCGAGCACGACGTCCGTGGGAGGTCGTGGCGGTTCGGCGCCCGGCGGCTCGTGGCCGCCGTCGGGCTGGTGGCGCTGGCGGGGTCGACGGTGGTCGTCGCTGGTCGCCTCGACCGACGGCTGGTGGAACATGCCGCGCGACGACTTCGCCGGCATCGTCGGGTTCGCCGACGAGGACGTCCGCACCACCCCGGCCCGGGTGCTGTGGGTCGGTGACGACGAGCTGATCCCCGGCGGCGACGGGTGGCGCCTCGGCGAGGACCTCGCCTACACCGCGGCGACGGGCCAGGCCGTGCCCGGTGTCGCCGACCTGTGGCCCGCGACCGCCGACGGCGCGTCCGAGCGGCTCGGTGACGCCCTCGCGCTGGCCCTCGAGCACGACACGACGCGCCTGGGGCGCGTCCTCGCCCCGATGGGCGTGCAGTACATCGCCGTGCCACGCCGGTTGGCGCCCGCCGACGACACGTCGCGCACCACGCCGCCGCAGGTGGCGGCCGACCGGGCGGCCGACGACCTGGCCGGAGCGCTGGCCGAGCAGCTCGACCTCCAGCAGGTGCGGCTCGACCCCGGGCTCGTCCTGTACCGCAACACCGCCGCCCTGCCGCTGCGGTCGGCGTTCCCGGGCGGCGATGTCGACGATCTCTCCGACGCCCGCCCGGTGCTCGACGACGAGGTCGGCGCCCGGGCGGCCAGCGGTGCCGTCCCCGGCGGGGCGACCGTCGTGCAGGGATCGACCGCCTCCGACAACTGGCACCTGCGCGTGACGGGCGCGGGCGACGCCGATCATGGGTCCGCCCACGGGTGGGCCGACGCGTTCACGATCGAGCAGGGCGGGGACGCCCACCTGACGTACCGGACGCCCCTCGGGGCGCGAGCGCTCGTGATCGCGCAGGTCGGGCTGTGGCTGGTGGCACTGGCCGTGGCGCTGCGGATGCGCTTCGGTCCGGGCGACGCGGCGCCGGCACCCGACGCCCCCGCGGGCGCCGAGGCCGAGCAGGAGGCGGACCCGGTGCCGCCCGAGCGAGTGCTCGTGGGTCAGGCGAGCGAGGCATGACCGAGCGGAGCGAGGTCCAGAGGCACAGTCGGCCCTGCGCCACGACGTGGCGATTCGGTCACGGGTGCGCCCGAAGGGTGCACCCGTGACCGGGAGCAACGGCCACCACGAACCTGACGCCCCGCCGGCGCACGGCCGTCGCGACCGTCGGCGACCGGCGCGTGGCCGCCGCGACCCGCGCAGCCTGGCCACCCGGGTCCCGGTCGTCCTGGTGCTGGCGGCGGCCGTCGCCGGGGCGGTCGCCCTCGACGCCGGCCAGGACCCTCCCGACGGGGCCGGTGCCTCGGGTGGCGGCGCTGCGCACTCGGTCGACTCCCCGTGATGCCCGCCACCCCTGGACCGTCGGCCGAGTCGTCCACCTGGTACTGCGCCGCGGGCACGTCCGACGAGGGCGGGTTCGCCGACCACACGGTCACCATCCAGAACCCGTCGCGACGACGACCTCGAGGCCACGCTCACCGTCTACCGGGGCGCCGTCCTCTCGCCGACGTCCGCCGGTGAGGCGACGGCCGACGACGCCGCCACGGTCCCGGTCGTCGACGAGGTCCGGGTCCCGGCGGGGGAGCGGGTCGCCGTCCGGCTCGCCGACGTGGTGGCCGCGCCGCTCACCGCCGCGCTCGTCGAGGTCGACGGGGGTGACGTGGCCGTCGAGCACCGCGTGTCCGGCGAGCACGGCGAGGACGCCGCCCCGTGCGCCACGTTCGCCGCTCCCACCTGGCACTTCGCGTGGGGCTCGACCGCCCGGGACGCCCGCGAGGTGGTGGTCCTGTTCAACCCGTTCCCGAGCGCGGCCACGGTCGACGCGTCGTTCGTCACCGAGGACGGCCGGCGTGCGCCCGTGCGGTTCCAGGGGCTCCCCGTCCCGCCCGGCAGCGTCGTCGGCGTCGATCTCGGCGACGACGTGACGCGGGCCGACCAGGTGGCGGCCACGTTCCGCGTGCGCAGCGGGCGGGTCGTGGCCGAGCGGCTGCAGCAGTACGACGGCTCGCTCGGCCCCGAGGGCCTGACGCTGACCCTGGGCACACCCGGCGCGGGAACCGGCTGGGTGTTCCCCGACGGGGAGGCGTCCGCCGCCAGCCCGGCGACCCCCGCGCCCGAGGACCGGGCCGACCCACCGCGAGGACCGGGACGCGCTCGTCACCACCGAGCGCATCGTGGTCTACAACCCCGGCGACGAGCGGGCCGAGGTCGACGTCACGCGCCGTCCCCACCGGTGACGCCCTCGTCCCCCAGCCGTTCAGCCTCAGCATCGGCCCCGGTCGCTACGAGATCGTCGACTACGGGGGCCAGCAGCGCATCGAGCCGGGCGTGGCCCACGCGACCGTCGTCCGCTCGACGAACGGGCAAGGGGTCGTGGCCGAGCGCGTGCTGCTCGACGAGGGTCCCGTGCCGTCCGAGGCTCGCGACGGGACGCCCCGCCCCGGCGAGCTGTCCGTCGCGATCGGTGCCCGGCTCGCCGCCACCGCCTGGCGCCTGCCGTCGGTGGGCGACGTCGGCGGCGACGGGCGCACCGCCGAGATCGTGGTGTTCAACCCGGACGCCGACGCCACGCGGACCGTCGACGTGACGATGACCGCCGCGGACCCCGACGAGTCCCTGATCTCGCCCCCACCGGTCGACGTGGCCCCCGGCCAGCGCGTGGCCATCGCCCTCGACGCCGAGGCCGTGGCGGCGGCCGGGGACGTGGCCGTGGCCGCCGACGGCCCGGTCGTGGTCGAACGCGTCGTGCGTTCCGCCGACGGCCGGCGCGTCTCGGCACAGCCGGCGATCCCGGTGGCGGCAGGGGCGGTGGTGGTGGACGGCCTTCTAACCTGACGGGTCGTGGAACGGTTGCTGCTGGTCGTCGCCCTCGTCGCCGTGGCGGTGGCCGTGGCGTTCGTCCTCCAGCGGCGCCGGCCGCAGCCCGTCCCGACGAACGTCGGCTACACGCTGCCCGCCCACGTCGACCGGGGCGACTTCGACCGGCCCGACGCGCCGTGGCTCGTGGCCGTGTTCACGTCGGCCAGCTGCTCGACGTGCGCGGGCGTGTGGGACAAGGCCCGCCTGCTCGCCAGCGACGACGTCGCCACCCAGGAGCTCGAGGTGACGGCCACCCGCGAGCTCCACCAGCGCTACCACGTGAACGCGGTGCCGTCGGTGGTCGTGGCCGACGCCGACGGGGTGGTGCGGGCGACGTTCGTCGGCCCCGTCACCGCCACCGACCTGTGGGCGAGCGTGGCCGAGCTGCGCGAGCCGGGCTCGCTGCCTGCCGACGGGTGCGATCACGGCACGACCGACCCGGCGGCGGGCGCCGCCTGAGCGAACGCCGCCCGAGCGAACGACGCTAGTTCGGCGGGGCCGGGGGCGGGGGCGTGGTCGACGACCCGGTGTAGGCGTCGCTCGGGGTGGTGACCGGGGCATCAGGTCCCTGGCCGGGCCCGATGTCGACGGGGGTGCGCTCGCCGTCGCCGTCGGTGGGCTCGACCGTGCCGCCGGCCAGCCGGATGAGGCGGGTGACCTCGGCGCCGTCGATCGTCTCGTGCTCGAGCAGCGCCCGGGCCACGAGGTCGAGCCCGTTGCGGTGCTCGCTGAGGGTCTGCGGCAGCGCTCCTCCTGCCTGCGGAGGATGCTCTCGACCTCTTCGTCGATGACCCGGGCGGTCTCGTCGGAGTAGTCGCGGGTGTGCATCAGGTCCTCGCCGAGGAACACCTCGCCGCTCGAG
Organism: uncultured Acidimicrobiales bacterium; assembly: GCA_963778415.1. Taxonomy (GTDB): domain Bacteria; phylum Actinomycetota; class Acidimicrobiia; order Acidimicrobiales; family VFJN01; genus ZC4RG19. The sequence goes on from CAVZUI010000005.1 coordinate 156,354, forward strand.
CCCCAGGCCATCGGGCCGATGCGCGGCGACATGCCCCACTCGCGCACCATCTTGCGGGCCAGCTCGGTCGCCCCGACGAGGTCGTTGTTGGCGCCCGTCGAGATCACCCCGAACACGAGGTCCTCGGCGCAGCGGCCGCCCATGCGGACGACCAGGCAGTCCTCGATGTAGTCCTGCTGGTAGATGTGCTTCTCGTCCACCGGGAGCTGCTGGGTGACGCCGAGCGCCATGCCGATGGGCAGGATCGTCACCTTGTGCACGGGGTCGGCCGTGGGCAGCACCGCGGCGCACACCGCGTGGCCGGCCTCGTGGTAGGCGATGACCTCCTTCTCGGGGTCGGACAGCGCCATCGACTCGCGCCGTGGCCCATGAGCACCCGGTCGCGGGCCTGCTCGAAGTCGGTGGCCCGGATCTCGTCCTGCCCGGCCCGCACCGCGAAGAGCGCCGCCTCGTTGACCAGGTTGGACAGGTCGGCGCCGCTCATGCCGGGCGTGCCCCGGGCCACGACGTCGAGGTCGACGTCGGCGGCGATGCGCTTGCTCTTGCTGTGCACCTCGAGGATCGCGCGACGCTCGTCGAGCTCGGGCAGCGGCACGACGACCTGGCGGTCGAAGCGGCCCGGGCGCAGCAGCGCCGGGTCGAGGATGTCGGGCCGGTTGGTGGCCGCCATCATCACGATGCCCTCGGTGGCCTCGAAGCCGTCCATCTCGGACAGCATCTGGTTGAGCGTCTGCTCACGCTCGTCGTGGCCGCCGCCGAGGCCGGCGCCGCGCTTGCGGCCGATCGAGTCGATCTCGTCGACGAAGATGATCGCCCGGCCCAGCTTGCGGGCGGTCTGGAACAGGTCGCGCACCCGGCTGGCGCCGACGCCGACGAACATCTCCATGAAGTCGGAGCCCGTCACCGACAGGAACGGCACGCCGGCCTCGCCGGCGACGGCCCGGGCGATGAGCGTCTTGCCGGTGCCGGGGGGACCGACGAGCAGCACGCCCTTGGGGATGCGGGCGCCGATCTCGGCGAACCGCTCGGGGTGCTTCAGGAAGTCGACGACCTCGGTGATCTCCTGCTTGACGCCCTCGTAGCCGGCGACGTCGGCGAACGTCGTGCCCGGCCGCTCGGTCGAGTACGTCTTCGCCTTCGACCGGCCGATGGACATGATGCCGCCCATCTGGCCCTGGGCCCGGCGCTGGAGCATCCAGAAGATGCCGATGAACAGCACCACCGGGATCAGCAGCGGCAGGAACGCCTCGAAGATCGAGGGCTGCGGGTTCGAGAACTTGACCTCGACGTCGTGCTCGCGGAAGAGCGCCAGGTCGTCCTCGGGCGGCTCGTTCGGGCCGTTCGAGCTGAACTCGGTGCCGTCGGTGAGCTTGCCGGTGATCGAGCCGCCGTCGTTGGACCACGTGATCTCGTCGACCTGGTCGGCGGCCACCTTCGAGCGGAGGTCGGAGTAGGCGATCTTCTCGCGGTTGTCGCTCGACGAGAGGCTCATCAGCGCCACGAGCGCCAGCAGCGCACCGCCGAGGACCCAGATGGCCCAGCGGGGCATCTGCTGGCCCGTGCCGGACCCCGAGCCCGAGCCCGAGCCCTGGCCGCGCGACGAACGCCCCGGCGGCGGGGGCGGCGGAGGCGGCGGGGGAGACTGCTGGCTCATGGAATGACAGGATACGGGTGCGATCGGGGTGAGCGGCCATCGCCTGCCCAGCTTCGTCACGCGCGCCTCCACGTTCCGTAGCGACGCCGTCGCTAGGTTGTGCGGCCATGACTCGAGGCTGCACGCGCCCCGGTTGTGGTGACGTCGCCGCCGCGACGTTCGTCTACGACTACGGCGAGCGCACGACCTGGCTCGACCCACTGGCCGGCGAGCGCCATCCGATGGCCTACGACCTGTGCCGTCCCCATGCCGACGGGCTGACCGTGCCGCTCGGCTGGCGGCTCGTCGACCGGCGCCCGGCCCCACCGCTCGAGGGCACGCTGGCCTCGTAGGCCGAGCGGACGGGCCGTTCGCGACAGCCCACGAGTCCGCGATCTGGCGGGTGACCATCTGCTGACCAGCGAGGCCTCCTGGCAACACGCGACGGCTCCGCGAGATGACGTGTCCATCCGCTGAACCTGTGGGGCCGGGGCCCGCCTTCGGCTGCGCCCGCCTTCCCGCGTACCCTGGCACGGTGTCCGAGCCCGACCAGATCGAGCCGCGACGGCCCGAACGTCGCCGGGTCGTGCCCGTGCCGCCCCCGCCGCCCGCGGCCCCGTCCGGCGCAGCCGGCGCGCCGGTGGGCAGCCGGCCGGTGCGCTGGGGCTTCGGCGACGCACTCGCCGGGTGGCTGATCGCCCAGGTCGGGGGCTTCCTCGCCTTCGGGATCGTGGTCGCCGTGACCGGGGTCGACGCCGACAGCGCCGACGACCTGTCGCTCGGGTGGATCGCCGTCGCCCAGATCGGCCTGTGGGCCGGCCTGCTCGGGGTGCCCTGGCTGGCGTCACGCCTCAAGGGCAACGGCATGGTCCAGGACTTCGGGCTGCGCTTCAGGCCCTCGGACACGTTGCTCGGCGCCGGCGTGGGGCTCGCGACGCAGTTCGTGCTCATCCCGCTGCTGTACCTGCCGATCTTCACGTTGTTCGACGTGACCTCGGAGGAGCTGGAGGAGCCGGCGCGCGGCTTGACCGACCGGGCGACCGACTCGGTGGGCGTGGTCCTGCTCGTCCTGATCGTGGGCATCGCCGCACCGATCGTCGAGGAGATCTTCTACCGGGGCCTGGTCTTCCGCTCCATCGAGAACCGCTTCGGCCTGTGGCCGGGGATCCTCGGATCGGCGGTCATCTTCGGCGCGTCCCACTTCCAGGGGCTGCAGTTCCCGGCGTTGACGCTCCTGGGCGTCGTGCTCGCCTACCTGACGCACCGCACCGGTCGCCTCGGCCCCGCCATCGTGGCCCACATGGCGTTCAACCTGGTGACGGTCGTGTTCCTGGTCACGAGCTGACCGTGGCGCGCGCCCACCACCGATCTCGACACCGCGGTCGACGACCTCGAGGCGGAGCCCGCCGACGTCGCGGCACCGCCCGAGTACGTCACCGCGGCCCGAGCTGACCGAGGACTACCTCGACACCACCCGCCTCGAGGACCAGCGGCGCACCATCCAGCACGATCGTCGACGTGGCCGTCGTCGCCGCCTGCGTCGGGTTCGTGCTCTGGCACCTGCAGCCCGACCTGCTGCTGCGCAACACCACGCCCGGCCGGCGGCGACATGGGCGCCCACGTGTGGGGCCCGGCCTACCTGCGGGACCACCTGCTGCCGCACGGGCAGGTCGCCGGGTGGACCGGGGACTGGTACGCCGGCTTCCCCGCGTACCAGTTCTACATGGTGGTGCCGTCGCTGCTCATCGTGCTGCTGAACGCCGGGCTGCACGGCGCAGCGGCGATCATCCCCGCCGTGGCGGGCATCGTCGGGCTCGGGACGGCGGCGACGTTCTGGTCGCAGCGTCGCGTGCGCAACCTGGCGCTGGCCGCGGCGGTCGTGGCCTTCGCGCTCGTCGGTCTGCCGTACGGCGTGGCGTTCAAGCTGGTCACGGTCCTCGGGGTCACGACGCTGCCCGTGTGTGCCTACGCGTTCGGGCGCATGGCCGGGACGCGGTTCCCCACCCCCGCGGTGTTCTCGGTGGCCACGCTGCCGTTCCTCTTCTACCGGGGCTTCACGATCTACGGCGGGAACATCCCGTCGACGCTGGCGGGCGAGTTCGCGTTCTCGATCTCGCTCAGCCTGGCCCTGCTCTACCTCGGGGTCGTGTTCAAGGGCCTCGACACGGGCCGGTACCGCGCGCTCGCCGCGGTGCTGCTCGCCCTGACCGGGCTGTGCCACATCATCCCGGCGTTCTGGGCGCTCGGCGCCACCGCGGTGATCGTGGCGGTCCGGTTCCGGCTCGTGAGCTCGGCGGTCATCCCGGGCCTGCCGTTCGTGGGCGGCGGCGCGTTCCTCGGCGCGGCCGGCCTGCTGCTGGGGGCACCGTCGTCGCTCCTCGGGCTGGCGGTGCCGCTGCCGGCGCGCGTCCTGGTCGCGGTGGGGCTGTGGCTGCTGTCCGAGAGCGTGCGCTGGATCAGCCCCGAGCCTGATCGTGGGCGGCCTCCTGTCGATGTGGTGGGTCGGGCCGTTCTACCTGCGGTCCGACTTCCTGAACGACATGGGGTGGGAGAAGCTGCCCGTACGACGACCCCGAGATGTCGCGCTTCGACGAGTGGCGCCAGCACCTGATGCCGTACGCCACCCCCGACGTCGATCTCCGGTGGGTCTTCGGCCTCGCGCTCCTGGGGGCGGGGCTCAGCATCGCCCTGCGGCTGCGCGTCGGCATCTTCCTGACGCTCACGACGTTGGCCGTGGCGGTCGCCTTCGTGGTCGTGCCCGAGGGGCGGCTGTGGAACGGGCGGCTGCTGCCGTTCTACTACCTGACCACGATGTTCCTCGCGGCGCTGGCGGTGTCCGAGGTGGTCCGCACGATCACCGACATCGTCCGCGACGGGCGCCGTCCGCCCGTGGGCGCCGGCGTGCCGGTGGCGCTCGGCACCCTCGCTGCGGTGGTTGTCATCGTGGGCGTGCCGCTGGGTCAGCTCCCGGGCACCGAGCGCACCGAGGTGGGCGTGTCCTGGCCGCGCTTCTCACCGTGGAAGGTCGAGGCCGAGCCCGCCAGCTTCATCCCGTCGTGGGCCGAGTGGAACTACACCGGCTACGAGGGGAAGGACGCCTACCGCGAGTACTACGACCTCGTGACCCGCATGGACGAGGTGGGTGAGCAGCGCGGGTGCGGGCGGGCCTTCTGGGAGTACGAGAAGGAGCTCGACCGCTACGGCACGCCGATGGCGCTCATGCTGTTGCCCCACTGGACCGACGGGTGCATCGGCTCGATGGAGGGCCTCTACTTCGAGGCGTCGTCGACCACGCCGTTCCACTTCCTCACCCAGGTCGAGCTGTCGACCTCGCCCAGCGCCGCCCAGCGTGACCTGCCCTACGGCACGTTCGACATCACGAAGGGCGTCGACCACCTCCAGATGATGGGCGTGCGGTACTACATGGCGACGTCGCCCAACGCCATCGCCTCCGCCCGCGGCAACCCCGAGCTGACCGAGGTCGCGTCCTCGGGTCCGTGGGTCATCTTCGAGGTCGCCGACAGCGACATCGTGACCTCGCTCGCCAACGAGCCCACGGTGGTCGAGGGGGTCGACGACAGCCTGATCGAGTGGGTCGAGGAGCCCCTGGACGAGTCGGGCCGGTTCGGCGGCCCGGCCATCAGCTGGTTCAACGACGCGACGCAGTGGGACGTGCCGCTGGCCCGCAGCGGCCCCGACGAGTGGCAGCGCGTCGCCGTCGGCGAGCGCCCCGAGGAGGTGCCGCTCGACGAGGTCGAGGTGTCGAACGTCGACGTGGGGGAGCAGAGCATCTCGTTCGACGTCGACCAGGTCGGGGTCCCGGTGCTGGTGAAGATGTCGTACTTCCCCAACTGGCAGGCCACGGGCGCCTCCGGGCCCTACCGGGTGGCGCCCAACTTCATGGTCGTGATCCCGAACGACACCCACGTCGAGCTCACGTACGGTCGCACCGGCGTCGAGTACGTGTCGTACTCCCTGACCCTGCTCGGGCTCGTGGGCCTGGTGCTGCTCTGGCGCCGGCCCCGGTTCCGCTTCACACCCGAGCAGCGGTTCGTGCCCTCGGCTCCGGCTCCCTGGGACGGCGACCACGACGCCGACCGCGACGCGCCGTCGCCGCCACCCGACGGCGAGGCCGAACGCGAGGCTCCGGGCTGAGCGGGCGGCTGCGGCGACTGGCGATCCTGGCGCTGGTGCCGACGCTGGCCGACATCGGCCTGCTGGTGCTCTTCCGCCAGGAGCTCGGCTGGATCCTGGTGGTCGCCGACCTGGCGGCCATCGGCATCGCCAGCGTTCTGTCGTATGCCCTCCACCGGACGGTCACGTTCCGCAGCGATCCGTACGTGCGCTGGGTGGAGGTGCCGCCCGCGCTCGTCGGGGTGGCGCTGGTCGCCGCCGCGGTCGACGTGATCGTGCTGCGGGCGCTGTTCGCGGGCACCGGGTTCTCGTCGACGACGGCGCTGGTGGAGGCGAAGCTGGTGGCGCTCGTCGCCGCAGGGGCGGTGCGCCTCGTCGGCTACCGGTGGGTGCTGCTCGGCGAGCTGACCGAGGCGCGCATGGTGCGCTGGGCGCGCCCGCCGGCGCCGGGGATGCTGCGCCTCAGCGTCGTGGTGCCGGCGTTCCGCGAGGCCGACCGCATCGGCGACACCGTCCGCCGGCTGCGTGCGGGTCTGGAGGAGGTGGCCGACGACGGCGGGGTCGAGATCGTCGTCGTCGACGACGGCTCCGATGACGCCACCGCGGACGCCGCGCTGGCCGCCGGCGCGAACCAGGTGGTCGTCCAGCCGCGCAACCGGGGCAAGGGGGCCGCGGTCCGGGTCGGGGTGCTGGCCGCTCGTGGCCGGACGGTCGCCTTCACGGACGCCGACCTGGCGTACGGCCCCGACCAGGTGGGGCGGGTCCTCGCCGCGGTCGAGGACGGGTGGGACGTCGCCATCGGCGACCGCGGCCACCCCGAGTCGCGGATGCTGGTGCCGCCGTCGCGGTTGCGCTCGTGGGGCAGTCGGGCGATCAACTGGCTGGGCTTCGCCGTGCTGCTGGGCAGCTACCGCGACACCCAGAGCGGGCTCAAGGCGTTCCGCTCGGACGTGGCCCGCTTCGTGTTCGCCCGCACCCGGGTGGACGGCTTCGCCTTCGACATCGAGGTCCTGCACCTGGCCGAGCGGCACCAGCTGTCGCTCGTCGAGGTCCCGGTGGACGTGGCCAACTCGTCGCGCTCGACCGTCCACGCCGCCCGTGACGCGGGCCGGCTGGTCGTCGACCTGTTCCACATCCGCCACTGGTCGGCCGCCGGCGCCTACGAGGCCGAGGACGACCTGCCGCCGCTCGCCGAGGAGCGCGTCGAGGGCGTGTCGGGGTGACCGCACCATCCCCATACTGGTGACGTGACCGAGGACTCGACCGCGGACTCGACCGCCGACTCGAGCGCCGACTCGAGCGCCGACAGGTGGGCCGAGCTCGGCGAGCGGTTCGTGCGCGATCACTACGGCTCGTTCCGCGGGCAGGTGCGTACCCACGTGATCCACCAGCACCTCCGCAGCCACCTCGATCCACCGCCGCGGCCGATCGTGGACGTCGGCGGTGGCGCGGGGCACCAGAGCATCCCTCTGGCGATGGCGGGCTACGAGGTGACGATCGTCGATCCGTCCCCGTGGATGCTCGAGCGGGCCGCCGAGCAGGCGCAGGCCGCGGGCGTCGCCGACCGGGTCCGCCTGGTCGAGGCCGCGGGCGAGGAGGCTCCGGCGGCGGTCGGCAGCGCCCGGCACGCGGCCGTCCTCTGCCACGGCGTCCTCATGTACGTCGACGACCCCGGTCCCGATGCTCGACGCCCTCGCCGCGCTCGCGGCTCCGGGCGGCATCGTGTCGATCGTGGCCAAGAACGTCGAGGTCATGGCCGTGCGGCCGGCGCTCGCCGGCGACTGGGGCACGGCCCTCGCCGCCTTCGACGACGACCGCCAGGTCAACGGGCTCGGGGTCGACACGCGCGGCGACGACGTCGATGCGCTCTCACGGGCGCTCCAGCGAGCGCGGCGTCGCCCCGATCGCCTGGTACGGGGTGCGTCTCTTCACCGACGGGTGGGTCCCCGAGCGGCCGGCGACCGATCCCGACGACCTCGTCCTCGCGGTCGAGCTCGAGGCCAGCCGCCGCGATCCCTACCGCCGGCTCAGCCGCCTGTTCCACCTCGTCGGTCGCAGGGGGTCGCCGTGACCGTGGTCGGGACGCTCGTGGCCGAGAGCCTGCGCGACGACGCCGTCGTGCGTGACCTGCGGCTCGAGCTGCGGGCCGTCGTCCGCACGCGGGCCGGCGACCCGACCGTCGGGCAGCCCCTCCTGTGGACGATGATCGAGCTGGCGGCGCCCGACGACGTCTTCGACGACCTGGTGGCCCTGCTGTCTGACGCCATCCGAACGGGGCCGTGGTACTGCGCCCTGCGGACCGAGCAGGAGGTCGCCGTCGTGTTCGCCGGTCGGCCCTTCCGGTACCGGCGGGGTGACGGCGCGGCGCGGGCGGAGGCCGAGCGGTACGCCCGGGCGTCCGGCGTGCCCGACACGCAGACCGACTGGCCCGACTGAGCCGCCGTCGGTCGGTGCTCCGGCACGCGCATCGTGACGGGCCGCCGCCGGGTCCGACCCTCGCGACCCGAGGACCGGTGGACGACGTCCGCACCTCACCCGTCGTTCAGAGCCAGGTCGCCTGGTGCGACTAGCGTGAGACGCCCATGGCCGACCTCGATTCCCTCGCCGCGATCTTCAAGGCCTACGACGTGCGGGGCACGGTGCCCGAGCAGCTCGACGCCGATCTGGCCGAGCGCATCGGGGCGGCGTTCGCCCGCTTCGTCGCCGATGCCGAGGACGCCGATCGGGTGCTCGTGGCCCGCGACATGCGGCCCAGCGGGGTCGAGCTGGCCGCCGCGTTCGCGCGAGGGCGTGCAGCGCCAGGGCCTCGACGTGGTCGACCTCGGGTTGGCGTCCACCGACATGATGTACTTCGCGGCGGGCACGTTCGACGCCCCGGGCGCCATGTTCACGGCGTCGCACAACCCGGCCCAGTACAACGGCATCAAGATGTGCCTGTCGGGCGCTCGCCCCATCGGCGAGGACACCGGGCTGGCCGACATCCAGCAAGCTCGCCCACGACGGGGTGCCGACCCCGCCCGTCAGCCCCGGCCGCCTCGACGCGGCCGACCTGCTCGGCGACTTCGCCCGCCACGTCCGCAGCTTCGTCGACGTCGGCGCACTCACCCCGCTGCGGGTGGTGGCCGACACGGCGAACGGCATGGGCGGCCTCGTCGTGCCGCCGGTGTTCGACTCGCTGCCGTTCGACCTCGAGATCATGTACGGCGAGCTCGACGGCACGTTCCCCAACCACCCGGCCGACCCGATCCAGCCCGAGAACCTGCGCGACCTCCAGGCCCGGGTGCTCGAGACGGGCGCCGACGTCGGGCCTCGCCTTCGACGGCGACGCCGACCGCGTCTTCCTCGTCGACGACCAGGGCGAGCCGCTGTCGGGGTCGACGACCACGGCGATCGTGGCCAAGGGCATCCTCGAGAAGCACCCGGGCGCGACGATGCTCTACAACCTGATCTGCTCCAAGGCCGTGCCCGAGGTCATCGCCGAGAACGGCGGCACGCCGGTGCGCACGCGGGTCGGGCCACTCGTTCATCAAGGCGGTCATGGCCGAGACCGGCGCCGTGTTCGGCGGCGAGCACTCGGCGCACTACTACTTCCGCGACAACTTCCGGGCCGACTCGGGCAGCATCGCCGCCCTCGTCGTCCTCGAGCAGATCTGCCGGGCCGGCGTACCGCTGTCGGCGCTGCGCAAGCCGTTCGACCGCTACGCGGCGTCCGGCGAGATCAACACGACCGTCGACGACGCCGCCGCGGTCATCGAGCGGGTGGCGGCGACCTACGCCGGCGCCACGCAGGATCGGCGTCGACGGGCTGACCGTCGACCTGGGCGACTGGTGGTTCAACCTGCGCCCGTCCAACACCGAGCCGCTGCTGCGGCTGAACCTCGAGGCTCCCACCCGCGAGGCGTGCGACGCGCACGTCGCCGAGGTGCGGGCCCTGATCACCGACAAGGGTTGACCATGGCACTCGACACCCAGCTCCTCGAGATCCTCGCCTGCCCCGAGGACAAGGGCCCGCTGCTCTACTTCGAGGACGAGGACGCGCTCTACAACCCGCGGCTGAAGCGGCGCTACGCCATCCGCGAGGACATCCCGATCATGCTCATCGACGAGGCCGAGACGGTCGACGACGCCGAGCACGAGCGCCTGCTGGCCAAGGCCGAGGCCGAGGGCATCAGCCCGACGTTCGAGGCCTGACGTGGCCGGCGTCAGCGGGGAGGTGCTCGACAGCCAGGACATGTTCGGGGCGACCGCGCGGCTTCCCCGAGCAGGTGGCCGAGGCGGTCAAGGTGGCGGCCGGCATCGAGGGTCTGCCGCCGGCCGACGAGGTCGACAACGTGCTCGTCCTCGGCATGGGCGGCAGCGGCATCGCCGGCGACGTCCTGGCGGCGGTCGGCGGCCCGTTCGTCCCGGTGCCCATCGTCGTGTCGAAGGGCTACGCGCCGCCGTCGTTCGTCGGACCGGGCACGTTGTGCTTCGCGGTGTCGTTCTCGGGCAACACCGAGGAGACGCTCGAGGCCGCCCAGGCCGCGGCGGCCGCCGGGGCCCGCATGGTCGTCGTGACCACCGGCGGCGAGCTGGGCGCGCTGGCGCCGACCTGGCAGGCCCCGCACGTGCCGCTGCCCGAGCGACATCCCGCAGCCGCGCGCGGCGCTGGGCGCGCTGTCGGTGCCGCTCATCCTCGCTGCTCGAGAAGATCGGCCTGTTCCCCGGCGCGACCGGGTGGGTCGACGCCGCCGTCGAGCAGCTCACCGTGCGACGGGCCGCACTCGACGCCGGCGACGCCGCCCAGCGGATCGCCCGCACGATCGGCGGCACGATCCCGCTGGTCTTCGGTGCCGGCCCGCTCGGCGGCGTGGCCGCCGCCCGGTGGAAGGCGCAGGTCAACGAGAACGCCAAGGCGCCCGCGTTCACCGGCACCTACCCCGAGCTGTGCCACAACGAGATCGTGGGCTGGGGCCAGCACGGCGACGTGACCCGCCAGGTGTTCACGCTGGTCGAGCTGCGCCACGACGAGGAGCACCCCCAGGAGCAGCGGCGCTTCGAGCTCGTGCGCGACCTCATGGCCGAGGTCGTGCACGACGTCGTCGAGGTGCGCGCCGTCGGCGAGGGCCCGCTGGCCCAGCTGTTCGACCTGGCGCTGATCGGCGACCAGGTGTCGCTGCACATGGCCGCGCAGGCCGGCATCGACCCCGGCCCCATCCCGGTCCTCGACGACCTGAAGCGGGCGCTCGCGGGTCCCTGACGACGCTGTGGGCAGGTGGTGGCGACGAGCCCGCCGCTCGTCACCCACCACCCGCACACCGCAGAGCCGGAGCCTCCCGCCAGGCGCCGACCCGCCCCCCGCTCAACCGTCCGGCCGACCGCCAGGATCCGGACGTGAGCGCAGGAACTCGACGAGCTGATCGGCGTCGCGGAACGGCGTCGAGGCTCCTGTGGCGACGTGTTCGACGACCCCCCGGAGGCTGTCGTCGGTCGTCGGCTCGTCGTCTGGGTCTCCCCGCCAGGCCCGAACCACGAACGTCTCCACGTCCCGCATTCTGTCGGCGGCCCTTCGAGCGGCCTTCGGCTCAGGTTCGACCCGGGTCCGGCGCCACGGACGACACGGCGGGGAAGGGCGCGGCCTCGACGCCGATCTCGCCCATCCGGGCGCCGTAGGCCTGGTAGGCCCGGCGGGCCTCGCCCTGCTGGCCGGCGCCGAGGTGCGCCCGCACGAGGCCGAGGCCGGCGTGCTCGTCGTAGGGGTCGTGCTCGAGCACCCGCAGGTAGCAACGCACGCCGGTCGCCGGGTCACGGGCCGCCACGCTGTCGTCGGCCAGGGCGCGGGCCACCCAGATGTAGGCGGCGCGCGTGCGCTCGCGGAGCGACACCGTCCAGTCCTCGTAGGGGTCCTCGGGGAAGGCGTCGCCGACGTAGGCGGCCTCGGCCGCGGCCAGGGCGTCGGTGGCGGACGGGCGACGGGCCCGGCTTGCGGTCGGCGACGGCGCGGTCGGCCAGCTCGAGGAAGCGGTCGACGTCGATGTCGACGTGCGTGCCGTCGATCCACAACGTGTCGTTGTCGGCGCCGAGGTACCAGCCGGCGGGGTGCCGCTTGGCCGGGTCGAGGACCGCTCGGGCGGTGCTGAGCGCGACGGAGAGCCGGCTCGCGGTCGGGGCCGGCGCCTCGTCGGGCCACAGCAGATCGCGCAGGGTCTCGCGGTGGACCGGGCGGCCCCCTCGGGCGATCAGGATCTTCACCAGGTCGCGGGCCTTGCGCGACTTCCACTCGCCGACGGGGACGGGCACGCCGTCGCGCAGCACCGCGAACCCGCCGAGGCACTGGACGGTCAGGGGCGCCGGGGCGGGCCTGGCCGAGGCGAGCGTCGACGCGGTGGTGGCGAGCCGGCGGGCGCCGAGCGGGCGGAGCATGCGTTCGGCCCGCCGGGCGTGCCCGGCGGCCTCGGGGCCGCCGAGCCGGGCGAGGGCCAGCAGCGTCCGGCCCTGGCCGAGCGGGCTGGCCAGCTCCTCCCACAGGGTCAGCGCCTCGGCGAGCGCCGCCCGGGATCCCGGGTCGCCGTCGACGAGGGCGGCGTGCAGCTCGGCCACCTCGGCCACGGCCGCCCGGTCGCGCCGGTCGCGGGCGATGGTCACGGCCCGGTCCGCGACGTCCCGCGCCCGGTCGAGGTCACCGGCCGCGTGCGCGACCCAGGCCTGGGCCAGCAGGGCGCGGCTCTCGCCGAGGCCCCCACCCGACGCGACGACGGCCTCGTCGGCGAGGGCGCGCGCCCGGTCGGGGTCGTCGCCCGCCACCAGGCGGGCCAGCCCCGCCAGGGCGGGCACGAGACCCTGCAGGTCGCCCGACCGCCGCGCCACGTCGACCGCCTCGGTGTACGCCGCGTAGGCGAGGGCGGTCTGGCCCCGGGCCGCGTGCAGGTCGCCGGCCTGGCCCAGCGGATACGAGACGAGCAGCGACCCCATGCGCTGGAAGATCGCCTTGGAGCTCTGCACGTCGTCGAGCGCCTCGTCGAAGCGGCCGAGCGCGCCCGCGGGCCTCGCCGCGGTTGCACAGCGCGATCGCCTTGAACGAGCCGTAGCCGCCGAGGTCGGCGAGGCCGATGGCGAGGTCGAGCTCGGCGATCGCCTCGTCGTGGAAGCCCTCCTCGTTGAGGCGCGAGCCCCGGTTGAGGCGGATGCGGATGATCTGCAGCACGTCGCCCGCCCGCTCGGCGTGATCGAGGGCGCGGAGGTAGTGGGTGTCGTTCGCCAGCCGGTCGCCGTCGTGGGCGGCGACGAGCGCCTGCACGGTGTGCGCGGCGGCGAGGGCCCGGTCGTCGCCGCTGCGCCGGGACCGGGCCATGGCATCGGCGGCCAGCGTCGCGGCAGCGGTCGGCGTCGCCCCGCAGCCAGTGGGCGGTGGCCGTCCAGCACACGAGCAGCGCCTGGTCGGTCAGGGGCGCGGTCGGGCGGTTCGCCCGGCCTGGAGCCACCCGCCGACAGGTCGTCGAGCCGGCCGCGGCCGTAGACGCCGAGCGCCGTGTCGAGGTCGCCCCGCAGGTGGTGGATGAGGCCCCAGCGCCAGGCCAGGCCCGCGTCGAGCGGCCCGGACGCGTCGGCGGCCGCCGCGCTCGTAGCAGGCCACGGCCGCGTCCCAGTCGCCGACGAGCTGGCGGGCATCGCCCTCCAGCCGGTGCAGGTCGGCTGTCCTCTCCGCGTCGGGCACGCGGGCGACGACGTCGAGCACGACGTCCGCCTCGCCGGAGCGGAGCAGCGCGGGACCCCACCCGGCCACGAGCCGGGCGGCATCGGCCTCGGTCCCGGCCCGCAGCGAGCAGCGCACCGCCGCCGCGGGCTGGTCGTGGTCCTCGAACCAGGCGCGCGGCGGCCGCGAGCGTGCCCGCCCGGGCGTCGCGGGCGGCGGGCGACTCGGCGATCACCTCGCGGAGCAGGGCGTTGACCCGGAGCCAGGACTGCCCGCGGCCCGGCGCGTCGACCACCATGCCCCGGCGCACCAGCCCGGTGAGCGCGCGCAGTGCCGTCGGCGGCCGAGCGACGTCGGCCAGCTCGGGGGTGAAGCGGTCGAGGACGGCGAGCCGCACCAGCAGGGCGCGTGTGGCCGGTGGCTCGCCGGTGACCACCTCGTCCGCCAGGTAGTCGTGGAGGACGCCGCCCGGCCGGCGCAGGCGGTCGAGCGCGTGGCGACGGTCCGCGGGATCGACCCGGGCCAGGGCCTCGGCCGGCGAGGCGCACGGCCGCCGGCCAGCCCGCCGTCAGCGCGTGCAGCTCGGCGGCGAGGCCGTCGGTGTCCGAGGCGAGCGGCGCCGCCGGCAGCGCGCCACCGAGAACACCTCGGCCGTCTCCGCCGGCGCGTGAAGGCGAGGTCGGCGGCCGACAGCTCGGCGAGCAGCCCCTGGCCCCGCAGCCGGGCGACCGGGAACGGGGTGTCGCCACGCGACGCCAGGACGACGTGCAGCGGCGGCGACGCCTGCCGGCACAGGGCGGCCAGGAACGCCATCGACTCGGCGGCGCCGTCGAGCACCTCGACGTCGTCGAGCACGAGGACGAGCGGCCGGGGGTGCGCCTCGGCCACCGCGGCGCAGATCCGCCCGGCGTAGGCCTGCGGCCCGCCCGGCCTCGTCGGTGCCGGTGTCGGGACCCCGGGGCCCGCTGACCGCGGTGACCAGGTCGGCGGGCAGCCCGGGCACGCACAGGCGGAGCGCGTCGGTCACCGCCCGGACGAGCGCCGACAGCGTGCGGTCGCCCGCGGTCATGCCGTGCCAGGCCGACATGGCGAGCGGCGTGGTCTCGGCCCAGTGGCTGAGCAGGGTCGTCTTGCCGAACCCGGGGCCGGCGACGACGCAGGTCAGGCGCCGCTCGGCGAGCGCGGCGTCGAGTCGCTGCTCGAGGGCCGGGCGGCCGATCGTCGACGGCTGGAGCGGGCTGCGCCCGGTCACGTTGCCTCCGTTGTCGCGGACCTGCGCGCGACAACCTACGTCGTGGCGCGCCTCCTGCACCGTCGACCGACGGAACCGGTCCACGACGTGGCGACGTCGTCGGCATCACAGGGCGGGCGTGGCAGCATGGCTGCCGACACCGACGAGGGGAACGACATGGGGCGACCGGCGCACGACGCACCGCCTTCCGCACCTGCCCGCTGTGCGAGGCGGGCTGCGGGCTCGAGATCACGCTGGCCGGCACGAACGGCGACACGCGGGTCACCCGCATCCGCGGCGACCGCGACGACGTGTTCAGCCACGGGCTTCATCTGCCCCAAGGGCTCGACGCTCAAGCAGCTCCACGAGGACCCCGACCGGCTGCGCCGGCCGCTGGTCAAGCGCGACGGCGCGCTTCGTCGAGGTCGAGCTGGGACGAGGCGTTCGCCGAGGTCGAGCGCCGGCTCGCTGCCGGTCGCTCGAGGCGCACGGCCGCGACGCGGTCGGCCGTCTACGTCGGCAACCCGAACGCCCACAACCTCGCCGGGCTGCTCTACCTGCGCCCGCTCCTCCGGGCGCTCGGCACGCACGAACGTGTTCTCGGCCAGCACGGTCGACCAGCGGCCGAAGGAGATGGCGTCGCGGCGCTGATGTTCGGCGGCGGCGCTCACCGTCCCGGTGCCCGACGTCGACCGCACCGACTTCCTGCTGATGCTCGGCGCCAACCCGTTCGCGTCGAACGGCAGCCTGGCCACCGCGCCCGACTGGCCCGGCCGCATCGAGGCGCTGGTCGCCCGCGGCGGCACGCTCGTCGTCGTCGACCCGCGCCGGTCGCCGCACCGCCGAGGAGGCCGACCGCAGTGGGTCGCCGATCCGGCCCGGCACCGACGCCTTCCTGCTGATGGCGATGGTCAACGTGCTCGCCGCCGAGGGCCTCGTCGACCTCGGCGCCGTCGCGCGAGCACCTCGACCGGCCTCGACGAGGTGCTGGCCGCCGCTCGCGCCGTTCACCCCCGAGGCCGTGGCCGGCGTCACCGGCGTCGCCGCCGACGCGATCCGCCACCTGGCCCGCGAGCTGGCCGCCGCGCCCGACCGCCGTGCGTCTACGGCCGCATCGGCACCACGACCGCGCGAGTTCGGCACGCTCACGTCGCTGGCTGGTCGACGTGCTCAACATGCTCACCGGCAACCTCGACCGGCCCGGCGGGGCCATGTTCACCAAGGCCGCGGCCGGCGCGCCGCAACACCCGCGGCACGCCGCGGGTCGGCCGCGGCGTGCAAGCTCGCACCGCCGCCGCAGCCGGGTGCGCGGGCTGCCCGAGACGCTCGGCGAGCTGCCGGTGGCCGTGCCTGGCCGAGGAGATCGACACGCCCGGCGAGGGCCAGATCCGGGCGCTCGTCACCGTCGCCGGCAACCCGGTGCTGTCCACGCCGAACGCCGGCCGGCTCGACGCCGCCCTCGCCGGCGCTCGACTTCATGGTGTCGGTCGACATCTACGTCAACGAGACCACCCGCCACGCCGACGTGATCCTGCCGGCGCCCACCGCCGCTGCAGAAGGGCCACTACGACCTCGCGCTGCTGCAGCTCGCGCTGCGCAACGTCGCCAACTACAGCCCGAGCCGGTGCTGCCGCTCGACGACGGCCAGCCCGACGAGTGGGAGGTCCTGGCCCGCCTGGCGCTCGTCGCTCCAGGGCATGGGCGCCGACGCCGACCCGGCGGTCGTCGACGACCTGGTGGTCGGCACCCTGGTGCGGCGCGGCGGTCGGCGACGAGACCGGCCCGATCGCACGGCCGCGACGCCGACGAGATCCTCGCCGCTGCTCGGGCGCGCGCACCGGCCCCGAGCGCCTCCTCGACCTCATGCTGCGCACCGGCCCCTACGGCGACGGCTTCGGCGCCGACCCCGACGGGCCTCACGCTCGACGAGCTGCTCGCCAACCCGCACGGCATCGACCTCGGCGCCGCTCGAGCCCCGGCTGCCCGACGTGCTGCGCACGCCCGACGGGCATGATCGCGCTGGCGCCCGAGCCGCTCGTCGCCGACGTCGCCCGCCTGCGCGGCGGCCTCGACGGCCGGCCGCGACCACGCCGTTCGTGCTCATCGGCCGGCGCGACCTGCGCTCGAACAACTCGTGGATGCACAACGTCGCGGTGCTGGTGAAGGGCAAGCCCCGCTGCACGCTGCACGTCCACCCCGACGACGCCGCCCGCCTCGGCCTGGCCGACGGCGACGACGCCACCGTGTCGCTCGCGGGTCGGGCAGGTGCGACGTGCCGGTCGAGGTCACCGACGCCATCCGCCCCGGCGTGGTGAGCATCCCGCACGGCTGGGGCCACGACCTCGACGGCGTCGCAGCTCGGCGTCGCCCGCGCGCCACGCCGGCGTGAACAGCAACCTGCTCGCCGACGAGACGCTGTTCGACCCGCTCTCGGGCAACGCCGTGCTCAACGGCATCCCGGTCGAGGTCGCCCCGGCCTGACGACCTCGGCGCTCACGCGCGATCGCGTGAGGACGCCGAACGATCAGGCGACCTCGACGACCCGGCCCTCGTCGAGCACGACGACCCGGTCGGCCCGCTCCAGCACGTGCGGGCGGTGGCTGACCAGCAGCGCGGTGGCGAACCCGCCGTCGGCGACGCGGTCCCACAGCCGGGCCTCGGTGTCGACGTCGAGGGCGCTCGACAGGTCGTCGACCACCAGCAGCTCGGGCCGGCGCACGAGGGCCCGGGCCGCCCCGGCCCGCTGGATCTGGCCGCCGGACAGCCGCAGGCCCCTCGGCCCGATGACCGTGCCGGGCGCCGTCGGGCATCGACGCCGAGGTCCTCGTCCAGGCACGTCAGCCACAGCGCGTGGTCGAGGCTCGTCGGCGCGCTCGCCGAGCAGGATCGTGTCGGCCAGCGGCTCGCTGAACAGCCGCGGCACCTGCGGGCAGGTACGCGACTCGGGGCGGCACCAGCACCCGGGACGGGTCGTCGACCGGCGTGCCGTTCCACCGATCGTGCCCGCGTCGGTGGCCGACCAGGCCGAGCAGCGCCCGCAGCAGCGTCGACTTGCCCGAGCCGACCGGGCCGGTGACCACGACGAGCTCGCCGCGGCGGACCACCAGGTCGACGCCGGTGACGCCGCGGCCCGCACGGGGTGGCGCACGGTGACGCCGTCGAGCCGGCACCTCGAGCGCTCGAGGCCCTGCCGTCGCGGCGCCGTCGGGCCCCCGATGCGAGCCGGGGCGCGCTCAGCGGCGGGCGGGCCGTGGCGCAGCCAGGTCGTGGTGGGCGGCCACGACGCCGCGGCGGTCGGAGGTCGGCAGCAGCTCGGCCAGCCGGTCGACCGACACGTCGGCCTGCCGCTGCACGACCAGGTAGCGGCCGATCCACCGGGGCAGCTCGGCGATCACCGCCGCGTAGGTCACGAACAGGCCGAGGTCGCCGACCGAGAGGTCGCCCTGGCGGAACGTGGACGCCACGACCACGAGGGCGACGCCGGCGGCGATCTCGCCGGTGCCGTAGCCGAGCGACCGCACCAGCTCGGACCCGACCTGGTCGCGCCGGCCGACCTGGGCCCGCTGGCGCGTTGAGCTCGGCGAAGCGCCGGCGCACCGGCGCCTCGGCCCCGCCGGCCTGGACGGCCAGCACGCCGCCGAACGTGTCGCCGATGAACCCGGTGACGCGGGCCGTGGCCTCGCGGGCCTCGCGCCGCCACACCCGCAGGCGGGGGCCCAGCCACGAGGTGCCCGCCGACGGCGATGGCGACCGGCACCACCACGACGAGGGCGGCGGCCGGGTCGATCGCCACGAGCACGACGAGCGCGACCGCGGCGGCCACGGCCGCGCCGGACAGGTCGAGCCAGACGTCGAGCACCATCGCCAGGTCCTGGACGTCGTCGCGGAAGCGGCTGACCGCCTCGCCGGGCGCCCCGGGCAGCCGCCCCGCCGCCGGGCCGGGGTCGTCGACCAGCGACCGCAGCAGGTTGACCCGGGGCACCGTCTGCCAGCCGACCCAGCACCCGTGCCACTGCACGGCGATGGCCACCAGCCAGGTCCAGCGCACCGCCTCGACGCCGACCACGGCGGCGATGCAGCGCCCACACGCCCGACGGTGCTGCCGTCGGCCACCCGGTCGAGGACGACCTTGACGAGGAGGCCGATGAGCAGCGGCAGCGAGAAGAACACGACCCAGCCGAACCAGGTCGTGAGGTAGGCGACCGGCTCGTTGCCGCGCCAGGCGCAGGGCCACGCGGGTCGTCGAGCGGGCGCCCCGGGCGGAGGTGGCGCTGGCCCGGTTCGCCTCGGCGCGCGTCATGCCGACACCTCCTCGGGGCGGTCGACGAGATCGTCGCCGAGGTCGTCGTCGGAGGACGCGGTGGAGCCGGCGTCGGCGTCCGTCGTGTCCGCCGCCCGCGCCGTGGTGCGCAGCCGGGCGTAGCGGCTGGCCGGATCGGCGGCCAGCGCCGCCCGCGGGCCGTGCTCGACCACGCGACCGTCGTCGAGCACCGGCGATCTCGTCGACCCGGTCGAGCGTGGCGAGCCGGTGGGCGATGATGACCACGGTGCGGCCGGCCAGCAGGCGCTCGGTGGCCCGGGTGATGCGGCGCTCGGTCACCGGGTCGAGCCGGCTCGACGCCTCGTCGAGGACGACGACGGCGGGGTCGGCCAGGAACGCCCGGGCGAACGCGAGCAGCTGGCCCTCGCCGGCCGACAGCCCGTGGCTCCCGGACAGGCGCGTGTCGAGGCCGTCGGGCAGCGCGGCGACCCACGCGCCGAGGCCGACGTCGTCGAGGACGGCCAGCAGCTCGTCGTCGGTGGCGTCGCGGCGGCCGAACAGCGTGAGGTTGTCGCGCACCGAGGCCCGGAACAGCTCGACGTCCTGGGTGACGACCGCGACCCGGCGGCGGAGGGCGTCGAGCGTGAGGTCGCGCACGTCGAGCCGCCGACGCGGACCGCGCCGCGGCCGGGCGGCACGTCCCAGAAGCGGGCGAGCAGCCGGCCGAGCGTGGTCTTGCCGCTGCCCGTGCGGCCGACGAGCCCGAGGTGGGCGCCGGCGGCCAGGTGCAGGTCGACGCCCGCGCAGGGCCGGCGTCGCCTCGGCGTCGTCGGGGTCGTAGCGGAAGGTGACGTCGTCGAGGTCGACCGCCAGCGGGCCCGCGGGCAGCGCCGACCCGTCGTCGGCGCCGTCGGCGACCCCGGGCTCGGTGGCGAGCAGCGGTCGACGCCCGCCGGGCGCCGGCCATCGCCTTCTGGAACTCCTTGAGCTGCTCGGCGATGCGCTCGAGCGGCCGGCGCAGCATGTCCGCGTAGCGGAACAGCGTCAGCACGGCGCCGATGGTGATGACGCCCCGCTGCTGGAGGACGATGCCGGTGACGAGCGTGCCCGCGGTCCCGACGCGCGAACACGACGGCCGCGGCCGCGTAGCTGCCGTCGCCCCGCAGCGAGGCGGTGCCGGGCGGCGCGCCACGACCGGGCGCTGTGGGCGTGGAGGCGGTGCGACGGCGTAGCGCCCGGCACCGTTGGCCCGCAGGTCCTCGAGGCCGCCGAGCCGCTCCTCGAGGTCGCCGTAGAGCTGCGCGTTGACCTCGCGCTCGTGCTCACGGGCGTCGACCGCCGCCATGCGCAGCCGGATCATGACCGCGGCGCCGGCGACCGCGGTGACGCGTGAGCACGAGCCCGGTCCACACGTCGATGACCGTGGCGACGACGAGCATGCCGAGGATCAGGACGACGTTGCCGGCGATCTGCACGGCCATGCCGGCGAAGAAGATGGCCATCGCCTCGACGTCGCCGTCGATGCGCTCGATGAGCTGGCCGGGGCTGTGGCGCCCGTGCCAGGCCTGCTCGAGCCGGAGGGCGTGCGCGGCCAGCCGCTCGCGCAGGCGGTTGCCCGCCCGCCACGACACCCGCGCCGACCACCACACCACCACGAGGTCGAGCGCGGCGCTGCCCAGCGCCGCCGCGACGTAGGCGGCGGCGATGGCGGTCAGGGTCGAGGTCGACGCGCCGCCCAGCGCGTCGTCGGCGAACCGGCCGAGCAGGACCGGCAGCGCCAGGCGCAGGGCCATGGAGCCACCGAGGATCGCCAAGATGCCCGCCATCGCCCTGGCCTCGGGCCGGAGCGTGGCGGCGAGCAAGCGCGTCGCCCGCCCATCGGGCTGGGGGAGTGGACGCGACACGGAGGTCCGACTCTACGGAGTGGGCCCGCGGTCCCCCGAGCGAGTTTCGGATCGCCCCAGCCGCGATCGCGTCGGTAGGGTGGACGCCGCCTCGGGCTGACATGGGTGGCGCTGCTGCGCCCAGCCTGATGACGGACACGCCGCCGGGCAGCTCGTTCGGTCGGCCCGACGACTCACGTCATCCAGGAGATCCCATGACCATCCTGCACGAGGGCGACTTCAAGGTCGCCGACCTGTCCCTGGCCGACTTCGGCCGCAAGGAGATCCAGCTCGCCGAGGTCGAGATGCCCGGCCTCATGGCCCTGCGCGCCGAGTTCGCCGACGCCCAGCCGCTGGCCGGCGCCCGCATCATGGGCTCGCTGCACATGACCATCCAGACGGCGGTGCTCATCGAGACCCTGACCGTCCTCGGCGCCGACGTGCGCTGGGTGTCGTGCAACATCTTCTCGACCCAGGACCAGGCGGCCGCGGCGGTCGTCGTCGGCCCCGACGGCACGATCGACGCCCCCGCCGGCACCCCGGTCTACGCCTGGAAGGGCGAGACGCTCGAGGAGTACTGGTGGTGCACCGACCAGGCCCTGCGCTGGCCCGACGGCGGCGGCCCCAACATGATCCTCGACGACGGCGGCGACGCCACGCTGCTCGTCCACAAGGGCGCCGAGTTCGAGAAGGCCGGCGCCGTGCCCGAGGCCACCGAGGACGACCCGCACGAGTGGCACGTCATCATCGACCCGCTCAAGGCGACCATCGCCGAGAAGCCGGGCCGCTGGACCGAGACGGCGGCGGCCATCAAGGGCGTCACCGAGGAGACCACCACGGGCGTCCACCGCCTCTACCAGATGTTCGAGAACGGCACGCTGCTGTTCCCGGCCATCAACGTCAACGACTCGGTCACCAAGTCGAAGTTCGACAACCTCTACGGCTGCCGCCACAGCCTCATCGACGGCCTCAACCGCGCCACCGACGTGATGATCGGCGGCAAGGTCGCGGTCGTCTGCGGCTACGGCGACGTCGGCAAGGGCTGCGCCCAGTCGCTGCGGGGCCAGGGCGCCCGCGTGATCGTCACCGAGGTCGACCCGATCAACGCCCTGCAGGCCGCCATGGAGGGCTTCCAGGTCGCGACCCTCGAGTCGGTGATCGACACGGCCGACATCTTCATCACGACGACCGGCAACAAGGACATCATCTCGGCCGAGCACATGGCCCGGATGAAGCACAACGCCATCGTCGGCAACATCGGCCACTTCGACAACGAGATCGACATCGCCGGGCTCGAGCGGCTGAGCGACGTGCAGAAGATCGAGATCAAGCCGCAGGTCCACGAGTTCGTGTTCCCCGACGGGCACTCGATCATCATGCTGGCCGAGGGCCGGCTGCTGAACCTCGGCTGCGCCACCGGCCACCCGAGCTTCGTGATGTCGATGAGCTTCACCAACCAGGTGCTCGCCCAGATCGAGCTGTTCGGCAAGACCGACAACTACCCGCTCGGCGTGTACGTGCTGCCCAAGCAGCTCGACGAGAAGGTGGCCCGCCTCCACCTCGACGCCCTCGGCGTGAAGCTGACCAAGCTCACGCCCGAGCAGGCCGACTACATCGGCGTGCCGGTCGAGGGCCCGTACAAGCCCGACCACTACCGCTACTGATCGATCCCTGCGGGCGGTGGGTCGTCGGACCCGCCGCCCGCGGCGGACCGGCTGTCCGCGAGCATGGTGGCGTGCGCTCACTCATCGTGCCGTTCCACGGGTTCTTCGAGGTGGTCGCCCGCAACCACCTCTGGATGACCTGGAACCTGGTCCTCGCGGCCGTGCCGGCTGTGCTCGCCCCGTTCGTGTTCCGCCACCGCGGCCCGCGGTCGACCGGGTGGTGGGTCGGTCTGGCGGCGGTGCTGCTGTTCCTGCCCAACGCCCCCTACGTGGTCACCGACCTCGTGCACCTGCGCGGCGATGTCGTCCAGGCCGGCAGCGACCTCGACGTCGTCGCCGGCGTGCTGCCGGCCTACGCGCTGTTCATCGCCGCGGGGTTCGCGGTGCTACGCGTTCGTCATCAGCGAGGGGCGCCGCTTCCTCGAGGACCGGGGGTTGGCGACCTGGCGTCCGCCGGCGGAGCTGGCCCTGCATGCGGTCTGCGCCGTGGGGGTCGTCCTCGGCCGGGTCTCCCGCCTCAACAGCTGGGAGCCGGTCACCGAGCCGGTCGGCACGCTCGAACGGGTGGTGCTCACCCTGACGTGGCGGTGGGCGCCCGTGGCGATCGTCGCCACCTTCCTCGTGATCTGGGCCGGACACGCGGTGACCCGCGCCGCCGGGCGCGCCGTGGTGTCGGGTGCGGCCTCGCTGACCGCGGCCTGGCGGTCAGCCCTCGACGGCGGGCCGCACTTCGGGCAGCCCTGACAGGGGGTCGACGTCCGTGGCATGCGTCGACCGTGACCGCCACCGCCACCGGATCGCCGACGGTGAGGCGGGGCAGGAAGAACTGCACCAGCGGGCCGATCGACACGGCGAACGCCACGGTGCCGAGCCCGACCGATCCGCCGAGCAGCCAGCCGACGGCGAGGGCCGTGAGCTCGATGCCCGTGCGCACCAGGCGGATCGAGCCCACGCCGCGGGCGGCGAGTCCGGTCATCAGGCCGTCGCGCGGTCCGGGCCCGAGGCCGGCTCCGATGTAGAGGCCGCTCCCGGGGCCCCACAGGAACGACGCCGAACGCCAGGTAGGCGACGCGGGCCGCCAGCGAGGCCGGTGTCTCGAGCACCAGCAGCGCGAGGTCGATCGTGGTGCCGATCAGCACCACGTTGAGGACGGTGCCGAGCCCCGGTCGCTCGCGGAGCGGCCACCAGGCCAGCAGCACCAGCGGCGCCGACGATGATGCTGACGGTGCCGATGGGGATGCCGGTGCGCTGGGAGATGCCCTGGTCGAGCACGGACCACGGCGCGAGCCCGAGGTCGGCGGCGACCATGAAGGCGATGCCGAGCCCGCACAGGACGAGGCCCGCGACCAGCCGGGGGACCCGCCGGCGGGGCTCGACGACGGGGCGGAGGAGCGGCACGGCGGACACGGTACGGAGCCGTCGGCGGAGTGCCACGGTCCACTTCCCGGTCCATTGC
This sequence comes from uncultured Acidimicrobiales bacterium, assembly GCA_963778415.1. Lineage (GTDB taxonomy): Bacteria > Actinomycetota > Acidimicrobiia > Acidimicrobiales > VFJN01 > ZC4RG19. Next base: position 180,288 of record CAVZUI010000005.1, read on the forward strand.
GGATGACATCCGGCGCCGGGCGGCCCGGCGACGGGCGCCGCGGTCGTTCCGCGAGATGTGGCGTGTCGGTGGCCGGGGCGACACGGCGGCGTCCCGTGGCTGTCACACCCCGTCCGTAGTGTCGGCGCCATGGTGCTCCGCATGCTGCTGCCGGCCCGGTGTCCCGGCTGCGGCGCGTTCGGGGCCGCGCCGTGTTCGGCGTGCGTGGCCGGCCTCGCGCTCGCCGGCCCGGGTCCCGTTCCCGCGGGCCTCGACGCGTGCCGGTCGCTGCTCGCCTACGAGGGCGTGGGCCGGTCGCTCGTCACCCACTTGAAGTACCGCCGCGACCGGGCGGCGCTCGGCTGGCTGGCGGCCGGCATGGCGACGCTCGTGGCCCCACCGGCCGGTGCGGTCGTCACGTGGGCGCCCACCACGGCGGCGCGCCGGCGCCAGCGGGGCTTCGACCAGGCCGAGCTGCTGGCGCGCGCCGTCGCCCGCGCTCTGGGGCGTCCCCTGCCACGGGCTCCTGTCGCGCCGGGCGGGCCCGCCGCAGACCGGGCGGTCGCTCGCCGACCGTCGGGTCGGCCCGCTGCTGATCGCCCGAGCGGGCTCGCGGGTCGCGGCCGTCGGCCCCGGTCGTGATCGTCGACGACGTGATCACCACCGGGTCGACGCTGACCGCCGCGGCGCAGGCGCTCCGGGTCGTCGACGTGGGGTGGATCGCCGGCCTCACCGCGGCGCGCACGCCCCGACGCGGCGCAGCGCCCCCCTGCGTGTTGCCGTCGCCACAGAAGGTCGAAGAATTCACTCAAGTTCCCGCCGGAGCAGGCCGATGAGGGCGGTGATGCGCACCCCACGGACGCATGCCACCCGGGCTCTCGACGCCGTCCGGCGCCGGCACGGGCGCGCGTGGGTCGCCAGCGTCACGCGGTGCGGCCCTCGTCGAGCCTGATGGCGACGTCGCCGCGCACCATCGATCACGCCCTGCGCATCATCGACGCCCTGCCGCCGGTGCGCGTCGAGCTGGTCGAGGCCGCCTCGGCCCGCCTGGCCGCCGGCGAGCGGCCGTCGTCCGAGGCGATCGCCGACATGGCGATCCGCCGGGCGACCTGCGACCTCTCGGGCTGAGCCGCCTCAGCGCGCCGCGACGCGGGGCATCTCCAGCACGACGCGGGCGCCGCCCAGCTCGGACCGGTCCACCTCGAGGCGCCCGCCCGCCGCCTCGGCCGCCTGGCGGGCGATGTCGAGGCCGAGCCCGGTGGATCCGGCGTGCGTCGCCCCTCGGTCGAGCGCCTCCTGGGGGTGGTCGATCCCGGATCCGGCGTCCTCGACCACGAGGCAGACCGTGTCGTCGCCGTCGTCACCGCCCCGCACCGCCAGCGGCGTAGGCGCTGCCGTCGGGGGTGTGGGCGAACACGTTGCCGACGAGCGCGTCGATCGCCGCCGCCGCCTCCCCGGGTGCGAGCCGCACGAGCCACGGGGCATCCACGCCCGGGGCGGCGATGTCCAGCGCCCACGGCCGCCCGTCGTCCTCGGCCAGCGCGCTCCAGAACGCGGCGCGCTCCTGGGCCACCTCGGACAGGTCGGTCGCCGCGGCCACCATCCCGGCGTGCAGCGGGCGGCGGGCGCTGTGGATCAGCTCGGAGATCGCCACTTCGAGCCGCTCGACGTCGGCCACGAGGCCCGGATCGCCGGCCGCCTCGGCGTCGAGGCGGAGGGCGGTGAGGGGCGTGCGCAGCCGGTGGGAGAGGTCCGCGACCCGTTCCCGCTCGGCGGCCCGCAGCTCGTCGATGCGATCGGCCAGCAGGTTCAGGGCCCGCGCCGCGTCGGCCAGCTCGGGGGTGGGTCCCGGCTCGGCCCGCGCGTCGCCCTGCCCGGAGGCCAGCGCCCGGGCCGTGCCCGCCAGCTCGGTGGCGTCGCGGGTGACCGACCGGGCGAGGCGATCGGCGATGACCACCGCCGCGGCCACCAGGACGACGGCCACGCCGGCCAGCGCCAGCCAGGCCGTGCGCACGCCTTCGTCGAGCAGCTCGTCCGGGACGGTCGCCGCGACGACCGAGGTCGCTGCCGTCCCCGGTCACGACCGGGGTGTAGAGCAGCGAGCGACCCGTCGACCTCCTGGCTGAACGCTCGACCCTGGTCACGGGCCAGCGCCAGCGCGGCGTCGTCCGCCCCGTCTGCGTCACCGACCACGGTGCCGTCGGGCAGCCACACCGTGATGCGCCCGTCCGCCCCGGTGCCCGTGCTGTCGATCGCCGTCGTCACCAGCTCGGGGGTGACCGCCGGCAGCGCCAGGGTGGGGGCCAGCGAGGCGACGTCCCGCTCGGCGGTGGCGATGGCGCGGTCGCGGGCCACCGAGCGGACCAGTGCCGCCAGCGGGAGGGCGAAGGCGACGACGACGAGGCTGGTGGTGGCCAGCACCACGAGGACGATCCGGCGCCGCACGGCTCACCCGTCGCCGTCGGGCGCCGTGAGCTTGACGCCCACGCCCCGCACGGTGTGCAGGTAGGCGGGTGCGCGTCCCGGTCTCGCCCAGCTTGCGCCGCAGCCACGACAGGTGGACGTCGACGGTCTTGTCGGCCCCACCGATAGGGCTGGCGCCACACCTCGGCCAGCAGCTCTCGGCGGCCCACGACCTCAGGGCTGCGTCGTGCCAGATGGGCGAGCAGGTCGAACTCGAGGCGGGTCAGGTCGAGCGCCCGGCCGTCGATGGCTGCCTCGCGGCGAGCGGGCGCCACGACCAGGCCGCCGACGACGAGCTCGTCGGCCTCGCCCGCCCCCGCGGTCTCGGCGCGCCGGAGCACGGCACGGATGCGCGCCTCGAGCTGCGCGGCCGCGTACGGCTTGACCACGTAGTCGTCGGCCCCGCGCGTCGAGCAGCCGCACGATCTCGGCCTCGTCGTCGCGGGCCGTGGCCACGATCACCGGCACCGTCGAGACGCCGCGGAGCATCCGCAGGACGTCGGCGCCGTCGATGTCGGGCAGACCGAGGTCGAGCACGACGACGTCCGGGTGCCAGTCGAGGGTGGCGGTGAGGGCGGCCGCGCCCGACGACTCGGAGCGCACCATGTGCCCCGCGCCCACCAGGGCGTGCGCCACCGACTCACGGATGCGCAGGTCGTCCTCGACCACCAGGACAGAGGCCACGTCACCACCGTAGGGCCGCTGCTGGGGCGGGATCGTGCCGCGCGCGGCGACATGTCCGAGGCTTGGGGCGCCCTTTGCCAGGGCTTATCCCGGGGGCGCGAACATCTGGGGGTGCGGCGGCTGCTCACCTTCGGCCTCGCCTGGTTGGTCGCGGCGGTCGTCGCCACGACCGTGGCCTGGCAGGGCGTCGGCCTCGTCGGTGACCAGGTCACCGACGACCGCCCGGCCACGCTCACGGCCAGCGACGTCGATGCGGCCCTGGCCGCCGGTGCCGAGGGCACCACGACCGACCCGACGGCGTCGAGCGTCCCCGGGGCACCGTCCACCACGGGTCCGGCGACCACGGCGGCGCCTGCGGACTCGGGGCCGCCGCCCGAGACGCGTTCCTATGCGCTCACCGGGGGGTCGGCCGCCCTGCGCTTCTCGCCCGAAGGGGTGTCGGTGGTCTTCGCCACCCCGAACCCGGGGTACTCGGTGCGCTCCGATTCCACCGACGGGGGCGGCTGGCGCGTCGAGTTCGACGGCGACGCCGGCCGCAGCCGCGTCGAGGGTTGGTGGGACGGGGGTCCGCAGGACCGCGTCGACGACGACGGGTCCGACGACGGCGACGACGACGGGTCGGGCGGATCCGGCGACGACGGCCCGGGCGGCTGAATTAGAGGCCGAGCAGATAGGGCGTTCGGCACAGCCCACGCGGGGGGATTTGGTGGTCGACCCCCAGCTCCACAGCCGGCCGACAGGCAGCACGCGAGCGGCAACCCGAGACGGCGTGACCTATCCGCGCACGTTCTTAGCCGACGCTTAGGGGTCGGGCGACCCGCGGTTAGGCGGGTGGCGTCCACGGTGAGGTCGTCACAGCGTCCGCCCTGAGAGGACACCTCCCATGCAGCTCCCCCGTACCTCGTCCCGCCGCATCGGCATCGGCGCCGGCCTCGTCGGCGGCGTCCTCGCCCTCGCCCTGGTCACCGGCGTGGGGCCCGCCCCCGCACTGTCCGGCACGTCGTCCGCCCGCGGGGACGACGACTCGACCACCAGCTCGACGGCCACGACCTCGACCACCCTCGCCGCCGCGCCGTCGGCGGGCGCAGCCGCGGCCGGGACGCGGGTTGTCGACGCCGCCGGTGCGGGCACCGTCACGGTGTCCGAGTCCGCGGGCCGGCTCTCGCTGGTCAGCGCCACCCCCGCCGCCGGCTGGACGGTCGAGGTCGAGCAGTCCGCCGGACCCGAGGTCGAGGTCGACTTCCGCAGTGGTGCCCAGCGCGTGCAGGTGAACGTGGAGCTCGAGGACGGGGCCGTCCGGGACCGGGTGCGCGTCCGCGACGAGGCGACCGGCACCGACGTCCGCTTCGAGAACGGCACGATCGTCAGCTTCGAGACCGACGACGACGGCAGCGGGGTGAGCGGTTCGGACGACAGCGGTCACGACGCCACCGACGATCACGGCGGCGTGAGCGGTTCGGACGACAGCGGTCACGATGCCACCGACGATCACGGCGGTGACCGCCAGGGCAGCGACGACCCGGCCGGCGACGACCACGGGGGCGACGACGGCAGCGGCGGATCCGGTCGCGGCGGCGCCGACGACCCGCCCGGCGACGACCACGGCACGGACGACTGACGCCTCCGCCCGCCCCCGGACCAGGCCCGCTCGACTCCGCCCGTCGAGCGGGCCTGGTCGCGTCACCCCTCCCCCCGGCGGCCACGACGTCGTAGCCTTCCGCCGAGGCATCCCCCTGTCGCCCGTCACGGAGGTCGGCATGAGCGCCTACCTGGTCGTCGCCCACCGCACTCTGGTCGAGGATCACCTCCTCGAGCACGCCCGGTCGCTGTGTGCTGCCGGCGACTGCACGTTCCACCTCGTCGTGCCGGTGCACCACCCCCGCGACCACGCCTGGACCGACGGGGAGGTCGAGCGGGCGGCCCGCCTGCGCCTCGACGACGGGCTGGCGGCCTTTCGCGCCATCGGCGCCGAGGTCACCGGCGAGGTCGGCGACGCCAACCCGGTCTACGCCGTCGGCGCGGCGATGCGGTCGCACCCCGACGAGGACTGGGCCGGGATCATCGTGTCGACGCTCCCGCGGCACCTGTCCCGCTGGCTCGGCCTGGATGTCGTGAGCAGGCTGGAGCGCGAGTACGAGGACGTGCCGGTCATCCACCTCGAGGCGGCCCAGGCCCCGGCCGAGGCCTGAGCCCCCGCCCTCTCAGGAGGCGGCGGCGGGGCGGGCGGCCGGGATCACCTGGTCGACCAGCGCCGGGATGTCGGCGACGCCGACGGGCGGCCGGTGGAACAGGCGGGGGAGCACCACGGGGCCGACGAGGGCGTCGGCCAGGACCGCGGTGTCGGTCTCGGGAGGCAGCTCGCCGGCCTCCACGGCGTCGGCCAGAACGGCCTGCAGGGGTGCCGAGCTCTCGTCCGCCATCCGCTGGGCCAGTGCCGCCATCTCGTCGCTGCGCTCGGCGGCGTCGATCAGCGCAGGCATGAGGCACGCGAGCCGGCGGGGCTCGTCGACCGCGCAGGCCAGGTCGCTCAGGATGGCGACCACCCGGCCCCGCACGGGGCCGGGTGGCGGCAGGTCGGCGCCCCCGCGGGCGTGGACCTCGGTGAACGCGTCGGAGACGAGCGCGGCCTTGCTGGCGTAGTGCCGGTAGATGGTGCTCTTGGCCACGCCCGACCGGGCCGCGACGGCCTCGATGGTGAGCTGGCCGTAGCCGACCTCGCGCAGCAGCTCGGCGGTGGCCTCGAGGACGCACATGCGGGAGCGCTCGATCCGGGGGTCGACCTCGTCGCGCGGTGGCACGTCGATCATTGTGCCCCCCAGGGCTCCCGCGTCGCTCACGGGCGCACCCTTCGGGATGCGCGCCGTGAGCGCTCGGCCCTTCGGGCCGAGTACCGCACTGTGCTCATGGTTCGCTCGCTGCGCTCGCTCACGTGGTGGTCGGAACGGGGTCGAGGGCCGGCTCGCCGAGGTCGGCGTCGAACGCCGCCTCGTCGGCGGGGGCGTCTGCGGTGTCGCCGCGGCCGGGGCGCAGCGACGTCCACACGAACGCCGCGGCCAGCAGCGCCACCGCCACCGAGACGGCGTTGGTGAGGCGGAAGGCGTCGACGAACGCCGATTGGGCCTGGGCCAGCAGGGCCTCGCCGCCGGGCAGCCCCTGGGCGACGCCCCAGGCGGCGCCGATGGACTCGTCGGCGACCCGGGCTGCGCCCGCAGGGACGTCGGTGCCCGCCAGGTCCATGTTGGACCGGTAGGCCGAGCCGACGAGCGTTCCGAACACGGCGATGCCGAGGGCGCCGCCGAACTCGCGGGTCGTGTCGTTGACGGCCGACCCGACGCCGGCCTTGTCGAGCGGGACGGCCGACATGAGCATGCCGGTGGCCGGGGCGGCCGTGGCGGCCAGCCCGGCTCCCAGCAGCACGAAGCCGGCGGCGACGACGAGGTACGGCGTGTCGACGCCGATGCGGGTGAACAGGGCGAGTCCGACCGCCATCAGGGCGAACCCGCCGGTGATGACCCGGGCGGGGCCGAAGCGCTCGCCGAGCGCCGCGCTGCGCGGCGCCACGACGATCATCGCCCCGGCCAGCGGCAGCCCCGCCAGCCCTGCGGTGAGGGGCGAGTAGCCCAAGCACGTACTGCAGGTAGAGGGTGCTGAGGAAGTAGAACCCGAACAGGGCGAAGAAGGTGAGCGTGATGGCGGCGCTGGCGACGCTGAAGCGGCGGTCGCGGAACAGCGAGAGGGGCAGCATCGGGTGCGCGGTCCGCGCCTCCCAGGAGACGAAGCCGGCGACCAGGGCCGCGGCCGCGGCGAACGAGCCGAGCACGAGCCCGTCGGTCCAGCCGCGCTCGGCCCCCTCGATGATCCCGTAGAGCAGGGCCACCATCCCGAACAGCGCCAGGACCGAGCCGACCGGGTCGAGCGGCGTGACGTGGCTGTCCCGTGACTTCGGCGAGAAGCGGGCGACCGCCACCGCGGCGACGGCCACGAGCGGCAGGTTCACGAGGATGGCCGAGCCCCACCAGAACTCCTCCAGCAGCGCCCCGGCGACGACGGGCCCGATGGCGGCGCCGGCCCCGGCGAAGCCCGCCCACGTGGCGATGGCCCGGGTGCGCTCCTCGGGCGGGAACACCGCGGTGATGAGTGACAGGGTGGCGGGCATCACGAACGCCGAGCCGACGCCCATGATCCCGCGTCCGACGATGACCTGGTTGGCGGACGTGGCGAGCCCCGCGACCAGCAGGCCCACGCCGAACACGCCGAGCCCGCCGAGGAGGGCGCCCTTGCGCCCGAACCGGTCGCCGAGCGCTCCGGCCGACAGCAGCAGGCCGGCGAACACGAGGGCGTACGAGTCGATGATCCAGTGGAGTTGGGTGGCGGTGGCGCCCAGGTCCTGCTGGAGGCGGGGAGCCGCCACGTTGAGGGACGAGACGGACATCACCACGAGGACGAGGGACAGGCACATGACCCCGAGGAGGAGCCAGCGGCGACGGTGGACATCGGGATCTTCGAAGAGCTGGGGGCTCGCGTGGTCGACACTCATGGTGTGAAACGTATCCGTAGCGTTATAGAACGCAACCGTTTCGTTTTGTGACATCCGTCGGCGCGGACCCGCACCGGTAGACTCGACGGCCGCATGGCACTGCTTGATCGCTTCCTCCGCGTGGGCGAGGGCAAGAAGGTGCGGGCACTGCAATCCCTGGTGCCCGACATCGGCGAGCTCGAGCCCGAGATGCAGGCGTTGTCCGACGACGACCTGCGGGCCAAGACCGGCGAGTTCCGGCAGCGGCTCGACAACGGCGAGTCGCTCGACGACCTGCTCATCGAGGCGTTCGCCGCGGTGCGCGAGGCCGGGGTCCGGGTGCTCGGCCAGCGTCACTACGACGTGCAGCTCATGGGCGGCGCCGCCCTGCACTTCGGGTGGGTGGCCGAGATGAAGACCGGCGAGGGCAAGACCCTCGTCTCGACGCTGCCGGCCTACCTCAACGGCCTGAGCGGCAAGGGCATGCACCTCGTCACGGTCAACGACTACCTGGCCACCCGCGACCGCGAGTGGATGGGCCGCCTGCACACGTGGATGGGCCTGACCACCGGGCTCATCGTGCCGGGCAACCACGACCCGGCGTACAAGCGCGAGCAGTACGGGGCCGACATCACCTACGGCACCAACAACGAGTTCGGCTTCGACTACCTGCGCGACAACATGGCACCCAGCCGGGCCCGCCAGGTGCAGCGGGGCCACACCTACGCCATCGTCGACGAGGTCGACTCGATCCTCATCGACGAGGCGCGCACGCCGCTCATCATCTCCGGCAAGGTCGCCGACGCCGCGCAGCTCTACTACAAGTTCGCCTCGATCGTCCGCAGCCTGAAGCGCGACGACGACTACGAGGTCGACGAGGAGAAGCGCACCGTCGCCCCCACCGACGACGGCATCGAGAAGGTCGAGCGCCAGCTCGACATCGAGAACCTCTACGACGGCGTCGCCCAGAACCTCGTCCACCAGCTCCAGGCCGCCCTCAAGGCCAAGGAGCTGTTCAAGCGCGACAAGGACTACGTCGTGGCGTCGGGCGAGGTGAAGATCGTCGACGAGTTCACCGGCCGCATCCTCGAGGGCCGGCGCTGGTCCGAGGGCCTGCACCAGGCGGTCGAGGCCAAAGAGGGCGTCAAGATCAAGGAAGAGAACCAGACGCTCGCCACGGTCACCCTGCAGAACTACTTCCGCATGTACGACAAGCTCGCCGGCATGACCGGTACGGCGCAGAGCGACGCCGCCGAGCTGGCCGGCACGTACGACCTGCAGGTCGTCCCCATCCCGACGAACAAGCCGCCGGCCCGCCTCGACGAGCCCGACCTCATCTACAAGACCGAGGACGCCAAGTTCGGCGCCGTGGTCGACGACATCACCGAGCGCTACGAGGCGGGCCAGCCCGTGCTCGTCGGCACCATCTCGGTCGAGAAGTCCGAGAAGCTGTCCCGCCTCCTCGAGAAGCAGGGCATCCGCCACGAGGTGCTCAACGCCAAGGTCGGGCAGCACTTCCGAGAGGGCGAGATCATCGCCCAGGCAGGTCGGCTGAGCGCGGTCACGGTCGCCACCAACATGGCCGGCCGTGGCGTCGACATCATCCTCGGCGGCAACGCCGAGGGCGTGGCCAAGCGCGAGGCCCGGGCCGAGGGGCTCGACCCCGACGCCGAAGAGGCCCGCGCCCGCGTCGAGGAGCTCACCGCCAAGCACGAGGCCGAGACCAAGGCCGAGGGCGACAAGGTGCGCGAGCTCGGCGGGCTCTACGTGCTCGGCACCGAGCGCCACGACTCGCGCCGCATCGACAACCAGCTCCGTGGCCGGTCGGGCCGCCAGGGCGACCCCGGTGAGAGCCGCTTCTACCTCTCGCTCGACGACGACCTCATGCGCCTGTTCGCCACCGGCGCCGTCAACTGGGTGATGGGCAAGACCCTCCCCGACGACGTGCCGCTCGAGGCGAAGATGGTCTCCAAGGCGATCGAGCGGGCGCAGACCACCGTCGAGCAGCGCAACGGCGAGATCCGCAAGAACGTCCTCAAGTACGACGAGGTCATGAACGAGCAGCGCAAGGTGATCTACGCCCTGCGCGACCAGGTGCTCGACCGGGCCGACCTGCGCGAGCGGATCGTCGACGAGGCGCTGCCCGACACGGTGAGCACGCTCGTCGAGACCCACTGCGTGAGTGAGTACAACGAGGAGTGGGACGTCGAGGCCGTGGCGACCGAGGCCAAGACGTTCTGGCCGTCCGAGCTCGGCGCCGAGCAGCTCGGCCAGGCGACGTCGACCAACGAGCTGTACGAGCTGCTCATGGACGAGGCCCTCGGCTACTACGAGAAGCGCGAGGAGACGCTCACCCCCGACGTGATGCGCCAGGTCGAGCGCCAGGTGATGCTGCGGGTGATCGACCAGCGCTGGCGTGCCCACCTCTACGAGATGGACTACCTGCGCGAGGGCATCAACCTGCGGGCCATGGGCCAGAAGGACCCGCTGGTCGAGTGGCAGCGCGAGGGCTTCGACATGTTCGGCCAGATGATGCACGGCATCTGGCAGGACTTCATCCGCTACGTCATGCACGTCGACGTGAAGGTGAACCAGCCCGGGGCGTCGACCGTGCCGGTCGACGCCAAGGCGGCACCACAGGACGCGACGCCGGCCGACGCCCCGCAGGACGCGGCCCCGCAAGATGCCGCCCCGCAGGATGCCGCCCCGCAGGACGCGGCCACGGGCCTCGAGGACGACGGCAGCGACGACGTCGTGCGCGACCTCAGCTACTCGGCGCCCGAAGACCCCGACGGCGGGGGCGGCTCGGCCAGCATGCGCGCCGCCGCCCGGGCCGAAGCGGCCGCCACGGCGTCGACGCCGAGCGCCGGCGGCAACGGCAACGCCGCCGCGGCGGCGCCGGCCACCAACACGCCGATCGTCAAGTCCGACTGGGACAAGACCCCCCGCAACGCACCGTGCCCGTGCGGATCGGGCAAGAAGTACAAGCTGTGCCACGGCAAGGCGTGAGAGGCCGGGCGGGTGGGGCGTTCGACCCAGCCCACGCGTGGGGATTTGGTGTGAGAGCACCAGCTCCACAGCCGGCCGACTGGCAGCGCGTCGGCCGGGCGGGTGGGGCGTTCGACCCAGCCCACGCGTGGGGATTTGGTGTGAGAGCACCAGCTCCACAGCCGGCCGACTGGCAGCGCGTCCACTCCCATGCGTGACCTGACCGAGGACCTGAAGGCTCTGCGCGCCCGCGTGGCCGAGGCCGAGACGTACCTCAAGGTCGATGAGCTGCGCGCCCGCCGGCCCCAGCTCGAGGCCGAGGCCTCGCGGCCCGACCTGTGGGACGACCCCGAACGGGCCAGGCGGGTCACCGCCGAGCTGTCGAGCGTCACCGACGACATCGGGCAGTACGAGCAGCTCGAGTCCCGGCTCGACGACGCGGAGACGCTGCACGAGCTGGGGCGCGAGGAGGGCGACGAGGCGTCGCTGGCCGAGGTCGAGCAGGCGCTGGTGGGCATCGACGCCGACGTGCGACGGGTCGAGCTGCGCTCGATGTTCTCGGGCGAGCACGACGAGCACGACGCACTCGTGACCGTGCAGGCGGGGGAGGGCGGCGTCGACGCCCAGGACTGGGCCGAGATGCTGCTGCGGATGTACACGCGCTGGGCCGAGCAGCGTGGCTTCGACGTCGAGGTCGACGAGTTCACCGAGGGCTCCGAGGCAGGTCTGTCGTCGGCCGAGTTCGTGGTCAAGGGCCGGTACGCCTACGGCTACCTGCAGGCCGAGCGGGGCGTGCACCGGCTCGTGCGCATCAGCCCGTTCAACGCCCAGGGCAAGCGGCAGACCGCCTTCGCCGCGGTGCAGGTGGTGCCGATGCTCGACGACGGCGACGGGTCCGTCGAGATCGACGACAAGGACATCAAGATGGACGTGTTCCGGGCGTCGGGGGCGGGCGGCCAGCACGTCAACAAGACCTCGTCCGCGGTCCGGCTCACGCACGTCCCGACCGGCATCGTCGTGTCGTGCCAGGTCGAGCGCAGCCAGTTCCAGAACCGCGACCGGGCGATGGCGATGCTGCGGGCCAAGCTGGCCGACCGCGAGCGGGCCGAGCGCGAGGCCGAGCTCGACGAGATCCGCGGCGACCAGCAGCGGGTGGGGTTCGGCAGCCAGATCCGCAGCTACGTGCTGCAGCCGTACCAGATGGTGAAGGACCTGCGCTCCGACCACGAGACCGGGAACGTCTCGGGGGTCCTCGACGGCGACCTCGACCCGTTCATGGAGGCCTACCTCCAATGGCGGCGAGCGGGCGCGACAGACGCGTGAGGATCCCCACGAGCGCGATCGCGAGGCAGTACCGTTTCGACGCGATGTTCGAGGTACCGCGCGGTATCTGTAACCTCATCGCAATGACTGGGGCCAGCACGCACGCCGCGTACCCGCGCGTGCCATGGGCGGGAGATCCGCTAGGGACATGATCACGTTCGAACAGGTGAGCAAGATCTACAAGGGCGGGGTCGAGGCGCTGCACGGCGCCACGGCCACCATCGAGAAGGGCGAGTTCGTCTTCCTCGTGGGCCCGTCGGGGTCGGGCAAGTCGACCATGCTGCGGTTGATCAACCGCGAGGAGACCGCCGACAAGGGCCGGCTGTTCGTGGCCGGGAAGGACATCGCCCGCCTGAACTCGTGGCGGGTGCCGTACCTGCGCCGCAACATCGGCTGCATCTTCCAGGACTACAAGCTGCTGACCACGAAGACGGTGTACGAGAACGTCGCCTTCGCCCTCGAGGTCATCGGTCGCCCGCGGCACGTCGTGAAGGCCCAGGTACCGGCGATCCTCGAGCTCGTCGGCCTCGACTCCAAGGCCGACAACCTGCCCGAGGAGCTGTCGGGTGGCGAGCAGCAGCGCGTGTCGATCGCCCGGGCGTTCGTGAACCGACCGCTGATCCTGCTGGCCGACGAGCCGACCGGCAACCTCGACCCGGCCACCTCGGTCGGCATCATGCGCCTGCTCGACCGCATCAACCGCACCGGCACGACCGTGGTGATGGCCACGCACGACCGATCGATCGTCGACACCATGCAGCGACGCGTGATCGAGCTCGAGACGGGCGAGATCGTCCGCGACCAGGTGCGAGGGGTGTACCAGTGAAGTTCGACTACATCGCCCGCGAGACGTTCGCCAACCTGCGGCGCAACATCACGCTCACCATCGCCGCCATCGTCACCGTGGCCGTGTCGCTGTCGCTGTTCGGCTCGACGATCCTGCTCGGCCAGGGCGTCGACAACGTGTCGGCCCGCTGGCACGACGGCATCGAGCTCATCGCCTTCCTCAAGGTCCGACGTCACCGACGAGCAGCGCGACGCCATCGAGGCGTTCCTCGAGCGACAACCCCGAGGTCGGCGACTGGACGTACGTCGACCTCGACGAGAGCCGCGAGGAGGCGTTGCGCATCTTCGAGCGCAACGAGCTGATGTACCAGAAGATCGAGTCGGGCGGCACCCGGGTGCCCGACTCGTACCGGGTCACGCCGCGACTCGAGCGACGTCGACCTCATGACCGTCGATCGGCCAGCAGCTCGCGGCCGAGCCCGGCGTGCTCAGCGTCACCGACGTCAGCGACAGCGTGAAGACCGTGACCGGCGTGTCGAACTTCGCCCGGCGAGCGCCATGCTCGTCGTCGGCATCGGCCTGCTCGTGGCCGCGCTGCTGCTCATCCTCAACGCCATCCGCATGGCCATGTTCGCCCGCCGGCGCGAGATCGAGGTGATGAAGCTCGTCGGCGCCACGAACTGGTTCATCCGCGTGCCGTTCATGCTCGAGGGCATCATCCAGGGCCTGGTCGGCTCCGCGCTTGCGCGTCGGGGCCGTGTTCGGGCTCGCACCGCTTCATGGAGGCGGCGTCCGAACAACGACGACTACCGGGCCATCATGGAGGGCTTCGTCGCCACGTCGAGCGAGCTGTGGACCACCGCCGGCGTGGTGCTCACGCTCGGCATCGTGATCGGCGCCGCCGGCTCGGGCTGGGCGATCAGCCGCTTCCTCCGGGTCTGAGCGCCTGAGCTCAACCCGCCAGCAGCGACGGGCAGGCTGTCGAGCCCGCGCAGCACGATCCGGCCGTTCCACTCGGGGGCGTCGGTGGCCAGCTCCATGCCCGGAAAGCGTCGGACGAGGGCGGGGACGGCCTCGGCGCCCTCGAGGCGCGCCAGCGCGGATCCGAGGCAGTGGTGGATGCCGCTGCCGAACGACAGGTGCCCGCCCGCGCCCTCGCGGCCGAGGTCGAGGTCGGCGGCGGTCGGGCCCCACTTGTCCTCGTCGCGGTTCGACGAGCCCAGCAGGGTGAGGACCAGCTCGCCGGCGCCGATCTGCTCGCCGGCGATCTCGATGTCGGTCGTGGCGATCCGGCGCGACACCTGCACCGGGCTGTCGTAGCGGAGCAGCTCGTCGACGGCGTTGGCGTCGAGCGACGGATCGGCGACGAGGCGCTCGAGCTGGGCTCGGTGGCGCAGCAGGGCGAGCGTGCCGTTGCCGATGAGGTTCACCGTCGTCTCGTGGCCGGCGAGGTACAGCAGCACGACCTGGTCGCGCAGCTCGACGGGGCTCAGGCGCTCGCCGTCCTCCTCGGCGGCGATCATGCCGCTCAGCAGGTCGTCGGCGGGGTTGCGCCGCTTCCACTCGATGGCGTCGTCGACATGGGCGAACATCTGGTCGGCGGCGGCGACGATGCGGCGCAGGGTGGGATCGTCGTTGAACGGCTCGAGCGACCGGGTCATCTCGTGCGACCAGGCGCGGAGCTGGTCGCGGTCGCCGTCGGGCATCCCGAGCAGCTCGCTGATGACGACGAACGGCAGGGGGAAGGCGAAGCGGGCCAGGAGGTCGACCGGCTCGCCGGGGGGCGTGTCGGCGGCGATGTCGTCGAGCAGCTCGGCCACGAGGACGCGGGCGCGCTCGCGCAGCCGTTCGATCCGTCGGACCGTGAAGGCACTCGACACGAGGCGGCGCAGCCGGGTGTGGTCGGGCGGGTCGAGGCTGAGGATCGAGCGGCTGCGCTCGGCCTGCCGATCGACGAGGTCGTCGGGCAGTGGCGGGGCGACGACGTTCGTGGCGTTGCGCTCGTCGACGCTCGTGCCCCCCAGCCGCAAGAGCTCGAAGCAGTCCTCGTAGTGGGACAGGACGCGCAGCCCGAGCGGGTTGTGGTGCACCCGCCCGTCGGCGCGGATGGCGGCGTACTGCGCGTAGGGGTCGTCGGAGAAGCCCGGCTCGAACGGGTTGTACATCACCGTGGCCGGCGCGCCGCCGGTGCCCGGGTCTGCCGCCGCCTCGAGGTCCAGATCTGCGTCCACCGAACCAGGTTTTCGCACGGATCATGCAAAAGCAAGAGGTGTGCAAGGCTGCGCGTGCCGTGCCCGCCCTCCCCCCGAACCCTCCGGCACCCGCGCGCCCGCCGACGGTCGACCTGGCACTGCTCGGCGTGGCGGTCGTGGCCGTGTCGACGTCGGCGCCGCTGATCCGGGCGGCCGACGCCCCCTCGCTGGCGATCGCGTTCTGGCGGAACGCGCTGGCCCTGCCCGTCCTCGGTGCCGTGGTGCTCGCCTCCCGCGATCGCCGGCACGAGGCCGTGACGCTCGACCGGCGTGAGCGACGCCTGGCGCTCGTCGCCGGCCTGTTCCTCGCCGCCCACTTCGCCACGTGGGTGCCCAGCCTGTCGTTCACGTCGGTGGCGTCCTCGGTGGCGCTCGTGGCCACACAGCCGGTCTGGGCCGCGCTCATCGCCCGGTGGCGGGGTGACCACGTGCCCCGGCTGGCGTGGTGGGGCATCGCGTCGGCGATGGCGGGCACCGTCGTGCTGACCGGCGTCGACCTGTCGATCTCCCCCCGGGCGCTGTTCGGCGACCTGCTGGCCCTGGTCGGCGGAGCGTTGGCCGCGGCGTACGTGACGGTGGGGGCCGAGGCTCGCCGCACCATCTCGACGACGGTGTACGCCACGGCCTGCTACGGCGTCGCCGCGCTGGCGCTCCTCGCCGTGTGCGGGGTCGGCCGTCAGTCCCTCTCCGGCTACGACGGCCGCACCTGGCTCCTGCTGGTGGCCACCGTGCTGGGCCCGCAGCTGCTGGGCCACACGCTCGTGAACCGGGTGCTGGCGACGATCAGCCCGGTCATCGTGTCGGTGGCGATCCTGTTCGAGATCGTCGGCGCCGCGCTGCTGGCGTGGCTGGCGTTCGACGAGGTGCCGCCGGTCTCGGCCATCCCGGCCGGGGTGCTGATCGCGGCGGGCGTCGTCCTCGTCGTGCGGGCCAACCCCACCGAGCCAGCGGTGGCCGGCTCCCCGCCGATCGAATGACGGTCCCTCGGCCCTCGCGGCGCGGGCGGTACGGTCCGCTGGTGCGCCTGGTGTGGATCGTCGCCATCGTCCTGTTCGTGGTCGGCCTGGCCGCGTGGAGCACGACGTGCACCGGGCCCCGCCCCCGGCCCACGGGCGAGACCATCCCGCCCGACACGTCGGTCACCACCGTGGCACCCGGCGGCTGACCCGCCCGCACCTCGCCCGTCAGCCGACCTGGACCGTCAGCCGACCTGGGGAGTGGTCTGCGCCAGGGCGATGCGCCAGTCTGCGTCCTCGCGCACGACCACGTAGGTGAGGCTGCCGACCTGGGGAAGGTCGGTCGAGCCGGCCGGGCGCCCGTCGCGGTCGCGCCCGTCGGTGACCCGCTTGACGCAGCTGACGACGGCCACGTCGGGCCCGACGAAGCGGAGGTCGACCACCTCGACCTTCGTGGTCACGTCGGCGAGAGGGCTCGCGAGGGCCGCTGTCATCGCGGTGCGCAGCGCGTCGCGGCCGAGGACGCGTCGCCCGGCGATGTTCACGATGATCGTCGTGTCGGTGTGGAGGGCCAGGAACGGCTCGACGTCGTTCTGGTGCCGCTCGGCCTCGGCGATCGTGTGCCGGATGGCGTCGTCGTCGGCCCGGGTGGTGTCGGGCGCGGTGCCCGTCGTTCTGTCCGTCGTGCTGTCCGCAGTGGTGTTCTCGGTCGTGGACATGGGTGCAGCGTGGCACCTCGAGGCCCGCTTGAGGTCAAGGGCCTCGTCCCGAGCGCGCCGATGGCGGCCGCTGATCGCGGCCGCCATCGGTCGTGTGTCCGGTCCGGCGCTCGCCTCACCCGTCGGCGCGCCGGCCCGGAGCTCTCGGCCCGGCCGGGTCAGCCGGGGCAGGTGTTGCGGAACTCGGAGATGGCGGTGCCGCTCGGCGGCGGGCAGATGAACTGCTCGTACCGGGTGTCGTTGTCGACGAAGCGCTTGAGCCAGGCGATCATCTGCCGGGCGGTGGGCGTGTTCGACGAGTTCGACACGAAGTGGCTGGCGCCGCGCAGCTCCAGGTACGCCTTCTCGGCCGAGGCCGGGATGCGAGTTGTAGAACGGCTCCGAGTGCGACGTCACCGAGGCGATCGGTGTCGTTCTCCGCGCCGATGATGAGCGTCGGCGTGCGGATCTCCGACCACGACTTGTCGGTGTTCCACGGCTGGAGCGGGATGGCGGCCTGCAGCGACGGGCGGTCGGACGCGGCCTCGAGGGAGCCGCCACCACCCATCGAGTGGCCCGCCGACCGCCAGCCGGGTCGGGTCGATGCGGGTGCGGACCGAACTGCGTTGCGTGAGGTAGTCGAGCGCCGCCAGCAGCTGGCTGCCACGGCTGGACGGCTGGTCGAAGACGCTGTTGGTGTCGATGGTGATCACGACGAAGCCCTGCGACGCGATGCGCGGCCCGAGCCAGGCGATGCTCGACTGCGTGGCGGTGAACCCCGGCGAGATGGCGACGGCGCCGAACGTCCCGTCCGCGGTGGTGGTCGGGTAGTAGATGGTGCCGCCGCCGAAGCCCGAGGCGCTCAGCGACGAGACCGTGGTCTGCGACGTGGCGTACGCGCCGCGGCTCGCCTCGATGCTCTGGACGGTGGGGGCGGGCCCCCGCTCGTACGGGTTCGTCTGGGCGTCGGCGCCGGGTACGCCGCCGGCGACCGAGCCCGCCACGAGCCCGAGCGCGAGCGCGAGCGTGGCGAGCCGGCGTCGACCCCTCGATGTGGATGTGGTCACGTCTACTTCCCCCTCTGTCGTGTCAGTGTGACGGAGGTCAATCTAGACTGACGCGACAGTAAATAACAAACATGACGTCATGTTCATGTCGAAGTCGGCCATGACCTGGGGAGACGGGCGGCCCATCGCCCGGAGCGGGCTTCCGGAAGCCGCCCGAGGGATCGTGTGAACTGTGGGGATGTCCGAACCCAAGGTGGTCGTCGCGCACCGGGAGCATCTGTGGTGGCTGCTGGCCGAGGCGCTGCAGCTCGAGCACATGATCATGTGCCAGTACCTGTTCGCCGAGTTCAGCCTCAAGGACGGCGTCGCCGACGGCTTGACCGCCGAGCAGGCCGACGCCGTCGACCGGTGGCGCAAGAAGCTGCGCGGCATCGCCATCGAGGAGATGCTGCACATCGCCCTGGTGGCGAACCTCAAGTCGGCGATCGGGGTGGCGCCGGCCTTCGGGCGGCCCAACTTCCCGCAGCGGTCGGGCTACTTCCCCACCGGATTGCAGCTCGACCTGTTGCCGTTCGGCGAGCAGGCCCTCGATCACTTCCTGTTCCTCGAGCGCCCCGAAGGCATGGAGCGCCAGGACGCGGCCGAGTTCGTCACCACCGCTCCACCACGCGACCCGGTCGACGAGAGCGAGACCCTGCCTCGGGGCCAGGAGTTCGCGACCGTCGGTCATCTCTACCGAGGCATCGCCGACGGGCTGCGTGCGCTCTCTTCCCGGCTCGGTGAGCGTGCGCTCTTCGTCGGTTCGCCGCGGGCCCAGGCCACCCCCGAGCTCTTCCACTGGCCGCAGCTGGTCGCCGTCGGCGACCTCGAGTCGGCGCTGGCCGCGGTCGAGGAGATCATCGAGCAGGGCGAAGGGGCACGGGGCGACTGGAACGAAGCCCACTACGGCCGGTTCCTGTCCGTTCGCCAGGAGCTCGACGCCTTGCGGCAGGCCGATCCGACCTTCGAGCCGGCCCGCCCCGTGCTCGCGGCATACCTCCGCCAGCCGTTCGACATCCCCACCCCGCGGCCGGTCATCACCGATCCGCAGACCCGCCGGGTGGCCGAGCTGGCTGGGCTGTCCTACGAGCTGACACTGCACGTCCTGCTGCGGTTCTTCACCCACACCGACGAGACCGACGCCCAGCTCGGCATCCTGGTGGACGCGGCCCTGGCCCTGATGGCGAAGGTTCTCCACCCGCTGGGCACCGAGCTGACCACCCTGCCGGTCGGCCCGTCGCACCCTGGCCGCACGGCCGGGTTCGCGTTCGAGATGTACTACGTGATGGGCAACATGACGCCTCACCGCGAGCCGTCCTGGGCCCTGCTGGCCGAACGAGCCCACATCCTGGCCCACCGCTGTCGCCAGGTCGCCGCGGAGCGCGACGACGCCGGCCACCCGTCCACGGCCATCTCGGACGCTGCAGCACAGGCGCGGGCCGTGGCCGAGTCGTTGACCGCCCAGGTCCCCGAGGCTCTCCGGCCCCCGCCCGGCCGAGAGATCCCGACGTAGCAGCACGACGCGACGATGTGAACGCGCACGGGCTGCGTGCGCGTTCACAGGCCGTGGAGCCACGCCCCCTGCATGACGATCAGCCATGCAGGGGGCAGCACGCTCCTAGCCGGCGAAGGCCTGGAACTCGGCGGCGCGGACGACGCCGGCCTGCGGGCTGTTCGTGGTGCAGTCCGTGCCCGCTCTCGGGTCGGCATCCTGCTCACCGGCGAAGTCGGGGCCACCCGTGCACTGGCTGGTGACCACCTCGAAGCGCAGGTGCGTGGCGTTGGTCTCCGGGATGTCGAACGAGCGCACGATGAGGTCCGGCGCCCGCGGCCGCGGTGCGACCGACGGGAAGGCGTCGGCGGGGCTGGTGAAGGCCACCGTGAAATCGGCCGGGTCGGTGCAGTCCACGGTCCCGGTCGCGTTGCACGCGAGCACCCGGAACTGGCGGAGAGCGGTGAACCGGTTCTGCGGACCCGCGTCGGGGTCGCCGATGATCTCGGGGCGCAGCATGGCGCTGACCTGGACCCTGGACACCAGCTGCCCATCACCCGCGAGGTCGACCACGACGCCCTTGCCCTCGACCGGTCGGGTCAACGACCCCCAGTTGGTCGCCTCGTTGTCGTCGATCAGCCGGGCGATGTTGACGCCGTCCCCGGTGGCGGTCGCGCCGGCCGTCGCAGAAGCGAGGTTGGTCGGCATGGCCACGGGGAGGGCGACGTTCTGCCCGGCGGCCACCGTGACGGGACCCGTCCTGACCAGGCCGCGGCCCGGGGCCCGGGCGATGAAATCGTAGGTCCCCGGCACGAGCGAGACCGTGGTCGGCAGGGTCGTGTTCGCAGCGTGTCGGCGACGGGGACCGCCCGGGCCTGGTAGTGACCGGCGAACAGCTCGGCACCCGCCACGGGCTGGCCCGCCTCGTCGACCGGTGCGAACGTGACCGTGCCCTCGGGGGCCAGAGGCGAGGCGAAGCTGGGCGTCGGGTTCGCATCGGCGAATCCGTTGCTGACCGCGTTCTCACCGAGGCCGCGCTTGGCGAAGGCGTCCCACATGATGTCGAGGTCCGCACCGTTGAACCGGATGAAGTCCGCCGCCAGCAGCGCGTCGCGCGCGTCGACCTGGCTCACCTGTCCCTGCGCCATGAGCAGGAACGAGTCGAAGACCAGCTGCACCCAGCGGCGGTTGCCCGGGCACTCGGTCACCGGCGTCGCCCCGTTGGCGCACGACTTCTGCAACGCGGGGGTGCCCGCGCCGTACCGGTCGACCATCGCGGCCCGGATGTCGAAGTTGGTGGCGCTCCAGAGCTCGCCCGAGGCGTGGACCTGGAGGCCGACGAAGTCGTAGTCGACGCTGCCGTAGGTCAGCGGGCTCGCGCTCATGTTGTAGTTGCGGATGCCTGCGACGGGATCGGAGGTCACGTACTCACCGATCGTGAAGCCGCGGGCGCCGGGCGCCGCGTACCCGTGCTCGGCGAGGTACTCGATCGCCAGCAGGTCCGACCAGCTCTCGCTCATGCCCTGGGGTGAGCTCAGCCCGTCCTTCGGGCCGGCGACCATCCGGTTGGTGATGGCGTGGGTGTACTCGTGGGCGATGACCGACATGTCGAAGTCGCCGTCGACGCACGGCGCGTAGAACGAGCCGGCGATCGGCTGCCAGAGGTACATGTTGGTGATCGGCCGGTGTCCGTCGGGGGGCGTGATCTGGTTGGCGTTGTCGCGCGCCGCGAACGCCGGCGGGCCGCCGCTCACCCCGCCGGCCTGCGCGTTGCCCTGCTCCGGGTCGTTCCCTTTGCCGCCCCGGTTGAAGTTGTCGTCCTGCAGGTTGAAGGTCGTCTCGGTGAAGCCGAGGTGGTACGACCAGTCGTGCATCCGGTTGTGCATCCCGAACAGGTTCGCCCGGGCGGCGTCGATGTCGTTGCGCTGCTGGGACTCGAAGACCGCCGGCGAGCACTGCTCCTCGAACCACTGGTTCTGCCAGGCGTAGGCGTAGTCACGGGCCGGCCGTTCGGTGGCCAGCTCGTTGCCCACTCTGAAGGGGTCGTTGCTGAACCAGTTGTGCACGGCGAACGAGTTGTTGCCCGTCGTCGTGTCGGACGGCGTCCGGTTGGACGCCGTCACGTCCCACGCCAGCGGTGACGCCGACGTCCCGACGACCTCGTCGCAGCCGGGGCCGGGCGCGAAGCACCAGCGCACCCGGGTGTCGGTGGAGGAGTAGTCGACGGGAGGCGAGTTCGGGAACACCTCCCACTCGGGATTGTCGTCGTCGTGGTCGACCAGGTCTTCGCGTACCAGGACGGTGCCGTCCCGCGCGTCGACGAAGGACGAGACGCCGATCGGCTCCGCGGCGTCACCGTCGATGACCAGCACGTTGTACGCCGCCCGCACGCCGGTCGGCGTGGGCACCGCCACGAGCTCGGTGTCCTGGACCGCGCTCCGGGCGGCGCCGACGTCCTCGACCGCGATCCGCGCCGCGTCGTCGGCGGACAGGGTGGCCGCGGCCGGCTGCGCCGCGTCGCGCGCCAGCGACCCGCTGACGTGGAACACCATGCCGTCGCGCACACCGACGGAGAGGAGCCCGTCGTGCCCGGCTTCGAGGTTGCCGAAGCGCTGCTGCAGCAGCACGACGGCGCCGTCGCCCATGGGCGCCACGGTGACGACGTCGAGGGCGTTCGTCGCCCGCGCGGTCAGGCCGAGCAGCTCCCGGTTTTCTGTGACGTAGGCGCGGGCTGCGGCGGCGGGGTCGACCGGCAGGCCCGACGCGAGCGGGCGTCCGGAGGAGCTCAGCGTTGCGGGTGTCCCGAGGGCGTTGAACCGGGCGCGCGCCGCGGCCGCGGTGGCGAGCCCGCGCTGGCGGGCGGTCGGCGCGACGCGACCCGTCCGGTTGTCCTGGTCCAGGGTGGCGTGATCGTCACCGATGAGGCCCCCCTCGGCCGGTGACGAGGGAGCCTCCTGGCCGGGACTCGCCTGGGCCCCCGGAGGCACGCTGAGGGCCAGCAGGCCGAGCGTGACGATGGTGGCCAACCCGGGCATTGCCAACGACTTGCGCATGTGATCCCCCTGCGCGTCATCAGTCCGTTTGCGATCGCGAACAATCGACCAGCGGTGAACACAATGCCCTCCGCCCGGCACCCTGTAAACCCCGTCTGTCGACCGGTGCCAGCAAGCGCCTACCAGATCGCTATCGCCGACCGGGATTTCGTCGACGTTCTGACGGTGCCAGACCTCCGCGTCGGCTGATCTCGGTGATGCACTGGTACCGCCAGGCCCAGCGTGACTTCGAGACCGCGCTCCCGGACGAGCCGTCAGGGCGGATGCAAGGCAGACGTCGCTGGCGCACGTGGCCAGGCGGACTCGCTTCTGACACCAACGGCCGCGTGCACCGTGCCGCCACAATTGCCGCCTGCCACCACATCGGCGACATCGGACGAACCCACGCCCGGAACGCCCATCCTCGATGCTCATCGCCGACCTCGACAGCCCACGTCATCCACGCCACCACCGGCGAGCTGCTGCCGCCACCTCGACCCTCGACCCCACCCAGCGAACTACCAGCCCACCGGCCGACCCCCCGGACAACCACCCCGAAAACGACAACAGCCCGAACCCCAATGAGGGTTCAGGCTGTCCGGGATGTCTCGCGACATCACATTGTGGAGCTGGGGGGAATCGAACCCCCGTCCGTCGAGTGGATGACGACCGCGCTACGACCATTCCCGTGGACTACGGCTCAACGGCTGCCGTACCGCCGGGTCGGGTGGCCCCCGAGGGGGCCGCCGCCGGGTCTTTCCCCGGGGTCAGCGGTCTTTCACGCCGTCAGCGGTCTTTCCCGCTGTCAACCATCGCTTCTGTTGCCAGGCTGCGGTGGTCAGGCCCCGCGTGCCATTGCTGGCCGCGACCGCTCTCGTATCACCTGATGATCAGGCGGCGAGGGCGTACTGCTCGTTGGTTTCGGCAGTTGTGTTGGTTGCCCCGTTTAAGGAGTCTGAGCAACTCCGGTCGCACGATTCGCCGTCCGGTCTCCACGTCGAAACCGATCAGCCCCTTGTCAAGTAGCGGACCGAGTGTACCGGCCGTCCGTGACGAACGGACCCGCGTTGCCGGGGAGGCTCGGCGAGCACCTACGCTCGCCGCCCGTGAAGGTGTCCCAGGACGGCGTCGTCGGCCGCAGCGTGATCCGGATGGCGGCGAGCCCCGCCTTCGCCCGCGTCGCCCCATCGGTCGTGCCCCGGCTCGATCGCCTCGTCCACCGGCTGACCGGCGGGCGCACCACCATGAGCGCGGGCATGGTGCCGACGGTCGTGCTCACCACCACGGGGTCGCGGTCGGGCGAGCCCCGCACGGTGCCCCTGGCGTGCGTGCCCGAGGGCGACGTCCTCTACGTCGTGGGCAGCAACTACGGACGCGAGCGGCACCCGGCGTGGAGCACCAACCTGATCGCCACGCCGCGGGCCAGCGCCTCGTTCTCCGGCCGCGACTACGAGGTCGACGCCCACCTGCTCACGGCCACCGAGAAGGCCGAGGCGTGGCCGCGCCTGGTCGGGGCCTGGCCGGCCTACGACACCTACGTCGAGCGCAGCGGACGAGACCTCCGCGTGTTCCGCCTGTCGCCAGCCTGACCACCCACGGCAGGGGGCTACCACAGAGCGCGCTGGGTACACGCGCCCCATGGACGCCATCACGTTGCTCAAGGACGACCACCGCTCGGTCGAGAAGCTGTTCAAGCGGTTCGAGGACGCCGGCGACCGGGCCTTCGTCGAGAAGCGCAAGGTCGTCGACCGCATCATCGAGGAGCTGTCGGTCCACGCCGCGGTCGAGGAGCAGCTCTTCTACCCCGTCACCCGGGCCACCGTCCCCGCGGTCGAGGACGTGGCCCTCGAGAGCCTCGAGGAGCACCACATCGTCAAGTGGGTGCTGTCGGAGCTCGAGCGACATGGATCCCGAGGACGAGCGCTTCGACGCCAAGGTGACGGTGCTCATCGAGAACGTCCGCCACCACGTCGAAGGAGGAGGAGAGCGAGTACTTCCCCGCGGTGCGGGACGAGCTCGGCCGCAAGGCGTTGACCGAGCTCGGCGACGCCATGGCCTCCGCCAAGAAGACGGCCCCGACGCGCCCGCACCCCCGCTCGCCCGACACGCCGCCGGGCAACCTCGTCGCCGGGACCGCCGCCGGCGTGGTCGACAAGGTCGGCGCCACGGTGTCGGGCCTGGCCCAGGGTGGCGTCACGGCCGCGCAGGATCTCATCGATCGCATCCTCGGCAACGCCAAGCGCCGCCGTCCCTCGTCCACCGGGTCGAGCACTGCTCGGCAGACGGCGCAGAGGGTCCGCGCCGGGTCGGGCGAGACGGTGGACCGGGTGGTGGCGGCCGTACAGGCCGCTGAGTCCGGCACCTCGGACGTCGCCGGCGCGGTGCAGGCGGGTGCGGCCCGCACGGGACGCGCCGCGGCCTCGAGTGCCGGCACCGTCGCCGACGACCTCCGGTCCGGCGCCGCCCAGACCGCGGACGCCGCCACCAGCGGCGCCCGCAGGGCGGCCGGCGACGTCCGCCGCGGGGCCGAGCACACGGCCAGGTCGGCGAAGACGACCGTGCGCACGTCGAGCGGCGCCGCACGAGCCGGCGCCCGCAAGGCCGGACGGGCCGCCAAGGGCACCTCGAAGGCAACGTCGAAGACGCCGTCGAAGGCGTCCGCCAAGCGCACGTCGGCGCCGCGCTCGAAGACGCCCTCCAAGGGCACCTCGGCACCGCGGTCGAAGGCGCCCGCCAAGGCCGCGTCGCGCACCTGATTCCCGCCGGTGGGTCGGCGTGGGTCCGCCAGCCCCGCCGACCCGCCGGCTGATTCGCCGCCGCCCGCCGCCGGCTGTCACGCTGGCGGGTCATGGTCGACGCCCGGTCGTGGGGTGAACGGGATGCCGCTGTCGTGTGGCACGGGTTCACCCAGATGGCGAGCTACCTCGACAACGAGCCCGTCATCGTGGAGGCGGCCGAGGGCCGCGAGCTGATCGACGTCGAGGGCCGGCGCTACCTCGACGCCATCTCGTCCCTCTGGGTCACCACCCTCGGCCACCGCGTGCCCGAGCTCGACGCCGCCCTGCGCGACCAGATCGACCGGGTCGCGCACTCCACCCTGCTCGGCAACGGCAACCGCGTCGTGGTCGAGCTGGCCGAGGCGCTGGCCCGGGTCGTGCCGGTCGACCAGCCCCACTTCCTGTTCGCCTCCGACGGCGCGGCGGCGGTCGAGCAGGCGCTCAAGATCGCGTTCCAGTACTGGGCCAACCTCGGCGTGCCCGGGCGGACCGGCTACCTGACCCTCGGCCACGCGTACCACGGCGACACGGTCGGCTCGCTGTCGCTCGGCGCCGGCGGGTTCGGCACCGACCTGTTCGACCCGCTGCGCTTCGGGGCCTTCGGTCCCGCCGGCGGCAGCCCCGTCGTCCGGGCCCCCGGCTACGACGATCCCGACGCCCTGGCGACGGCAGCCGCGCTGGTCGACGAGCACGGTCCGCCGCTGGCCGCCGTCGTGCTCGAGCCCCTGGTCCAGGGGGCGGCCGGGATGCTCGTCGCCGACGCCGAGGCGTACGGCCCGCTCGCCGCCGCCTGCCGGCGCCACGACGTGCTGCTGATCTGCGACGAGGTGGCCACCGGGTTCGGCCGGACCGGCACGCTCTTCGCCAGCGAGCAGTGCGGCCTGCGCCCCGACCTCATGACGATCGGCAAGGGTCTCACCGGTGGCTACCTGCCCATGTCGGCGACGGTGGCCGCCGACCGGGTCCACGCAGGCGTTCCTCGGGCCCGACCTGTCCGAGCGGACCTTCTACCACGGGCACTCCTACAGCGGGAACGCGCTCGCCGCCGCGGTGGCCCTGCGCCACCTCGAGCTCTACGACGAGTGGGACGTGCTCGCCGGCGTCCGCGCCCGCGCCGCCGACGCTGGCCCGGCTGGCGACCGAGCGGCTGGCGCCGCTCGCCGAGGTGGCCGACGTCCGCCTGTGCGGGCTGATGGGCGGCGTCGAGCTGGCGCCCCCCACCGACGGCCTGCGGTGGGGGCGACGGGTCTGCGCCGCCGCCGTGCGCCGCGGCGTGCTGCTCCGCCCGCTCGGCGACGTCGTGGTCGTCATGCCGCCGCTCACGGTCACCGACGACGAGATCGAGCGCATCGTCGACACCCTCGTGGCGGCCGTCGCCGAGGTGGCGGGGGAGACGGGCGGCCGATGACCGCCGGGTGGGACGGGCGGGTCGACGTCGAGCTCGACGCCATCCGGGCCGCCGGCCGCTGGCGGGTCACCCGCGACCTCGTGACGACCGGTCCTGTCACCGGGGAGCTCGACGGACGCCCGGTCGTCACCTTCGCCTCGAACGACTACCTGGGCCTGACCCACCACCCCCGCGTCGTGGCCGCGGCCCACGCGGCCCTCGACCGCTGGGGCGCCGGCTCGGGGGCATCCCGCCTCGTGGTCGGCTCGCGCCCGATCCACGCCGAGCTCGAGGCCGAGCTCGCCGGCCTGGAAGGGAACCGAGGCCGCCCTGCTGTTCCCGACCGGCTTCGCCGCCAACCTCGGCGTGCTGGCGACGCTGGGCGGGCCCGACGTGACGATCCTGTCCGACGAGCTGAACCACGCGTCGATCGTCGACGGCGCCCGCCTGGCGCGCGCCGACGTGCGTGTCTACGGCCACGTCGACCTCGACCAGCTGGGCAAGCTGCTCGTGGACGTGGACGCAGCCGGGCGCGGCCCGGCGTTGGTCGTCACCGACAGCGTCTTCTCGATGGACGGCGACGTGGTGGACGTCGCCGCGCTGGTCGACGTGTGCGCCGGCCACGATGCGCTCGTCGTGGTGGACGAGGCCCATGCGGTGCTGGGTCCCCGGGTCGACCTCTCGGCCGCGACCGATCGGGGCGTCACGGTCCTGCGCGTGGGCACGCTGTCGAAGGCGCTCGGCTCGCTCGGCGGCTTCGTCGCCGGGCCCCGGCGCTACGTCGACCTGCTCCGCAACCGGGCCCGCCCCTTCATCTTCACGACGGCCCCCACGCCGGCCGACATCGCCGCCGCCCTCGCCGCGGTGCGGGTCGTCCGGTCGGCCGAGGGCGTGACCTGGTGGCGCGCCTGCGAACCCACGTCGACCGGCTGCGCCCCGGGCATCCCGACGCCGATCGTGCCGGTCGTGCTCGGCGACGAGGCGGCGGCGCTCGCCGGGGCCGACGCGCTGCTGACCCACGGGCCTGCTCGGTCCCGGCCATCCGGCCGCCCACCGTGCCGGTCGGGACGTCGCGCCTGCGCGTCGCCCTGTCCGCCGCCCACACCGACGAGCAGGTCGAGCGGCTGGTCGCGGCCCTGGCGGACGTTGGGGCGGCAGGGTGCAGTCGACCGGCCTGAGCGCCTGGTCCTCGTCGTCGGCACCGGCACCGAGGTCGGCAAGACCTGGGTCGCCTGCCGGCTGCGCCAGGGCGCTGCGACGGCGGGGCCTCATCGTCGTCGCCCGCAAGCCGGTGCAGTCGTACGACGCGGGCGACGACCTCAGCGACACCGACGCCGCCCTGCTGGCCCACGCCACCGGCGACCACCCCGCGGCCGTGTGCCCCCAGCACCGCTGGTACCCGGTGGCGATGGCGCCGCCGATGGCGGCCGAGGCGCTGGGCCGGCGCCCGTTCACCGTCGCCGACCTGGTCGAGGAGCTCGCGTGGCCGACGGTGGTCGGGCGTCGGGCTCGTGGAGGCCGCCGGAGGGCGTGCGGTCGCCGCTGGCCGCCGACGGCGACGGGGTCGCCCTGGCCGCCGCGCTGCGACCCGACCGGGTGGTGCTGGTGGCCGACGCCGGGCTCGGCACGATCAACGGCGTGCGGCTGTCGATGGCGGCGCTGGCGCCGTGGCCGGTCACGGTCGTGCTCAACCGCTTCGACCCGGGCGACGACCTCCACGTCCGCAACCTCGAGTGGCTGGCCGGGGTCGACGGCCTCGACGTCGTCACCGACGCCGAGGACCTGGTGTCCCCGATCGTCGGCTGGCCGTCGTGAGCCGGGGCCGACCACGGGCGTCAGGCGGCGCGGGCGGTGACGAGCCAGGCCGTGCCCGGGCAGGGACAGGCCGTCGGCGGTGACGTGGGGTGCGACGGCGGCCCGCATCGACGGCCAGCGCGGCCGGCGACCGCCTCGGGCGGCTTGCCGTCGGACATGATCCGGGCGATCGGCTGGCCCTCCATGTAGCCGACCGCGTCGTCGAGGTCGTGGCCGAGCCACATCGGGTGCGACACCTCGGCCAGCTCGACGTCGGTGAACCCGCCGTCGGCCAGCACCGACACGCACGCGGTCGGGGTCGTCGAGCGAGAACGGGCCGGGGGCGCCGGGACCGACGATGTCGGGCATGCCCAGGTGCTCGACCATGGCGCTCATCGGCACCATCATCCAGTCGTTGGCGAGGACGGGCTGCCAGGCCAGGCGAACACCAGCGCGACCCGCCGTCGGCGATGGCGCGCCGGAGGTTGGCGAACGCCGCCACAGGGTCGTCGAAGAACATGACGCCGAACCGGCTGATCGACCACGTCGAAGCGTGCCGGGGGCAAACGGGTGCACCTGGGCGTCGGCCTGCTCGAACGTCACGTTGGCCGGCCCGCCCTCGGCCTCGGTCTCGGCTCTGGCCGCCTCGACCATGGGCTGGCCGATGTCGACGCCCAGCGCGGACGCCGGGACCCGCCTGGCGAGCGGCGCTGCGGGTCATCGTCACCCGTGCCGCACCCGACGTCGAGCACGCGCTCGCCGGGCGCCACGCCGGGCGCCCGCGAGCACGTCCGAGCCGTAGGGGGCGAGCGCCCGATCGTGGCGGGCGGCGTGCGCGACCCAGTGGTCACCGCCGAAGGACCGTTCCACATGGTCGACATGTCGGTGTTGGGCGAGGGACGCTCTTCGCGTTCATGCCCCGATGCTGCCACGTCGCGCGAGATAGGGGTAGGGGGTATTCCGGGCGTCGGCGCTCAGTCGCCGCGGCCCGCCCGGGCGATGGCGCGGCGGGCCTCGCGCTCGGCGTCGCGCTCGGCCAGCACCTGGCGCTTGTCGTAGGTCTTGCGGCCGCGGGCGAGCGCCAGCTCGACCTTGGCCCGCCCGTCCTTGAAGTACAGCGACAGCGGGATCAGCGACAGGTGCTGCTCGTCGACGATGTGGCGCAGGCGGTCGAGCTCGGACCGGTGGAGCAGCAGCTTGCGCCGGCGCTCGGGCTCGTGGCCCGAGTGCTCCTGCGCGTGCGAGTAGACGCCGATGTGCATCGACACCAGCCACGCCTCGTCGTTCTCGAACCGGGCGAACGCGTCGCCGATCTGGGCGTGCCCGTCGCGCAGCGACTTCACCTCGCTGCCGCGCAGCACCAGGCCGGCCTCGACCGTCTCGAGCATCTCGTAGTTGCGCCGGGCGCGCCGGTTGGCGGCGATCAGCTTGGTGCCGGTCGAGCGGTCGGGGCGGGGGGTGGTGCGGGCCATGGGGGGACGGATCAGGCTACCGCCGGGCCGGCCCCGCGGCCCCGGTCATTCCGGATCGCTCCCGAGGTGGTCGGCCGCCACGCGCTTCGGCACGACCATGCGCCACGCGTCGAGCACGATCTCGCGGATCTCGTCGTCGTCGACCGCGTCGATCCGCAGGACCACCCAGTTGTACCGGAGGTCGGCGGTGCCCGGCATCATGAACTTGTCGGGCTCGGACTCGACGAGCGCCACGCGCTCCTCCTTCGGAAACGCGAAGCCCATCGTGGTCTCGTCACGGGAGAACGCCAGGCAGACGATGCTCCCGACCCGGAACTTCACCCGGTCCCGCACGAGCGCCTCGTACGACCGGGGCAGGGTCGAGGCGATCGCCCGCACGGTCTCGATCGTCGCCACGTCGAGAACCGTACGACGCCAGGCCGGGTCGCGGCGGCCCGCGGCTCGCCACTAACGTCTGCTCGATGCTCGAGGCTGACCGAGGACGCGTGGCACGAGATGGTCGGGCACGCCCTCGGCGGGTTGCCCGACGAGGCGTGCGGCCTGCTGGGCGGCGATCCCGCCACCGACGCGGTGACGGTGTTCTACCCGTGCCGCAACGCGGCCGGGTCGAGCCGGGTCTACACGGTCGATCCCCGCGATCACCTGCGGGCCGATCGGGACGCCGAGGAGCGCGGCCTCGAGATCATCGGTGTGATGCACAGCCACACCCACACCGAGGCCTACCCGTCGCCCACCGACGTGGCGCAGGCACCCGACCCGTCGTGGCACTACGTGATCGTGTCGCTCAAGCGGCAGGAGGCGGTGCTGCGGTCGTACCGCATCGTCGACGGCGAGATCGCCGAGGAGGGCGTGACGCTGGCCGGTGGGTAGGATTGTCGACCAGAACACTCGACTTTCGGTTCGGCGTCCGGACCGACGGAGGAACGAGCACGGATGGCCGTCTACTCCTCGATTCTCGACCTCATCGGCGACACGCCGATGGTCGACGTCACCCTCCTCAGCCCCAACCCCGACGTGCGCATCCTCGCCAAGCTCGAGGGCCAGAACCCGGCCGGATCGATCAAGGACCGCATCGCCTGGAACATGGTGCGCGAGGCCGAGATCGACGGCGTGCTCACCCCCGGCCGCACGATCATCGAGCCCTCCTCGGGCAACACCGGCATCGCCCTGTCGATGATCGCCCGCACCCGCGGGCTACCCGATCAAGATCGTCATGCCCGAGAACGTGTCGGTCGAGCGGCGCCAGGCCCTCGAGGTGTGGGGCGCCGAGATCATCGTCACCCCGGGGGAGGAGGGGTCGAACGGGGCGGTCGCCCGGGCCCGGGCGCTGGCCGACGAGCACCCCGAGTGGGCCTTCCTCTACCAGTACGCCAACGAGGCCAACCCCCGGGCCCACTACGAGGGCACCGGTCCCGAGATCTGGCGCGACTGCCCCGAGGTCACCCACTTCGTCGCCGGACTCGGCACGACCGGCACGCTGATGGGCGTCGGGCGGTTCCTCAAGGAACAGAACCCCGAGATCAAGATCGTGGCCGTCGAGCCGCCGCTCGGCGAGCGGGTCGAGGGGCTGCGCAACCTCGACGAGGGCTACATCCCGCCGGTCTACGAGAAGTGGGGCGGCCCCGAGCTGCTCGACCGCAAGCGCATCGTGCGTCCCCGTGAGTCGATCGAGTGGACGCGGCGGCTGGCCGACGTGGGCGTCTTCTCGGGCATCTCGGGCGGCGCCGCCCTGGCCGGGCGCGGCCAAGGTGGCGGGCGAGATCGAGCGTGGGACGATCGTCGTCGTTCTGGCGGACGGTGGGTGGAAGTACCTGTCGACCGGTGCCTGGACGGGCGACCTCGACGAGGTCGCGGCCATGGCCGAGAAGCTCATCGTCTTCTAGTCCCTGGCACGGCACGAGCCGGCCGGTCGACGTCACGACGGGAGTCGCATGAAGGTCCGCATCGGTATGGGGCTCGGCACGCAGACCATGGCCGGCGACGCCGAGCGGTTCGCCGGCTTCGTCGACGGCCTGGAGCAGCGCGGGTTCGACTCGCTGTGGCTCAGCGAGCGCCTCACCGGGCCGGCGCCCGATCCGCTGGTGGCGCTGGCCGTCGCCGCGGGCCGCACCCGCACGCTGAAGCTGGGCACCAGCGTGCTCGTCGTGCCCGGCCGCAACCCGGTGGTGCTCGCGAAGGAGCTGGCGAGCCTCGACCGCCTCTCGGGCGGGCGGCTGCTGCCGGGCGTCGGGCTCGGAGCACCCGTGCCCGCCGAGCACCGGGCCTTCGGGGTCGAGCGCACGGCTCGGGCCGGACTGTTCGACGAGGCCGTGACGCTGATGCGCCGGCTGTGGACCGAGGACGACGTCCACCACGACGGCGAGCACTTCCAGGTCGACGGCGTGACCCTGCTGCCCCGGCCCATCCAGCAGCCGATCGACGTCTGGCTGGGCGGCACGGCACCGTCAGAGCTGCGGCGCACCGGACGCCTCGGCGACGGCTGGCTGCCGTCGTTCACGGTCCCGGCCGAGGTCGAGGCGGGGTGGGCCCGCATCACCGAGGTGGCCGCCGCAGCACGACCGCGCCATCGACCCCGAGCACCTGGGCGTGCTCGTGATCTACACCCGGGGCGAGCTGCCGCAGGGCATCGCCGAGGTGGTGGCGTCGCGCCGCCCCGAGCTCGACCCGCACGAGATCGTGCCCCGGGGCATCGACGGCCTGCGCCGCCAGCTCGAGCGCTTCATCTCCGTGGGGGCGTCCAAGTTCGTGGTCGTGCCCCTGGCCGATCCCGCCGACTGGGACGCCGAGCTGACCGAGCTGGCCGAGGAGATCCTCCCGCTCGAGACCTGACCGACCCCACCCCACCGCGATTTCCCCGCGAGATCGGTCGCTCCAGCGACCGATCTCGCGGGAGAAATCCTGTGTGCTGTGGTGGCGGGCGCGGTCAGAGGTTGGTGACGATCAGGGCGAGGCCGAACACGGCGAACAGCACGGCCGAGCCGATGCGGGTGGCCCGCTCGGGCAGGCGGGCGCCGAACACCCGGCCGAGCAGCACGCCGAGCGTGCCCGCCAGGATGATCCCGATCGTGGCGCCGATCCACACGAGCACGGGGTTGCCCTGGGCGGCCAGGGTGGCGGTGGCGAGCATCGTCTTGTCGCCCAGCTCGGCGACGAACATGGCGGTGGCGACCGACAGCACGATCGAGCCCTGGCTGCTCGGCGTGCCCTCGTCGTCCTCGTCGGCGTCGTCCTTCCACAGCGTCCACGCCGCGAACCCGAGGAACATGACGCCGCCGCCCAGGCCGATGGCCCGGGTCGGCAGCGTGGCGCCCAGCAGGCCGCCGACCACGACCGACAGCAGGTTGGTGGCCATGTAGGCGATGCACGACGCCCGTGAGGACGGGGGCCAGCCGGTGGCGGGCGCCGAAGCCGAGGGCGACGAGCTGGGTCTTGTCGCCCAGCTCGGCGATGAAGACGAGGCCCAGGGCCGCCAGCAGTGACTCCACGATGTGCTCTCCTCGGTTCCGGGCTGACCGGGACCGGGGCACGCGCGACCTCGACCCCGGACGGC
Source organism: uncultured Acidimicrobiales bacterium (assembly GCA_963778415.1). GTDB lineage: Bacteria > Actinomycetota > Acidimicrobiia > Acidimicrobiales > VFJN01 > ZC4RG19. Next base: position 213,483 of record CAVZUI010000005.1, read on the forward strand.
CTGTGTGCGTCCAGCAGTCGAAGGTCTCGCCCGCCCGCACGGGTGCGGGCCGACCGTCCGGGCGGGTATCCGCCAGTGTGTCGAACGGCCGTCGAGGGGCTACTCCCCTTCAGCGCCGACCACGCTACGGGCGGCGGGCGGCGCAGGACAACCTGGCCGGGACGGTGACAACGGCGCGGGTTTGTGCATAGAGTGTGCAAGAACATCGGAGGGGCCACGTGAGCACAGCCGACACACCCGGGACGGACCAGGTCGCCTACGACGAGGCCGAGCTGCTGGCGTCCCACGACTACGCCGAGCCGCTGGTCGTGGCCGGCGTCCGCTGCCACGGCGGGTTCGACGACGACGGCACCTACGTGTCGCCGCGCACCGCCAACCGCGTGCCCGGCCATCACCGCCTGGCAGGACAAGCACCGGCGCGACTTCGGCACCGAGCTCCTCGACCTGCCGCTCGACACCTGGCCCGAGCACTACCCGAACGTCGCCCAGGCCCGGTTCCTCATCGAGAGCGGCATCCCCGACCCGATCAGCGCCACGCTCACCCGCGTCGGAACGGTCGAGGGGTTCGGGGCGATGATCCGCTACGAGGCGCTGCCCGACATGCAACGGCTGGTGGACGAGGACATCGCCGGCACCGCGCTGGCCCACCTCGGGTCGCGGGCTGTTCGAGGCGCACGCCCGCGACGAGGCCGGGTTCGACGGCGAGGGCGGCCACGAGCACATGTGGTACGCGGCGCGCGACGTGGCGTTCGAGAACCCGGTGACCGAGGACCAGCGAGCCCTGATGCTCGAGCGCATGGGCATCGCCCCGCCCGGCAGCGGCGGCAAGATCGACGTCGGTCGCCATGCGGGCCGCCGCCCTCGCCAACCGGAAGTGGCCCGGCGACGTCGACTTCGACCTCGAGTCGTTGATCGCCCGCATGGTGCGGCTGCTGCTCATCGAGATCTCGGCCTTCCACACGTTCGCCTGGGCCGAGGAGCTGCTGGCCGACCCCGACCTGGTCGCCGGCGACGGCGAGGGTGCCCGGCTCGTGTCGTTCATCCGCGCCGACGAGACGCCGCACGTCGACTACCTGCGGACGGCCCTGTCCGAGCTGCGCGATCGCTCCGTCGTCGGCGAGAGCGGCCGCAAGCATCGCCGGCGCCGACCTGGTCGGCGACACGTGGGACCGGACGCTCGCCCTGTCGATCGGGCCGAACCGGCAGGCGGCGCTCGAGACCACGTGGCGCGAGGTGCGCCACGCGGTCGGCGATCGTCCGGGCGCCGCCGACCTCCTGGCGCGGTTCGACGAGCTCGGCTCGGTCCGCCGGCAGGGCGACGGCACCTGGGTCGAGGTGGGGGCCGCGGCCTGACCGTGAGCCCGATGCCGGCCCCGCCAGGTCGGCGTCAGCCCTCGACATCCGTGTGGCCGATGCCACACGGATCGTGCGCCCACGTAACCTGCGCCCGTGGACGACGCCACGAGCGGCCTCACGCTGACCGTGCTCGGCTGCTCGGGAACGTACGCCGCACCGGGCGGCGCATGCAGCGGCTACCTCGTGCGGTCGCCCACGACGACGCTGGTGGTCGACCTCGGGGCCGGCACGCTCGCCAACCTCCAGCGTCACGTCGACATCGCCGCCGTCGACGCCCTCGTCCTCAGCCACGAGCACCCCGACCACTGGCTCGACCTCCCGCTGCTGCGCAACGCGATGCGCTACGTGCTCGACCTGGCCGACCTCCCGGTGTACGGGACGGCCGGCACGGCCCGTCTCGCCCGTGACCTGATCACCGAGATGGCGCCCACGCTGCGGTGGACCGTCGTCGACGGTGCCTCCGAGGTGACCGTCGGCGACATCGGCGTGCGGTTCGGGCGCACCGACCACCCCGTCGAGACCCTGGCCGTGCGCGTGGACGGAGCGGGTCGGTCGCTCCTGTACTCCGCCGACACGGGCTCCGCGTGGGACCCGATCCCGCTGGGCGCGGGCGTCGACGTCCTCCTCAGCGAGGCCTCGCTGCCGATGGACGAGGAGGACCGCTTCGAGCACCTGTCGGGGCGGCAGGCCGGGGCGTACGCCCACGACCTCGGCGCGGGCCGGCTCGTCCTCACCCACATCGCACCCGGCGTCGACCCCGGCGACCAGCGACGGGCGGCGGCCGGCGAGTTCGGCGGACGGATCGACGTGGCCTCGGTGGGGACGTCCTTCTCGATCTGACCCCTCGGCCCGGCCTCGCCGGCGCCGGACCTGCGGCCCGCGCCGCGCGCGCCGGTTACCGTGCGGGCGATGAGAGCCGACGGACGTGCCCCCGACGAGCTGCGACCGATCTCGTTCGCCCGCGACTTCACCGAGATGGCGGCGGGGTCGTGCCTGGTCAGCTTCGGGAAGACCCGCGTGCTGTGCACCGCGTCGATCGACGAGGACGTGCCCCGCTGGATGCGCGGCCGCGGCACGGGGTGGGTCACGGCCGAGTACTCGATGCTGCCGGGCTCGTCGCCCGAGCGGGTCCGGCGCGAGGTCAAGGACGGCCGGCCCTCCGGACGCAGCCAGGAGATCCAGCGGCTCATCGGGCGGGCGCTGCGGTCGGTGTGCGACATGCGGGCCCTGGGCGAGCGCCAGGTCATCGTCGACTGCGACGTCCTCCAGGCCGACGGGGGCACGCGCACGGCCTCGATCTGCGGCGGGTACATCGCACTCCACGACGCGCTGACCCGCGTCCAGCAGAAGCGGGCCATCACGACGCACCCGCTCACCGCGTTCTGCGGCGCCATCTCGGTGGGCGTGGTCGGCGGCGTCCCCGTGCTCGACCTGCCCTACGTCGAGGACAGCACCGCCGACGTCGACATGAACGTGGTCATGACGTCCGAGGCGCGGTTCGTCGAGGTGCAGGGCACCGCCGAGGGTCAGGCGTCGTTCACGCGGGCCGAGCTCGACAGCCTGCTGGGCCTGGCCGAGAAGGGCATCGCCGAGATCATCGAGCTGCAGCGCGCCGCGGTCGCCGAGCCTCCGCCTCCCCGCCCGTCGTCGCCGGCGTGACCACTGTGCTGCTGGCCACGGGCAACGCCCACAAGGTGGCCGAGATCCAGCAGATCCTCGGTGACGCGGTGGCAGGTCGAGGCGCGGGACCCCGACGTCGAGGAGACCGGCGCCACGTTCGAGGAGAACGCGCTGATCAAGGCGCGGGCGCTCGCCGCGGCCACGGGCGAGCTGGCCGTGGCGGACGACTCGGGCATCGAGATCGACGCCCTCGGCGGCGCGCCGGGCATCCGCTCGGCGCGGTGGACGGACGAGGGCGACTGGATCCCCCGGGTGCTGCGCGAGCTCGACGGCGTGCCGCCGTCCGGCCGGGGCTGCCGCTACGTGTGCGCCGCGGCCGCGGTGTGGCCGCCGGGACGGGTCCCGACGGGAGCGACGAGGCCGTCGTGCGGGGCACGGTCGAGGGCGTGGTTCCCGCGGCGCCCCGGGGCACCGGTGGCTTCGGCTACGACCCGGTCGTGGTCCCGGTCGAGGGCGACGGCCGCACGTTCGCCGAGATGACCGACGCCGAGAAGCACGCCCTCAGCCACCGTGCCCGCGCCTTCCGGTCGCTCGCCCCCCTCCTGGCCCCGAGGTCATAGGTTCCACCTCGACGAGGACGAGGTCATGGGTTCCACATGCGGAACCCGTGCCTCATCCTCGGGACGATGGAACCGATTGCCTCGGCCCGTCAGCGTCCCGCCGACGCCAGGTGCTGGCGGAGGACGTACGGGAGGATGCCGCCGTGCTCGTAGTAGGCGGCCTCGGTCGGGGTGTCGATGCGGACCGTCACCGGGATCGTCACCGGGTCGCCCGACGCGAGCGTGACGTCGACCTCGAGCGACGCGCCGAGCAGCGATGCCGGGTCGACGCCCGCGACGCCGCGGATCGGCGAACGTCGCCGGACCCGCGGCACGCTCGCCGTCGAGACCCAGGTCCTCGAGCGTCGCGCCGTCGCGGATCTGCAGCGGCAGCACGCCCATGCCGATGAGGTTCGACCGGTGGATGCGCTCGAAGCTCTCGGCCACCACCGCCCGCACGCCGAGCAGGGCGGTGCCCTTGGCCGCCCAGTCGCGCGACGACCCCGAGCCGTACTCCTTGCCGGCCAGCACGACCAGCGGCACGCCCTCGGACCGGTAGCGCTCGGCCGCGTCGAAGATCGACATCTGCTCGCCCGACGGCTGGTGCACCGTGACGCCGCCCTCGGTCCCCGGTGCCAGCCGGTTGCGGATGCGGACGTTGGCGAACGTGCCCCGGATCATCACCTCGTGGTTGCCGCGCCGTGAGCCGTACGAGTTGAAGTCCCCGGGGGCGACACCCTGGTCGATCAGCCACCGCCCGGCCGGGCCGTCGGGCCGGATGGCACCGGCGGGGGAGATGTGGTCGGTCGTGACGCTGTCGCCCAGCAGGGCGAGCGCCCGGGCCCCCTCGATGTCGGTGAGCGGGGTGGGCGTGTCGGGCATGCCGTCGAAGTAGGGCGGGCCGCCGGACGTAGGTCGACGTGTCGGACCACTGGTACGCGCCGCCCTCGGCCACCGGCAGGCTGCGCCACAGCTCGTCGCCGTCGAACACGTGGCCGTAGGCGCCGCGTGAACATCGAGGACTCGAGCGCTCCCTCGACGATCTCGTTGACCTCGGATGATGTCGGCCACAGGTCGCGCAGGTACACGTCGCCGCCGTCGGGATCGGTGGCCGAGCGGCTCGGTCGTGAGGTCGACGTCCATCGTCCCGGCCAGCGCGTAGGCCACGACGAGCGGGGGCGAGGCCAGGTAGTTCATCCGCACGTCGGGGTTGATGCGCCCCTCGAAGTTGCGGTTGCCCGACAGCACCGACACGAGCGCCAGCCCGTGCTCGTCGGCCGCGGCGGCGATGGGCGGAGGCAGCGGGCCCGAGTTGCCGATGCACGTGGTGCACCCGAAGCCGACGACGTCGAAGCCGAGCTTGGCCAGGTCGGGGAGCAGCCCGGCGCGGTCGAGGTAGTCGACGACCACCTTCGACCCGGGGGCCAGCGACGTCTTCACCCACGGCCTGCGGGTCAGGCCGCGGGCCGCCGCCTTCCGGGCCACGAGGCCGGCGGCCACCATCACCTGTGGGTTCGAGGTGTTGGTGCAGCTCGTGATGGCGGCGATGGCGACGTGGCCGTGGTCGAGCGTGACCTCGACCTCCTCGTCGAGGCCGGCCGTGGCGTCGAGGCGGACGGGCACCGACCGGTGCGGCCGGTCGGGGACATCGCGATCGCCGTCGCCGTCGGTCGCGTCGCCGCCGCCGTCGGCGCCGGGGACCTCGGCTGCGGGCGCGAGCGGCCGCCCACCAGACCCGGGCCCGTCGAGGATGGCGGCGGGTGGGTCGCTGGCCGGGAAGGACTGGGCGTCCGCGTCGTCGTACCCGTCGCCGATCTTCACGGCCGTCCCCGCCCCGGGGGCCGGGCGCGTCGGGGAGCGAGTCGAGCAGCGACACCGCGAAGCGGGCCTTGGCCTCGCGGAGCGGGACGCGGTCCTGCGGCCGGGCGGGACCGGCGATCGACGGTTCGACCGTGCCGAGGTCGAGCTCGAGGGTCTCGGTGAACATCGGCTCGACGGCCGGGTCGTGCCACAGCCCCTGCTCCTTGGCGTAGGCCTCGACGAGCGCGACGCGGGCGTCGTCCCGGCCGGTGAAGCGCAGGTACCGCAGCGTCTCGTCGTCGATCGGGAAGATCGTGATCGTCGACCCGTACTCGGGCGACATGTTGCCGATGGTCGCCCGGTTCTCGAGCGGCACGTTCGCCACACCCGGGCCGTAGAACTCGACGAAGCGGCCCACGACCCCCTTCGCCCGCAGCATGTTGGTGACGGTGAGGACCAGGTCGGTGGCGGTGGTGCCCTCGGGGAGCTCGCCCGACAGCTTGAACCCCACCACCTGCGGCACGAGCATCGAGATGGGTTGGCCGAGCAGCGCGGCCTCGGCCTCGATGCCGCCCACGCCCCAGCCCACGACCCCCAGGCCGTTGACCATCGGCGTGTGCGAGTCGGTGCCGACCAGCGTGTCGGGGAACGCCACGCCGTCGCGGCTGGCGACCACGGTCGCCAGGTACTCGAGGTTGACCTGGTGGCAGATGCCGGTGGCCGGGGGCACCACAGAGAACTGGCCGAACGCCTGCTGCCCCCAGCGCAGGAACTGGTAGCGCTCGAGGTTGCGCTCGTACTCGAGCTCGGCGTTGCGGGTCACCGCGTCGGGTCGGCCGAACACGTCGACCTGCACCGAGTGGTCGATGACCAGGTCGGCCGGGATCAGCGGGTCGAGCGCGGCGGGGTCGGCACCCCGCTCGGCCACGGCGTGCCGCATCGCGGCGAGGTCGACGACGGCGGGCACGCCGGTGAAGTCCTGCATCAGCACCCGCGCCGGCAGGAACGAGATCTCCCGCTCGCCCCCGGCTGCGGGCCGCCCGTCCCAGCGGGCCACGGCGGCCACGTCGTCGTCGGTGACCCGCACGCCGTCGTTGTGGCGGAGGAGGTTCTCGAGCAGCACCTTCATCGAGTACGGCAGCCGGCCGACGTCGAACTCGTCGCCCAGCGCGCTCAGGCGGTGGATCTCGTACCGTTCGCCGCCGGCCTCGAGGGAGTGGCGGGCGTCGATCGCAGCCATGGGTGCACCTCCGGTGACTCAACCGCTGAGGCACCGTACCCACGTTCCGCGACGGACTGTCGCGGCGCGGAGGGCGCGTTCACGTCGGCCGGGCTCAGCGGCGGCGACGCACGCCCTGCACGAGGGCGACGGCGAGGGCGAGCGCCACGGCGGCCTCGACGAGGCCGCCGATCTCGCTCTCGTTCTGGATGCGCCCGTGGAAGCGGTCGACGGCCGCGGGGAACGGCGACCGCCCGATGAAGTGCCGGCCGGCCTTGTCCATGTCGATGAGGCACGCCCCGGCGATGCCCGCGGCCACGGCCGGTCGCACGCCGCGGGGCGCGGCGGCCAGCGCCGCGGCGCACACGCCCAGGCCGATCGTCCCGTCGACGCGGGCGATCTCGACGAAGTCGTCCCAGTCGATGCCCTCACGCCCGTAGTGCAGCACCAGGTCCATGCCCACGTGCGAGGCCACACCGAGGCCGAAGGCGAGCACCGGGCGGCGCACCGTGCGGCCGATGACGGCGCCCGCGAGGGCGTGGTTGGTGATGAACACGGCGCCCGAGGCTACGGCCCGTGCTCAGCCGTCGCCCGGGTCGCGGGCGCGACTCGGCGCCACCCGCGGCGGCTCGTTCGGCATCTTCGGGTAGACGGGGGGCCACGGCGCGTCCATCAGCCCGCTCGCCAGGTCCCGCTCGGACATGGCGAGCAGCGGCTCGAGGGCCTGGGGTGCGTGATCCATTCCGGCCCACGGGTCCCCGTCGCGGGCCACCCGGCCCGGCACGGTGGCGATGGTCAGGTCGTCGGGATGGACGTCGGCGAGCTCGTCCCACGAGACCGGCGTCGACACCTGCCCGCCCACCCGCGACCGCGCCGACCACGCCCCGAAGACGGTCTTGTGCGGGGCGTTCTGGTTGTAGTCGACGAAGATGCGCTTCCCCCGCTCTTCCTTCCACCACGCCGCGGTGAGGATGTCGGGGCGCCGGCGTTCGAGCTCGCGGGCCACGGCGACCGCCGCCGCTCGCACCTCGTACGAGGTCCACCTCGGCTCGAGCCGGACGTAGACGTGGACCCCGCGGCTGGCGGTCGTCTTGGGGTGCGCGGCGATGCCGTGCTCGGCCAGCAGCGTGCGCAGCTCGCCCGCGGCCACCACCGCCTCCGCGAAGCCGGTGCCGGGCTGCGGGTCGAGGTCGATGCGCAGCTCGTCGACCCGGTGGTCGGCGGGCATCTCGGCGGTGGGGTCGCGGCGGAACCCGTGCTCGTCGACCTCGCCCACGCCCGCGTCGTCGGCGGGGTCGGAGCGGTAGGGCCAGACGTGGAAGCCGAGGCAGCCGAGGTTGACCGCCCAGATCAGGTGGGCGACGTCCTTGGCCACGAGCGCCCGCGAGGTCGTGCCGTTGACCGTGCTGACGATCGTGGTCTCGAGCCAGTCGGGGGCGTTGTCGGGCACCCGCTTCTGGAAGAACGACTGGCCGCCGGCGCCGTGGGGGAAGCGCTGCATGAGCGTGGGCCGGTCGCCCATCGCCCGCATGATCGGCTCCTCGACGGCCAGGTAGTAGCGGACGAGGTCGAGCTTGGTGGCGCCGAGCTTGGGGAAGAACACCTTGTGCGGGCTGGTCACCCGCACCTCGCGGCCGGCGGCCTCGACCACCTCCGCCTGTTCCGATCGTGCCATCGCCGCGGACGGTAGCCCGTCGGGCCCGGGGCGGCGGGGCGTGTTCTCACCAGCCCCGCAGGTCGACGGGCCACTCGTCGACGATCTCGGCGTCGCCGTCGAGGCCGACCGCGGGGCCGTCGTGGACCGAGTCGACGACCCACATCCGCTCGTGCAGCGCCACCGACGGGGTCGACGTGGGCCGGGAGGAGGGTGACCCCCGCGCCGACGGCCACCGGACGGCCGTCGGCGGGGGTGAACGTCACGTGCTCGTCCGACACGAAGATGCAGGTCCCGCCCACGACGCTCGGGTCGCCGTGGTCCATGGCGTGGGCCTTGAGCCCGACGTCGGCCACCGCCCACCGCGGGCGCACGGCGATCGCCGTTCCCCACAGGTACAGGGCGTGCTCGAACGCGGGGGCGTGGGGGCGGTACTCGGTGTCCATGAGGCAGTAGGACCCCGCCTGGATCTCGGTCGCCCACCGGTTCAGGTCGTAGGTCCCCGTCCCGCCCGCGGACACGATGTCGCCACCCGTGGCGTCGCGGGCGGCCAGCAGCCGCGCCATGGCCTGTTCGACCCTGGCGGCCTTGGTGGCGTCGTCGGCCCGCATGAGATGACCCTCGTACCCCATCACCCCGCGCACCGTGAGCCCGCAGGCCCGGGCGAGCTCGGCGATGCGCCCCGCGTCCTCGGGGTCGCAGCCGCACCGGGGCATGCCCACGTCGACGTCGACGAGCACCTCGCGCACCCCGCCGCGGGCCGCGGCCTCGATCGTCGCCGGTGAGTCGACCGCCACCGTGACGCGGGCGCCCGCCTCGACGACGGCGCCGAGCCGGCGGGCGTCGAGGACCTCGTTGGCCAGGAGGAGGTCGTCCCCGAGACCGGCCGCGGCCATGCCCTCGACCTCTCGCGCGGTGGCGCAGCAGAACGTGCGATGGCCGGCCGCGGCGAGGCGGGCGGCGAGGGCCGTCGACTTGAACGCCTTCACGTGGGGCCGGAGCCTTGGCCCCGGGCACACGGCGGCCATCGTCGCCACGTTGCGGTCGAACGCCGCCCGGTCGACCACCAGCGCCGGAGTCGTCACGTCGGCCAGCCGCACGGCGGGCACGCTACCGGTCGGTCGCGCCCAGGCACGGGCGCATATCCGTCGAGGTCCCGGGCGGCCGGGGCGGGCGGCGGACGAGGCGAGACCGCCCAGGGCGCGGGGCCGGGGGCGAACTCTGCGTGACCGGGCCGCGGCCGCACGGTGACCGCTGGTCGAACATCTGTGCGGTATGGCTTGCGCAGACCGCCGCTGTCGACTGGTCTAGGGGCCGACAGCAGCGAGCACGCTGTCGTCGATCGACAACCCGGGGGTGTGGCCTGGCGGGGCCGCAGACGACCGGCCATCGTGGGAGGGACGCACGAGTGCCAGAGGGCGACGACCGGGTGGCCGAGCGGGCGGAGCGCCCCGGGCACGGACGACGAATCGTCGGGGCCGCGGTGGTGGCCGCCCTCGTGCTCGCCGGCCTGGCTGCCGGTGCAGGAGCCCAGACGCCTCCGAGTCCGCCGCCAGCCCCCCGGGCGGTCCAGCCGCCCCCCGACAACGTCTTCCCCATCCCGACCCCGTACGAGGTCACCTACTCCGACAGCTGGCACGCCTGCCGTGACGGCTGCGCCCGCCAGCACAAGGGCAACGACCTCATGGCCGACGAGGGCGTGCCCGTCGTCGCCGTCGAGTCCGGGGTCATCGTCCGCGCCAACGGCACCGACGAGGGCCTCGGCGGCATCACCCTGTGGCTGAAGGGCGACTCGGGTGTGGCGTACTACTACGCGCACAACGTGCAGAACCTGGTGGCCGAGGGCCAGCGCGTGGCCCGCGGCGAGATGATCGCCCGGGTCGGTCGCACCGGCAACGCCCGGACGACCGCACCCCACGTCCACTTCCAGATCAACCTGTGCGGCGAGACGTCCAGCGCCGAGCCGTGCACCGTCGATCCCCACCCCTACCTGCAGACCTGGGCGCAGGCCCAGGTCGGCGGCGGCGTCGACGGCGTGGGCTGGTACGAGCCCGCCACGGGCGCGTTCGGCCAGCGCAACGAGTCGGGCTCGCCGCTCACCGCGTTCCCGTTCGGCACGCCCGGTGCCGACCAGGTGCCGGTCGCCGGCGACTGGGACGGTGACGGCCGCGACTCGGTCGGCCTCTACTCGCGCACCGACGCCGTGTTCACGCTGCGAGACGACGAGGGGGCTGCGCTTCCGCCGCTGCCGTTCGGCCAGGCGGGCCGGCCCGACGTGTGGCCGATCGCCGGCGACTTCGACGGCGACGGCCGCGACACCGTGGGCCTCTACCGGCAGGGCGAGGCCGCGTTCGTCGTGCTGGTCGACGTGGGCGTCGAGTCGGCCCCGGTCACGCTCGGGCACGCCCGGACGGGCCGACGCGCTGCCGGTCGTCGGCGACTGGAACGGCGACGGCCGGGACAGCGTCGGCCTCTACCAGCAGGGCGACGGTGCCGTCGCCCGCCTCGACGACGACGGCGTCGCCCTGCCCGCGGCGACGCTGGACGCCACCGGTGCCGGGGTGTTCCCGGTGGCCGGCGACTGGGACGGCGACGGCCGCGAGGACGTCGGGCTCCTGCGCCGGGACGCCGCCACCATCGATCTGCCCGTGCCGAACCTGCTCGATCCCGCCGCCGTGCGGTCGGTGCCCGTCGAGGGCGGGCCGGCCGTGGTGCCGGTGGCGGGCGACTGGAACGGGCACGACCTCGTCACGCTCGACGAGCTGCGCCACATCTTCGGAGCCACGGCCGACGACCCCAAGGTCGTCGAGGGGCTGCCCGCCCTCAACGCCGCCATGCTGCGAGCGGGGATCAGCACGCCGGCCCGCAAGGCCGCGTTCCTGGCCACGCTGCGCAGCGAGAGCGCCTTCCGCTACGACGCGGTCGAGGCGGGCAACGACAGCACGCTACCGGGGGCGGGGCTTCATCCAGCTCACGGGCGAGGCGAACTACCGGTCCGCCGGCGACTTCCTCGGCCTCGACCTGGCGGGCGACCCCGACCTGGCCATCAACGGCCTGGCCAGCCCGGCCATCGCCGCCTGGTACTGGACGGTGGCCCGCAACATCAACGTGTCGGCCGACGCGCTCGACATGGCGGCGGTGAACATCGCCATCGGGTTCGCGCCCAGCATGCGGCGCGACATGGTGCGGTGCAGCGACTTCCTCGCCGCGCTGCGCTACTACTCGGGCGGGCAGGTGCCGCCGGGCGTGAACTGCGAGCGCACCCCGGCGTCGCGGAGCGCTGGCGTTCTCGTCGATCCTCCCGCTGCCGTTCGGCTCCAGCAGCTCCGCCCCCACCGGGCACGGTCTCGTCGCCGTCGACGTCCATCCCGGCCGGCTGGACGCCCACCACCCCCCGTCGGTGGCGCCCGTCCGATCCGACGACCGCCCCGCCGACGACCAGGGCGCCCGGCACCCCGGCTCCGACGCGACCCACGGGCTCCTCGACCACGCGACCCACGGCGCCGTCGACAACGCCGCCGACCGGGCCCTCGACGACACCGACGAACCCGCCCCCGACCTCGACCAACCCCACACCGCCGCCGACCACCGCGCCGACCTCGCCGCCGACGACCTCGGCGCCTCCGACCGTCGGCCACGACGGCGCCGCCGTCCACCGAGGCGACGACCACGACCACGACCGAGGCGACGACCACCACGACGGCGGTGGTCCCCGACTCCACGTCGTCGACGACGCTGATCTCGCCGGCCGGGGGCGGATGATCCGATCGGTGCCGGCGGTGGGATTCGAACCCACACTGACGAGTTCCTAGGACTCGTGCCTCTGCCGTTGGGCTACGCCGGGCTGTCGGCTGCGTGCCCGAGCGATAGGGATTCGACGATCGCCGCCGCGTGAGCCGTGCCAGTGAGCTCGTGGCGTGCGGTTCCTCGCCGCTCCTCAGCGCTTCCTGCGGCACCTCGGTGGAGCCGCGGACGCCGACGGGGGGTGCGTGCCGGACCGTGCCCTGACGCCGCTACCCTCTGCGGCCGTGAGCCTCATCACCCCGACCGCCCAGAACGGCACCCTCGTCAGCCCGACGCACGAGATCTTCAACCGCCTCCTGCGCGAGCGCATCATCTTCCTCGGCACCGAGGTCGACGACGACATCGCCAACGTCATCTGCGCCCAGCTGCTGCACCTGGCGGGCGACGACGCCGAGCGGGACGTGTGGCTGTACATCAACAGCCCCGGCGGCTCGGTGACGGCCGGCATGGCCATCTACGACACGATGCAGTTCATCGAGCCCGACGTCGCCACCGTGTGCATGGGCCTCGGCGCCTCGATGGGGCAGTTCCTGCTGCTGCTCGGGCGCCAAGGGCAAGCGCTACGCCCTGCCGCACGCCCGCATCATGATGCACCAGCCCTCGGGCGGCTTCCGGGGCCAGGCGGCCGACATCGCCATCCAGGCCGAGCAGCTCCTGTACGTCAAGCAGCTCATGGCCGAGCGCATCGCCTTCCACACCGGGCCAGAGCGTCGAGCAGATCTCCGAGGACTCCGAGCGCGACCGGTGGTTCACGGCCGAGCAGGCCAAGGACTACGGCATCATCGACGACGTGATCGTGCGCCGGGGCGAGGTCGGCAACGGTTCGTCCTGAACCGCGTGACGTCGTGGCTGCCGGGCAGCCACGACGTCACCGAGGTCGCTAGACGTCCGACGAGGTCGCTAGCCGTCCGACGGCGGCGGGGTGTCCGACGGGGGCGTGTCGCCCTCGCCCTTGTCGGCGGTGATGCGCTCGACGACGTCGTGGGCCTTGGCCTGCACTGAATCGATCTTGTCGGCGTACTTGCCCTTGGTCTTGTCGTCGACGAACCCCGCGGCCTTGTCGATGCCGTCGTCGATCTTGTCGGAGTGCTCGGTGACCGCGTCGCGGGCCTTGTCGCCCAGGTCCTTGGCGAGGACCTTGGCCTTGTCGAGGAAGTCGGACATCGTGGTTCACGGCTCCTGGGGATCGGCGGTTCTGGTGGCGCTGGCGAGCCCGCGCAGCTCGGACACGGCGTGCTCGAGGCCGAGCGGGATCGCGGTAGAGGGCGGACCCGGCCACGAGCACGTTGGCGCCGGCGGCGGCTGCGCCGCGACGGTGGCGGGACCGATGCCGCCGTCGACCTCGAGGTCGCAGTCGTGCCCGCCGTCGACGATCAGCTGCCGGATGCGGCGGATCTTCGGCTCCATCGAGGCGATGTAGTCCTGACCGCCGAACCCGGGGTTCACGGTCATGACCAGCACCATGTCGCACAGGTCGAGCACGTCCTCGACGGCGACCGCGGGGGTGGCCGGGTTGAGCGCGACCGCGGCGCGGGCGCCGAGCTCGCGCACCCGGCCGAGCGAGCGGTGCAGGTGGCGGGTCGACTCGGCGTGGACGATGAGCAGCCCGCAACCGGCCTCGACGTAGCGGGGCATGCAGGTCGTCGGGCTCGTCGACCATGAGGTGGGCCTCGAACGGCACGGTGACGTGCGGGCGGCACGCGGCGATGACGTCGGGGCCGAACGTGAGGTTGGGCACGAAGCGGCCGTCCATCACGTCCCACTGGATGCGGTCGACCCCGGCCTTCTCGAGGGCGACGACCTCGTCGCCGAGGCGGGAGAAGTCGGCGGGCAGCACGGACGGGGCGATCTCGATGGGTCGCGGGCCGGCGGGGGAGCGGGGCAGGTCCACGAGGCCATCCTAGGGTGGCCCCGTGGGCACCGACGGCGACGACCGCGGACACCGAGCGGCGACAGGAGACGCTGCGGGTGACCGCGGTCGCGGTGGGCGGTGAGGGCGTCGCTCGCGAGGAGTCGGGGCGCGTGGTGTTCGTGGCCGGGGCGCTGCCGGGCGAGCGGGTGGTGGCCGAGGTGGTCGAGGAGCATCCTCGCCACGCGCGCGCCGCGGTCGTCGAGGTGCTGGAGGCGTCGCCAGACCGGGTGGCGCCCCCGTGCCCGTTCGTCGCCGCGGGCTGTGGTGGGTGCGGATGGCAGCACGTCGACCCTCCTGCGCAGCGCGAGATGCGGGTGGCCATGGTGGCCGAGGCCCTCACGCCGCCTCGGCGGGCTCGACCGACCCCCGGGTCGTGTCGGGGCCACCGCTCGCCGGGGGCGGTGCCGGCTACCGCACGACGATCCGGGCCGTCGCCGATCCCGACGGCCGCTTGGCGCTGCGCCGCCACCACAGCCACGACCTGGTGGCGGTGCCGGGGTGCCTGGTCGCGCACCCGCTGGTGGCGGAGGTCCTCGCCGACGGTCGGTTCCCCCCGGGAGCCGAGGTCACCGTCCGGGTCGGGCGCCCGCACCGGCGAGCGGATGGTCGTGGTCGACGGCGTCCCGGCGACCGAGGCGGCGAGTCGTCGTGCCCGACGGCGTCCGCGTCGTGACCGGGGCCGAGCTGCGCGGCCGGCAAGCGGGCCTGGTTGCACGAGGAGGTGGCCGGCGTCCGCCTGCGGGTCTCGGCCCGGTCGTTCTTCCAGGCCGGGCCCGAGGCGGCCGAGGCGCTGGTGGCGACCGTGGCCGCCGCCGTCGGCGACGTGCAGGGCACCCATCTCGCCGACCTGTACGGCGGGGTCGGGCTGTTCGCCGGCCACCGTCGGTCGCGCGCCGCACGTCGAGCTGGTGGAGGCCTCGGCGTCCTCGGCGGCCGACGCTCGCGTGAACCTGCGCGACCTCGACGCCCGTGTCGTGCGCAGCGACGTGGCCCGGTGGCGGGCCCGGCCGCAGCGACGTGGTGGTGGCCGACCCGCCGCGGGCCGGCCTCGCCCGTGGTGGCGTGCGGGCGGTGCGCGCCGCCCGGGCGCCCCGCCTGGTGCTCGTGAGCTGCGACGCCGGCGCCCTCGGACGCGACGCGGGCCTGCTGGCCCGCGCCGGCTACCGCCACGTGGCGGTCGACGGTCGTCGACGCCTTCCCGCACACGCCGCACGTCGAGGTGGTGTCCCGCTTCGACGCGGGCTGAGCTCCCCGAGCGACGGCGTCGCTCGCCGGGCAGATATCTGTGCATGGGGCGTGACCCTCTGGGCGTCGGCGGCGATGACGGGCCCGAACGGACAGCACGCGGCGACGCGCGGTGCGATCGAGCTGAGGGAAGACAGATGCGAACCATGTTGTCTCGCGCGGCCCTGGCGGCCAGTGGCGCGGTCGCGCTCGCCGCGGTCGTCGGCGTCGCCGGCCCGGCGGGTGCTCAGGCGGACCCGCCCGGCAACAACGGCACGGTCAAGGTCGACGGGGTGGTGTTCGACGACCACCCGAACGACGAGCCGCACCCCGGCTGCACGTTCCAGGTCGACTTCTACGGCTTCGACGAGGGCGACCTGTACGCCGACGTGACGTTCGCGGCCATCGATCCGACGGGGGCGGTCGACCCGCTGCTCACCGACACGGTGTTCATCGGCGAGGACGACAACTCGGGTGGCGGCAGCGAGGCCGGGCCTCGATGCCGAGGAGACTTACGACCTCACCGACTGCGCTGGCCGCCATCACGCCGCATCCCCAGCAGGGCTGGCACGTCAAGCTGACGGTCAACGCCGAGGGGTCGCAGGGCGCCGACACGAAGTACAAGGTGTTCTGGGTCTCGGGCTGCGAGGTCCGCCGACGACGTCGACGACGTCCAGCACGACGACCTCCACGCCGTCGTCGTCGACCACGAGCACCACGGACGACACGCCCGGGTCCTCCACGACCTCCACCACGCGACGTCATGCCGGGGGCGACGACCGTCCCGCCGGGCGGTGGACCCCGGGCGGACCCTCCGGTCCGTCGACGCCGGGTCAGCCCGTCGACATCGAGCCGACCGCGTCGAGCGGGGGCCTGCCGATCACCGGGTCGAACAGCCTCGGCCCTCGCCGCGCTTGCACTCGGCCTCGTCGCCGTGGGCGCCGGCGTCCTGGTCGCCAACCGCCGCCGCACCTCCGGCGACCACTGAGCCGGCTCGAGCCGTGGTGCGGAGCCGCTCTCCGCACCACGGCTCGCCGCGCCCCGGCCGCGGCTGGGCGGGCCCGAGGCTGCGTCCGTGACGTCAGCCGGTGGGGCCCGTCAGCGGGGGAGGGCGAGAAGCATGAGCGTCGACCAGGTCAGGTGCGTCAGCATCGGGGCCAGGACGCCGCGGGTCGCCAGGCGCTCGAGGGCGAACACCGTGCCCATGACGGCAGCCGCCGCGACGAGAGCGACGTTCAGGGTCGCCACCGTGACGAGCACGTACACGACCGTGGCGTTCCGGGCGGGATCGCTCGGGCCGAACGCCGAGTGGAGAGCCCCCCGGAAGAAGACCTCCTCGGCCGCGCCGTTCACCAGGGCGACGAACAGCACCAGCGCCAATGGCCCCGCGTCCGCCTTGCCCAGGATCGACTCCAGGGCGCCCGCCAGGCCGGGGACCTCGCGCGCGCCGAGGTAGGCGGCCAGGAAGCCCAGGTAGGCGACCACCCCGAGCACGACCGGGCCGAGCACCTCGCGCCGACCGGAGGGCTCGCCGCGGCTCCGACCGAGGTGGAGCGGCCCTGACAGCAGGCTGCCGACGACCCAGGTGGCGGCGACGGCGAGGCCCAGCACGGTGAACGCATCGGACCCGGTCGGCACGGCCAGCGTGGCGGCCAGCAACGCGGTCCCGACCGCCAGGGTTGCGGCCACCACCACCCGGCGTCGCCGGACGACGGCGGCCGGCTCGGCCGGCCGGGGCTCGGCGGATGGGCGGACGATGCGGGCGAGGTCCATCGGCGCGAGCCGTCAGGTGCCCTCGTCGGCGCCGGCCGCGACCTCGTCGGCGAGCCGCACCGTCCGGTCGAAGAGGGCGTGCTCGGCCGCGGTACGAAATCCCACCGGCCGGTGGTCGATGAGAGCCTCGATCGTCCGATCGGTCACGACGACCTCGTTCGTCATCGAGTCGACCAGTGCGCGGGCGGTCGTCAGGTCGACGTCGGTGATCAGGCGCAGCCACCACGACGACAGGCGCGGCGACAGGACCGGGACCGGGACGATGACCCGGCGGCGACCCGTCATCTCGGCGACGGTCAGCAGCATGTCGCGATAGGTCAGGACGTCTGGCCCGCCGATCTCGAACGCCTTCCCGACCGCCGCGTCCTGACCGCCCACGCCCGCCAGGAAGGCCACCGCGTCCGCCAGGGCGATGGGCTGGGTGGCGGTCTGGACCCATCGCGGCGTCACCATGGCGGGGAGCCGCTCGACGAGCTGGCGCAGGATCTCCCAGCTGATGCCGCCGTCTCCGATGACGATCCCCGCTCGCAGGGCCGTACTGGGGGCGCTGTCGAGCAGGATGTGCTCGACCTCGCGCCGGCTTCGCAGGTGGGGCGACAGGGCGTCGTCATCGTGGCCGAGGCCCCCGAGGTAGACGATCTGGCGGACCTCGGCGTGGCGGGCGGCGGCCGCGAAGTGCTCCGCGCCCCGGCGGTCACGGGCGGCGAAGTCGGGGTCGGCCAGCGAGTGGACCAGGTAGTACGCGACCTCGATGCCGTCGAGGGCAGCTCGGAGGCTGCCCTCGTCGTCGATGTCCCCCGCGACGGCTGTTCCCTCGCCGCGGTAGCGGTCGGGTCGGCGGGTCATCGCGACGACGACGTGCCCGTCCCCGGCGAGGCGCCGGGCGAGACCCCGGCCGACGAACCCGGTCGCGCCGGTCACCAGGATGCGCATGGGCGGAAGGGTACGGAGGGTCATCGCCGGTCCATCGGATCCGGCGGCCCGCTTGGATGCCGCGGGCGCCATGTATGACGGCCGGGCCGCACGGGCACGCGTCGTGGATGGCGATCGTCGGATATCACGCCTCGCACGAGCAGAACCGCCCGTCCGTCCTCCTCGGGGCCGCGGTGCGTGCCGCCGAGGCGGGCTTCGGTGCCGTCTCGTCGTCCGACCACCTCACCCCGTGGAGTCACGCCAGGGCGAATCGGGCTTCGCCTGGTCGTGGCTCGGTGCCGCCATGCAGGCGACGTCGGTGCCGTTCGGCGTGGTGAACGCCCCCGGCCAGCGCTACCACCCGGCGATCATCGCCCAGGCCATCGCCACGCTCGTCGAGATGTACCCCGGACGCCTGAGCGTGGCGCTGGGCTCGGGCGAGGCGTCGAACGAGCACATCACCGGCACGCGTGGCCGGCCAAGCCCGCCCGCAACGCCCGACTGCGCGAGTGCGTCGACGTCATCCGTGCCCTGCTGCGCGGCGAGGAGGTGAGCCACGACGGCCACGTCCGGGTCGACCGGGCCCGCCTCTGGACCCTGCCGTCGGCGCCGGTCCCCCTGATCGGTGCCGCGCTCAGCGAGGAGACCGCCCGCTGGTGCGGCGAGTGGGCCGACGGGCTGATCACCGTGCACCTGCCGCCCGATCGGCTGCGCCCGATCATCGACGCCTTCCGCGAGGGCGGTGGCGAGGGAAAGCCGTTGCACGTCCAGGTCAAGGTGGCGTGGGCGCAAACCGAGGACGAGGCGCTGGCCGGGGCCTACGACCAGTGGCGCACGAACGTGTTCCCGTCGCCGCTGATGGCCGACCTCGAGACGGTCGAGCAGTTCGAGATGGCGGCGGCGCACGTCCGCCCCGACGACGTCCGGAGCAGCGTGCTCGTGTCGTCCGACCCCAGCAGCACGCCGCCTGGCTCCACGAGATGCTCGACCTCGGGGTCGACGAGCTGTACCTGCACCAGGTGCCCCGCGAGCAGGAGCGGTTCATCGACGTGTTCGGCGACAAGGTCCTGCCGGAGCTCGTGGAGCGACGCTGATGGGCCTGGAGCTCACCAGCGACCAGTGGTGGAAGAACGGCGTCGTCTACTGCCTCGACGTCGAGACGTTCCTCGACGCGAACGGGGACGGGATGGGCGATCTCGCCGGCCTGGTCGAGCGGATCGACTACCTGGCCGGCATCGGCGTCACGACCCTCTGGCTGATGCCGTACTACCCGACGCCCGACCGCGACGACGGCTACGACATCATCGACTTCTACGGCGTCGACCCCCGCCTCGGCACGCTGGGCGAGTTCGTCGAGGTGGTGCGCACCGCCCGCGACCGGGGCATGCGGGTGATCATCGACCTCGTCGTCAACCACACCTCCGATCGAGCACCCGTGGTTCCAGTCGGCTCGGTCGGATCCCGCCTCGCCCTACCGCGACTGGTACGTGTGGGTCGACGAGCCGCCCGAGGACGCCCAGCTCGCCGAGGTCTTCCCCGGCGAGCAGGGCGGCGTGTGGACCTACGACCGCAAGGCCAGGCAGTACTACCTCCACCGGTTCACGCCCACCAGCCGGACCTGAACGTCGCCAACCCGGAGGTGCGGGAGGAGATCGCCCGGATCATCGGGTTCTGGCTGGAGCTCGGGGTCAGCGGGTTCCGGGTCGACGCCGTGCCGTTCCTGCTCGAGCTCGACGGCATCGCCGACGCCCCGGCCGTCGACCCGCACCGCTACCTGAAGGACCTGCGCGCGTTCGTCCAACGCCGCCAGGGCGACGCCATCCTGCTCGGCGAGGTCAACCTGCCGCCCGAGCAGCAGCGCGAGTTCTTCGGCGACGAGGACGGCGACGAGCTCAACCTGGTCTTCAACTTCTCCGTGATGCAGCGCATCTACCTGGCCCTGGCGCGGGGCGAGGCGGCGCCGGTCGAGGAGGCGCTGCACGACCTCCCGCCCGTGCCCTTCGACTCGCAGTGGGCGACGTTCCTGCGCAACCACGACGAGCTCACGCTCGACCAGTTGACCGACGCGGAGCGCAAGGAGGTGTTCGACGCCTTCGGCCCGGAACCGGACATGCAGGTCTACGGGCGCGGCCTGCGCCGGCGGCTGCCGCCGATGCTCGACGGCGACCCGGCCCGGGTGCGCATGGCCTACAGCCTGCTGTTCTCGCTGCCCGGGACTCCCGTGCTGTTCTACGGCGAGGAGATCGGCATGGGCGAGAACCTGCAGGCCGACGGGCGGATGGCGGTCCGGACGCCGATGCAGTGGTCGGACGAGCCGGGAGCGGGGTTCTCGACCGCCGACCCGTCCACGTTCCCGACCCCGCTGACCGAGGGTGAGTACGGACCGCTCGCCGTCAACGTCGCCCGGCAGCGGCGGGACGCGGGATCGCTCCTCAACTGGTTCGAGCGGCTGATCCGCCGGCGCCGCGAGACGCCGGAGCTCGGTCTCGGGCAGTGGCGGTGCGTCCCGAGCGATCCCGAGTCGGTCCTCGTCCACCGGTGCGACTGGAACGGGTCGACGGTGGTCGCGTTGCACAACTTCGCGGCAGAGCCCTGTCGTCTGGTGGTGGCCCTCGACGGCCTGGATGACGCGGTGGGCGCCGACGACCTGCTCGACGGTGCTCCCGAGGTGGACATCGAGGAGGCCGCCCTCGCTCTCACCCTCGAGGGCTACGGGTACCGCTGGTACCGCATCCGACGCGAGGGCCGCCGCATCACGCCGTGACGGGCGGAGCTCCCGCCGCGGTCCGGGTCAGGTGGTGGAGTGCGTGAGGTCCACGACGTGGCCCATGACCCGGTCCACGGTGGCGTCCTCGAAGCAGCCGGTGAGCCGCTTGCGGCCGTTCTCGCCGAAGGCGGGGCTCACCGTGACGGTGAAGTGGTCGCCCACCTCGGTCACCGCGGTCTTCTCGCCCGACACGGTGGACTGGCACACGGCCCACAGGCTCTGCGCCGCCATCACGTCGGATCCCGAGTACCGGCGGGTGGCGACGTCGAACTCCACGGTGGTGGAGCTGTCCTCGACGACGGCGTCCGGCCGGTTCTGGGTCAGGTCGGCGAGCGTCATCACGCCGAGGACCGTCAGCACGGCCAGCACGGCGACCCCGATCGTCCTCACCGGACCGCTCCCGTCGGACCCCGCAGCAGGTCGAGCGGCTCGCGCTCGGCGGTGGCGAACCCGTGGGCCGGCAGCGCCAGCATGTCGAGCTTCCCGGCCAGGCTGCGCTCGGCCACCGGCGTGACGGTGGCACGGGCGAGGCGCTCGACCACCCAGGCGATGCCGGACAGCAGCACGCCTGCGCCCATGAGCACCGGGACGAACACGTTCATCTGCTCGGGCTTGGCCAGCCAGGCGAAGGACTTGCGGGGCGGCGGCTGCCGCGGTGCGGATGCGCTCGAGCCGCACGACCCGGGCCTCGGGTCGGTGCTCGACCGCATCGAGGCGGTCGGTCACGACCTTGAGCCGCTGCGCCAGCAACGAGCCCATCACGGCCACCTCGGCGGCGATGAAGATGGCCGCCGACATGAGCGCACGGTTCCACTCCCACCGGTAGAGGTAGACGAAGGTGTAGGCACCGGAGGCGGCAAGCGTGATGCCACCGAGCAGGGTGCGGATGATCCGGGTCATCGTCGGGCTCCGATCGGGACGACGGTGGAGGGTGTGTCGGGGGTGTCGTCGGCCGCCGCGGCGCGGGTCGCCAGGGCGACGACCGTGCCGCCTGCGGACGCCGGGCCGGTCATGGCCGACATCGGGGACGGTTCGGACTGCGTGGGGCTGCCGGCGTCGAGCACCCTGACGGTGCCGGCGCCGCCGTCGACCTCGACGACCGTGCCCGGGGCGTACCGCTCCGCCGCGCCGGCGTGGCTGACCACCGTGGCGACGCCGTGCTCGCGGGCGAGGATGGCGAGGTGGCTGAGGGGGCTGCCCGTCTCGGCCACCAGGCCCGCCAGCCGGGGCACGACGGGGGCCAGCCGGGGGTCGAGGTGGGTCACGACCAGCACGGCACCTGCGGGCGGGTCGTCGCCGACGTGCACCGGCCCCGAGGCGATGCCGCCGCCGGCGCCGACGTCACCTGGCGCCGCCGGCCGCGAGCGCCACGGGCGTGCCCTCGGCGGTGAGCCGGAACTGGGCCGGCAGGGCCCGCGGGGGCGTGTCACGGGGGTCGACCCGATCGGCGATGTCCGCCGGGATGAGGCGGCGTCCGGGTGGCCGTCCGCAGCTCGTCGAACTCGAGGACCCGCACGGCGTCGGGGTGGGGGAGGACCCCGACGCTGGCGAGCCGTTCGCCGAGCTCGGCGGCCGCACGGGCCGTGAGCTCCTGGACCCAGCGGGCCCGGAGGCGCAGCGCCTCCCGCACGACCGCTTCGTCGCTGGTGGCGACGGGCGGCGCCACGACATGCGGCACGCCGTCGCGCAGGTCGATGGTGACCGGGGCCGCAGCGACGGGCGCCGGCGTGGCGCCGATCCGCGGCGGCGCCAGGGCCAGCACCACGGGGTGGGTCTCGACGACGTCGTCGACCGCCACGCCCTCGGCCCGGGCCTCGGCCAGGGCGGACAGGGCCAGCGCGGCCGCGGTGACGCCCTCACCGGTGTCGGGCACGAGCATCCCCGCCAGGGCCTCGTAGCCGTGGAGGGCGCGCAGCGCCGTCCGCCCGTTGTCGAGCACGGCGATGAGGGCCACGTTCGAGAGCTGGTCGATGGCGGGGACCTCGGCGAGGTCGCGGTCGACCTGCTCGACGATGTCGCGAGCGAGGGCGGGCAGGGCCCGGGTCAGCCGGCCGGTGCGCCACGCGGCCCGGAGCCTCCGAGCCGGCGGTCGGGGATCGAGCTGGCGCAGCATCTTGTGGCGAACGGGTGCCAGGCCGAGGTGGCCGAGGTCGGCGACGGCCCAGCCGTCGATGTCCCGCACGACCGGCCGCCGCCGCAGGGCGCCCGCGGAGGCGGTGCCGGTCACGAGCAGAGCCTGCTCGAGGCCTTCGCTGAGCGGGGCCAGCCACAGATCCGACTCCAGGGTGCCGAGGGCCTCGGGGAAGGTCTCGGCCAGCGGACCGGTGCCGAGCACCGGGCCTCCGGGTCGGCCGGTCGGCGTGGTGATCGGGCGGCTCTGCAGCAGCCACACCGTGCCGTCGTGGTCGACGGCCCATTCGATGTCCTGCGGACCGTCGAAGGCGGCGGTGGCCCGGGCGGCGAGGGCGGCGAGCGCCCGCAGCGTCGATCGCCCGAGGGGCAGGGCGTCGCCGCCGCGCTCCTCGAGGACCTTGCCGCGGGGGGAGAGAACTGCCGTCCAGCCGTCGTCGAGGCCACTGACCAGGCGGTCCGGTCCGCCCTCGACGGCGGCCAGGAGCAGGCGGTCGGTGCGGCCGGACACCGGGTCGGCGGCGAACAGCACCCCGCCGAAGCGCGGCTCGAGCTGGGGCTGGACCAGGACGGCCATGCGGGCGCCCGGACACGTCGGCCCGGCTCTGCGACCCGAGAACCCGGTCGACCGCCTCGACGAAGCTCGACCAGGTCGACACGTCGAGGACGGATTCGAACACGCCGGCCATCGACGACGAGCCGCCGTCCTCGTTCGTGGACGACGACCGGACCACGAGGGTGCGGTCCCCCGACTCGCCGAGCGTCTCCCAGGCCGCACGGGCGGGGCTGTGCTCGGCACGCGACGGGTGCGACCAGCCGCGGTGGTCCCAGTCGGTGGTCAGCACGACCCCCGGGAGCACCGGTAGTCCGGCGCGCCGGGCGCGAGCGAGGTTGGCGGCTTTGGCCCCGACGAGCGATCCGTCGACCGCGCCGTCATCGGAGAGGTCGACCAGATCGGACTGTCGGAGAACAGCGGGGAACGTCTCCATGACGCCAGGGTGTCCGGCGCCCGCTTGCACGGCGGTTGCGCCGCGCTTGCAGTTCCCTGATGTGACGCACATGGGCCGTGACCAGGGTCACTCGAGGGGCCCGATCAGGCCCTGACGGCGGCGTCAGCGCTCGTGGAGGGTCGGGTCGACCGCCTTCACGAGGCCCGGACGCGGGTTCTCCCGACCCGGTCGCGATCGCCCAGCCGTCCACCTTCGCCAGCGAACTCGACGCCGCGGCGGCGGCACCGCCACGGGACGACCCGGTCGCCCCGTGGCGGCACCACTCGGCCTCCGCCGTCCGCTCCCTCCTCCACGACCTCGGGTCGTCCCCCGGCGGCGCGAGGAACCCTCAGCTGTAGGACTCGTCGAACTCCTCGGTGTGCGACGTCAGCGCCCAGATCACGACCAGGTTGATCCCCAGCACGACCAGCGACCAGTACGGCGCCACGAAGATCGTGAACACCGACAGCGATGCCCCGATGAACGCCCACAGCAACCCGAGCATCTGCCCGATCGGGTTGCGGGCGAGCACCAGTCCCGCCGTGACGAGCTGGACGATGCCGAGGATCAACCAGAACCAGCCCCAGGCGGTGATGTTGATGCCGTACAGCACCTCGCCCACCCGCTCTGTGACGTCGTCCTCGGCGATGGCGGCGATGCCGCTCAGGATGTTGTAGACGGCGACGATTCCCATGAGCAGGCCGGTGAACGTCACCCACCCGCTGCGTCCCACTGTTGTTGCCATGGCTCGGACCTCCTGACCTGCCGCGTGTGCGGCACCATGTGCGACGGATCGTGCGCCGTTGCGTCCGCTGCGAGATCACCCCCGGCGGGTGACCAACGCGGCGGTGCGCATGCCGGACCTCAGGGCAGCGGCGGGGACGCGCAGTCGAGGGCGACGTCGCGGTCGACGTCCGTCGACCCGCTCTCGAGCGCACCCTGACCGACGCTGGCCGCACCGGCCAGGGCGGAGGCGTCGATGAGCGGCCGGGCGCCCGCGACGTCGTGGCGGTCGACGACGAGGACGGGCTCGTCGCCCGCCTCGAGGACGATCGTGTCGACCCACGGCGCGAGGAGGTCGTGGAGCGCGACCCCGGCGGTGGCGAGATCGGCGTCGGACGGGGTGCCGCCGTCGACCGTCAGGCGAGCGACATCGTCCTCGGCCAGCCCGTTGGCGCGTGTGTAGCCCGGTCGCCACTGCACGCCCTGATGGCCCGACAGGCACTCGGAGGCCGATTGCACCTCGGCCACGGCGATGTCGTCGCGGAAGCCGTCGACGGTGCCGTGGAGGGGGGCTGGGACCCAGGCGAGCCCGTCGCGGCCCGTCACCGCGCCGGCCGCCGCTCGGGGCACGACGCCCACGGCCACCACGGCCACGGCGATGGCGGCGCCGGCCACCGCCACGGGGACTGCCGGGCTCCGCCCGTCGAGCGCCCTCCGGACCTGGGCGGCGCGGCGGTGCCGGGCGTCGCCGACCCCGGTCACGAGCATGAAGCAGAGCACGGCGGCGGCGACCCGGAACACGTCCGCCCACATCGCGGCCCTGGCCGCGGCCACCATCCCGTCGGCCCCTTCGGTGACGAGCCACACGGCGGCGCCGAGGAGGGCTGGCAGGGCCATGGCGATCAGCAGCGTCCGGGCCAGGAGGACGGGAAGCCACAGGAACGAGCGGGGCCGCAGCCAGGAGGTCGCCCGCCGCGCCCCGCGGCCGACGAGCGGTCCCGGCGGCCGGGCCGTGGTCGATCGCCGACCGGGCCGTCGCTCCGGCCAGCGCGCCCACGGCGACCGCGACCGTCCAGGTGACCGGGGCCACGAGCGCGCCGCAGGCGACGGCGAGGGCCAGCAGGTGGAGCAGGGCGCGGTCCCGGGGGCGGGCCGCCGGCAGGTCGCCGGTGGCTCGATCGGGCGGGGCCGGGTCGGCGGCGGCCGCGGGCGACGCCGGGGCCTCGTCGTCGGGCGGGAGCCCGTGGTTCCGGCGTCGCTCGTCGAAGGCGCGCCGCCGCTCGGTGCGGGCATCGTGGTCGCGCTCCGCGTCGCGATCGGGGTCGCTCTCGCGGTCGACGGGGGTGAACCGGCGACCACGCAGCACCGCATCGGGGCGAAGCGGCGTGGCCCCGGTCTCGGCGCGGGTGGATGGGTCGGCCGGTGGTGGCGCCGGGGCTGTCTCCCCCCGGTCGGTCACGCTCAGAGCGGCAAACGCGCGCGCCGCGGCCGCGGCGCGCGCCGACATGTCGTCGGGCGTCGGGGAGTCGTCGGGGACGCGGTCGTGCTCGGACGTCCACCGGCTCCCGTCGTCCCCTGCTGACATCGCTTCCCCCCCCGGCTCCGCCCCCGGTCACGACGCACACGTCGCGCCGAGATCATGCACGAAACTGGCGGGGCGCGCTCGCTGAACGGCAGGTTGACGGCGATCGACGACCGTCAGGCGGCCGGTGGCGCGGCGTCGACGCGCCCGTCGCGCGGGCGGATCGGCCGGCGTGTCGCCGTCGTTGCCGTGTCCGTCCTCGCCGTGTCCGTCACCACCGTTTCCCGTCTCGCTCGACCCGGGATCCGCGGCGGGTGCGCCCGGCTCGACGGTGGCGGGCGGGCCGGCGGAGTCCACGTGGGCCTTGTCCGCGGCCGGCGGCTCTGGAGCGGGTGGTTCAGGGGTGACATGTTCGACCGGCGCCGGGTCCGCAAACGGCTTGTCGGACGCGGTCGGCTCGCCCGGCGGCGGATCGGCGGGTGGGTCGGCCGGCGGCGGGTCGGCGATGGTCGGCTCGATCGGCGGCGGTTCTGCCGGCGGCGGTTCGACCGGGGCGGGCTCCACCGGCGTCTCGACGACCGGGACGTCGACCGGCGGCTCCACGACCGGCGTCTCGACGACCGGGGCGTCGACGACCGGTGCCTCGCTGGACACCTCGGTCGGTGCGGACGTCGTCGGCGCAGGGACGGCCGTCGACGGCGCGGTGTCGGGCGACGAGACGGCAGGCGACGCAGGCGCGAGGTCCACGACCACGGGAGAGGACGGGTCGACGCAGTGGTCGCTGTGCGGCCGGCACTCCGCACCCACGGTCGGGCGGGTGGACGACGCGGATGCGGGCGAGCTCGATCGGCTCGACCGGGGCCATCTCGTCGTCGCATCGTGGGCCGGATCTTCTCGGTGATGGCCGGCACGACCACCGTCGCGGCCACGGTGGCGACGATGCCGGTGGTCGCAGCGGCCGCGACCCCGACCATGCTGACCGTCGTGGCGGCTGCCGCTGCCTTCATCGCCACCAGCCGACCGACCGAGCGGACCCCTCGATTGCGGGGGAGCGACACGATCGTCGCGCCGAGGCTGGCCCGTCGCATGGTGGCCACCACCTCGGGCTCGTCGACGAGCTCGTCGGCCTCGGCCGGGCCCGCGCGCATGGTGGATGAGCGAGCCGAGGTTGGCGTACCAGTGCGGAGCATCGGGGTCGCGCAGGTCGCCCTCCCACACCCGGTCGGCAGAGGGCGGGTCGAACTGGAGGAGGTCGGCCCAGAGGGCGTCGCGATCGGGGGTCATCCCGTCCGCACCTCGTCGCTGTACCGGACCGCCAGGCGGCGGAGCGCCCGGTGGCAGAGGACGCGGACGTTGCCCGCGGGCCGGTCCATGATGCGCGCGACCTCGGCCACCGGCAGGCCGCCGACGACCCGAAGGAGCACGGCCTCGGCCTGCTCGGGGGTCAGCTCGGCCACCAGCTCGTCGACCGCACCCTGTGCACCCAACCGGTCGAGCACGGCGCCGGCCGGGTCGCCGCCGTGGCGGGACGCGGAGGGCGCGTCGAACTCGTCGCTGGGCATCGCCTGCGTGCGCTGGCGGGCGAGCCGCCGGCGGTGATCGATGAGCCGGCGACGGGCGATCGTGAACAGCCAGCCCCGGAAGCCCGACTCGTCGCCGTGGAAGTGCCCGACGCTGCGGGCGACGCAGATCCACACCTCGCTGGCGATGTCCTCGGCCACTTCGGGGGCCTGTGCCCGGAGGTAGCGGAGGAGGCGCGGCTGGTAGGCGCGGAAAAGCTCGGTGAGCGCCCAGTGCTCACCGCGTCCCGCCGCTTCGACGACGTCCGGAAGTTCGGTGTCGCGAATCATCTGCCCAGCGACACCGTAGCCACTCTCAGTGGTCTGTGTCGCCTCGGCGGGCAGAACGGTCGGGAAAACGAACGAACCGCCGGCACAGGCCGGCGGTTCGACGACGGGATGATCCGCGTCGGTGGGATCAGATCACGCGGACGTTCTGCGCCTCGTCACCCTTGCGGCCGGGGCCGATGTCGAACTCGACGGCCTGGCCCTCGTTGAGGGACTTGTAGCCCTCGGCCTGGATGTTGGAGAAGTGCACGAACACGTCGTCGCCATCTTCACGTGAGATGAAGCCGAAGCCCTTCTCGGCGTTGAAGAACTTCACGGTGCCTGTAGCCAATGATCTCTCTCTTCGGTCTCGGGCCGATCCGCGCGACCGACCCGCAACTACTCTACCGCCCCGGAGTCGGTGACCTACTTGTAACGGTAGGTGATGCGGCCTCGGCTCAGGTCGTAGGCCGAGACCTCGACCTGCACCCGGTCGCCGGGCAGGATGCGGATGCGGTTCTTGCGCATCTTGCCGCTGAGATGGCCGAGCACCGTGTGCCCGTTGTCGAGCGCGATGCGGAAGTGACCACCCTTGAGCGCCTCTTCGGTGCGCCCCTCGAGGATGAATGCGTCGTCCTTTGTCTTCGCCAAGCGGTATGACCTCGTTGTTCGTCAGTTGCTCCATGGTACGTACTGGATCACCGGTCACCACGCATCGGCGGCACGCGCGACCGGTCAGGCCGTCACCCCGACGGGCTGCGCCTGGTGGCCCGGGAACACGGTCGGGAGGCCCCCGCGCCGACGCCGAGCCGGGTGGTGACCACCTCGGCGAGGACGTCGCGGTAGTCGGTCCAGCCAGGGACGTCGCCGCGGTCGAGGACGTCGGGGTGCAGGTCCTGCCACGCGCCGTGCACGGTCCCGCCCGCCAGGCCGCCGCCCAGCAGGAGCACCACCCCGCCGTGGCCGTGGTCGGTGCCGGCGTTGGCGTTCTGCTCGACCCGGCGGCCGAACTCGCTCATCACCACCACCGTCACGTCGTCGAACCGGTCGCCGAGGTCCTGGGCGAAGGCGGCCAGCGACTCGCCGAGCTTCGTGAGCTCGGTCTTCATCGCCCCGCCCTCGACCGTGCCGAGGTTGGTGTGCATGTCCCACCCACCCACGTCCACGCACGCCACCCGCACGCCCACGTCGGCCTTGACCAGGCGTGCCACCTCGGCGAGCCGATCGGCGAAGTCGCCGTCGGGGTACGTCGACGCCGGCTGGTCGCCCTGGGCCAGCAGCAGGGCGGCGGTGTCGAGACCTGCGAGGGTGGCGGCGACATCGGCGGTGAGGGGGTGCTCGAACCCCGAGTAGAGGGCGGACAGGGCGTCGGTCGTCCGGGCGGCGATCTCGCCCTCGGGGCCGCCGAGCTTGAACCACTCGAGGCTGGTGAGCGACAGGGTCGGCTGGTCGCCGGCCAGCGACCGGGTCGCGGTCGCCCCCACTGTCAGGCTGCGGAACGTGGTGCCCGGGCCCATGGCATCGAGCACCCGGTCCAGCCACCCCTCGGACGTCCCGGTGGACGACCCGCCCCGTTCGAGGCAGTCCTGGGCCTGGAAGTGGCTGCGGGACACGTCGGGCGTCGACACGCCGTGCACGACGGCGAGCTGCTTGCGGCCCCACAGCGGGTGCAGCGGTGCGAGCGCGGGGTTGAGCCCGAAGCCACGGTCGAGCGGGAGCAGGGCCGAGGGTGGCACCGAGATGCGCGGGCGGGCCGCGGCCAGGTGGGGATCGGCGCCGGGGACGACCACCGACAGCCCGTCCATCCCGCCGCGGAGGAAGACCACGACGAGGGTGCCCGTCGCCCCCGGCTGGCCGAACGAGGCGCGGGCCGTGACGAACGGGGCGCTCAGGGCGGCGGCGCCCCCGATGCCGACGCGGGCGAGGAACGCACGACGGGACATCCCCCGGCTCCAGGCGTCGCGGCGGTCGGCCTCGTCGGCCGTCACCCGGGCCGCGTGCGGCCCGCACGGCCCCGTCTGCCGCGGTCGGACCGAGGCGCCGGAGATCGACGGCGGGGCCCGCGGCACGGGCGTCGTCGGCACAGGTCGAGGTATCGGCTGGCGCGGTGCGGTCGGGCGTGGGGCGTGGCTGGGGCCGGGGCGGTCGGGCGTGGGGGGTCGAGTCATGGCGCTGGTGGTCACCGGAGGGCGAAGTAGGGCGAGTCGAGGACGAGAGCGAGGGCGGGGGCGGCGAGGTCGTTCCGCACCGGGGCAGCCGGGTCGCCCCCGAGGAAGCCCACCAGCGCGTCGCGGTGGACGGGCTGGAAGCCCTGGAAGCAGACGCGGGAGCACAGGTTGTCGACGAAGGCACCGACGGTCGTGGCCCCGCCGGCCAGGGCGACGGGGTCGGGGCGGGTCAGCCCGTCCTCCCAGTCGCCGATCAACATGCGATGGACGTTCCAGCGGTCACGATCGAGCTCGCGGACCGCCATGCGGCATGGACGTCGGGGTAGCCGTTGGGCGCCGCCCAGGCGATCGGCTTGTGCCCGGCCCGGGTCGCGCGCCCGACGCCAGGGCCGTCATGCTGCGCTGCGGTGTCGCCCTCGGGCACGGTGCCGAGGACGCGGACGCTGGCGGCGATGTTCTCGGCGGGGCGGCGCGTCTTCTGCCCGACCGAAGCCCAGAACTCGGCGGACCGGAACAGCAGGTCGAGAACCGGCACGATGGCCGTGCCCCCCTCGAGGTAGGCGGTGGCGAGCCGGTCGACCAGCGCCGGGGGCGGCGTGTCGGACACGAAGCGCACGGCGAGCTTGGACGCGATCGTCCGGGCGGTGGCCGGGTGGCCCGCCAGGTGGCGCAGGTAGGCGTCGCCCACGTCGAGGCCGTCCTCGGGCGTGGGGTTCGGGTGGGTGAAGTCGAGAACGGTCACCGGACCGACCCAGTGCATGGCCGGGTCGTAGCGGAACGCGCTCTCCCCGGACATGTCCTGCTCCCCCGTCACCGTCCGGCCGGTCAGGATGTAGGCGCTGTTGCGGACGTCGTCCTCGGTGTAGCCCGACGCCACGCCGACGGTGTGCAGCTCGAGCAGCTCCCGCCCGTAGTTCTCGTTGACCGAGTCCTTCTTCGACTTGTCGGCGGTGAGGTAGCGGAGGACGGCGGGGTGGCGGCCGGCGGCGACGAGCATGTCGGCGAAGTTGCCCATGGCGTGGGCGCGGATGACGTCACGGTGATACGAGCCGCCGACGTCCCAGGTGCCTGGTCCCGGCGTCGGCACGTTGAGGTGGTTGGCCCAGAAGTCCACCACCACCTCGAAGAGCTGGCGGGACGACCACATCTGCCGGGCCAGGGTCGCGGTGCTGAACTCGTGGCCGGCGTCCCAGCTGCCACGGCTCACCGACGACCGGACCGTGGCGGGGTCGGCCCGGGCGAGGGGGAGCGCAGCCCAGGCCGCGTCGCCCCGGGGGTCGGCGAGCGACGCCGGGTCGAGCTGGGAGGCGAGCCAGGCGTCGATGCCTGCGGCGTGCACCTCCGCGACGAGCTCGGGCGTGAGACCGAACGTGGTGCGGCGCAGCAGGTGGAGCACCGGGTCGCTCGTGTCCAGGATGGTCGGGACGGTCACCGTGGTGCCGGCCGCCGCCTCGCCGGCGGTGGGGAAGACCAGCGTGGGGCCGGGCTCGACCTCGGCCGAGATGCGTCCGCCCGTCGAGCTGGCGTAGCTCTCGTCGCGGTTGGCGAAGCCCCCCGAGTCGGCGGCCGTGTCGGCGTTGCGCCGCGACGCGGCGGGCTGCGTGGGGCGCGTCGAGCTGTCGAACAGGCCGCTGCGCCACCCCGCGGCGGCGCCCGCGGCCGCGGCCACCCCCAGCCCGGCGAGCCCGGCGACGACCGGCCGCCGGCCCCAATGCGCCAGGCGGCGCCTGCCGGCGGGAGGCGGGTCGAGGTCGGCCAGCGCCACACCGCCGACGACCCCGGGTCGGCGGTCGGGTGCGAGGGTCGTGGCTTGCGCGCGCGGCCCGACCCGGCGCGGGCTCGTCGCCTCGGTCGACATCGGACACCGTGAGTCCCCCGGTCACTCACCTTCCGCCCCGGCCCGGAGTGTAGGCGCGGAGGCCGGCGCGGTCCGGGCTACCGCGGGAGGTGCTTGGCCTTGCGGAGGATGGCGGTGAAGCGGCGGGCGTACCCCGCCCCGTCACGGCCCGGGTCCTGCAGCTTGGCGGCCAGCGCCGACCGCACGGCGACGGTCTGCGACTCGGTGTACTTGAGCAGGCCCTCTCGCCCGTGCCGCCGCCCGAGGCCCGAGGCCTTCATGCCGCCCATCGGGGCGTCGAGGCTGGCCCACGCGGACGAGTAGCCGTCGTTGACGTTCACCGTGCCGGCGCGGATCCGCTCGGCGATCGCCTTCCCCCTCCCGGTGTCGCCGCAGTACACGCTGGCGTTGAGGCCGTACTCGGTGTCGTTGACCTGGGTGACGGCTTCGTCGTCGGAGACGACGGGGTACACGGCGACGACGGGGCCGAACGTCTCCTCGCGGTACAGCGCCATGTCGGGCGTCACCCCGGTCAGCACGGTGGGCTCGTAGAAGAGCTCGCCGATGTCGGGGCGGTGCTTGCCGCCCGCGACCACACGGGCGCCCTTGGCCACGGCGTCGTCGACGTGCTCGCGCACCTTGTCGAGCTGGTCCTGCGAGGCCAGCGCGCCCGACCTCGGGGCCGTACGCCTGCTCGGCGCCGAGCGACAGCTCGGCGGTGCGGGCACCGAAGGCGTCGGTGAAGGCGTCGGCGACCTTGTCGTGCACGTAGAGGCGCTCGATCGAGATGCACAGCTGGCCGGTGTTGGCGAACGACCCGACGACCGCGCCCTCGACGGCCCGGTCGAGGTCGACGTCGTCGGTGACGACCATGGCGTTCTTGCCGCCGAGCTCGGCCGACATGCCGATCAGGCGCTCGCCGGCCTGGCTGGCGACCTTGCGTCCGGTGGCGGTCGAGCCCGTGAACATCATGTAGTCGGCGTTCTCGATGATGGCGGTGCCCACCGACCGTCCGGGGCCGGTCACCACCTGCACGAGCCCGGCCGGGAGCCCGGCCTCCTCGAGCAGCTCGAAGGCCCGCAGGGCGGTGAACGGGGTCTGCGAGTCGGGCTTGATCACGATGCCGTTGCCCGCCACCAGGGCGGCGAGCGCGTCGGAGACCGCCAGCACCAGCGGGTAGTTCCACGGCGAGATGACCCCGATGACGCCCTTGGGCAGGTAGTGCTCCTTGGTGGACACGAGGCCGGGAAGGGCGCTCAGCCGGCGGTGCGGCTTCAGCGCCCGGGGGGCGAGGCGGGCGTAGTACCGGGCGGTGACCGCCTGGTCCATGATCTCCTCGAACGCCCACACCCGGGCCTTGCCGTTCTCGGCCTGGATGAGGTCGAGCAGCTCGTCCTGCCGGTCGAGCACCAGGTCGTGGTAGCGCAGCAGCACGGCGGCGCGGTCGCGGACCGGGGTGGCGGCCCATGCCTGCTGCGCTCGGCGGGCGCGTTCCACCGCGGCGACGACGTCGGCCTCGGTGCCCACGGGGACCTCGCCGAGGACGGCTCCGGTCAGCGGCGACGTGACGGTCAGCGTCTCGCGGCCCTCGGCGGGCACGGCGACGCGGGCGGCGAGGCGGTCGGTCTCGTCACGGCCGGGACGCAGGGCCGGAGCGGTGGCGGCGTTCGGGCTCTCGGTCGTGGTCATGGAGCCACCGTATCCCCGCCCGGCGTGACGCGGTCCGGGTCGTCGCGGCCCTGGTCCGGGTCGTCGCGGGCCTGGTCCGGCGCCCGCCGGTACCGTGACGAGATGGCCGGGCTGCGCACCGTCGACGTCGGCCGCCTGCGAGGACGGGCGGTCACCCGCGACCCCGACGAGCCGTATCGGGCGTCGACGCCCCTCGAGCTGTTCTTCGACCTCACCTTCGTCGTGGCGGTGGCACGGGCGTCGGCCGCCCTGCACCACGAGCTCGTCGCCGGGCACGTCGCCGAGGGCGTGTGGGGCTTCATCGGCGTGTTCTTCGCCGTGTGGTGGGCGTGGATGAACGCCACGTGGTTCGCCTCGGCCCACGACGCCGACGACGTCCCGTACCGCCTGCTCATGCTGGTGCAGATGGCCGGCGTCCTCGTCCTGGCGACCGGGGTGACGGATGCGCTCGAACACGACGACTGGCTGGTGGTGACCATCGGCTACGCGGTCATGCGGGTCGGGTTGGCGGTGTCGTGGCTCCGGGTGGCGCGCGACGAGCCGGCGGGGCGCACCCGAGCCCTGCGCTACGCGGCCGGCATCTCGGTGCTCCAGGTGTTGTGGTTCGCCCGGCTCGCCCTTCCCCACGGGGCCGTCGGCATCGCCGGGTTCCTCGTCCTCGTCGCGGCCGAGCTGGCCGTTCCGGTGTGGGCCGAGCGGGCGGCCGGGGCGCCGGTGTTCCACGCCGGGGCACATCGAGGAGCGGTACGGGCTCTTCACGATCATCGTGCTCGGCGAATCGGTCCTGTCGGCGTCGGCGGGCTTCCAGGCCGCGCTCGACGATGGCGGCCTGACGGCCGAGCTGTTCGCCATCGGCGTGGGTGGGCTCGTGCTGGCGTTCGCCAGCTGGTGGCTGTACTTCGACCACCCCGGCCACCTGCGCCCCCGCCGCGAGCTCGCGTTCCGCTGGGGCTACGCGCACGTGGTGATCTTCGCCGCCCTGGCGGCGATGGGGGCCGGCCTGCAGGTGGCGACCGAGGCGGTCACCGGGCACGGCGACGCGCGCACCGCCGCCCTGGCCGTCGCGGTGCCGGTGGCCGGCTACCTGCTCGGCCTGGCGCTCGTCATGATCGTGACCGGAACGCCGCCGACCGACGAGCGCGCCTACCCCAAGTTCATGGGCGCGGTCGTGGTGCTGGCCGTCGGGGCGCTGGCGCCGGTGGCCGCCACGGTGGCGGGCGCCGCGGCCGTGATGGTCGTGCTCGCGGCGTGGATGGTGGTCTCAGGCGTTGATCCCGGCGAGAGCCCGGCCGTGGGCGGCGAGGGCGGATCGCAGGTCGGCGGGCTCGAGGACCTCGACGGCGCCGCCCAGGCCCGCCAGCTGTGACACGGCCACCTCGAGCGGCTCGAGCGGGAGGTCGACCTCGACCCACCCCTCGCCCGCCGGTCGCGCCGCGGTCACGGCCGCGCGGGTGACCGGGCCGGGCACCACCGCGGTGAGGTGGCGCAGCGCCGTGGTCCGCACCCGCACCCGCGCCGCCAGCGGGCGGATGGCGGCGTCGAACGCGACGCCCGACGCCTCCCACCAGGCCGGCAGGTCGAAGCCGGCGGGCCGCCACGCCGCCTCGGGGCGCCCGCGGGCGTGGCCGATGCGGTCGACGCGGTACGTCCGCGGGACCCGGCGGTGCGCCGCGACGAGGTACCAGGTGCCGGCCTTGAGCACCAGGCCGAGCGGATCGAGCCGCCGGGCCGCCGGTCGGCGCGCTCCGTAGGTGACGTCGAGCCGCGTGCCGTCCCACACGGCCCGGGCCACCGTGGCGAGGGCGGGTCCGGGACGGGTGTCCTGGAACCAGCCGGGCGCATCGAGCAGGAACCGGTCCGCCACCCGGCCGAGATCTCCGCGGGCCGCGGCCGGCAGCGCCGAGTGCAGCTTCGACCGGGCCGCGGTCAGCACCGCCCCCAGGCCGAGGTCGGCGGCGCCGGCGTCGCCGAGGGTGAGGGCGACCGTCTCGGACGCGGTGAACCCGTCGACCGGCGAGCGCCACCCGTCGACGAGCCGGATGCCCCCACCCGTGCCGGCCTCGGTCCACAGGGGGACGCCCGCGGCCTGCAGCATCGACACGTCGCGGTAGATGGTGCGCTCGGACACCTCGAGCTCGCGGGCCAGCGTGGCCGCGGTGGCCGGGCCCGCGCGCTGGAGGCGCAGGAGCAGGGCGAGGAGGCGGGCCGACCGCACGGTCGTGACGGTACAGGCTCTCCCTGACAGCCGATGTCAGGGAGGCCCACGGGCAGCGTGGCCCGCCGCCACGGCCGTCTCGTACGGTGGAGGCGTGTCCGGCGATCTCTCCCCTGTTGCACCGCCCGCCACCTCTGATGCACCGCTGCGGCCCCGCCCCGACGCCCCGGGGTGGTTCCGGCGGGCCCTCGCCGTGCCGTTCGACCGACGAGTGGACGGTGCGTCGACGGGGCGCGGGTCCACCTGCTCACGTGGGGCGAACCGGACCGGCGGGGCCTGGTGTTCGTCCACGGCGGCGGCGCGCACGCCCACTGGTGGACCCACGTCGCCGCGCTGTTCGCCGACGACTTCCGGGTCGTGGCCGTCGACCTGTCGCGGCCACGGCGACAGCGACCACCGCGACCGCTACTCGCTCGATCAGTGGACCGAGGAGGTGATGGCCGCGGCCGAGGCCGGAGGCGTCGCCGGGCCGCCGGTGGTCGTCGGCCACAGCATGGGCGGGCTTCGTCACCATCGCCACCGCCGCCCGGCACGCCGACCGGCTGGCCGGGGCGATCGTCTGCGACTCACCGGTCGTCGGCCCCCGACGCCGAGGTCGAGCGCGGCCCAGGTCGGCAGCGCCTTCGGGGCGCCCCGCACGTATCCGACGGTCGAGGCCGCGCTCGAGCGGTTCCGCACGGTCCCGCCGCAGGCGCACTACCTCGACTACGTGATCGACCACGTCGCCCGCCGGTCGCTGCGACCCGTCGACGGCGGCTGGCAGTGGAAGTTCGACCGCGGGGTCTTCGCCCAGTTCGCCGAGGCCGGGAGCATCCGGGCGAGCGCCCTGCCCTACCTCCCGCAGGTGCGCTGCCGCCTGGCGCTGCTGCGGTCGGAGAACGGCCTGGTCACCGCCGACATCGGCGCCGAGATGTACGAGGCGCTCGGCCGGGTGGCCCCGGTGATCGAGATCCCCGAGGCCGGGCACCACGCCATGCTCGACCAGCCGCTCATCCTGCTCACGGCCCTGCGCACGCTGCTCGCCGACTGGGACCACTCCGAGCCCCACCGCCGGAGGGATGCGTAGGAGGGTCGGTCGTGGCGAGGCATAGGTTCCGCCGCACCGAGGATGAGGCACGGGTTCCGCATACGGAACCGATTGCCTCATCCCCTCGCTGGCGGAACCCATTGCCTCGGGGAGGATGGCGCCGGCGGCAGGAGGGCGGCGTGGCGACGAGCGGCCCGCGCCGTCCGGTGCTACCAGATGCGGACGCGCTCGTCCTCGGCGAGCCACATGCCGTCGCCCTCGGCCACGTCGAACGCCGTCGGCGAACTCGTCGAGGTTGCGGACGACGTTGGCCCGGAACTCGGGCGGCGAGTGGGGGTCGATGGCCAGGCGGCGGATCTGCTCGGCCTCGCGGGTGGCCATGCGCCACACCTGGCCCCAGCCGAGGAACACGCGCTGGCTGCCGGTCAGGCCGTCGATCACCGGAGCGCTCGGCCCCTTCGAGGCTGAGCAGGTACGCCTTGTGGGCGATCGTGATGCCGCCGAGGTCGCCGATGTTCTCGCCGACGGTCAGCGCGCCGTTGACGTGGTGCCCGTCGAGGCCCTCGGGCGTGAACCCGTCGTACTGGGCGATCGAGCGCCTTGGTCAGCACGTCGAAGCCCGCCCGGTCGTCCTCGGTCCACCAGTCGACGAGGTTGCCGTCGCCGTCGTAGCGGCTGCCCTGGTCGTCGAAGCCGTGGCCGATCTCGTGGCCGATCACCGCCCCGATGCCGCCGAAGTTCACGGCGTCGTCGGCGTCGGGGTCGAAGAACGGCCAGCGCAGGATCGCCGCGGGGAAGACGATCTCGTTCATGCCGGGGTTGTAGTAGGCGTTGACCGTCTGCGGCGTCATGTGCCACTCGTCGCGGTCGATGGGGCCGCCGATCTTGGCCAGGTTGCGGTCGACCTCGAACGCCGCGGCGCGCCGCACGCTGCCGAGCAGGTCGTCGCGGTCGATGTCGAGGGACGAGTAGTCGCGCCAGCGGTCGGGGTACCCGACCTTGGGCGTGAACTTGTCGAGCTTCTCCAGCGCCCGCTGACGGGTCTCGGGCGACATCCACTCGAGCGTGGCTGATGTCGACCCGGTAGGCCTCGACCAGCCAGCCGACGAGGCGGTCCATGTGGGCCTTGTGCTCGGGCGGGAAGTGGCGGGCCACGTAGAGCTGGCCGACGGCCTCGCCGAGCCCGCCCTCGAGCACGGCGACGCCCCGCTTCCACCGCTCGCGCAGCTCGGGGATGCCGGACAGCAGCGTGCCGTAGAAGGCGAAGTTGGCGTCGACGAACCGGCTGGACAGGAACGGCGCCGTGGAGCTGCACGTGGTGGAAGGTCAGCCACGCCTTCCAGTCGTCGAGCGGGACCTCGCCGAGCAGGCCGGGCGGCGGTCTCGACGCGCGGACGGCTGGCGGACGACGACCTCGGCGAAGGCGCCCGTCGGGGACGCCGAGCGGCGTCGAGCCACCGGTCCCAGGCGAAGCCCGGGGCCAGCGCCGCCGAGGGCGTCGCAGGGTGTGCTTGTTGTGGGTCTTCAGGGCGTCGCGGCTGTCGACCGGTCGTCCAGTGGCCCTCGGCCAGGGCCGTCTCGAGCGCCATGACCCGGGCGGCGGCCCCGTCGGCGTCGTCGCTCGCCGACCAGGCGCAGCATGGTGGCGACGTGCTCGACGTAGGCGGCCCGGATCTCGGCGTAGGCGTCCTCGCGGTAGTAGGCCTCGTCGGGCAGCCCGAGCCCGCGACTGCACCAGGTTGACGATGTAGCGGGTGGCGTCGTCGCCGTCGTTGTCGACGAACCACTCGACGAGGCCCGACGTGCCGTGGCGCTGGAGCCGGCCGAGCAGCGCCACCAGCTCGCCGGGCTCGGACACGGCACGGATGGCGGCCAGGTCGTCGGCCAGCGGCGCGGCGTCGGCGGCCTCGACGGCCTCGACGTCCATGAACGCGGCCCACAGGTCGCCGACCTTGCGCTCGTCGCTGCCCGCGGGGGCGTCGCCGGCCGCCGCCTCCTCGGCCAGGGCCCGCACGTCGAGCTCGGACTGGTCGTGGAGCATGTGGAACGCGCCGTGGGCGGCCCGGTCGGGCGGGATCTCGGTGGTGGCCAGCCAGCGGCTGTTCACGTGGCGGAACAGGTCGTCCTGCGGGCGGACCTCGTCGGACAGCTCGTCGGTCGCGATCCCACTGGCGGTGCTGGGGGCCATCGGTGCTGCCATCGGTGCTCCTTGTCGCTTTCCCCGCGAGATCGGTCGCTCCAGCGACCGATCTCGCGGGGAAATCGTTGTGAAATCGTTGTGCAGACGGAACCGTCAGCCTACGGCCGGGTCAGCCCGTCGGGCCGAAGCGTTCGACCCGCACCCGCTCGACGGGGATCCCCGCCTCGACGACCAGCCGGCTGGCGGCGTCGGCGAAGCCGGCCGATCCGCAGACGTAGGCGGTGACGTCCGTCGGCCACGTCGCCGAGGTCGGTGAGCCCGAGCCGTCCGACGGGCCGGGGCCACCCCGCCGGGGCGGCCCGCGTGTAGGCGACGGTCACCTCGGGCCCGGTCATCTCGTCCCGGTAGTACAGGTCGTCGGGCGACCGCACCGACACCACGAGGCGCAGGAGGCCCGACCGGCCCGTCGCCCGGGCGTGGCGCAGCATGGCCATGACCGGCACGATGCCCGAGCCGCCGCCGACGAGCAGCGCCGGACCGTCGTCCCACACGAACCACCCGCCGATCGGCCCCCGCACCTCGATCTCGTCACCGATCTCGACGCTGTCGTGGAGGAACCCCGAGACCTCGCCGCCCACCAGCCGCTCGACGGTGAGGTCGATCTCGTCGCTGTCGCCGTCGTCGGGCGGCGACGCGACCGAGTACGACCGCTGGGCCGTGTACCCGTCGGGGGCCGTCAGGCGGACGACGTAGTGCTGGCCGGCGCGGTGGGGCTCGGGCCGGCTCAACCGCAGCCGGAACGTCCGCGCCCGGGGCGTCTCGTCGTGGAGGCCCGACGACGGTGGCGGCCTGCCACCCGCTCATCTGGCGCCCCTCACGTCAAGTCCCGATAGATCGACACCTGCGGCACCCGCTCAGTCTGCACGAGGTGTCGATCTCAGTCGCCCTGGTAGCGCTGCTCGAGCCACGGGTCGCCCCGGTCGTGGTAGCCGTTGCGCTCCCAGAACCCGCGCTCGTCGTGGTCCATCAGGCGCAGGCCCGACACCCACTTGGCGCTCTTCCAGAAGTAGAGGTGCGGGACGATCATGCGGGCCGGGCCGCCGTGGTCGCGGGGGAGCGGGCCGCCGTCGACGTCCCACACCACCCAGGCCCGCCCGCCGACGACGTCGGCCAGCGGCAGGTTCGTCGTGTAGCCGGTGTGGGACTCGGCCATGACGTGGGTGGCCTCGGGGAGGGGCTCGGCCGCGGCCAGCAGCGTGTCGACGGACACGCCGGTGAACGACATGCCGAGCTTCGACCACGTGGTCACGCAGTGGATGTCGCCCTCGTAGGACGACTCGGGCAGGGCGTGGATCTCGTCCCACGTCCACGTCGTGGGGGTGCGGACGAGACCGTGCACGTCGAACGTCCAGGTCGCCGTGTCGAGGTCGGGGGTGACCTCGGCGTTGAGCACCGGCCAGTCGTCGCGGGCGTCGTACTGGCCGGGCGGGAGGCGGGGGTCGCGCTCGGCCCGCCCTCGCCCGGAGAAGCCTCGGGTGAATCGCGCCATCGGAAGAGTCTGGCGCAGGTCCGGGCCGTTTGCGCGCGCGTTGCGGCCACCCGGCGGGTGGGACGGGGCTACGAGCCGCCCGAGGACGGCGGCACGGACGCCGGCACCGCGGCCCGCAGCAGGCCGTCGATGAGCGTGGCCACCGACTCCATCGTCGTGAACAGCGAGCCCCCGGCCATGGCCGGGTCGAGGCCGGTCAACAGCTCGATGCCGAGGAAGAGCGCGGCGATGCCCGAGGTCAGGTCGTCGCGGGGCAGGACGTCGCCGAACGGCGTGCCGGCGAGCAGCCGGTCGATGGTCTCGCCCACGAGGTCGGTCCAGGGGTGCAGGGCGTCGGCGATGCCGCGAGACAGCTCCTCGGACCCGACGGCGCCGGCGAGCATCTGCGTGAGGGCCGCGACCGTGCCCTCCTGGAACTCCTCGTCGTGGAGCCGCCGGGCGACGCCGACCAGCTCGGAGAGCGTGGTGACCTCGGCCAGCGCCGGGGCGTACAGGGCGGAGCGGCGCTGGCTCTCGGTCTGGGCCACGGCCACGAGCAGACCCTCGACCGACCCGAAGTGGTAGAAGATCAGCGCCTGGTTGAAGTCGCCGTGGCGGGCGATCCCCCGGGCGCTGATGCCGGCGATGCCCTCGTCGCGCAGGGCCCGCAGGGCGGCCTCGACGATGCGGGCCCGGGTGGCCTCGGCGCCGGCGCGGGTCCGCGGCCCGGGGGTCTCGGCGCTCATCGCGGTGGTGGTGTCGGTCACCGGTCCGCCCTCAGCCCAGCGCCGTCAGCGGCACCTCGTGGTACCGCCTGTCCATGAGCGTCTCGAGCGACCACGTGGCGTACAGCCGCGGGAAGCGGCCGAGCCCCTCGCCGACCGTCGTCTGGTTCAGGTGGGCGACGGCCCGGCGGGCGTCGTCGGCGTACCGGTCGGCGGCCCTGAGCGCCTCGGCGATGGCCCCCGAGCGGCGGACCAGCTCGATCGCCGTGGCCACGTCCACCGCGTGGTGGTCGGGGCTGCCCGAGGTGAGCGTGCCGCGCAGGCGATCGCCGTCGGGGCCCTGCAGGGCCGCCAGCACCGGCAGGGTGTAGACGCCGCTGGCGATGTCGTTGCCGGTCGGCTTGCCGAGGCGCTCCTCGTCGCCGATGAGGTCGAGCACGTCGTCGAGCACCTGGAACCCCATGCCGAACGCGTGGCCGAAGCGGGCGAGCGCCTCGACGTTCTCGGCCCCGAGCCCGGCGCAGTGGCCGCCGAGCCGGCAGGCGCACTCGAACAGGGCTGCCGTCTTGCCCCGCACCGACTCCAGGTGGGCGTCGACGGTGCGGCCGGGGTCGTGGGCGTCGCGCATCTCGAGGACCTGGCCCTCGCACAGGTCGCCGAGCGCGGTGGCGATGAGGGCGGCGGCCTCGCGGCTGACCCGGGCGGCCAGCTCGGCGGCGCGGGCGAGGATGTAGTCGCCGGCCATCACCGCGTGGTTCACGCCCTCGACCGCGTTGATCGTCGGGCGGCCGCGCCGGGTGGCGGCGTCGTCGAGGATGTCGTCGTGGACCAGCGAGCCCACCTGCACGAGCTCGACGGCGGCGGCGGCGTCGACCACGCGGTCGTCGAACGTGTCGCCGGTGGCGGCGGCCACGATCGTGAAGAGCGGCCGCAGGCGCTTGCCGCCCGACGACGCCACCCGCACGGTCGCCGGCCCGAGCAGGGCACCGCGGGTGCCGAGCACGTCGGTGATGCGGGCGTCGACGGCACCGAGCCGCTGCGGCAGGTCGGGGATGCCGAACAGCTCGCCGAGGCGGGCGGGCGACATCTCGGGCGGCGGCTCCCCGGCGGGCGGGGGGAGGGTGATCAGTCGATCGGACGGGGCGGGGTCCATCGGTCGCTCCTCACGGCCCACGGCCCTGGGGGGACAGGCCGTGAGCGAACGCTTTGAGCGTATGCTCAAACCAGCGGGCGGCTCAAGGGTGTCACACGGT
Source organism: uncultured Acidimicrobiales bacterium (assembly GCA_963778415.1). Lineage (GTDB taxonomy): Bacteria > Actinomycetota > Acidimicrobiia > Acidimicrobiales > VFJN01 > ZC4RG19. The sequence goes on from CAVZUI010000005.1 coordinate 255,895, forward strand.
GACGTGTGCCACGGGCCTGTGAGAAGGCGCGCGGGAACCTCGCGGCGCGACGCCCCCATCAGCGCCGCCTGACCGGCGTCAGTTGCCGTTCGTGCTCCAGTGCCACGCCTCGCTGGGCAGGTTGTACAGCCCGTACGTGGCGGCGTTGTTCGACAGCCAGGTGAAGCAGATCGAGCTGCGAGCTCAGCGCTCCACCCCCGTTGCACGTGAAGTCGATGGCCAGGCCCTGCTCGTGCATCGACGTCCCGGGCCGGGCCGTCGGCGGGCTGCACTCCGACGACGGCATCTCGTAGATGGCGTAGTCGGAGGTGCCGCAGTGGGCCTCGCGCAGGCGCGATCTGCTCGGCGGGATCGCGGTAGCCGCCGCCGCACATCTGCATGCCGTCGGCCGCCGCCGCATCGAGGAGCGCCTGCACGTCGGCGGCGATCGCCCCGGCCACGGTGATCGACCCGCCGCCGGGGCAGGTGACGGTGGCCAGCCCGCCCGGTGCCGGCTGGATCGTCGACGGCGTGCCCGCCGGCGGCGACTGGCTCGCGGCCAGGGCGGCGGCGAGCGCGGCCTGCTCGGCGGCGATCCGCTGGGACAGCGCGGCGTCCGAGGTCCGCAGGGACTCCGCTTCTGCAAGCTTGGCGTTCAGGCGCGCCTCGACCTCGGTGGCGAGCTGGGTCTGCACCGCGAGAACGGCGTCGAGGTCGGCCATGGCGGCGTCGGCGTCGGCGTGCGTCTGGGCGGCGTCGGCGGCGAGCTCCTCCTGCCGAACCTTCTGGACCGACAGCTCCTCCTCGGCGGCGGCCAGCCGGTCGAGCGTGGCCGCGTCCTCGTCTGCCTGGAGGTCGACCAGCCCGTTCTTCAGCGTGGCCTCGGCGACGGTCTCGGCCTTGAAGGCGTCGAGTGCGTGGTCCATCGGAGGGTGGAGGAAGGCGTCGACGATCATCTGGTCGATGGCGGCGTCGAGCTCGGCCGTCTCGGTCTCGAGCGCGGTGATCTGCTCGGCCGAGGCGGTCACGGCGGCGTCGGCCGACGCCTGGGCGTCGGCGGCCTGGTTGACCACCACCTGCTGGGCGGCGACCTGGGCCTGCACCGTCGTGAGGGCCGCCTGGATCTCCGCGTCCTGGGCGGTGAGGACGTCGATCTCGCCGGCCACCGCCGCTGCCTGCTCGCGGACCGCCTCGCGCTGCTCCTCGGCCGACGGCTCCTGAGCGCCCGTCGGCCCGGGCGCGAGCAGGGTGGCGCCGACGGCCGCGGCCAGGAGGGCCCGCGGCACGGCATGTCCCCAACGCTTACGTCCCACGTCGCTCCCCAGCTCCGTGTGTGCCCGGCGATGGCAATCTAGGCCACAGCCGACGGTGCTGTCATGGAAACGCAATGTTTGGCCTGGTCAGAGACAACAGGTTGCGATGTGGGAGGCTGCGGTCATGACCGACACGCGCCGCGTCCGGGACCGAAGGCAAGCCGCGCACGCTCGTCGGCATCTCGTTCGCCGACACCTTCCGCGCCCAGGAGTTCCTCACCGCCACGGGGCGTCTGGCGTCGCAGGAGCGATTGAAGCTCGTCGACGCCGTGTTCGTCACGAAGGACGAGAACGGCCGCACGATGGTCCGCGAGACCACCGATCCCGGCCCCGGCCGCGAGCGCGCTGTCCGGCGCCCTGTGGGCGAGCCTGTTCGGCCTGATCCTGGGCGGGCCGGTGGGCTGGGTGGTCGGTGCGGGGGTGGGAGCCGGCACCGGGGCGGTGGCCGCCAAGATCATCGACCACGGCGTGTCCGACGAGTGGGTGGCGTGGTTCCGTGACGCGGTGGCGTCCGGCACGACCACGCTCGCCCTGCTGGTCGAGAACCTCGACCCGGCGGCGCTGGTGGCCGAGCTCGAGCGGTTCGCGGGCGCCCGGCTGGTCTACGCCAACCTCGATCCGCTGTGGCTCGAACGCATGCGGACCGCGCTGGCCGAGCCGGGCGCGGTGGTGACGAGCCCGCCCACGGACGACGAGACTTCGGCGGCCACCGGCGCCTGCCCGAGCGCCACGCGCCGTCGCCCGGCGACGAGTCGCCCGGGCCGGTCCAGCCGGCCTGATCCGCCGCCCGCCCGGCGAGACGCCGGAGGCAGAGCCACCCTCGGGCAGGGCCACGCGGGGTTGGTGGCAGACCTCACGGCGCGGGCAGGCTGAGCCGGATGAGCGTGGACGTAGACCAGCTGTTCCGCCTCGACGGGCGGGTCGCGATCGTCACAGGCGGGCACGCGGGGGATCGGGCGGGCCGTCGCCGAGGGGTTCGCCGCCGCGGGGGCCAAGGTGGTCGTGGCCAGCCGCAAGGCCGACGCCTGCGCCGAGACGGCCGACGCCCTCGACCGCGGCGGGCGCCGACGCGATCGGCGTTCCGTGCCACATGGGGTCGCTCGACGACGTGCGCGGCGCTCGTCGCCGCGGCGGTCGATCGGTTCGGCGGCATCGACGTCGTGGTGAACAACGCGGCCAACGCCCTGGCCGAGCCGGTCGGCGCCTTCACCGAGGCCGCCTTCGCCAAGTCGGTCGACGTGAACGTGCGCGGGCCCGGTGTTCCTCGTCCAGGAGGCGCTGCCCCACCTCGAGGCGTCGGCCCACGCCTCGGTCGTCAACGTGGTGTCGGCGGGGGCGTGGCTGTTCTCGGCGCAACGTGGCGATGTACGCGGCGGCCAAGGCGGCGATGGTGTCGTACACGAAGTCGATGGCCGCCGACCTGGCGCCGCACGGCATCCGGGTCAACGCGCTGGCGCCCGGGACGGTCGACACCGACATGGTGCGGAACACCGGGCCCGAGGCGGCCGAGTGGATGGCCAGGGCGGCGCTGATGCGGCGGGCGGCGTCACCCGACGAGATGGTGGGGCCCGCGCTGTTCCTGGCGTCGGACGCCTCGAGCTTCGTGACCGGGTCGGTCGTCCACGCCGACGGCGGCCTCGTCGCCCGCTGACGAACGCGCCGGAGGGCGAGCCCCGGGCGCGCTGCTCGGGGCTCGACCCGCCGGCCCGCCGCCGGCCCGCCCGTGCGATCAGGCGACGTCGACCACCGTGCCCAGTCCCGGAAGGCGCAGCTGCTGGCGGCCGTGGAGGACGCGCGCCGCCACGGCCCCGACCCTCTCGCCGGTCGCCAGGCGCTCGAAGGCGAGCTGGGCGCCGACGAGCGGAGCCGCGAACGACGTCCCGCTCCACCGGGCCCAACCCTGGAACGCCTGCTCCTGCGGGTCGGCGGCACCCGCGCCCCGCAGGTCGAGGAACCGGCCCGTGATGTCCACCCCGGGTGCGCACGCCGTCACCCACCCTCCGCGGTTGGTGAACGGTGCCGGCCCGTCGGGTCCGACGGCGCCCACCGCGATCACGTCGTCGAACGCAGCCGGCCACACCCGCCGGCACGACGCGTCGTTGCCGGCGGAGGCCACCACGACCACGTTGGCGTCGCCCAGAGGCTGGTCGAGGTTCACCTCCGCCGCGGCACCGACGGTCCAGCGGCGCTGCAGCTGGAGGATGGCCGTGGCGAGGGTGATGGGCTGGTCGTCGTCTGCGGTGTACCCGCCGAACGACATGTTCACGATGTGGAACTCGGGGCCATCCTCGACGTCCCCGTCGCCGGGGGGTCCGTCAGGCGGGGGCGGCGCCGGCTGCCCGATGCTCGGCAGCAGCGTCCGCCAGGGCCCTCGCCGCGTCCCAGTCGGCCACGTCCCCGTGCCCGCCGATGACCCGTCGCTCGGTGATGCGCACACCTTCGGCGCGGGTGCCGTAGATCCCGGCCACGAACCGGCTGTGCCCGGCGGCCGGATCGAGCAACCCGTCACCGTCGCCGTCCCACGGGTCCTCCGCCTCGGGCCCGGTGTCGAGCACCAGAACCCCGACGTCCGCCGCAGGTCGCCGCGACGGTCCGGGGCCTCCCGTGGTCCCGCTCGGGCGCGGGGACGGCCGAGGTGCGGCGGACGCCGGTGCGGCGCACCGGCCCCGGGCCGCAGTCGGCCGGGCACCGGCACGGCCCGCGCTGGCCGTCGCTCCACCAGCCGGTGACGACGGGAACGTAGGAGATGGCGGGGTTGCCGAACCCGACGGGGTTGCCGAACCCGACGGGGTTGCCGAACCCGACGGGGTTGCCGAACCCGACGGGGTTGCCGAACCCGACGGGGTTGCCGAACCCGACGGGGTTGCCGAACCCGACGGGGTTGCCGAACCCCACCGGGTTGCCGAACCCGACGGGGTTCCCCGACCCGGCCGCGTTCACCGCCGCGTACGGCGACGCCTCGTCGATGTGGGCGAACAGGACGTGGTTGACCGACGCCCGCCACCCCTTCGCCCGGAGGGCGCGAGCCACCCCCACCGGTTCGGGGATGCCGACGAACCGGCGGAGTCCCAGGAGCTCGTCCGCGGGCTCGTGCAGCTCGTCGTCCACCCCGGGCGGCAGGACGAGCGCCCGCAGCGCGTCGGTCGCCTCCGCCTCCACGATGATCTCGCCGGGCCGGTAGGCGAAGGCGTTGCCGTTGGCGTCCTCGCCCCACAGCACGCGGTCGTCCCATGGGCCTTGCGGCACACTAGGCATCTCGCCTCTCCCTTCGTCTGACGTCTCAGCCAGCAGAGAGTTGCGAGCGGCACGCTTGATACAGGGCGGAGACGATGCTCGCGGACGATGCGCTCGCCCAGGCCGACCACCTCCACGTGGTGGTGCAGCGCGATCCCGAGGCGGCCGCCCGCGCCAGCCGGGCCCTGCTCGCCGAGCTGCCGCCCAACGCCCACGCCGCCGTCCGGTGCGTGGCGACGTGGGCCCTCGGCCGGGCGCTGTTCGAGAGCGGGATGGTCGACGCCTCGCTGGTCCAGCTGCCGCGGCCGCGGCGTCGGCCCGGCGCCGTGGTGACGAGCGCACGCTGGCGCGGGTGCAGGGGACGATGGCGTGGGTGCTCGTGGAGGCCGGGCGGAGCCGGGCGGCGCTGACGGCGCTGCGCCGGGCCGAGCCGGCGACCCCGCCCGAGGACCTGGGCCGGCTGCTGACCCAGCGGGTCCTCGTGCACGCCCACCGCGGTGAGCTCGCCGACGCGGTGGCGGTGGCGGCGCGGGCGCTTGCCCTGCTGCGCGTCCACGAGGACGAGCTCGGCGAGGTGCGCCTGCTCGTGAACCGATCGATGGTGTGGCTGAACGCGGGGCAGCCGCGAGCGGCCGAACGCGACCTCGAGGCCGCCCGGCCGATCGCGGTGCGCCTCGGACAGGACCTCATCGTGGCCGGGATCGACCACAACCTCGCCGTGGCGGCCGGGCGGCGCGGCCGGCTGCCGCAGTCGCTGCGACGGTTCGAGGCCGCCGCCGTGCGGTACCAGGAGCTGGGCTCACCGGGGCGCGTGGTCGCCATCCTGGAGGTGGATCGCGCCGAGGTGCTGCTCCACGCAGGCCTCTACCGGGAGGCGGCGGAGAGCGCCGCCGCCGCGGCCGACCTGGCGGCGCAGTCCGGCCACCTCGTCAGCGCGGGGGAGTCGCTGCTCCTCCGGGCCCGCTCGCTGGCCGAGGTCGGTGCCCCCGAGGCGGGGGAGGCGGCGCGGGCGGCGGCGACGGCGTTCGGGCGGAGCGGACGTCGCTCGTGGGTGCTGCTCGCCCGGGCGGTGCAGTGGGAGATCGACTCGACGGGGGCGCCCAGCGGGCGGGTGGTGGCGCGAGGGCGGGCGCTCGCTCGGGCGCTGGCCGAGGCCGGGTGGCTCACCGAGAGCCGGCGGCTGTCGTCCGAGGTCGCGCTCCGTGCCCTCGAGCTCGGGACCCCGGAGGCGAGGATCGCCGAGCTGGCCGACGCTCCTGCTCGCCGGCGCGCCGGCCCCGCGTGGTTGCGCGCCCGCTGGTGGTACGTCGAGGCCGTGCGCCGCCGGCGGCGCGGCGAGCCCCGCCGCGCCCTTGCCGCCATCGAGGCCGGCCTGCGGGCCATCGACGAGCACCGCCGTGCCTTCGGCTCGCTCGAGCTGCGGGTCGGCGCCTCGAACCTCGGGGTCCCGCTCGCCGCGCTGGCGCTCGACATCGTCAGCCCGGAGGGCGACCCGGACGTCGTGCTGTGGTGGGCCGAACGGTGGCGGACGTCGGCGCTCGCGTCCCGCCCCGCGGCGCGACGCCCGGGCGCCGCGCTGGCGACGGCGCGGGCGGCGCTGCGCACGCGCCAGGCGGCGCTCGCCCAGGTCGCACCCCACGAGGACGGCTATCGCCGCGCCGCGGTGGCGCTGGCCCGCGCCGAGGCCGACGTGCGACGCCTGGCCCGCGGGTCCGAGGACGCCGGGCCCGCCGAGGTCGCGACCCGCGAGCTCGACGGGCTCTCGGCGGCGTTGGGCGACGCCGTGCTCGTGGCGTACCACCAGCAGGGCGACCGCGTGGCGGCGGTCGTGGTGCGCGACGGGCGTTCGGAGCTCGTGGACGTCGCCCCGCACGACGCGGTCGAGGCCGAGGCCGACCACCTCCTCGGGGCCGTGCACCGAGGGCTGGTGGACGAGCGGGCGGCGGGGCGGGCCACCGAGGCGGCTGCGGTGGCGCAGGAGGTCTTCCTCCGCGGCATCGATGTCGGCGACGGAGGCCGACCCGTGGTCGTCGTGCCCCACGGGCCGCTGCACGGCGTCCCGTGGGGCGTGCTGCCGCGCCTCGCGGCGTCGCCGGTGACCGTGGCGCCGAGCACGGGCACGTGGTTGCGCCTCCGGCAGGAGCCGGCACCGGCGCTGGGGCGGGCGCTGCTGGTCGCGGGTCCCCGAGCTCGACGGGGCCCGTCGCGAGGTCCGGACCCTCGGGCGGATGCTGACGGATGCGCAGGTGCTGCCGGCCGACGCCGGCGTCGCCGACGTGATCGACGAGCTCGAGCGCGCCGACCTGGTGCACATCGCCGCACACGGCACCTTCCGCAGTGACGACCCGATGCTGTCGTCGCTCCAGCTCGCCGACGGGAACCTCACCGTCTACGACCTCGAACATCTCCGGCGGGTCCCGTCGACGGTGGTGCTCAGCGCCTGCTCCGCAGGCGCGGTGGCCACCCCGGGAGGGTCGGAGGTGATGGGAACGGTGGCGGTCCTGCTCGACCGCGGCGTCGTCGACGTGGTCGCGCCCGTCACCGTCTTCCCCGATCGGCTCGCGACCGCCGTGATGCGGACGGTCTACGCCCGCCTGCTCGCAGGCGACGACGTGGCGAGTGCGCTGGCCGCCGCTCGCCGGTCGGCGAGGACCGACCACGATCGGGTGGCTGCGGGGGTGCTCACGTGCTTCGGACGGTGATCGACCGGTGGTGGGCGCCGCTCAGCCGATCACCCACGGCGTGGTGATCCGCACATCGTCGGTGCGCACCCGGAGGCGGAACGGTGACTCGACAGCCGGGAGGCGGAAGCGCCCACGCTCGTCGACGTCGACCTCGGTGACCGCCTGGAGCGTCTCGACCGCGACGCCGGGGTGCGGCGGCGGGGACAGCTCCCCGACGAGGGTGCCGGCACGCAGGCTGACCGTGATCGTGTAGGGCGGCGCGGCGAAGGTGGTCGATCGCTGCTCGTCGTCCAACGCCCGCATCGCCCCCACCGGCGCGGTGTCCATCGTCGCGAGCACGTCGTCGACCACCATCCACTCGCCGGCACGGTGGGCGAAGGCGAGCAGGTGGTGGGGCACGTCGTCGAGGTCGTCGTCGAGCGCGGCCGCGAGGCGGCGCAGGAAATCGTCGTCGGCGGGCGTGTCGGTCACGCGGGCCTCGGTTCGAGCAGGGACGCAACGGTCGGGTTGCGCCGGAGCTTGTCCACACACCGCTCGCGGCGTCGGCCCCACCCATCCGTGGGGCCGCCCGAAGTGGTCGGAGATCTCCGCGTAGCGAAGCGGTGGGTCGGTCAGCAGCAGCAGCGTGAGCAGTTCGCGGCAGGTCGAGTCCAGCGTGGCGAGGGCCCGCCGGACGATCGACACGGCGTCGCGCCGCTCGACGAGGTGGTCGGGTGCCTCGTCGGGCGACTCCCCGTCGACCGGGTCGTCGAAGGGGATCGTGCGTGAGACCCGCCGGCGGTCGGCGATGCTGAGAGCGATCGCCTCGCGGGACGCCGTCACCGCCAGCCACCCTGGCAGCTTCTCGGGTTCCCGGATGGCGCCGAGGTGCTCCGCGAGGCGCAGCATGGTGCTGGCAAATGCGTCGTCGCGGATGTCGGGATCACCGGTGACCAGGTTGATCGCCTTCCACGCAACGCGGTGCACGCGATCGACGAGGGCCGACCACGCCGCCTCGTCGTGCTCGAGCGCGAGGGCCACGAGTCTGGTGAGGCTCGCCGAGGCCAGGTCATCGTCGCCACGCACCGTGCAGAGACTAGACCGCAGCGCGCGACTGCGACCGTGCTGACCGGGGGTGGGCCCGGACCGCGACGGGAACGTGCCGGCGGGGGCGGCCGATGCGATGGCTCTGGTGCGCGAGGAGCGCGAACCAGTCGACGTACGGCTCGTCCGGCGAGAGCTCGCGGTAGGCGCTGTCGAGCAGCAGGAGCGAGCGCGGCAGCGCGTCGCGGCGCGAACGCGCACCCGCTGTGGGGGTGTCGGCGATCGACCCGAGGCCGAATCGCGGGTGGACGCCGTAGGCGAACGGGAGGACGGCGCCCCGTTCGTCGATGACGAGGGGGTTCACGACCTCGCTCAGCGGACGTTCGGCCGTGTCCCGTCCCTCGCCGTGGGCGTCACGGTGGGCGAGCACCCAGGCGACCGGGGCGACGTCGGTGCGGACGCGTGGTCCCTGGTCGTTCATGGGGGTCTCCTCCGTGGCTGGGTTGGCGTTGCTGCCATCCGGTGGCACAGAGGGGCCCGCTCCCGGCGCCGATACGCGCGGGCTCGGGCGGCGGCGGGCCCCGGCCGACCGCCGGCGACCGGTCGGGCTCGGCCGCGCGGACGCCCGGTCAGCCCGTCGTGCGGAACGCGGCCACGATGGCGTCGACCGAGCGGTCGACGTCGTCGGCGGTCGTGCGCCAGTTCGACACCGAGATGCGCATGAGCCGCGCGCCGTGCCACGAGGTGGCGCCGAGCCAGCACACCCCCGACCGCTGCACCTCGTCGACCACCCGGTCGGTGCGGTCGTCGTCGCCGAAGCCGACGAGGACCTGGTTGAGCACCACGTCGTTGGCGATCGTCCACGCCGTCGACCTGGGCCAACCGGTCGGCGAAGCGCCGCGCCAGCGCGCAGCACCGGTCGACGAGGTCGGCCACGCCCGACCGACCCAGCTCGCGCAGGCCGGCGTACGTCGCGAACCCGCGCGCCCGCCGCGACGACTCGGGCACGTAGTCCGAGGGCGCCCGGAACCCGCCCTCGCCGTGCCCCGTCAGGTACGCCGCGGTGAACGACATGGCCGCGAGGTGGGCCGCCGGATGGGCGCAGAAGGCGTAGCCGCTGTCGTACGGGACGTTGAGCCACTTGTGGCCGTCGACCGCCCACGAGTCCGCGGCCTCGATCCCCGCGGTGAGGTGCCGGGTGGTCGGGCTGGCCGCCGCCCACAGGCCGAACGCGCCGTCGACGTGGACCCATGCGCCGTGGTCGTGGGCGACCGCCGTGGCGGCGACGAGGTCGTCGAACGCTCCGGTGTTCACGTTGCCGGCCTGGAGGCTCACGATCGTCGGCCCCTCGGGTCCCGTCGGCCGGGCGGCGAGGACGCGGGCGAGGTCGCCGACGTCGATCGCGCCCTGGTCGTCGGTGGCCACCGGCTCGATCACGTCGGTCCCGAACCCGAGCAGGCGCAGGGTGCGGTCGATCGTGGCGTGCCGCTCGCCGTTGGCCACCACCCGCACCGGGGGACCGCCGGCGAGCCCGCGCCGCTCGACGTCCCAGCCCGCCTGCCGCGAGGACGTGGTGCCGGGCGGCGGCGAGCGCCACGGTGTTGGCCGCCTGGCCGCCGGTCACGAAGCCCGACCGACGCGCCGGCCGGGAGGCCGAGCAGGTCCTTCAGCCACGCCCCGGCGACGTCCTCGACCACCGCGGCGCCGGGCGACGTCAGCGGGTTGAAGGCGGGCTGGTCCCAGCCGACCGTCAGGACGTCCGCCGCGGTGGCCGCGTCGAGGGCGCCACCCACCACGAAGCCGAAGTACCGCGGCCCGGACGTGGCGACGAGCGCCGGCTCGACGGCGTCGGCGAGCTCGCTCACGACGGTGGCCGCGGGGGTCGGGCCGTCGGGGAGGGGCTCCAGCCGGCGACGGAGGTCCTCGAGGTCGACGTCGGCCGGGAACACCGGCAGCTCGGCCGCCTGGTCACGGTGCGCCGCGGCCCTGGTGGCGGCGTCGACGAGCAGATCGTGCAGGGAGGTCACCCCCCGATGCTCGTCGCTCGGGGACGCACCGGCCAGGAAGTTCGGTGTGCCGCGGGGTCCACCACGGACAGGGCTGTCAGTCGGCCGCCACGCCCGCGCGGTCACCGCGGAGGTGGGCGGCGGCGAGGGGCATGATCAACACCGACACCATGGCGGCGGCGACGAGCGCCGCGGCGGTGGCCGTGCTCAGACGCCCGGTCTCGACGCCGATCCCGGTGATGACCACGACGAGCGGCAGCTCGGTGGCGAGGTAGAAGCTCAGCGCGAGCCGGTCGGGCAGCGGCCAGGCCCGGTGCTGCAGGAAGGCCGGTCCGCCGCGGACGAGGAGGAACGCGACCACGAACGCGGGCACGGCCAGGAGGATGATCGGGTCCTCGACGAGGGCGTCGAGGTCGAACCGGATCCCGCTGACGATGAAGAACACCGGGATGAGGAACCCGAACCCGAGCCCCTGCAGCTTGGCCTCCACCATCTCGGCTTCACGGTCGCTGGCCTCCGCCGAGAAGAGCCGGAACACCATGCCCGCCGCGAACGCGCCGAGCAGTACGTCCAGGCCGAGCTCGGCGGCCACCCACACCATCGTGACCAGCAGGAGGACGACCACCCGCACGACCAGCTGGCCGCTGGTCTCGAGCGTGGCGTCGAGCACCCGGCCGAGCCGTCGCCCCCGCGGCCGCATGGCGAGGGCGGCGGCCGCGAGGGCGATCGCCACGAAGGCGACGAGCACGACGACCGTGTGCGCCGGCCGGTCGGTGGACAGGAGGAGGGCGATGGCCACGAGGGGGCCGAGCTCGCCCACCGCGGCGCCGGCGAGGACCTCGGTGCCGAAGTCGGTCCTCAGCTCGCCGCTGTCACGGAGGATCGGCAACAGCGTGCCGAGCGCCGTCGTCGTCACGGCGAGACCGACGACCAGGCCCGACCGCGGGCCGTCGATCCCGGCGAGCGCGACACCCAGCGCGATGCCGAGCACGAGAGACGACAGCCAGCCGGTGAGGGCGCGGTTCAGCGGGCGACCGCGGACACGAGCCAGGTCGATCTCGACGCCCGCCAGGAACATGAGCGTCGCCAGGCCGAGGTCGGACAAGACGCCGATGACCTCGTCCTCGTGGGCAATGGTGAGCACCGGCCCGATGACGATCCCGCCCGCGATCTCGAGTACGACGGTCGGGACGCTCACCCAGCGTTCGAGCAGGTCGCTGACGACGGGCGCCGCCGCGGCCACCAACGCGATGACCACCAGCGACGACAGGGTCGTGTCGGTCATCGGGGGTGGACCTCGCACGCGGCCGTCGGGGCCGCAGAGCGTACGGACCGGCGGCCCGGGGATCAACGGTCGACACGTGCGGCGTCCACCGCTGCGACCAGGTCAGGCCGGCGCCCGGCGGTGCAGCACGCCGACCGTCGCGGCCAGCAGCAGGCCCACGAAGCCGGCGAGCACGACCCACCCCGCGACCGGGCTCCCGCTGAACGCGGCGTGGTGGGCCGACGGGCCGGGCAGAGCGGCGGCCAGCCGGTCGAGCTCGAGCGCCCGCCCGAGGGACTCGAACGCCCACCGGTTGGCCAGGCCGACGCTCATGGCCCGGCCCGGAGGCGCCATGTCGGGGACCGGCACGATGGCCCCCGCGAACAGGACCTGAGGGAAGCACAGCATGGGCAGCGCCAACGTGGCCTGCGCCACGTCGGTCACCGCGGCGGAGGCGAGCAGCCCGAGCGCCAGCGCCGCCAGCGCTTCCAGCGTGAGGGTCACGAGCAGCGCGGCGTAGACGTCGCCGCCTGCCGACGGCAGCCGGTCGAGGGCCCGCAGCACCGCGAGCATCCCCGCGGCCACCACGAAGAGGACGGGCGTCAGGACGGCCACCTTCGCACCGACGTACGCCGTCACGTGCAGACCCGCCATCCGCTCCCGCCTGAGGATGGCCATCTCCCCGACGATCTGGAGCAGCCCGTAGGTCAGACCGAAGAAGAACCCCGCGAAGGCCAGCCAGAACACCGTCTGGGTCGCCTCGGCTGCCGACGTGGCCCTGGCGTCGAACGCACCGGGGCGGAACAGCACGGCCATCATGCCGATCACGAGCACGGGCGACCCGATGAGCACCGCCAGCGTCAACCGGTTGCGGACCAGGAGGTCGGCGCTGCGCCGGGTCAGCACGGCCCACTGGCGGAGCGGTCCCGCCCGCCGGTGGGCCCGCGGGTCACCTCCGCCGGAGGGGTTCGGCACCGACTCCTCGCGACCGGGAGGCGGCGCGCCGGACGCATGCCGGGCCTCGTGGCCGCCGCCTCGCCGGCTCGACGTGAACCGCTGCGCCCACGCCTCGGGGGTGTCCTCGAGCGCGAGCCGCTCGTAGGCCACGGTGAGGTCGTCGGTCGCGAAGTGCTGCCGCGCCTCGGCGGGGGTCCCGACGAAGGCGAGGTAGCCGTCGCGCGCGAGGAACACGATCCGATCGCACAGGTCGATGTCGGTCGGGCTGTGCGTGGTCAGGACGATCGTCGTGCCGGCAGCCGCCAGCCGGCGCAGGAGGCGCAGCACCTCACGGGCGGTCGCCGGGTCGAGGCCGGACGTCGGTTCGTCGAGGAAGAACACCGCCGGACGGGTGAGCATCTCCACCGCGATGCTCGCCCGCTTGCGCTGTCCACCTGACAGCGAGCCCACGCGCACGGTGGCGCGCTCGGCGAGGTCGAGCGCGGCCAGCGTCTCGTCGACGATCCGGTCCACCGCGGCCGGGGCCGTGCTGGCGGGGAGCCGGAGCTGCGCCGCGTAGCGGAGCGTGCGGGCCAGCGGGAGGTCCCGGTGGATGATGTCGTCCTGGGGGACGTAGCCGACGTCCGAACGCCCCGTCACGCCCGCGATGCGGACTTCGCCCGCGGCCGGCTGCCGGATGCCGACCATCGTCTCCAGCAGCGTCGTCTTGCCTGCGCCGCTGCCCCCGACGATCGCGACGACCTCGCCCGGCGCCACCGAGAAGGAGACGTCGCGCAGCGTGGTGCGACCGTGCGTGACCTGGGCGACGTCGAACACCTCGACGGCGGGACCGCTCGAACGGCGGCCGCTGGCGACGGCATGGCTCGTGGGTTCGGTGTCGGTGAGCATGACTGCCCTCTCAGGGACGAGGATCGATGCCCCGATCGTCTGCCGCCCCCCATGCGCAAGCTTGGAGAGAGTCGGGAGAGTCCGGGGAGGTCACCCCCCGACCCCACCGGCGCCGTCACGGATCTCCACGGCCTCCCCACGGCGTCTTCAAGCGTGTGGGCGGTCCTTCCCGCACGCTGATGCCCATGAGAAGGTCGGACGCCGACGTGGCGGGTGGTCCCGTGGCCCTGGAGCGGCGGGCGGTGCCGCCGCCAGCCGGTCCGACGCCCGGCAGCCCGGTGCGCGACCTGCTCGCCGGCGCACGGGCGATGGCGCCGTGGCTCGTGGGCATCGTGCCCTACGGGCTCGTCATCGGCGTGAGCGCGGCGCGTGCCGACATCCCGACGGCGGCCGGCTGGCTCACCGCGCCACTCGTGTACTCCGGGAGCGCCCAGGTGGCGACGATCGAGCTGCTCGACGCCGGCGCCGCCCCCCTGGTCGTGCTGGCCACGGCCCTCGTCATCAACCTCCGGCTCGTCCTCTACTCGGCGACCATGGCCGAGCACTGGCAGGGCACCCCGCGCTGGTTTCGGGCGCTCGCCGCCTACCTGCTGGTCGACCCGTCGGTGGCCGTCGGGGTCGACGGCTACGACCACGCGACCGACCGCCGCCGCGGTCACCTCCACTACATCGGGGGCGCCGCGCTCCTGTGGGTGGTGTGGCTCGTCGCCATCGGGGTCGGAGCGACAGCGGGGACTCGGCTTCCCGCCGCCTTGCGGCTCGACTTCGTCATCCCCCTGTTCCTGGCGGGGGAGGTGGCCGCCCGGCTCGACGACCGCGCCACGCGCCGGGCGGTGGCGGTCGCCGTGGCGATCGCCGTCGGTGCCGTCTCCGCTCCGATGCACTCGGGCGTCATGCTGGCCATCGCCGCCGGCGTCGCAGCCGGGCTCCTCACCCAGGGGAGCGACCGATGAACGCCTGGCTCGTGATCGCCGCGGCGGGGGTCGGCACCTACCTGCTCCGGATCAGCATGATCGCCCTGGCCGCCCGCACCGCCCTTCCTCCCGTGCTGGGGCGGGCGACGCGCTTCGCCGTGCCGGCGGCGTTCGCCGCCCTGGCGGCGGCAGGGCTCGCCGGGCAGGTCACGTCGGACGCCGCGTCGCTGGCGCCGGTCGGCGCCGTGGCCACGGCCGTCGTCGCCGTCCGGTGGACCGGGTCGGCGCACGCTGCCCTGCTCGCGGGCATGCCCGCACTGTGGATCCTGTCGGCCGTCGTGGGGTGACCGTCGCCGCGTCGTCCCCGCTCGCCGAGCGGCCGGGTCGAGGCCCCGCGGGTCGTCGACCGCCGCAGGTGGCACCATGCCTGCCGTGCGTCATGTGTTCGGCGACGTCGTACTCGACACCGACCGCTACGAGCTGTGCCGTGCGGGCGAGCCGGTCCACGTCGAACCCCAGGTGTTCGACGTGCTGGCGCTCCTCCTCGCCAACCGCCACCGGGTCGTCCCCAAGACCGAGCTGCTCGACACCGTCTGGGGCGACCGGTTCGTGGGCGAGTCGGCCCTCAGCAGTCGCATCAAGGCGGCTCGCCAGGCCGTGGGCGACGACGGATCAGCCCAGAAGGTCATCCGCACCGTCCACGGGCGTGGCTACCGGTTCGTCGCCGACGTGCGGGTCGCGGCCGGCGAGCCCAGGTCACGGCTGGGAGACGGAGCGCCCCCACCGGATCAGGTGATCCGCTTCTGCACCACCTCGGACGGAGTGCGGCTCGGGTACGCCACGGTCGGCCACGGCCCGCCGCTCGTCCGCGCCGCCCACTGGATCACGCACCTCGACTACGACTGGCACAGCCCGGTGTGGCGCCACTGGCTCGAGGGGCTCGCCGACGGCCGGACGCTGGTGCGCTACGACGAGCGGGGGTGCGGGCTCTCGGATCACGACATCGCGGAGTGGTCGGTCGACGCCTTCGTCCACGACCTCGAGACGGTGGTGGACGACCTCGGGCTCGAGCGGTTCCCGTTGCTCGGCGTGTCGCAGGGTGGGCCGGTCGCCATCGCCTACGCCGACCGGCACCCCGAGCGCGTGAGCCGGCTCGTCATCATCGGCTCCTACGCGCAGGGCCGGCGTCGGCGTGCTCGCACCGATGAGGAGCGCCGCGAGGCCGACCTCCAGGTCGAGATCGCCCGCGTGGGCTGGGGCCGCGACGACCCGACGTTCCGCCGCTTCTTCACGTCGTCGTTCATCCCCGACGCCTCCCCCGAGCTGTGGGACGCCTTCGCCGAGCTGCTGCGCCGCACCACGCCGGCCGAGAACGCCGCCCGCTTGCTGGCGACGTGGGCCGAGATCGACGTGACCGAGGCCACGCGTCGGATCGAGGTGCCGACGCTGATCCTCCACGCCCGCGACGAGCTCCGGGTGCCGTTCGAGCAGGCTCGACAGCTGGCCGCGCTCATCGCCGGTAGCCGCCTGGTGCCGCTCGACAGCCGGAACCACCTGTTGCGCCCGGACGAGCAGGCGTGGGGGCGCTTCCTCGAGGAGGTCGACGCCTTCCTGGCCGAGGACGAGGGCTGACGGCAGCCGAGCCGCGAGTCGGGTCGCCGGACCCGGACGCCGAGGTCACCGTGTGCGGTGGTGCAGGTGCACCACGCCGTTGGCGAAGCGCCGCTCGCCGAGGAGCTCGAGGTCCATCCGGACGTCCCGGGGCAGGCCCGGCTTGCCGCCGCCCACGACGATCGGGAACACGAACAGGTGGACCTCGTCCACGAGCCCGGCCCGGAAGGCATGCTGCGCGAGGTCGGGGCCGCTCACGCTGATCTCGCGGTCGGCGGCCTCCTTCATGCGTCGGATCGCCTCGGGGTCGAACTCGCGCTCGAGCCGGGTGCGAGGCGTCCACACGGCGTCCAGCGTGCGGGAGTACACGACCTTGTCCAGGGCCCGCCACACCTCGGCGAAGTCCGCCTCGACGGCCGGTAGCCCGGGCTCGTCGCCGATCGTCTGCCAGACGGCCATCGTCTCGTACATGCGCCGGCCGTAGAGCTCGGTACCGACAGGTCGCGCGAGGTCGTTGACGAACGCGTGCACCTCGGGGTCGGGCTCGGCCCAGCCGAAGCTGCCCTCCTCGTCCTCGATGAAGCCGTCGAGGGACGTGATCGCGGTGTAGGTGAGCTTGGCCATGGTGCCTCCGGGTCAGGGGTTGCGACCCGTGTTGTGACGGTGGCCCGACGGAAAAGTGTTCACCCCTCGTCGGTCGGTTCGTCCGTCAGGGTCTCCGGCAGGCCGAACGCAGGGAACAGCGTGGTGTCGTGGAAGGCGACCATCTCGGCGATGCGGCCGTCGTCGATCCGCAGGACCCCGACGGCGAACGCCTGGTGGCCGGATGCGTGGTCCCCCGGAGCTCGCCGGTAGGTCGCCACCGCCGGCTGCGCGTTGGCCCGCGTGGCCAGACTGCGGAACCGGCCGACGTAGTCGGGCGAGCCGGGGTCCCAGCTCTCGGTCAGGGCCGCCATCACGGCGGGGCGGCCGGCGAGCCAGAGGGTCCACGGCGGCATGGCGGCCCGGACGTCCTCGGCGAGCAGGTCGGCGACGGCGGCCAGGTCGGCCCGCTCGAGCGCCGCCATGTACCGGCGGACAACGGCTCGCTCGTCGGCGGTCGGCTCGGTGGCGGCGGCCCAGTCCGCCCGGCGGTCGGGCAGTCGCGCCCGGAGCGTCGACCGGGCCCGGTGCAGCGCGCTCGTCACGGCCGCCTCGGTGACGCCCAGGTGCTCGGCGGTCTGGCGTGCCGGCCAGCCGAGCACGTCCCGGAGGACGAGGATGGCCCGCCGGCGGGGCGGCAGGTGCTGGAGGGCGGCGATGAACGCCAGCTCGATCGTCTCGCGGGTGACGGCGACGGCCTCGGGTTCGTCCTGCCCGTCGGCCGCGGGCTCCCACAGGCGGTCGGGGAGCGGCTGCAGCCACGGGAGGTCGGTCCGGGCGACCATCTCGACCGGGCCGGCGTCCGTTCCGGTGGTCGCCGGCTCGAGGTCCTGCGGCAGCACCCGCCGGGCCCGCCCGTCGAGGGCGTCCAGGCAGGCGTTGGTGGCGATGCGGTACAGCCAGGCCCGCAGCGTGGACCGGCCCTCGAAGCCGCCGATGTGCCGCCAGGCCCGCAGGAACGTCTCCTGCACCAGGTCCTCGGCCTCCTCGACCGAGCCGACCATGCGATAGCAGTGGACCCGCAGCTCGCGGCGGTGGCGCTCGACGAGCCGGGCGAACGCCTCCTCGTCGCCCGCCCGGGCAGAGGCGACGACGGGGTCGTCCGAGTCGCTGGAGCGCGCATCCACGCCGCGCACGCTAGAGCGACCCGACGTCGCGCCGGTCCGCATCGATCTCGATCCCCCCGGCAGCACCTGACCTAGCCGACGTCGACGGCCCGCCGGGCCCGCAGCGCCCGGAGCTTGTGGCGGTTCCCGCACCGCTCCATGGCGCACCAGCGCCGAGCGCCGGGACGGGACGAGTCCACGAACACCAGCGGGCAGTCGTCGCTCGCGCACTCGCGGATGCGCCGGGAGAGCGGCCCGGAGAGCAACTCGATCATCTCCCGCGCCAGCGTCGACAGCGCCTGCGTCGCCCCGACCGGCGCCGCCCACGCTGCGGTCGTGGCGCCGGTGGCCAGCTCGGGGACCAGCGGCGCGGCGGCCGCGGCCCGGTTGATGGTCGCCACCGCCTCGGCGGGAAGCGCAACCCGCGCCGCTCGGGCGTGCGCGGTGTCCCAGATCGCCTGGCGGAGGGCCTTGGCCGCGACCATCTCGCGGGCCGTGACGGGAACGGTCAACACCGCGTCGAGCGGCGGCTGAGCGAGCCATTCAGCCAGGTCACCAGGCTCGTGGAGGGTCTCGAACACCGCGTACGGGCCCTCGCCGCCGGTGTGGGCGAAGTCCAGGCAGACGGCGCCGGCGTCGAAGCGGAACGACCCTCCCCGGGGGTCGGTCAGCACCCGTCCGGTTGCGCTCGCTCGCATGAATCCACTATAACCGGTGTCACGTGTACCAGTATTACTGGTGTCACGACGAGCACTGGGTCATCGAGAGCGGAGGCGACACATGAGCACGCGGCACATCAACCCCGAGGGGCTTCACCGCAGCCCGGCCTTCAGCCAGGCGGTCGTCGTCGAGCAACCGACGAAGACGATCTACATCGGCGGGCAGAACGGCGTCGACGCCGACGGCGAGGTCGTCGGTCCCACGGTCGGGGAGCAGGCCGGCCAGGCGTTCCGCAACCTCGCGACCATCCTCGAGAGCGAGGGGGCGAGCCTGGCGAACATCGTGCACTGGACCATCGCCGTGGCGGAGGGGCACGTCGTTCGACGAGGGTGTCGCCGCCTTCCAGCAGGTGTGGGACCCGGCCGACCCACCGCCGGCCATCACGGTCCACGTCGTCGCCGGCCTGGGCCCCGGGTTCCTCGTCGAGATCGACGCCGTCGCCGTGGTGTGAGCCCGCGGGGACGGGCGACCCGGGCAACCCCGCCGCGCCAGCCCGATCGGGCGCGTCACGAGCCGGCGGCGCGGTGGATCGCTCGGCGGATGCGCACGTAGGTGCCGCAGCGGCAGACGTTCTCGAGCGCGTCGATGTCGGCGTCGGTGGGGTTCGGGTTCTCGGCGAGCAGGGCGGCGGCGGCCATGATCTGTCCCGGCTGGCAGATAGCCGCACTGGGCGACGTCCTCGTCGATCCAGGCCTGCTGCACCCGGTGGAGGGTGTCGCCGTCGGCCAGTCCCTCGATCGTGGTGACGGCGCGGCCGGCGCAGTCGGCGACGGGCGTGGTGCACGGCTGGAAGGCGGCGCCGTCGAGGTGGCTGGTGCAGGCCCGGCACACCCCGACCCCGCAGCCGTACTTCGGGCCGGTGACCCCGAGCGTGTCCCGCAGGACCCACAGCAGGGAGGCGTCGTCGGCCACGTCGACGGTCACGGTCTCGCCGTTGAGCTCGAAGCTGTAGGACGGCACGGTCGGCTCCTCTCAGGGCACGATCGGGAAGCGGCGGGGCAGCGCGCCGGTGGCGCGCGTCCAGGCGTTGACGACGGCGGCGCTGGCGGCGGGCACGCCGAGCTCGCCGGCGCCCCCGGGCTCGCCGGTCGGTGGCATCACGTGCACCTCGACCTCGACCGGGGTGTCCCGCATGCGGGCGTAGCGGAAGTCGGTGTAGCTGCTCTCCCGCACGGCCCCGCCGTCGATGTGCACCCCCGCCCGCAGGGTCACCGACAGGGCGTCGACGAGGGCGCCCTGCATCTGGGCCTCGAGGCCCCGCGGGTTGATCGGCCGGCCGACGTCGACGGCGGCCACGGCCCGTGTCACCCGCGGCCGTGAGCGGTCGCGGGCGTCGAGCTCGACCAGGAACGCGACGACGCTCTTGTACTCCTCGTGGAGCCCGATGCCCTGGGCGGTGCCCGGCGTCATGGGTCGCCCCCACGACCCGGCCGCCACCACCTGGTCGAGGACCGCCCGCAGCCGGGCCGACCGGAGCCGGGACCGCCGGAACGCCACTGGGTCACGGCGCGAGGGCCCGGGCCAGCTCGTCGACCATGACCTCGTCGACGGTCCGCACCTGGCCGGAGAACACCGACCGCCAGCTCCCGGTCGGGAAGGCGAGGTCGACCTCGCGCAGCGATCGGGTCTGCGCGCCGAAGTGGTAGAGGTCGATCTGGCTGAGCTGGAACATGGCCGGCCCCACGGCACCGAGCGCCTGGGCGCCGACCGCCGTGAGGAGCTCGCCCAGGCCGTGGCTGCCGTCGAGCGCGACCGATGCCATGCGGTGGTCGTAGCTCAGCACCTGGCCCAGCAGGTGGGTCGCCCGTGCCCGGTGGTGGCTGGCGGGTCGGAGGCGACCGTGGTGCATGTCGTCGGCCCGGGTCCACAGGAGCCGGACCGGCCGGCCCACGGCCCGCGACACCAGTGCCGCCTCGATGGCCGGGTCGAAGAACAGCCGCCGACCGAAGGAGCCGCCGCCCCGGACGACGTGCAGGGTCACCCGGTCGGGCGGGAGGCCGAGCGCGAGGGCCACGGACTGGGCGGCGACGATCGGGCTCTTCGACGGCAACCACAGCTCGGCCCGATCGGCCCGCACGTCGGCGACGCAGTTGAGCACCTCCAGCGGGGCGTGCGGCACGAAGGCGAACTCGAAGCTGCGGTCGACGGTCAGCGACGCCCAGCGGCGGGAGGAGGAACGGCGGGTTCGCGGCCGCCAGCCGCGACGAGACGTCGGCGTCGGACAGGCCGGCGCTGGGTCCCGGCCGCCAGTCGACGACAAGGGCGTCGCGGGCCGCGCAGAGCCTGGTCGAACGAGCCGGCCACCACGGCCACGCCGCTGGGGATGCGGGCGACGGCCACGACACCCGGCATCGACCGGGCGGCCGCGTCGTCGACGGTGCGCACCGTCCCCCCGAGGGTGGGCGGGCGGGCCACGACACACGGCAGGGCACCCGGCAACCGTGAGGTCCTGGGTGTAGCGGGCGCGCCCGGTGACGATGTCGCGGGCGTCGATCCGCGTGGTCGGCCGGCCGACGACGGCGAAGTCGTCGGGGTCCTTGGGCACGGGTGGGACGGCGGGGACCGTCACGGTCGCGGCCGCCGCCGACAGCTCGCCGTACGTGGCGGTGCGCCCGTCGGGGGCCACGACCGTGGTGTCGACTGCGACCAGCTCCCCGGCGGGGGTGCTCCACCGCACGGCCGCCGCGGTGACGAGTCGGGCCCGGGCGCCGGCGGCCGCCGCCCGCAGCGGGCCGTACAGGGCGTGGACGGTGTTGGAGCCGCCGGTGAGCTGGTTGAACAGCAGCTCGGGTCGGGCGTCCTCGAGCATCACGTCGACGTCGGCGAGCCGGGCGTCGAGCTCCTCGGCGACGATCTGGGCCACCGCCGTGGTGATGCCCTGCCCCACCTCGGCCCGTGGGAGCCGCACCACCACCCGGTTGGTGGCCCTCACCTCGATCACGAGCAGGTGCTGGGTGGGAAGGGCGGCGAGCGTGAGCGCGTCGGTGAAGTCGACGAGCTCGGCCACCTGTGCACCGGCGGGTGCATCCCGCCCGACGACGGCGTCGGCCATGCGCACGCCCACGGCCAGCGTCGGAGCGGCCACGGCGTATCCCAGAAACCGACGTCGCGTCATCCCCGTGGACGTCCCGTTCCCCACCATTCGTATCCCCCCTGCTGTGATCGTGTGCTGTTCCGAGAGAGCGCTCTGGTCAGCCCGACGGGCCTGTCGGGGCCAACATCGGGACGAGGAACTGTCGGGCCACGTCGCGCAGCTGCTCGTCGTCGTCGAGGTCGATGATGTGGCTGGGGATGACCAGGAACGAGCTGCACACCCGGACCATCAGCTCGGCGACGACGTCGACGTTCACGTCGCTCGACACGTTGCCCGCGTCCTGCTCGCGGCGGAGCTGGCCCGCGACGAACGCCCGCACGGTGGCGAGCGTGCGGCCGCCGTCCCCGATGGTGGAGGGGACGAGCGCGTCCGGGTCGGCCGCCATCAGCCCACCGATCAGCGGGTTCCGTCGGAACGCCTGCAACGCGCTCACGAAGCCCAGCACGACCCGATCAGCGGCGGTCTCGGCGTGTTCGATGTCGATGAGGAACTGGTCGAAGTAGCGGCGAACCTCGCGACGGATCACCTGGTCGACCAGCGCGCCCTTGGTCGCGAACCGCCGGTAGACGTGATCCGTGACACGCCGGCACGCCGGGCGACGTCCTCCATCGTGGACCGCTGGACGCCGATGCGGCAGAACACCTCGTAGGCCGCATCGAGGATGCGGGTGCTGGTCTCGTCGTCGTTGTCGACCACGCCTTCGACGGCGGCGGTCAGCGCGTCCACCAGGACCGACTCCGAGCCCGACGCTGTCGTGGTGTGGGACGACGCAGGTTCCACCATCACAGCTTCCTCGCGGACGGTCGGGCACAAGGGGCTTGTGACGTATACCACACCTGTGTTCTGATCATTGATACAGAGATGCATGTCGTGTTGCATCGTATCAGTGCTCAGCGCACAGGGAGAGGGGCCCATGGAGATCAGCAGGCGCAAGGTCTTGCTCGGGGGTGGCGCACTGGGCGCCGCCGGTGCGCTGGCGATGGCGTCGCCGGCAGGCGCGCGGTCGCTGTGGACGTGGAAGCCCTCGGGCTCGGTCGCGGGGGCAGGGTGCGGGAGCCGACCCGCGCTGGGTGTGGGACGAGCAGGCCGATCCGCTCGTCGCGTCGCTGCTCGAGCGCGGTGACGTGCCCCGGGTCAACGAGCTCTTGAGGACCTGGACCTACAACTCCCAACCGCTGCCGACCGGACTCCCCGCCGACGTGCGCGACTTCGTCGAGCAGGCGCGACAGCTGCCGTCGTGGGTCGATCACGGCAAGCTGCAGACCGCGGGCGACTTCTACAAGAAGCGGGGCCTGTACCTCGGCCTCCTGTACGGGTTCGGCAGCGGCATGATGAGCACGGCGATCCCCAACGAGGCCCGCGCCGTCTACTACTCCAAGGGCGGCTCCGACATGCGGGACCGCATCACCAAGACGGGCAAGCTCGGGCACGACATCGGCGACCTGAACGCCTACCAGCCCGGCGGCGACATGGTGGTGACCGCGGTCAAGACCCGGATGGTGCACGCGGCCGTCCGGCACCTGCTGCCGCAGTCGCCGCACTGGCCCGAGGTCGGTGGGCAGAAGCCGATCCCGATCAGCCAGGCCGACATCATGGTCACCTGGCACAGCCTGGCCACCTTCGCCATGGGCCAGCTGAACAGGTGGCAGCTGCGCATGCCCCGGGCCGAGACCGATGCGTTCCTGCACCTGTGGCAGGTGTCGGCCCACATGCTCGGCGTCCTGGACGAGTACATCCCTGCGTCGTGGGACGAAGCCAACGCCCAGTCCGCCGCAGGTCCTGACGCCGATCCTGGGGCCCACGCCCGAGGGGATCGCACTGGCCGACATCCTCCTCGACATCGCCCAGCTCGACCTCAACGGCGACGGTCGCAGCATCCTGCGTCCGCCGCTCCACGCCCTGACCCGCTACATGCTCGGCGACGAGATCACCAACGGGCTGGGGATCCCCCGAGAGCCGTACTGGGACGGGCTCGTCGCGTGGGCCTGGCCGCGCTTCGTGGCCATCCGGGAGGGCGCGCTCCTGCTGCCCCTGTCACCGAGCGTCGCCTGGGCCTTCGACGAGATCCTCCGCACGGGAGTCCTCTTCTACCTGGGGGAGGGGCAGAGCATCTCCATCGAGATGCCGACGGCCAACCGCACCTCGTTCTGAGCGCGCCGCCGCGGGGCGCCGCCCTGCACGCGACAGCGCCGCCGGCGACGACCGTCGCGGCGAGGGCCATCCGGTGGTCCTTGGCCCAGGGTGGCCCCAACGTCGTCCGAGGCCCGTGCAGCACCTGGTCGGCCCGCTCGCCGAGGATGCGGGCCGCCCGGCCCTCGACGTCCTTGGCGTCGAAGAGGTGGACCTCCCAGCCGCGCTCGCGTGCGAGATCGGCCAGCACCCGGCGGTACATGACCGAGTCGGCGCGTGCCTCGTACGGCACGCGCCGCTGCACGGCGATGTCGTCGGGGAAGTCCGGCGGCCAGGCGCGCAACGACATCGACACGATCGGCTCGGGCAGCGCCGCCGCGAGCTCGTCCAGCGACGCCGACGTCGCACGCATCGCCGACGCTCGCACCTGCGCGACCAACACCGCGGTGGCGGCGTCGTCGAGGGGCTTGCCCTCGTGGTGGATCGGCGCGGCCGCCATGCCGGGCTCGATCAGCTCGATCCGCCGGCGGTCCACGACCCTGTGGTCGGCCGGAGCCGTGACGGCCACGGCCCAGCCGAGGTGATGGGCGACGCCCAGGCGCATGCCGCCGAGTCTGCCGCGGCCGGACCGCCTCGACGGACGTCAGCCTTCGGCCGGGGCCGCAGGCCTCAGCGCCGTCCCTCGTCCATCGGTCGCGTCCGACGCGGTCGACCGCTCACCTGCCGGCTCGCTCCCGGCTGCGAGCCATCGTGTGATGTTGTGCACGTACTCCTTGAAGATCGCGAGGCGTGACGGATCACGCTTGATCTCGTCGCCGGGTGCTTCGGAGACGAAGGTCGGGGCGGCTGCGTCCGTGTCCCAGTTGAAGTCGGCGCAGTGGTGTCGGGCTGGGGGTTCCGCTCGTGGAAGTGTTTGAGCCGGCCGATCGAACCGAGGCTGAGGGGGACCGGGAGGCACGGGTTCGAGACAGGAGCCCCGGATCGAGGAGGACCGCCTTGGGCTCGGCGACCTCGCCTGTGGTCCAGCGCACGCTGTGCTGGCCGTGCAGCTCGGTGGCGAGGGCCGGGCGGGCGAGCGGGCTGTGGAACCGCTCCTGGAACAGCCAGACCGAGAACTCGCCGTCTCGATCGAAGCCGAGCTGCAGGCGGGCATGGCCCACTGCGTCGTGGACGGCACGGAACCGGTCGTAGGCCCCGCCCATGCCGCTGTCCATCAGCGGGTGACGCCGGGCCGCATCGGTGGCCACGGTGGAGATCTCGAGCACGCGACCGTCGTTGACCGAGCGGATCAGCTCCTGCGCGTCGTCGTACGGCGTCTGACACGTGGTGAACACGACACGCACCGCGTCGGCCCGATGGGGCGAGGTGATCTGCCCGAAGAGGCGGTCCGACTCCTCGACGAGCCGGGCGTAGGCCGCAGCGGCGAGCGGGTCGCGTCGTCCGGGCGCGTCGAGGTAGGCGGCGGCGACCTCGTGGGCCACGGCCGGGTCGACACGCCGCTCGACGAGGTCACGCACCGGACGGGTTCGCGCTGGCGGGTGCATCGGTCCTCAGGGGGAGGCTACGGCCTCGAGGATCGACGCGGCGACGGCCTCGGGCTCCGACACGCTCAGCGCGTGCGACGCTCCGGCCAGCTCCCGGCTGGCCTTGGCGCCGGCCCTGTCGGCCATGAACCGATGCAGCGCGACCGGGATGTTCATGTCCTGGTCGCCGAACACGAACCACGACGGGAGCTGCCGCCAGGCCGGTGTGTCGGCGGGCAGGCCCTCCGACAGGGCGGCTTCGGTGACCGGGCGCTGCGTCGCCCCCATCACGGCGGCCTCCGCCGCCGGAACGTCCGCCGCGAACTGCTGGTGGAACACGTCCTGCCGGATGGCGAACTCGTTCCCGCCCGACGAGACCGGGTAGGCGAGGAGGGCGTCGGCCAGGGTGCTGCCGGGGAACATCGTCGACAGCTGGAACGCCGACTCCCCGTGGTCGGGTGCGAACCCGGCGACGTACACGAGCCCGACGACGGCGTCGTTGCCGACCGCCGCCTCGGTGATGACCATGCCCCCGTAGGAGTGGGCGACGAGCACGACGGGCGTGCCGAGCCCGTCGATCACGTCGCGCACGTAGGCGGCGTCACCCGCCACGCTGCGCAGGGGGTTGGCCGCCGCCACGACCGGGAGACCCCGGGACTGCAGCTGTTCGACGACCGCGCCCCAGCTGGCGGACTCTGCGAACGCGCCGTGGACGAGGACGACGGTCGGGGTCTGTTCGGGCATGGTGGCTTCCCCTGGGTCTGGGATCGGTCATGTCACAGCGTCCTCCGGCGGGGCCGCGCTCGCATCCGTGGAAGTCCCCAGCCCGGATCCCGGTCGGTGGGTCGGATCTGGGGAGGCCTCTCTCAGGCGGTGCGCCGTTCGAGCTGCTCCATGCGGCTCCGGAGCTGCCGGCGGGAGCTGATGTCGAGCTTCGTGAACACCTTTCGTAGGTGGTACTCCGCGGTGCGGGGGCTGATGAAGAGCTGGGCGCCGATCTCGGGGTTGGTGTGACCCGCGGCCGCCAACCGTGCGACCTGCGCCTCTTGGGCGGTGAGGCCGTCCCGGTCCTCCTCCCTGCGCTTCCGTACCGTCTCACCCGTGGCCTGGAGCTCCCGGCTGGCCCTCTCGGCGAACGCGTCGGCCCCGAACCTCACGAACATGTTGTGGGCGGCCCGTAGCTGCTCGCGGGCGTCCACGCGCCGCTGCTGGCGACGGAGCCACTCGCCGTAGACCAGGTGGGCGCGGGCGAGGTGGACGGCGATGCGGCTGCGCCCGAGTCGGTCGATCGCCTCCTGGTAGAGCGCTTCGGCGGCGGGGCCGTCGCTCACCAGGGCTCGGGATCGAGCCTCGATCCCGAGGGCCCAGTCCGTGCCGGTGGCCCGTGTCCGCTCGGCGAGCCGCTCGACCGTGGCGGCGGCGGCGTCGAGGCGCTCGCTGCGGGCCGCCGCCTCGACGAGCTCGACCATCGCCCACGCGACGAGGGCGAGGTCGTCGTGCGCACACGCGGCGTCGGCGGCGGTGTACGCGGCGTCGTAGTCGCCGAGTCCGTTGCGGAGCAGCGCGGTGGCGTACTCGGCCCAGGAGAGGGCCCGGCCCTCGCCCCGGGGAGTCGCGTCCCGCAGCCCGAACTCGATGAGCCGCGCGGTGTCGGCCTCGCGGCCTCGCCAGGCGGTGAGCACGATGGTGGAGTACATGAGGGCGGCGCGGTGCCGATCGATGTCGTGATCGCGTCTGCCTCCTCGATCAGGGCATCCGCGCCCGCGAAGTCCCCGGCGTGCACCCGGGTTCCGGCGCGGTAGGTGAGGGCGAGGGGGAGGACGGCGAGGGCACCGGTCTCGCGTGCGATCCGGACGTGGCGGGTGGACAGGTCATCCCACGCGTCGTCGTCCCACAGCTCCGACGCGATGCGGCACGCCAGCCACAGCCAGCGGAGATCGTCGGTGGCCGCGCCGTCCTGTTCCCGCAGGACCTCGAGGGCCCGCCGGAGCGGTGGGACCGCGGCGACGTAGCCCTCGGTGAAGCGACATGCCAGGCCGTCGAGGAGCAGGTCGATCGTCCGCGGCGGCTGCGGTCCCGGGGGCGCCGCCCTGGCGGCGTCCGCGATCTCGGCCATGCCGGGCCCGTCGCCGAGGCGGCCGGCGAAGATCGCCGCCCCGAGCGCGTCGAGCAGCGTCTCACGCGCCAGCTCGACGTCGACGTGCTCGAGGCTCCTCGCCGCGTCGAGCAGCAACGGCGGGGCGTCGCTGCCGCGCGAGCGGGCGAACGCGACCTGGGCTCGCAGCCGGGCCAGCCTGGCCTGCTGGAGCTCGTCGAGCGGGCACGTGTCCGCGGTCGTGAGCAGCTCGGACGCCTCGTCCGGGGCCCCGGCATCCAGCTTCGCCTGGGCGGCGGCCAGCGCCCGCGGCCCCCTGCGATGCGGGTCGGGGGTGAGCTCGGTCGCCCGCGCCAGGAACGCCGCGGCCGCGGCCACGCCGCCGCGGCCCGCTGCCCGGGCGGCCGAGCGCTCGAGCTCGCCTGCGACATCCTCCTCGGGCATCATCGCCGCGTTGGCGCGATGCCAGGCGCGTCGATCGGGGTCGGTCGCGGGATCGGTGGCCTGGGCCAACGCCTGGTGTGCCTCCCGGCGATCGGGCGCGGTGGCCGCCCGGTAGGCCGCGGCCCGCACCAGGGGATGGCGGAAGCGCACCATGCCGTCGATCTCGATCAGTCCCGCGGTCTCGGCCGGCACCGCGGCGTCGAGGCCGATGCCGGTCCGTTCGGCCGCGTCCCGCAACAACGACACGTCGCCCAGCGGTTCGGCCGCCGCCAGGAGCAGCAGCCGTTGCGTCGGCACCGGCAGGGACTGGAGCCGCAGCAGGAAGATCTGCTCGATGCGGCTGGCCAGCGGTGTCGCGTCGGGACGCCCGTAACCCCCCGGCCAGCTCGCCGGGGCTCGACGCCAGGGGGAGCTCGAGCAACGCCAGCGGGTTGCCGCCCGTCTCGGCCACGATCCGGTCCCGCACCCGAGGGTCGAGCCCGCCCGGCGTGAGCGAGTCGAGGAGGGCACGCGCATCGGCGTCACGCAACCCGCGGACGGCCAGCTCGGGCAGGCCCGCCAGATCGTGCTCCTCGCTGGGCTCACGCACGACGAACACCATGCCGACCGGTTCCGCCAGGAGGCGACGGGCCGCGAAGGCGAGCACCTGGGCCGACGCCCGATCGAGCCACTGGGCGTCGTCGACGAGGCAGACGAGGGGTCGATCGTCCGACACCTCGGACAGCAGCCCCAGGAGGGCCAGACCGACGAGGAAGCGATCGGGCGCCGCACCTGCCCCGAGGCCGAGCGCCGTGTCGAGGGCATCGCGCTGGGGACCGGGCAGCCGGACCAGACCGTCCAGCATCGGTGCGCAGAGCTGGTGCAACCCGGCGAAGGCCAGCTCCATCTCGGATTCGATCCCTCCGGCCCGTGCGACCCGGCACCCGGCCGCCCGCCCTTCGAGGTGGTCGAGCAGCACGGACTTGCCGACGCCCGCCTCGCCGCGCAGCACGAGCACCTGGCTGCGGCCGGCACGGACCTCGGCCAGGAACCGGTCCAGTGCCTCGCTCTCCTGCTGCCGGCCACGCAATCGAGGCACTGCGTGACGATCGGGCATGCCCACCACCCCGCTCTGACGAACCGTCGGACGTACACCGCTGGGCCGGTCCGCACAGGCTAGTGACCGACCGGCGCGAGGCGGACTGGGGTGTTCGACGGAGGCGACCCGGGCCTGGAGGCGAGACCATGGTGTCGTCACCAGGGAGGAACCATGACCATCGCTTCGGACATCGCCCAGACGTGGCCGGACGCCGTCGTCGACATCGGGCCGATCGAGCTGACCGCCGGCTACTGGGGAGTGGTCGGGACGATCGCGTACGACGGCCACGTGGTCCTCGCGGTCACCCGCACCGCGCCCCGACGGGGGGTGACCCGGACATGACGATGTACCTGCCCAACCCGGATCTCGGACCCACCGGGTTCGAGCCCGCCGAGTTCATCGACTCGCACCAGGCGGCCGAGCCGGGGGATCGGCGCCCCGCCCTCACCGAACGGCGAGCGCGCCCCGTCGTGCACCTCGACGCACAGACCCGGCTCGACATCACCCACTGGACCCGGGAGTACATCTCCGGCCTCGTCGCGACCCACCACGGCGACGACGAGGACGTGCGGGCCGTCATCCACGACCTCCACGACCAGATCAACGTCATCGACGCGAACGGAGACAGATGGCGGTGAGCGTCGGCATCCGTGTCACAACGCTCGGTCCTGATGTGTCAACACGGTGACCGCTCGGACCAGAGCGATGTGACACGAGGAGCGAACCATGACCGAGACCGACACCCAGGCGCAGACCCCCCTCACCCGTACCGTCGCCGGCGCCGAGCTGCCCGTCCCGGGCACCTACGCCTTCGACGTCTCCCACTCGGCCGTCGAGTTCGTCGTCCGCCACCTCGGCCTCGCCAAGGTCCGCGGCCGCTTCGGCACCTTCGACGGGGCCATCGAGATCGCCGACCGCCCCGAGGAGTCGACGGTCACCGTCGACGTGGACGTCGCGTCGATCGACACCCATGAGCCGAACCGGGACGAGCACCTCCGCACGAACACCTTCTTCGACGTCCCGAACCACCCGACGATGTCCTTCCGCAACACCCGGGTCTCGGGCTCCGGCACGACCTGGATCGTCGAAGGCGACCTGACCCTGCGGGGCGTGACCAACCCGGTGACGCTCGACGTGACGTTCGAGGGCGCCGGCGGCGACCCGTGGGGCGGCCAGCGGATCGCCTTCTCGGCCTCGGGCGAGATCGACCGGGAGGAGTGGGGCATGACATGGAACCAGGCCCTCGAGACGGGCGGGTTCGTCATCGGCAAGAAGGTCAAGCTCGAGCTCGAGGTCGAGGCCGTCAAGCTGGACTAGCGCCCCCCGGGGATCTCCGCGTTCGAGAAGTAGGGGTTGCCGAAGGGAAACTCGGTCTCGACCCACGCGGCGAGCGCGTCGTAGAGCTTGGTGTAGTAGCCGCGCTCGTAGGCCTCGGAGGTGACCCACCAGCTCACGTCGACGTCGTGCCGCACGAGGTCGTCGGTCAGCGCGACCCGCCGGCCCATCGGGTACAGGTAGCAGCAGCCGAGGTACCGGCCGTCGTCGCCGCGGACGACGTAGGCGAACGAGTAGCCCTCGCGGAACTCGAGCTCGTGCCACACCAGGTCGACGTAGTTGTCCTCGGCGGTGACCGCCGCGTCGGGCCACCCGCCCCGGGTGCGTCGGATCAGATCGAGGCTCGCGTTGATGCCCCGCACGTCGTCATCCAGGTCGTCTCGGGTCAGCGTGTAGGCGCGGACGTCCTCGTAGGCCAACTCCCGCGGCGGCGTGAACCCGGGCGGCAGGTCGAGGCTCTTGACCAATCCCGTGTAGTCCATGTGCCCCCTTGCTAGCGCAACCTGTCGGCGCTCAACAGGTAGGCGTGGTCCACCCGGGCTCGTGGTGTTCGGCACCCGGATCGACATCTGAGCTCGGCTGGCCGGACCCGCCGGCCGCGAGCAGTTCGGGGTAGCGCTGCTGGAGGTCGTCCCACAGGCTGGCCGGCGCGGCGAAGCGGTCGAACCGGTAGAGGTCGCCGATGGCCATGACGTCGTCGAGTTGCTTGGCGAGCGGTTCGATCCAGAGCCGCACCTCGTTCCTCGGGTGTTCGGCCAACCGGAGGTTGTCCGGCTGCAGGATCCCGGCGGTCCGGCTTGCGGTGATCTGACGTCCGCACCGGCACGGGTTGGACGGCTCGACCAAGCCGCAGCGGTTGTCGATCACCTGGCGCAGCGTGCGGCGGGCGCGGGCGACGCGCTGGCGGAATGCTGCGCGGGTGCACTCGAGGATCTCGGCACCCTCGACGTCGGTGAGCCCGACGACGTCGGCCAGCAGGTAGGCGGCGCGCTGGCCTCGTGAGAGACACAGGAGCATGCCGTAGGTGCAGCTGATGCGGACCTCTTCGCACAGCAGCCGGTACTCGGTTTCCTCGATGGTCGTGTCGATGTCGCCCATCCCTGCGTCGAGCAGCGCGGCAAACCGCTCGGCGCTGTGAACCGACGACTCGACGACCCGTTTGCGGGTGCGCAGGAGGCTGCGCGTGGCCACGGTGTAGGCCCAGGTCGTGAACTTCGACCGGCCCTCGAAGGTGCCGAGCCGGGTGACGAGGCGGATGAGGATCTCCTGGCAGGCGTCCTGCGCGTCGTCGGGGTCGCCCAGGAACCGCAGCGCCAGCCGGTACATCGGGTGCTGCAGCTCGCGCACCAGTGCCGCGAGCGCGTCGCGGTCACCGTCGGCGGCCTGGCGGGCGAGCTCGTCGATGGCGACTGCGCCGGTCTCGTGGGGCATCGTCATCCAGGCAGCGACGGGGCGACGATCTCGCCCCGGGCGAGCTGCGTCGCGTCCTCGAGCAGCGCGTGCATCTTCGTGACTGCGTCGAACTGCTCCGCCTGCAGCATCAACCGCTCCTCTCCGTCAGGGCAGCTCCACCGCAAGACGTCGAGCCACGTGCCGTCATCCAGGTGGACGAGCTCGGCTGCGAGCAGTTCGGGGCAGAGACGTTGCGCCTCTGCGATCGCCGCCGGTCGCAGCTCCAGCAGTCGCCCGACGCTGCCTTCATTGACTCGGGCCTTCCACACCTGCAGGTATTCGGCCATCGATGTTCTCCCTCGGGTCTGGATGCGGCGGACGTCGCCGCCCGAGAGATGAGAGGCATCGCACGCGGCGAGTGTGACATCGGATCGCCGAGAAGCGGTCTCATGGAGGTCTGGGCCGTGGGTCACCTGCGCCCGGGGGCGCGGGTGTCACCCGCGGCTCGGTGTCTCACCCGCCCGTTGCGTGAGCGCGTGCCTCGGCGAGCAGCGCCTGCCAGGTGGGCTCGTCGCGGTGGGGGACTGCCACCCACTCCTCGAACGTGCGGCCGGCGGGCGCGAACGGCTCGGCGTCGCCGTCGCCGATGAGCTCGACGACGCGGCGGCGGGGGAGCTTCACGATGAGGTCGCCGGTGCGGTGGTCGCAGGTGGCGAAGAAGCGGCCGTCGACTCGGAGGCACGGGAACTTCATCAGGGTGCCGACGGTCGTGGCGGGGTCGTCGAGGAAGGGCTCGGCGACGTCCCAGAAGAACGAGGTCTCGGGTGTGGGGGCCGGCAGGTCCATCGGTCGTGCTTCCGATCGGTCCGTCACGCCTGCAGCGTGCCGAGCGTGAGCTTGTCGAGGAGGGTGACGGCGAGGGGGCGGTCGCCGCCGATGTGGAGGCGGCCCGAGGCTTCGGCTTCGTGCAGGGTGAGGCCGGCGTTGAAGAGGTTGGTCAGGGTGACCGAGTCGGAGGTGATGGTGGCGTCGGGGTCGTCGGGCGGGGTGGGGGAGGGTTCGAAGACGGTGGGCCCGACGGTCAGTCCGAGGTCGTGGGGGTCGAGGCGGAAGCGGTAGGTGGCTTCGAAGTCGATGCCCTTGGCCAGGACCCAGAGACCGTTGCGGCGCATCTGCGCCACCACGGCGTCGGTCGGACCGGTCGGGGCGTTCTCGAACAGGTGGGCGCCGAAGCGGCCGAGCCCGTTCAGGATGGGCAGCAGCATCTCGCGGGCGAGCGGATCGAGCTCGTAGACGACCGCGCGTGCGGGCGGTGGCAGCTCGCGTCGGCGGACGATGCCGGCGGCCTGGAGGGAGCGGAGCCGCTTGGTGAGCAGGTTGGGGGAGACCTTGGGGTTGATGTTCTGCAGGTCGATGAACCGCATCGGCGCGTGGGTGAGGTCGCGCAGGAACAGAAGGGTCCACCGGTCGCCGATCAGGTCCAACGCCACGGCCACGGGGCAACCCTGCTCGTAGCCCTCACTCACGGCCGACGCACCTCACTTCACCATCGATAGTCATGTCTTGACGAACAATAGCACTCGCGACTACAACTTTCGCTGTGCTCGCTATCAAGAATGTAGTGAGCGCCGGGTTTGGTCACCGCTGATCGGCAGGACGCCGACACCACCAGCGCCGACCGCACGCTCGCAACTCCGACACATCGACGGGAGGACGCACATGGGTTCACCATTCGTCTGGTACGACGTCACCGCCACGGCGGACCAGGCCGACACCGTGCGCGAGTTCTACGGCACCGTGCTCGGCTGGACCATCGGTCCCGACACCGGTCCCGGCCCCTACAACGGCTGGATCACCGACGGCGACCAGCCGTGGGCCTCGGTCATCGAGGCGGGCGAGGCCACGGCGGGACGCTGGGTTCCCTACGTCCAGGTCGACGACCTCGACACTGCGGTCGACAAGGCGGTCGCACTCGGCGCGACCGTCGTCGCCGACAGGTCCGACGGACCTGCCGGCACCGCGGTCACCCTCGCCGACCCCGGCGGCGCGCTCGTCGCCCTCTGGATCCCCTTTCCCGACACCCCCTGACCAGGTCAGCCAGGATCTGGGTGTCACCGGGCACGGCCGGGCTGTGAGACACGTCGCGGCGTCAATGCCTGGTGGCAGCCGCGGCAGCGGGCCTGATGTGGACGAACATGCTGCGGCCGTTCCAGCTCGGAAAGGCCCGCACGAGCCATGAGGGACCGTGGAGCCGGATCCGGGAGTCGCGGGTGGCCTCCGCCCACGACAGCTGTCCGACGTGCCACTTCACGAACGCGTCGGCCTCGGCGGTGATGTAGAGGTCCTCGGGACCGGGATACGTCCTGCAGATCTCGGCCTCTCCGTGCGCGAGCAGCATCCAGTAGCGCTCGTGGGGGCGGAAGCCGGTGAAGTCGAACCGGACGACCACGCGCCGGTCGGGGAGTCGGTCACGACGGAGCGCGTTGCAGATCGACCACAGGACCACGAACGGATCGAGGTTCTCGGGGGCGATCTCGAGCCAACGTGCTCCCCACTCGCCGAGGCTCTCGCAGACCTTGAACAGGTCGTGGCCCGAGCTCGTGAGCTGGTATCGGTGCCCGCGCCCCTGCGCCTTCGGTGCCGACTCGACGATGCCGAGGCGTTCGAGCTGCTTGAGCCGCTGCGTGAGGAGCGTGCGGGAGAGCCCGGGCGCGCCTTCGAGGATCTCGCCGAAGGTCTCACAGCCCAGGTGCAGGTTGCGGACGATCAGCGGCGTCCAACGCTCGGCGAAGATCTCCGCGCCGCGGGCGATCGGGCAGTACTGCCCGTAGGTCCTCACGAAGGCAGTGTCCCGCGCCGCTCGATCGTCGTGAAGTCCAGATTCCTTACCTCGAAGTCCAGATCGCTGACTTCTTCCCGGTGCGCCTCGATGTCGCGATGAGCCCATCGACCAACGGAGGAACGATGTCAGCACCGACCACGATGCAGGTCGCTGGGTTCCGGGGCGATGTGATCGTCCCCGGCCACCACGACTACGACGACGCCCGAGCCGTGTGGAACGGCACCGTCGACCGACGACCTCGGCTGATCGCCCGCTGCCGCGGCACCGCCGACGTGGCCGCCGCGGTGCGCTTCGCCCGCGACCGCGATCTCGAGATCGCCGTGCGCGGCGGGGGTCACGGCGTCGCCGGCACCGCCGTGTGCGACGGCGGGATCGTGATCGACCTGTCGGCGATGCGCGCCGTCTCGGTCGATCCCGTCGAGCGCACCGCCCTCGTCCAGGGCGGTGCCCTGTGGGGAGATGTCGACCACGAGACGCAGGCGCACGGCCTGGCGACCACGGGCGGCATCGTGGGCCACACCGGCGTCGGCGGCGTCAGCCTGGGTGGCGGCCTCGGCTGGCTCATGCGCAAGCACGGGCTCACCGTCGACAACCTCGTCCACGCCGAGGTGGTCACCGCCGAGGGCGAGATCGTGGGGGCGTCGGCCAGCGATCACCCCGATCTGTTCTGGGCCCTGCGAGGCGGAGGCGGGAACTTCGGCGTCGTCAGCTCGTTCCGGTTCGCGCTGCACCCGGTCGGCCCCACCGTCATGGCCGGACCGGTGTTCTGGGCGGCCGACGACACCGCCGACGTCCTGCGCTTCTACCGCGAGTTCCTCACCGACGCACCTGACGAGCTCGGGAACATCGTCCGGCTCGGCACGATCCCGCCGCTGCCGGGTGTCGACGAGGACCTCCACTTCCGGCCGGCCATCGCCGTGGGCAGCTGCTACGCCGGGTCCGTCGAAGACGGTGAGCGTGCCGTCCGTGCTCTCCGCCGGTTCGGGACCCCGCTCGTGGACCTGGTCGGACCCACCCCGTACGTCGACCAACAGAGCGCCATCGACGACACCGTCCCGCATGGCTGGCACTACTCCTGGAAGGCCACGGACCTCACCGGCCTCTCCGACGAGGTCATCGAGATCGTCGCCACGCACGCCTTCCGCGCCACCTCCCCGAGGTCGTACGCCGCGATGTTCCACCTCGGCGGCGCAGTGGCCCGGGTCCCGCGGGACGCGACGGCCTACCCGGGGCGCGATGTCGACCACAACATCATCATCGACGCAGCCTGGCTCCCCGAGGAGGACGACACCGTCGGGGCGGCCGAGACCGCGTGGACCCGAGCGTTCCTCGACGCCCTGCAGCCCCACCGCGCCGGCGTCTACGTGAACTTCCTCGATGCCGACGACGACACGAGCCGCGTCCGCGAGGCCTACGGCGACGACACGTACCGGCGACTCGCCGAGGTGAAGGCCAAGTACGACCCCGAGAACGTGTTCCACAACAACAAGAACATCCAGCCCAGCACGCCGGCACGGTGATCGCTCACCGCATCGTCGCGTGTTGCGGACCTGAGGCGCGAGGGCCCCTTCGGCTCTACCAGGCGCAAGGGCTGCTCGAGCCGGCCGAGGTCGACCAGAGCACGGGGTACCGGTACTACGGTCCGTCGCAGATCCCGGTCGCTCGAAGAATCGGACAGCTCCGACGGGCGCGTGTCTCCCTCGCTGAGATCGCGGTCTTCCTTGACGCACCGTGCGCTGAGCAGATCGACGCGTGGAGCCGCGATCTCGATACAGAGATCGCCGAACGCCGCCGGCTCCTCGCCCACATCGCAAGCACTCTCGACTCCCCGGAGGTCAGTTCCGTGCCAACCGACCAGACGCCCTCGGCTTTGCAGCGTGCCGTCCCTGTCCTCGCGTCGCTCGACATCGAGGCGACACAGCGGTTCTATGCGGACAAGCTGGGTTTCACCACGCTCGGCCGATACCCCGACTACGCGATCGTGGCTCGTGACGACGTCCAGATTCACTTCTGGCTCACCGGCGATGCAGACATCCCCAAGGCAACCTCGTGCCGGATCGATGTCACCGGTGTGGACCAGCTGTACGAGGAGATGAGCGCAGCCGGTGTCGTCCACCCCAACGGTCCTCTCACGGATCAGCCGTGGGGTCTGCGGGAGTTCGCGGTGCTCGACGCGGACGGGAACATGATCAAGTTCGGCCAACGAATTGACCTCTGAGCCAGATCACGGGGACTCGGTCATGTCGCTCGTCCTCGCTCGCGTTCCTCTCATCCGTCGAGCCCGCCCTAGGTAGACGCACCGGCTTCGGCGGAGTCACCGGCTACGCAGACGGCTCGGCCACTGAGCGGTCGACCTTCTCGAGCAGCGCCTCCTGCTCCGCGAGGGTCTGGACGCGGAACCGCTCGAAGTCGGCCGCGAGCCGCACGTCGGCGTACAGCCCCGACGGGTCCTCGTGGAAGTGCAGAAAGGCCTTCGACTTCCGGTAGAAGACGCCGCGCTTCCGCTCGACGAGTCCGTCGACCTGGCGCAGCCGGAGGATCAGCGGCTCGAGCTCGTCCAGGGCCGCCGTCCTCGCGTGGCGCACAGGCTCACGCTAGAGCGGAGCGTCGACCGAGCCACGTTCAGGTGGCACGTAGACGGCCCGTCGCTTGATGGTCCCACCCCGACCGGGGTGTCTCACGGAGGCGATCGGGACTGCGGGGCGCGATCGTGGGTGGTGCCAGCCAGCAGCTCGCAAGGAGTCCTGTGAGCACCAGCGAGCTGCCTGGGCGGCCCGGCTGATCACCAGGCGGGACCTCCTCCCACCCGATCCGGACCCGCCCGCAACACCGACCTCGCCGCTGCATTCCGCGGTGGCCCCGATCATCGAGGAGGCGTTTGCGATGCGAAACATCCCGTCATCGTCGAGTCAGCAGGAGCCGCGATCCATCGCATGGCAGACGGCGTTCACCCTGCTTCAGAACACGACGCCTCCGTTCATTCCCGAAGGGGCCGAGGTGATGACCGCGGTCCTCGAGTTCCCGCCCGGCGACCCCGGTACCCCGCCACACCGGCATTCCGGCCCGGTCTTCGGCTACATGCTGGAAGGCGAGATGCTGTTCGAGCTGGAAGGCGAGCCGGAACGTGTGATCCGCACCGGAGAGGCGTTCTGGGAGCCCGGCGGCGATGTGATCCACTACCAGGACGGCAACAACCGCGATGACGTGCGGAGCCGCTTCACCGTGACGATGCTGTGCGAGCCGGGCAAGCCCATGCTCACGCTGGTCGACGACGAAGAGCTCGCCCAGCGCAGGCACCGGCGAGCGCCGCGGCCGTCCTAGACATCGGCGCTCACACCCGCTCGCAGCGACATCCGTATCGCTTCATCGCAGCCTCGTGTCGGTGCCCACATCGTGGTCGACACGGCGTTGGTGCTGACGACGCGCTTGCCACCTCGACCCCGAACGCGGACAGTGGCTTCATGTCGCTGCGAGCGTCGAGCGCGGAGACGACAACGGACGACACAACGGACGATGTGTGCGTCCCGCGCGGACGGGGCAGGTGTCGGTGTCTGCTGCTGGTGGCGCTCCTGACTGCGTTGGTGGTGGCCTGCGACTCCTCGGACCCGTCGGACGCGTCCCCGGACCTGGTGCCCTGCGAGCTGCAGGCAGCGTCCAAGCCCACCGTGGTGCTCGTCCACGGCGCGTGGGCCGACACGTCCAGCTGGGACGGGGAGGTGGCCTCGCTGCAGAGCTCGGGCTACGAGGTGCGCGCCATCGCCAACCCCCTCGAGGATCTCACCACCGACGCGGCGTCCGTCGCCGAGTTCCTGACGACCATCTCCGGTCCGATCGTGCTCGTCGGGCACTCGTACGGCGGATCGGTGATCACGAACGCCGCCGCGGGAAACTCCCAGGTGAAGGCGCTGGTCTACGTCGACGCGGCCGCGCCCGACGTCGGTGAGACCACCGCCCAGCTCAGCGGCACCGACTCGGTCCTCGGCGGAGATCCCTCGTCCCTCTACGACATGGTGGCCGATCGGGACGGTCCCGCCGGGCGCGATGGACCTCTACCTCAAGCACGACGTCTTCGTCGAGTCCTTCGGGTCGGACCTGCCCCGGGACACCGCCACCCGTCTGTGGGCCTCGCAGCGAGCGGCCTCGACCAGCGCGTTCATGACGCCGTCGCAGGAGGCGGCGTGGAAGACCATCCCGTCCTGGTACTTCATCAGCACCGGCGACAAGATCATCACGCCCGCCTCTGAGCGATCGATGGCCGAGCGGGCGGGCTCGCACGTCACCGAGTTCTCCGGCGGTTCCCACCTCACGTTGGTCTCGCACCCGGACGAGGTGACGTCGGTGATCGGGAGCGCCATCTGCTCGGCGCGCTGATGGTCCGATGACTCGGACCACCAGGGCGCTCGGGCCGACGGCGCAGGTGCCCGCGAGGCGTTGCGCCGGGAAGGAGGGAGGCTGTCAGGGCGGCTACTCCGGGTCGCGGTTGAAGGTCGAGGTCGACCAGACGTAGCCGAGCACCGCGAGACCCAGGCACCAGACGACGGCGAGCCACCCGTTGTGGCCGATCTCGCTGCCGAGCAGCAGGCCGCGCAGGGTTTCGATGGCGGGCGTGAACGGCTGGTACTCGGCGATCGGCTGGAACCAGCCGGGCATGGATGTCGACCGGGATGAAGGCGCTGGAGAGGAGCGGCAGCAGGATCAGCGGCATCGCGTTGTTGCTGGCGGCCTCGGCGTTCGGGCTGACCAGGCCCATGCCGACCGCGATCCAGGTGAGCGCCATGGCGAAGAGCACGAGCAGCCCGAGCGCCGCCAGCCACTCCAGGGCGGTCGCGTCCGTGGACCGGAAGCCGATGGCCACGGCGACGGCGCCCACGAGGACCACGCTCATGATCGACTGCAGCACGCTGCCGACCACGTGCCCGACGATCACCGACGGGCGGTGGATCGCCATCGTGCGGAAGCGGGCGATGATGCCCTCGGTCATGTCGTTGGAGACGGACACCGCGGTTCCGACCACGGTGCTGCCGATGGTCATCAGCAGCAAGCCCGGGACGACATACGCGATGTACGCGGAGCGGTCCGGGCTGCCGCCGATGCCCGAGCTCAGCGTGCCGCCGAAGATGTAGACGAAGAGCAACAGCAACATGATCGGGGTGAGCAGCAGGTTCAGGGTGAGGGACGGGTAGCGCCGCGCGTGCAGGAGGTTGCGGCGCACCATCGTGGACGAGTCGCGTACGGCGAGGGAGAGGGAGCTCATCGGACAGCCTCCTCGGGCTGGCTGGGCTGGGTGGGTGACTGGAGTGGGCGGGCTGCGCGGCGGTGCCGGTCAGGGCGAAGAACACGTCGTCGAGGTCGGGGGTGTGCACGGTCAGCTCGTCCGCCTCGATGCCGGCCGAGTCCAGCCGGTCGAGGATGGAGCGCAGGTCGCGCTGGCTGCCGTCGCTGGGGATCTGCAGCGCCAGTGCCTCGTCGTCCCGGGTGACCTCGCGCAGGGCGAGGGCGGCGCTCTGGTAGGCGGCCGGGTCGGCGAAGCGCAGCCGCACGTGTCCGCCGGGGATCAGCCGCTTCAGCTCCTCGGCGGTGCCCTGCGCGGCGATCTTGCCGTCGTCGAGCACGGCGATGCGGTCGGCGAGCTCATCTGCCTCGTCGAGGTACTGCGTGGTGAGGAAGACGGTGGCGCCGTCGGCGACCAGCTCGCGGATGATCTGCCACATGTTGTGCCGGGAGCGCGGGTCGAGGCCGGTGGTCGGCTCGTCGAGGAAGATGATCCGCGGGTTGCCGACCAGCGTCATGGCGATGTCCAGGCGGCGCTTCATGCCGCCGGAGTAGGTGGAGGCGGGCTTCGTCGCCGCCTCGACCAGGTCGAAGCGCTCCAGCAGCTCGGCGGCGGTGCGCCGCCCCTCGCTGCGGGAGAGGTGGTGCAGGTCCGCCATGAGGAGCATGTTCTCCTCGCCGGTGATCAGGTTGTCGACGGCGGAGAACTGGCCGGTGACACCGATCGCGGCGCGCACCGCCTGGGGGTCGGTGGCCAGGTCGTGGCCGCCGATGTGGATGCCGCCGGTGCCCGGGTCGGCGGAGATGAGGGTGGAGAGGATCTTCACGGCGGTGGTCTTGCCGGCGCCGTTCGGGCCGAGCAGGGAGAAGATCGTTCCTTCGGGGACGGCCAGGTCGACGCCGTCGAGCACGACCTTGTCGCCGTAGGACTTGCGCAGCCCGTTCGCCGCGATGGCCAGGTTGGTCATGATGGTGCTCCTCAGAGGCTGCGGGCGACGATGTCGCCGTAGGCGGTGGTCGCGTGGATGTTCAGGCCGGCGGCGGCGCCGTCGGTGTTCTTCAGCGCGTTGTGGATCCGGCCGTAGCCGGCGCCGGCGTCCAGGGAAGCGGAGACGCCGTCCGCGGCCCCGACCGTCACATTGCCCATCTGGGTGGTCAGCACGACCGTGCCGCGCACGGCCTCGTCGATCTGGATGTCGCCCTGTTGGGTGCTGATCTCCGCGGGGCCGCCGAGGCGGCCGACCTCGACGTCGCCGGCGTAGGCGGTGAGGCGGGTGCTCGCGGCCTCGTCGATCTTGACCACGCCGTACGCCTCGAGGGCGACGTCGCCGAACCGTCCGACGCCCCGGAACTCGGCGAAGGCCGCCTTCCCCTCGATGCGGGAACCGGTGGGCAGCTGGACCGTCACCTCTACGGACCCGGAGGGGCCGAGGTACTGGTTCCTCGCCGCCGGAGCATCGATCCGCAAGACGCCGTCGCGGTAGTCGACCGTGGTCTGCTCGGCCACCTTCACATCGCGGCGCTTGGCGACGTTCGCGGGGAGGACCTCGACGGTGGTGTCGGCCCGGTCGGCGGCGATGAACCGGATGCGTCCCGCAGGGATGTCGAGGACGGCAGAGATCGGGTCGGGGGTGTCGAACTTCTGCATCGGACTCTCCTTCGACGTGTTGTTTCTGATATCAGAAACGCTACGTTGCTTTCGACAATTCCGGCAACACGATCGTTGCGCTCGAGTCACAATATTGCGCAGGTCAAGAGGCTAGAAATCGTTGCAATGTCTGAGCATCTAACGCAACAACGCCGGCCGCTGACCGTTGCAATAGATGGGAGTGAACGCTATGTTGGAGACCCCAAGGGTCACGAAGGAGACCGCGATGCCGGGAGGCAGACTCACCCAGCAGGAACGCCAGCAGATCGCGTCGGGGCTGGCCGACGGCCTCGCCTACGCGGAGATCGCCAGAGGTCTCGACCGCCCCACCTCGACGATCACGCGTGAGGTGATGCGGAACGGCGGCCCGATCGCCTACCGCGCCGACCTGGCGCACCGCGCCACCGAACGCCGCGCCCACCGGCGCAGGCAGGCCGCGCCCCGAGGTCCGCAGGCGTCGCCGCAGGTCCACGGACGCGACGCCGAGGCCGTGCGCGAGTACGAGGAGACGTTCACCACGATCCTCATGCAATCGGGCCTGCCCAAGATGATGTCCCGGGTGCTGGTCTGCCTCTACACCACCGACGCCGGCAGCCTCAGCGCCTCCGAGCTCGCCCAGCGCCTCCAGGTCAGCCCGGCGTCCATCTCCAAAGCGATCACGTTCCTCGAGAGCCTGGACCTCGTCCGCCGGGAACGCGACGAACGCCGCCGCGAGCGCTACGTCGTCGACGACGACCTCTGGTACCAGTCGATGATCCGCAGCGCCCGGGACAACGCCCAGCTCGCCGAGACCGCACGGCAGGGCGTCAGCATCCTCGGCCCCGACACCCCGGCCGCCGCCCGCCTCGAGAACATCGCCCGCTTCCTCGACTTCGTCGGCGAGAGCATCACCCGCGCCGCGGAAGAGGCCCGCGAGATCCTCTTCACGAAAGCCGACGCGACCTCAGGCGGCACTGCCGAGCCGAGCTCCGTCGCCTAGGCAGCCGTCCGGTGGTCCGGGCCAGTCCCCGTCGACGACCTCGGCCCGGTCGGCGAAACCAGGGAGGAAGGCGGACGGTTCGGCCTTCGCCACGTCGGCTCGGGGTCGTGATGCGCTCGTGAGCGGTCCGCCGTCCGGGCTGCGCCCGTCGGTACGATCTGCCTGGGCAGGACTTTGACAAGGAGGCGGGACGATGGTGCTCGACACCGGATGGGACGACGCGTGGCTGTTCGCGCTCGCGGCGGTTCTCGGAGGGATCGGAGGGCTCACCTATGAGCTTCTCCTCACGGTCAGCGGACGGACGGGAGCGATCGAGAGGCCCGGGCCGCTCGACCCCCGACACGCAGACGAGCAGCTCAAGACGCTCAAGGCACAGGTCGAGGGCGGTGACCCGGCAGCCGAGCTCTCCGCGGCGATCACCAGCGCCGAGGCCGCCATGACGGCGACTGTGAACAGCGGCCTGGGCAACCCGCCCGTCGCGGCGTTCTGACGCGGGAGCGGGGGAATGCAGATCATCACGGACCTGGCACAGAAGGTCGGCGGCATCCTGGCGGTCGCCGGGGCGCTCGTCGGCGCCTGGCTCAACGGGTCGACCAGCTGCGAGACCACGTTCGGCGAGAAGACGTGCACAAACGCGTTCGGCGAGGTTGCGCTCAACTCGCTGGGCGTTCCCGACACGACCCAGCTGTACCTGGTCGGAGCGGCCGTGGGGGCGGTGGTCGGCGCTCTCGTCGGCATCGCCATCGGCCAGCTGTGGCCGGCGACCAAGGACGACCTCGGGCTGTAGCCGGCGGGTCAAGGG
This sequence comes from uncultured Acidimicrobiales bacterium, assembly GCA_963778415.1. GTDB lineage: Bacteria > Actinomycetota > Acidimicrobiia > Acidimicrobiales > VFJN01 > ZC4RG19. Next base: position 298,869 of record CAVZUI010000005.1, read on the forward strand.
CAACAACGAACAGGGCCCCGGTCAGCCCGCGCTGACCGGGGTCTTGCGTTGTACCCCTGGAACTCGAACCCCGGACCCTGCGGATCAACCCCAGGTTCGATGCGCGACACGTTCCGCCTTCGCCACGTCGGCTCGGGGTCGTGATGCGCTCGCGCCGGTGGCCGGCCACGGCTTGACCGTGGCCGGCCACCGGGCCGAACCAACTAATCCAGCAGGTGCTCGAGCGCCCGGCCCATGACTGCGTTGCGTTCGTCCACTGTCGAGACGCCCTCGAGCCCGAACCCCAGCAGGAGCGAGTGCGGTGTGGCGATCGCGTTGCCGACCGGGAAGCCCGATGCGTCGGTTCGGATGAAGTTGTTGACGTTGGGTGCGCTGCCCTCGGCCCCGGAGATCGCCCAGCCGTCCAGGCCGGTCTCGAACGAGGTGCTGGTGCCGTCCGGGCAGCGTGATGTCGTCGACGAAGACGCCGATGCCCTGCACCGCCCAGTCGCTGGCGTAGGCGATGGAGATCTCGACGGTCTGGCCGGCGTACGCCGACAGGTCGATGCTCCACTCCTGCCAACCCGCCGAGTTGCCGCTCGCGGCGTTCCAGGCGCCGGTGGTCCCCGTCCCGGTGCACGCGTTGGCGCCGTCCCACGTCTGGTAGTGCGCGAGCTGCGGGTGCAGCTCGACCCAGCCCGCGGGGCAGCTGTCGCCGGTCGCCGTCGTCGTGTTCCCGTTGGCGTCCGGCAGCGTCGTCCAGTCGTCACCGCCGGGAGTGCGGGCCTCCACGAACAGGTGGTCCCACGCCGGCTCGGTGTCGTAGGACGTCCAGAACGTCATCGACCCACCGGCCGCCGGAACGGCGATCTCCCGCGTCAGCCGCTTGTAGGAGACGTCGGCGATCTGCGAGTAGACGTACTGGGTCCCGGTGTGCGGATCGAACGGACCACCCGGCTTGGCGTACCGGGCGGCGGCCGAGCTGTCGAACTGCGGGAACTGGTCGACCGGCAGGATGCCGCTGGTCGCCAGGAACGACGACCTCCGGACGGTGTTCCCCGCGAAGACGGGATCGTCGAGGCCCCAGGTGAGTCCCGTGAACGGGTCGTCGACGCCGACCGCGTCGAACGCCGCGCCTTGGTCGTCGAGACCGTCGTTGGCCACGGCGACGTACCCACCCAGGTAGTACTGCAGCACGTCGTTGGTGGTGTCGCCGCCGCCGAACGAGCCCCACAGGGGCAGGCAGCGCCGTGGGTCCGTCCCCGCGGGAAGCGGGTTGCAGGCGATCTCGCCCTTGGGGTCGTAGAGCTGGTTGCCCACGGCGGCCTGGTGTACTGCTGGCCGGCGGAGTCGCCGGCGAAGAGCACCTCGCCGCCTTCGTTCATGTACGAGCGGAACTCGAGCAGCTCGTCGAGTGCCAGCCGGTCGGCGTTGCCGCCGGCGCGGCCGGCGGTGCGGGTGACCAGGTCGTCGCCCGTCTCCCAGACGACCGCGTCGTAGTGGCTGAGCACCCCGAGGGCGTCCGGGGCGATCCGTCCGGCGGCGTCGATGTCGTAGACGTCGGCCTGCTGGCCGTTGGCGGCCAAGGCGTCGACGTACGTGTCGGCGTGGTGCGGGCCGCCGGGTGCCTGCACCGGCGAGGCGCCGGTGTAGTCCTCGGCGGCCACGACGAGCGTGCGGTTGCCGCTCTCGGACACGGCCTCGTAGGTGAACGAGTCACTTCGCTGGCCGCCACCCTCGAACCAGACCTCGACCGAGTCACCGGGGTCGGTACCGGTCACCACCCCACGCATCTGGTGGTAGTGGACGGACGCCGGGTCGTACCTCGACCCGCCCTCCCACTCGGACGTGGGAGCCGACTGCACGTCGCCGCCGTTGATGCGGTAGCTCACCGTCACCTCACCGAGGCTCCGCTTCGCGATCACGGCGACCGGCTGCGGGTCGCCGTACGACCTGGTGAAGCTCAGCTGGGTGCCCGGGTTGCTGCTCTTGTAGGGGTCGTCGCTGTCGATGTAGAAGGGCTTGGTCGTGATCCCCGTGACCGTCTCGGGGTTGGCGGGGTCGTCCGCCGAACGGGCCGCCGACATGGCGAACGGCAGGTTGCGCTCGAACTCTTCCTGCACCAGCGCGTCGTCGTCGGGGAAGACGAAGCCACACCCGTCGCACCCCGCGGACAGCTCCGGTGTCCACGCCAGCGCGCCGGTCGCGGCGTGCGCGTAGTCGGTGGTCTCGCCGTTGGTGACGTAGAGGACGTCCGAGCTCAGGCCCGGGTGGAAATCGGCGATGGCCGGGTCGTCCAGGTTGCCGGACATCGCGTAGTAGATCGGGTCGTCTGCAGTGGGCGTGCTGGTCTGCCAGCCCTCGGCGTAGAGCAGCCACTGGCCGTTGGAGTGGTAGTTGACCTGGAACGAGAACCCGATGCGATCGAGCAGGCCGACCATCGCCTGGGTCTCCGGCTCCGACATCGGCGCCGGGCCCCGGTAGGTGTCACTGGACTGGATGGACGACGACCCCTCCTCGTCGTAGCCCCAGTGGTTGGGGAAGTTGCGGTTGGGGTCGACGCCGTCGCCGACCTGGGTCTGCCCGTCTCCGTTGTTGTCGCGGAGGTTCTTCCGCCAGAGCCGCTCGTGGTCGAACGTGTACTGGTAGCCGTCGGGGTTGGCCACGAGGACGAACCACAGCTCGGTCGTCTGCAGGAGCCTGCGGATGTCGCGGTCGTTGGCCCGCCACCCGTCGATGAAGTGGTTCATCAGCCGCCGGTTGACCTCGGTGGAGATCCACTCGCGGGCGTGCTGGGTGGAGCTGTAGAGGACGGCGGGACGCGTGCCGTCCGGTGTGCCGCGAGCACCCTGGGTCAGCTTGACCGCGATGATCTCGCGACCCTGGCCGGTGTGGCCGAGGACCTCGAGCTTCACCAGCTGAGGGTTGTTCCTGGCCGCGGCGTAGAGCTGGTCGCGGATGCCGCCGGACTCGTCGTACGAGCGCCAGACGTTGAACCCGTTGGCGGCCTGTGCCGCCGCGAACTCCTGGACGGTCTGGCCGCCCCGGACCCGGGTGAGCCTCACGTCGACACCCCGGCCCCGAAGCCGCTCGGCCTGCACCTGGTCGAGGACCATGTCGACCTCGACGCCGTCCGCGACCTGACGCTGGCCGCTCACCTCGATGCCCTGCTCGGCGATGGCGGGCATCTCGGCGGCCGTGACGACCGCGGTGTAGGCGTCCAGCTGGTCGTCGCCAGCCGGCTGGGTCTCGGCGGGAGCGGCGTTGGCGCCGTCGGCCGCGAGACCGCTGAGCAAGACGAGGACCGCCAGCACGGAGACGAGCCGGCGCGGCGAGCGAGTCATGAATGGTCCCCCTGGTGGATGCGATGGTCGATCCGCTAGCGAGCCTGCACCGGACCCCGCGATGTGTCAACCGACACATGAGCGGGGTGCGCGCATTGCCCACTCTGGGAGGTCAAACCTGTCCGAGGCCACGCTCTGCTGTCGGACGAGCCGCTGTAGCGACTGGGGGACGGTTCGCCAGTCCCCCAGATCGTGGTCACACGTGACCTGCGCGCCTTCGGCACCAGGGCCATGGGTAGCCCGGATCCAAGACGACTCTGGGGCCGGTCGCGGGGAGAGGACTGGGGAGATCTACGGGGGCGACCAGAGCAGCCGGGCGCGACGGTGGCGCCGTTGGCAAGGAGCGCCCGACGACCGTGACCTCCGCCACAGTTCGTTGTCGAGGACGGCTCCGTTGTTCTGTGCGCGGTGATCGGGGTCCCGTTCTTGGTCAGTTCTCGGGTGAGCGGGCGACGTACACGTCTCGAGTGTCGTTGGTGTCGGTGAAGCCCAGGTCGTTGCCGGTGGTGGTGAACGCGACCCGGGTGCCGTCGGAGCTCAGCGCGATCTCCTCGGACGGAGCCGTTCGCGGCGTCGGTGCCGGCGGCGTTGGCGGTGACCAGGCTCGTGGTGCCGGAGGCGAGGTCGTGGACGTAGATGTCCGCGGCGCCGTTGGTGTCGTTCGGGCCGAAGTCGCTCGCCCAGCTCATGAAGGCGATCCGGCCGCCGTGGAACCCGAGGTCGAGCTGGTGGTCGCCGGTGGAGGCCCCGTTGGCGCTGTCGGTCCCGGCCGCGTTGCGGGAGACCAGGGTGATCGTGCCCGCCACCAGGTCGCGGACGAAGACGTCGCTCGCCCCGTTGGCGTCGAGCTCCACCAGGTTCGACGCTGTGCTGATGAAGGCCAGCTTCGTGCCGTCGGCGTCGAACACTGGTCCGGTCGTGGCGCCGTTCGAGGCACCGGTGCCCGCAACGTCCTGCGACACGAGGGTCGTCGTGCCCGTCGCGAGGTCCCACATGAAGATGTTCGAGCCTCCCGACGTGTCCGTCGCGACGAGGTTCGTCGCCCCGCTCTGGAAGGCGAGGCTCGCGCCGTCGGGGCTGAAGGCCGCACCGGAGGAGCCCTGGTTGCCGCTGTCGTCGCCGGCGAGATTGGACGTCACGAGGCGCGTCTCCCCGGTGACCAGGTCCCGGAGGTAGATGTCGGTGCACGACGTGGGTCGGCTCGATCCCTCGAACGGGCAGATCGGCGTGTCGATCGCTCCGAGGTCCGACGCCTTGCTCGCGAACGCGACCTTGGTGCTGTCGGGGCTGAACACCGGCGTCGTCGACCGCTCGTTGCCGCCCCCGGTGCCGGCGCCGTTCTCCGATACCAGGGTGGTGGTGTGGCCGACGAGATCGCGGACGTAGACGTCCTCGAAGTCGCCGGCGTCGGGTGGACCGAGGTCGTTGGCCCGGGTGAGGAACGCCACCTTCTGGCTGTCCGGGCTGAACGTCCCGTAGTAGGAGGATCCGTTCCCGCTGTCGGTGCCGGAGGCGTTCGACCGATACCAGCGTCGTGGTGTGCGACAGCAGATCGCGGACGTACAGGTCGCCGCTGTCGTTGGTGTCCGTCGGCCCGAGGTCGGACGCCGTGGTGAGGAACATGATCTTCGTCCCGTCGGGGCTGAAGATCGGCTCCTGAGCGAAGGCGTTGCCACCGCTCGCCCCGTCGGACCGCACCGACACGAGCGTGACCTCGCCGTTGCGCAGGTCGCGGACGTAGATGTCCTGCAGCTGGTTCGAATCGGCCGGCCCGAGGTTCGACGCCTCGGTCTGGAAGGCCACCATGGACCCGTCGGGGCTGAACACGGCGTTGTACGACTGGCGGTCACCGCTGTCGCCACCGCCCGCGGCGGCGCTGACCAGCTCGCTCTGCCACGACGGTGCCGTCGAGCCCGGAGGCGGCGTCGTCGTCCCCGGTGCGCACCCGCCAAGCGCGACCACCATTGCACCCGTCACGGCAGCAGAAGCCGCCCGAAGTCCCCAGCGCACAACCGCTTCCCCGATCTCGTCACCCGGTCCCTACGTCATCGCCGCCACCCCGCCCAGCGGTACGCGCACCGCGAACAACCGCACTGAGGACCGTGAGGCCAGGGCGTCCGAGCGCCACCGGCACGGCGTCGGACGGCCTCGGCCGGAAGGCCGCCTGCGTGTGACCTTCGCCCTGGGCCGTGCCCCGGGCGGGTGCGAGCCTGCACCCATGGACGCAACCCACGACGGCACGGAGAGCCGCCGGGCAGGTCCCGGTGGCCGCTACCACGACTACCTGCGCTGGCTGTACCGGGGCGGGCACCCGAACCGGTTCGCCCGCCTGCAGAACCGTATGTCGGCGCTCGTGTTCTCGACCGGGATCTGGCCGGCGCGGCTCGGGACGCTCGAGGTGCGCGGACGGCGCAGCGGCCGCACGATCTCGTTCCCGGTCGTCATCGCCGACCACGAGGGCGAGCGCTACCTGGTGTCCATGCTCGGCGACGGGGCGACCTGGGTGCGCAACGTGCGGGCCGACGGCGGCCGCGCCGTGCTGCGCCACGGGCGGCGCGAGCCCGTGGTGCTCGAGGAGGTCCCGGTCGAGCGCCGTCCGCCCATCCTCCGGCGTTACCTGCAGGTGGCGCCGGGCGCCCGTCCCCATGTTCCGGTCGACCGCCACGCCCCCTGGAGGAGTTCGCCGCGGTGGCCCCGCGCGTGCCGGTCTTCCGCATCACGACGCGGGCGGAGACGCCGGACGGCGCCGGCTGAGCGGTTCGACGAAGGGGCACCACGCCGTCAGGTCTGGTCGGGCAGCCCGAAGGCGGAGATCCAGCCGTCGTCGGCGCTGGCGATCAGCACACCGTCGGAGACGGCGAGGCTCCGCAGGTTTCCCGCCGACACGGGACCCACCGTCGTGAGCGGTGCGCAGGTGTCCGCCCCGCAGCCGTCGAGGCTGAACGCGGCGATCTTTCGGCCGGACGTGGCGACGTACGCCACGTCCCCGCCGACGGCAGGGGCGATGGACGTGCCATTTCCGAGGGTTCCCTGCCACAGGGGTTCGCACGTCGGCTCCCCGCAACCCCCGGCGGCGTAGGCCACCAGCCGGCCGTCGCTGGTGGCGACGAGGATCGTGTCGCCGGCCACGGCAGGCGCGGTGCCCGGCGCGCCGAGCGCGCCGGTCCAACGGATGGCGCCGCTGGCGGCCTCGAGCACGGTGACCGTGCCACCGGCATCGGCGTAGACGACCCCGTCGTCGCCGACCGCGGCCGGCGTGCTCGGGTGTGCACCCAGATCGGTGGACCAGTCGGGCCCGCAGCCGGGCGCCGTCGGGTTGGGCGGGCAGGCAGCCGAGAAGCCCTGGGCCCTCGTGGCCTGGGACCACATCACGCGCTCGCCCACCACGGCGAAGTCGGGGCCGATGCCGAACCCGGGAGCGAACACCGCCGTCGGCCGGAACTTCCAGTCGATGTGGGCGAGGCCGACGCCGGACGCGGAGACCGTGCCGGCCAGCGGTGCGGCCTGACCATCGGCCATGCTGACAGCGATCGTCGCCTCGCCGTCCAGGCTGCCACCGACCGTGGAGCCGTCGGCTGCATCGAGCCGCAACAGGCCGCCCGCGCCCTGGAACCCCGCGGGCACGAGCAGCTCGCCGGCGTGCCACGCCGGGTCGCCGAAGTGGGGTGCTGCGCCGACCCGGCCGTCGTAGAAGTCGCGCTCCCAGCGCCGTGTCACCGGTGACGGCGTCGAACGCGGCGACCCGCCCGGATTCGGTCGTGATGTAGACGACGCCGTCGACGATGACCGGCGCGTTCGCGTTCGTTCCGAAGGTGGCGGCCTCCCAGGTCAGCTCGAGCAGGTGCACGTTGTCGCTGCGCAGCCTCCCCTCGAACTCCACCCAGCCGGTGCGCCCTTGTCCGGCGCCCGACTGCACCCAGGGCTGGCACCCCGCCAGCGTCACCACCAGCCCGAGCGCGACCGCAGCCCGCAGCACCGACTTCCGCATTCGTCGTCCCCATCCGGTCATCCCAGCCGACATGATTCGCCCACGTAGTCGCCCGCGGCACCGAAAGGGGTACGCGGCAGGCTCGAGCGGACCCGGGCGGCCGCCTGTTCGACGGCGCACGCCAGAGGTTCGATGCTGGCCCGACCACGATCAAGGGAGAGGTGCAACAACCGGGGGAAGACACATCGAGTGTCAGCTGCGGCGGAGGTCACCCCTGTCGGAGAACGACGAAGGCCCCGGCCAGGCGTGCTGACCAGGGCCTTGCGCTGTACCCCCCCTGGGACTCGAACCCAGAACCTGCGGATTAAGAGTCCGTTGCTCTGCCAATTGAGCTAGAGGGGCACGGAGCCGGTGACGTTACCACCAGCCCCTGGGGTGACCGAGGGGACTCGAACCCCCGACCTCCAGGGCCACAACCTGGCGCTCTAACCGGGCTGAGCTACGGCCACCATGGGAGACGACAGCGTAACCGACCGTCCGTGGTGCGCCGCCAACCCGTACCCGCTCGCCGGACATCGCCGCGGCGTGTGTCAGCCGCCGGGAGCGCGGTACTCGATCGTCTTCTGGGCGGCCGCGTCGATGTCCTCGGGGGAGATGAGCACGACGGTCCTGATGGACGCGGCGCCGGCTGCGGCGACGGTCAGCCCGATGGCGGCGGCGGTCACGTTGTCGGGGATCTCGGCGATGACGAAGACGTCGTCGGAACCGAAGGCGAAGTCGAACGACTCGACGCGGCCGCCGACGCCCTCGACGAGCTTCTCGACCGCGGCGCGGCGTCCTGTGCCCCCTTCGCCGAGGACCCCCCGCACGCCGTCGGCCGTGTACGACACCTGCCAGAGGTACCTCGCCATGGGACTCTCCTGCCCGCCGAGGCTTGGGCGCCTCGGCCCGAAGGCATCGTCCGCCTCCCGTCGGCACAGGTCAACCCCGACGGCTCCGGCCAGTACCGTGGAGACGCGCCAGGCCTCCGTAGCTCAGGTGGATAGAGCGGCTGCCTTCTAAGCAGCGGGTCGTGGGTTCGAGTCCTACCGGGGGCGCCATCGCGTGAGCGGCGCGCAACCGCGTCGGCCCGGCTGTAACGCCACGGTGGGGGCGGACAGGGGTGGGGTGGATGGACGACGCGGCCCGGTTCCGAGCGATGTTCGAGGCGACCTTCCCGCGCGTGCGCCGCTACGTCCACCACCGCGGGGTCACCGGCGGTCGGGCCGACGACATCGTGGCCGAGACCTTCCTGGTCGCGTGGCGCAGGCGGCACGACGTCCCCGACGACGACCCGCTGCCCTGGCTCCTCGCGGTGGCCCGCAACATCTGGCTGAACCAGCGGCGAGGGGATCGTCGCCACCTCGCGCTCGTGCGACGGCTGCCGCTGCCCGCAGCCGCGCCGCCCCCCGCCGAGCCTGGGGACATCGCGCCGGTCGTGCGTGCCCTCGCGGCCCTCGCACCCTCGGATCAGGAGCTGCTCCGCCTCGTGGCGTGGGACGACCTGACCCCTGACCAGGCACGCAGGGTCCTCGGCTGCAGCGCCGGAGCGTTCCGGGTCCGGCTGCACCGGGCCCGTCGGCGCCTGGCGGAGGAGCTGGCGAAACGTTCGACCGGCGCCGGACAGATCCGTGGCGAGACCCCGATGAGGGAGGTGACCGATGACCGAGCGTGACGACGTGGTCGACACCCTTCGGCGCCACCGGCCCGACGACCTGCCCGACGCGGAGGTCTCGGCCCACGCACCGGCCGCACAGGCCCTGCTCGAGGAGATCCTGTCCATGCAGACGATCGAACCCCACGAGACCGCGGGCGACGTGCCCGACGTCGTCACCGCCCCCCGTCCCCACCGTCGCCGGACGCCGCGCGCCCTGATGGCGGCGGGCACTGCCGCCGCGGCTGCGGCCGTCGCGGTCGCCGCAGCCAGCGTTCTGGTCCCGTCGCCCGAGCCGTCCCCGGCGACGACGGTGGACACCGCCCTCGCCCGGTCGCTCGAGACGCTCGACGTCTCCGGCCGAGCGGAGGTCACGACAGTCGAGGTGTACGTCGACGAGCAGGGCGACCGGGCGTTCGTCCAGGACAGCGTCGACATGTGGGAGTACGCCGGCGACGACTCGTCGGTCACCCTCACACACCGGATCGACGGCATCGACGCCATCCCCGGCGATGTCGACCCGATCAACCGGCGCGTCGACGGCGAGCTCTACCTCTACGTGCCTGCCGACGGTGACGACGAGTACCGCTGGTACCACGATCCCGGGATGGACGGGACCACGGACGATGCGTTCCGGGCCGACCCGGCGACGCTGCTCGACCAGCTCCGGTCGGCCGGCGAGTTCGAGGACGTCGGCACCGGGTCGGTCGACGGGGTCGAGACCCGCCGGCTCCGCGCCTCCCGACCGGGTGACGCGCCCGTCGAGGTCCTCCGCGAGAGCTGGGGGCAGCTCGGTGAGCCCACCGACCTGGAGGTCTGGGTGGACGACGAGGGGCTCGTCCGCCGAGTCGACCTCTCGTTCGCGAGCGACGAACTGCCCCGACCCCCCGACACCCTGGCCGTGAGCTCGGCGACGATCTCGGTCAGGTTCTTCGACTTCGGCGAGCCGATCTCGATCCAGGCCCCCGCAGACGCCATCGAGCTCTCCGGCGACGGCAGCTGATCTCCCCGGGCGAGCGGCGCGCTGCGGCGGCGCGCCGCTCGCCCGCCAGCCACGGCCCGACGTGGCCCGGCGCGCGCGGGTGGGGGCGCCGAGCGATTACCGTCGGCCGCCGTGTCGACCGCCACCCCGGCGGCGCCACCGGCGGGGAGCCTGCTCGACAAGGTCGAGCGGACGGCCTGGCGGGTGCCGCTGCCCACCCGACAGCTGTTCGTGACGCTGGCCCTCGTGGCTGCCGCCGCGCTCGCCTTCAGCGGCCTGGTCGCGGGCTGGGTCGCGAATCGCAACGCCAACATCATCGACGACGCTCGAGAGCAGGGCCTCGACCTCGCCACCGCGGTCACCGAGTTCCGCACCAACCTGGCGGCGGCCGACGCCGCCGCGGCCGCCACCTTGATCGCCGCTGGCCTCGAGTCGACCGAGAGCCGGGCGCAGTACGACGCCGACCTGCTCGAGGCGTCGCGGGCGCTGACCGACGCGGGCCTGGTGGCCCGACCCGAGGACCGGGAGGACATCCGGGCGATGGCCAACGGCCTCGTCACCTACGCCGGGCTGGTCGAGACCTCGCGGGCGAACTCCCGCCTCGGGTACCCGGTCGGATCGGCGTACCTCAACCAGGCCCGTGACCTGGCCAACGACGACCTCGTGCCCCGCGCCGACCGCCTGCGACGCGAGGGTGAGCGGCGGGTGGCCCAGGCGTCCAACAGCGTGGGCGGGCCGATGAGCGTCCTCGCCGTGCTGCTCCTCGTGGCCGCGGCGGTCGTCCTCGCGGGCTGCGCGGCGCTGGTCGCCGGTCGGTCACGCCGCGTCATCGCCCATCCCGCCCTCGTCGGGTCGCTGGTCGCGATCGTCGCCGCGCTGGGGGTCATGCTGTACGGCATCGTCTCGCAGGCCAGCGACCTGCGGCAGGCGGCCAGCGACGAGATCGACGCCTTCGTCGCCGCCAACTCGACGTCGAGTGGGCTGTCCAACCTCCGCGTCACCGAGATCTCGGCCGTCGCCGCCCGTGGCAGCGGTGCCGCCATCTACGACGATTTCGACACGCAGGCCACCGAGCTGCTCGCCGGCCTCGAGGCGGCGGGCGGCGATCCCGACGCGCCGCTGGTGTCCGACCTCCGCACGCGCATCGACGACTACGTGACCGTGGTGCGGGACGGCGTGCGGGCGACCGACGAGGACGGCGACAACCGGGCCGCCGCCGTCACGGCGCTGTCGCTGGAACCGGGCGGCTCGGCGCTCGCCTACGACATCGCCGCCACCGGGCAGAAGGTCGAGAACGAGGCGGGCGTCCTGTCCCCGCCGTCTCCGCCCGACCCGGCGTCGGCGGCGGGACTGGTCGAGCGCGAGACGGCCGACCTCGAGGAGCGCTTCGACGCCGCGGCCAGCGCCGGCGTCCATCCGGCGCTCCCGGTGGCGCTGGGCGTCCTGGCGGCCGTGCTCGCCGTGGCCGGCACGCTGGCTCGCGGGCGGCGGTACCGGTGAGGCCGGCCACCGACCCGTCGTCGACCTGCGGCCGTCGGCACCGGCGCGGGTCTGGCCGCGATCGCCCTCGCTTCGGCCCTCGTCGCGGGCGCCTGCGCCGCCGACGTCCCCGAGTCGCTGCCGGGGCCCACGACGACGACGACCGAACCTCCGTCGCCGGCTGCCGAGGCGCAGGACCCGACCTGCACCCCCGACAACGTCACGCAGAGCCTGCGCCCCGACGCCGCCGCGGACCAGGCCCTGGCGACGCGCACCTTCCCGGCCGGTTCCTACATGCAGACGATCCGCGACCGGGGTCGGCTCCGCGTGGGCGTCGACACGTCCACCATCCTGTTCTCCAGCGTCAACCCACGGTCCGGCGACTTCGAGGGTTTCGACGTCGAGATCGCCCGCGAGATGGCGTTGGCGCTGCTCGGGTCGCGCGACGCCGTCCAGCTCGTCGCCATCCCCTACAGCGCCCGCGTCGACGTCCTGGCCGAGGGCCAGGTCGACATGGTGGTGGACACCTTCACGATCAACTGCGTGCGCGACGACCGCATCGACTTCTCGAGCCAGTACTTCGAATCCACGCAGAAGCTGCTCGTGCGCGTCGACGACGACGCGTCGGGCATCGCCGACCTCGCCGGCCGCCGCGTGTGCGCGGCCGCGGGTTCCACCAGCGCCGAGAACATGCGGGCGCTGCCCGAGCCGACCCCGATCGTGGTCGAGGTCACCGACCAGGCAGACTGCCTCGTGCTCCTGCAGCAGGGACAGGTCGACGGCATCAGCACCGACGACACGATCCTCGCCGGGATGAAGGCGCAGGATCCGAACGTCGAGATCGTCGGCGATCCGTTCGCCGCCGAGCCCTACGGCATCGGCCTGCCGCCCGACCACCCCGAGTACGTCCGGTTCGTGAACGCCGCGCTCGAGCAGGTGCGCTCGTCCGGTCGGTGGACTGAGCTGTACAACGAGTTCCTGTCGGGGTTGCCCGGCTCCGACCAGCCACCTCCCGCCGCCTACGAGACCTAGCGGCGGAGACCACCCCACTCCCGTGACCGCCATGACCGACCCCCACGTCCAGGCCTGGAGGAGCGCCCACACGGCGCTCGGCAGCCGGCTCGTCGACCTCGAGTCGCAGCCCGACGTCGCCCTGGCGCGCACCGGCGTGCTGACCGGAGCCACTGCCGCGGCGTGGGCCGACGCCGATGCCGGGCTCGCCCACGCGTGGGAGACCTACCGGGTGCTGGCCGAGGTGCTCGACGACGTCGAGGCCGATCCCGCACGCGGGCCGCGGCGCTGCTGACCACCTCGAAGGTCCCCGGCCCCGGCGGTGCCCCCGCCGATCCGTCGACCGCTCTCGCCGCGGCCAGCGCCGCCGTCGACGCCGCCCTCGAGGTCGCCGGGCGCCTCGCGACCGCGTGGGGCTCGCTCGCCCCCCGGGTGGGCGCCGCCCGCACCGCCGCCTCCACCTCGGGCGACGGACCCACCGAGCGCACCGCCGCCGCGCTCGCCGAGCTCGTCGCCACCGACCCGTTCGCGGTCACCGAGGCGGACGTCACCGCCGTCGAGCAGGCGGCCGCCGCCAGCGGGAGCAAGCGGGCCGCGCAGCAGGCGGCGGGGGCCCGCCTCGACGTCGATCTGGCCGCCGCCCGCGACGCGTTCGCTGCGCTGATCGCCGACGTCGACGGGGCCGCCGACGAGCTGGCCCACGCGGCCACGCGGGTGGTCGGCATCCGTACCGGCGCGCCGGTGCCCGACCTCGACGCCCTCGGTGCATGGCTCGACCGCATCGCCGACGGGGCCGCCGTCCCTCACGCCGACAAGGCCCGCGTCGCCGCCGACCTGGGGGCGTGGCGAGCGGCGGCCGACACCCGCCGGGCCGAGATCGACGCTCTGCTCGGCCCCGCTCGCGCCGGGTTGCGCCGCCGCGAGGAGGGCCAGGGCCTGTGGACCGCGCTCCGGGCCAAGGCGGGCGCCCGCAAGCTCGACGAGCACCCGGCCGTCGCCGAGGCGCTGACCACCGCCCAGGACGAGCTGTGGCAGGCGCCGTGCGATCTCGACGCGGCCGAGGCGGCCCTCGCCCGGCTGTCCGCCGTTCTCACGTCGCCGCCGCAGGAGGACCGATGACCACCAGCAACGGCACGCCGTGCGGCCGTCCCGGCTGCGCCGGGCACATCCTCGACGGCTACTGCGACACGTGCGGCATGGCGCCGAGCAAGTCGGCGGCCGGCGCAACGGGCAACGGTGCCGCCACGGTGGCGACGGGTGCGCCGGGCCCGGTGACCGGGCGCACGTCGGGCCGCGTCGACGTCTCCCGCCTCACGACCGGCAGCGCCCAGACGGGCACCCGCACGACCCGCCGCAGCCGTGTGGGCGCGGGCGTGATCGAGATCCCGCCGATGGCGAGCGCGGACCCGTCGACGGTCGTCATGGCCGACCCCAGCGTCCCCGAGAACCGCCGCTACTGCACCCGGTGCGACAGCCCCGTGGGGCGCGGCCAGGCGGGGCGCCCGGGTCGCACCGCCGGGTTCTGCCCCAACTGCGGCGACCGCTTCGACTTCACCGCCAAGCTCAAGGCCGGCGACCTGGTCGCCGGGCAGTACGACGTCGCCGGCGCCCTCGCCCACGGGGGCATGGGCTGGATCTACCTGGCCCGCGACCGCAACGTGTCGGGCCGCTGGTGCGTGCTCAAGGGCCTGCTCGACACCGCCGACCCCGACGCGGCCGAGGCGGCCGTCGCCGAGCAGCGGTTCCTGGCCGAGGTGCGGCATCCCGCCATCGTCGGCATCCACAACTTCGTGCAGCACGATGGCCAGGGCTACATCGTCATGGAGTACGTCGGCGGGCCCAGCCTCAAGCAGCTCACGAAGCGTCGCCGCGAGGCCGGCGAGGGCCCGATGCCGGTGACCGAGGCTGCGGCCTACATGCTCGCCGTGCTGCCCGCCATCGGCTACCTGCACGAGCACGGGCTCATCTACTGCGACTTCAAGCCCGACAACGTCATCCACGAGGGCGACTCGGTGCAGCTGATCGACCTCGGCGGCGTGCGCCGCTGGGACGACACCGACGCCGCCATCTTCGGCACGGTGGGCTACCAGGCGCCCGAGGTGCCGAAGACCGGCCCCACCGTCGCCAGCGACCTCTACACCGTGGGCCGGTCCCTGGCGGTGCTGGTCCTCGACTGGCCGGGCTGGACGACCAGCGACGTCGAGCGCCTGCCCGACCGGGCCGCGCACGAGGTCCTCGTCGAGCACGACTGCCTGTGGCGGTTCCTCGAGAGGGCCTGCGCGCCCGACCCCGCCGAGCGGTTCCGCGACGCGGACGAGATGGCCGACGCGCTGCACGGCGTGCTGTGCCAGGTGGCGGCGGCGGTCGACGGCACGCCGCGGCCCCGGACGAGCACGCGCTACAGCCCGCCGCGTCCCCGACTCGACGCGCTGGGCTGGCAGGCGCTCCCCAGCCCGCTCATGCCGAACCACCCCCGCATCGCCAACCGGGTGGCCGGGGTGGCCGAGGGTGACCCCGAGGCGGTGGCCCGCATGGTGCAGGTGGACGAGGAGCTGAGCTGGGCCGACATCGCGGCCGTCGCCCGGGCGCACTGCGAGCTCGGGCACTTTGCGGAGGCCGACTCGGTCGCCGGGCAGCTCGACGCGAGCTCGCCCGAGGCGGGCGAGTTCGCCGCGGTGCTCGACAACACCCGCTCCTACCTGCTCGGCGTGTCGGCGCTCGCCGCCGGCGACGCGGACCGGGCCGTGCGGTTCCTCACCGACGCGTACGCCTCCGCGCCGGGTGAGCCGGCCTGCGCCCTCGGGCTCGCCGTGGCCCTCGCCACAACGGACGATCCATCCCGCTTCGAGGAGGCCGCCGACCTCTTCGAGCAGGTGGCGGTGACCGACCCGAGCTGGGTGGCGGCCATCGCGGGCCTGGCCTGGGTGCTCGCCCGGCTGGACCGCCCGGTCGACGCCGCCCGCGTCTACACCGCCGTACCGGCCAGCCACCCGCTGCGCGCCGAGGCGCTCACGGCCGCCTGCCGCCTGATGGAGGTCGGTCCCTACGACGACGAGACGGCCCGGGTGGCGGGCGAGCGGGTGCGCACGTCGGCGTCGGGCCCGCGGGCGGGGGACGAGGCCGAGCTGGCCGCCGCGCTCTACTCGGCGGCCCTGGCCGCCCTGGCCCGGGGCGAGCGCATCGGCCCGTCGGTCGGCGGCGTGACCGGAACGCGCTCCGACCTGGGGTCCGCGGCCGAGGGCGCCCTGCTCGAGCTGGCCGACGCCACGCCCGACGCGGCCCGCCGGCACGAGCTGCTCGACGCCGCCGCCCGCGTCCGGCCGTGGAGCCTGCTGTGAGTCCCGAGCCCGAGCCGGCGTCCCCACCCGAGGCCTCGCCCCCACCCGACGCGTCCTCCTCGTCCGAGCCCAGTCCGACGGTGCCGTGCCCGGCGTGCGGAGAGCCGCTCGTTCCCGGGGCGCGTTTCTGCGAGGCCTGCGGCGCGGCGGCCGACGGCACCACCCCCGAGCCCGCGGCGTCGACGAGCGGGACCGACGATCCGACACTCGACACGAGCCTCGAGTTCACCTCCGATCTCGGCGGTGACCTGCGAGAAGTGCGGCGGCGAGGTCGGCGACGACGGGTACTGCACCACCTGCGGGCACCGCGCCCTCGAGCCGGTGACGATCGTCGACGGGGACACGTTGGCGTACGCGACCCACCGGGGCCGGCGGCACCACCGGAACGAGGACTCGGCCGCCCTGGCCGTGACCGCCGAGGGGTGGCCGGTGCTCGCCGTGTCCGACGGCGTGTCGATCAGTCCCAACCCCCACCTCGCCTCGCGGGCGGCGGTCGACGCGGCCGCGGCGCGCCTCGGAGGCCGGCCCTTCACCGGGCCCGAGGACCTCGTGGCGGCCGTGTCCGACGCGCATGCGGCCGCCAGCGCGGTGCCGAACGACACCGATCCCTCCTGGACCGCCGACGGCAGCCACGCGGCCTGCACGATCGTGGTCGCCGTCACCACCCCGTCCGAGGTCCACATGGTGAACGTGGGCGACGCCCGCGGCTTCGCCGTGCGCCCGGGCGCGGAGGACGCCCCGGCATGGTCGGTGGAGCAGCTCACCACCGACGACAGCGTCGCGGCGCGCGCCGTGGCCGAGGGCGTGCCCGTCGACGTGGCGCTGAACCTGCCGGGCGGCCATGCCATCACCGCGTGGCTGGGCGCCGATGCCCACGACGCTCCAGGTCCACGTGTCCGCGGCGCCCCTGGCGGCCGGTGACATGGTGCTCGTGTGCAGCGACGGCCTGTGGAACTACGCGCCGACCGACCAGGCCCTCGGCGGCCTGGTGACCGCCACGCTGCCGCCGCCCGGGCGAGGACATCCCCCTGGCGGCCGGGTGCGCGCACCTGGTCGACTGGGCCAACGAGCAGGGCGGCGCCGACAACATCTGCGTGGCCCTCGCGCCCGTGCCGCGGCGGCTCCGGGCAGAACCCCGGCAGCCCGACCACAGAGTCCGAGGAGGACGTGTGACGACCGGTCCCGAGACCGCCCCGTTCACGGCGGAGACGTTCCAGAACGAGTACCTGGCGGCCGGGGTCGACACCGTCGACGCCGTCGTGACCGTGACCGCCGCCGGTGACCCGGCCGCGGGCGCCGGCACCCACGCCGGCGAGCGATCGGGCCGAGGTCATCATCTTCGACACCAGCGGCTCGATGGGCTCGGGGCGGAAGATGGAGGCGGCCAAGGACGCCGCGGCCGCCGCGGTCGACAGCCTCGACGACGGCGTGTCGTTCGCGGTGATCGCCGGTGACCACGAGGCCAAGATGCTCTGGCCGCAGGACGGCCGCTCGTTCGCGGTCGCCGACGCCGACGACCGGGCGGGCGCCAAGGCGGCCATCGGCCAGCGCCGAGCCGGCGGGAGGCACCGCCATCGGCACCTGGCTCGACCTGGCCCGCTCGCTGTTCGCCACCACGACGGCCCCCGCCCGCCACGCCATCCTGCTCACCGACGGGCGCAACGAGCACCAGCAGCCCCACGAGCTCGCGGCCGCGATCGCCGCCTGCCGGGGCCTGTTCCAGTGCGACTGCCGCGGCGTCGGGCGTCGACTGGGAGGTCGAGGAGATGCGGGGCATCGCCACCGCCCTGCTCGGCACCGTCGACATCGTGGCCGACCCCGAGGACCTGGCCGCCGACTTCCGGGCGATGATCAGCTCCAGTCAGTCCCGCGGCCTGCCCGACGTGAAGCTGCGGCTCTGGACGCCGCAGGGCGCGACGCTCGAGTCGGTCCGCCAGGTCGCTCCCGAGGTGCTCGACCTCACCACGACGGGCGAGGCGTCGGGCCCCCTGGCCCGCGACTTCCTGCTCGGGGGATGGGCGCCGGGTGAGTCCCGCGACTACCACCTGCGCATCACGGTGAAGGCCGGCGGCGTGGGCGAGGAGATGCTGGCCGGGCGCGTGAGCCTCGTGCTCGCCGACGGCACGGTCGCCACGCAGGCGCTGATCCGGGCGGTCTGGACCGACGACACCGTGAAGTCGACCCGCATCGACCGCCACGTCGCCCACTACACCGGCCAGGTCGAGCTGGCCGACGCCATCCAGGAGGGCCTGCACGCGGCCAAGGCCGGCGACGAGCGCACCGCCACCGTGAAGCTCGGGCGGGCCGTGCAGCTGGCGGCGGCGTCGGGCCACGAGGACACGATGCGCCTGCTGCAGAAGGTCGTCGACGTCGACGACGCCGAGCACGGGACCGTGCGCCTGCGGAAGGGCACCGAGAAGGCCGCCGAGATGACCCTCGACACCCGCTCGACGCGGACGGTCCGGCTCGGGAAGAAGGAGCCCGAGGGCGGGGAGGGCGGCTGATGGCCACCGTGACCTGCCCCGCCGGGCACGAGTCGTCGACCGACGACTACTGCGACACGTGCGGCGCGCCGATCGGGGCGGCCCAGGCGGCGGGGGAGGGCGGCGCCGCCGGCGCCGATCCGGTCGCCGCGCCGGTCGCCGAGGCCGAGGCCGAACCCGAGGCGGCCGCCGTTCCCGCCTGCCCGGGGTGCGGCGAACCCGTTGTCGGCCGGTTCTGCGAGTCGTGCGGCTACGACGTCGAGAAGGGCGCGCCCGCCGCCCCGCCACCGCTCGGCCTGGTGCTGGGGGCCGACCGCGCCCACTGGGAGCGCATGGTCGGCGAGGGCGACCCGCCGTTCCCCGTGGCGGTCCCGTCCCTGTCGTTCGAGCTGACGGGCGACCGGATGGTGCTCGGCCGCGTGCGGACGGGGGCGGCGGTCGACGTGGATCTGGCCCTGACCGGCAGCGCGGCCGACCCGGCCGTCAGCCACCACCAGTGCGCCTTCGAGCGCGACGGCACCACGTGGACGGTGAGCGACCTCGACAGCGCCAACGGCACGTGGATCAACGACGCCGAGGAACCGTTGGCCGACGGCGCGACCCACCGGCTGGCGCCCGGGGATCGCATCCTGATGGGTGCCTGGACCAGTCTGACGGTGCAGGGCGCCCCGCCCGCGGCCGGCGAGCCGGCCGAGCCGTCGGCGTCATGATCGACGAGTCAGGAAAGTAGGGAGGCCCCAGTGGCCGTTCGCATCGAGTTCTTCACCATCGCGGGCCACGACGACTTCGAGCTCGTGCCGGGCGCCACGCTGGACGCCGCCGTCGCCGGGTTCGACGCCGGCCGCGAGCCGGGCGAGGCCGCCGGTCCGGCCCGGTGCGTCGGCTGGCTGTCGGCGAGCGACGACGACGAGGAGCGCTTCACCGACTGGTGCGACGAGGTCGACGACGACCTGGGCATCGGCCTGTTGCACCAGGGGGTCGACGAGTCGACCGGCCTGCGTCCGCCTGCCGCTCGGCGCCGAGTCCGTGGCCAGCGACGGCGAGTGGGCATCCGAGTGGTCGGGCGTCCTGCGCTCCGCCCTCGAGGCGGCCGACGGAGGCCGCATCGGGTGGCGCACGAACTTCGACGTGCCCGGGACGGCCGAGCGCGCCGACGACTACCCGACGTCGAGCCATCGCGTGGGCGCCGAGCCGTCCTCGCCCCCCGGCTGATCGTCCCGGGAACGCGGCCATCCGGAGAGCCCGACGGCAGTCCGCCGCCGAGCCCCGGATCCGTTGCTCGGGTCGCTCACCGACGGTAGGGTCAGCCGCACATCCGCTGGGAGGGGCTCGGGTCGCCATCGGGGGCCGATGTCCGTCCGGTGGACGGTAGGCGACCAAGGGGGGATCGTGGGACAGGGCAAGCTGAGGCGCTTCGGCGCGCTCGTGCTCGTGGCGGCCGTCGTCGCGGCGTGCAACGGGCTGTCGGTCGACCAGCGGGGCGTGTACACGTCATCGCCGACGCAGACGATGACCGGGACGGTCGACGTGGGAACCGGCGACAGCCTGACCTCGCTGACCGTCAACGGCGTGAACGCCACCGTCGACGGCGAGGCCTGGTCGGCCGAGGTTCCGCTCGACGGTGAGGACGTGTTCACCTCTGTCGTCGTCGAGGCGCGCTACGCCCGTGGTGACGTGATCCGCGAGCGCCGCACCGTCGTCTACGGCGACGGGGACACGGCCGAGGTGCTGCCGGCCGGAGCCGTGCTGTCGGACGCCGTGGGCCTGCGCCTCAACGACCGCGCGTTCGACAAGATCGAGCCGGTCGTCAAGACGCTGACGACCATCGACACAGGGGCGATCGCGCCGCCGGGGACGGTCTTCCTCGACGAGTGCATCACCCAGGTCATCTTCTGCACGCTCCACGCCCGGGCCTCGACCGCGGCCGCGCCGACGATCGCCGACTTCAACGTCAACCTCGACAGCAACCAGGACAACGTGAACGCGGTGGTCACGCTGACGGACCTCCACATCCCGGTCGACGTCGACGCCCAGATCATCGGGATCCCGTCGAGCTGCGACCTCGTCATCGACGCCGACTCGGTGACGATCAACGGGAACTACGCCCTGCAGCCGAGTCCCACCGACCCCCGCCTCCTCGACGTCAACCTCGTCGGTGCCACGCCGGTGGTCACGCTGGGCAACGTGAACGACGACTTCGTCGGGGGCATCTGCTCGATCCCGGTGATCGAGCAGATCGTGGGCCTGTTCCTGCCCGACGTGCGGACGCTCATGCAGCAGAACCTGACCCGGCTGCTCGGCGACGCCGACGGTGCCGGCCCGCTCGACTCGCCGGTCGCCGACGCGGTCGAGCAGGCGCTGTCGCAGATCAACATCGCCGGCGACATCGGCACCGCGCTCGGGCATCCGCCTCGACTCGACCATCGCCGCCGCCAACGAGGATCCGAACGGCATCAACCTGCGCGCCACCGCGGCGTTCTCGTCGCTCGGCGTGGCCCCCGAGTCCCCCGACCTGACGGGCAGCGTCGGCTTCCCGGGTGACGCCCTCGGCGCCTTGCCGCAGGCGTCACCGGGTGGCCTCGGCTACGACGTGGCCGTCGGCGCCTCGGCGACGGGCTTCAACCAGCTCCTGGCGGCCGAGACCGAGCGTGGCCTGCTGAACGTCGACGTCACGTCCCTCGGGGGCCAGCCGCTGACCTTGCGGTCCCTGTTCGACCTCGTCGGGGCCGGGGGGATCATCACCCAGGACCGGCCGGTGGTCATCACGCTGCGACCCGAGATCGCCCCGATCGTGACCCCGGCGCCGGGGCCCGGAGGTGCGACCGGCGAGCTGCGGTTCCACGGGTACCGGGCCCTCATCAAGACGGCCGACGAGACCAATGCGGTCCTGCTCGAGCTCGTGTTGGACTTCCGCACGGGCGTGGGCCTCGTGCTCACCGACACCGGTCTCGGCTTCTCGTTCGCCCAACCGGCGGCCGGGGACCTGTCGGCCACGGTCACCAAGAACACCTTCAACCTGCCCGAGCCGCTGATCACCGGAGTGTTCCAGCAGCTGTCTCCGCAGGTGTTCGCGTCGGTGCAGGACACGCTGCCCAGCTTCCCGCTGCCGCAGTTCGCGGGCCTCGACCTGTCGATGGTCGAGATCGGCCGGGTCGGGTCGGGCTTCGTGCTCTTCGCCGACCTGGTGCCCGCGGCCTGACGGTCACGCGCACGGCGACCTGGGAGGGGGCCGGCCGCACGAGCGGCCGGCCCCCTCGTCGTGCCCGTGGTGGGCTGGCACGTCAGGCGGGAGGGGTCCCCTGGACCTCGCCGTCGACCTCGACGGTCACCCGGTCGTCGTAGAACGACACGAGACCGGCGATGCGCTCGCTCTCGGGGAGCGGCGTGGGATACGACCAGGCCATGTCCTCGATGCGGTCGTCGCCGACGACGGCGTGCATGTGGGAGGCCGCGCCCTTGTAGGGGCAGTGGGTCACGGTGTCGGAGGGGCGCAGCAGGTCCATGCGCACGTCGACCCGGGGCACGTACCAGCGGGTCGGCAGCCCGGTCTCGAACAGCGCGTGAGCCCGGGTCGAGCGGGCCAGCTCGACGTCCCCGTGGCGGACGACGACCTCGCGGGACGTCGGCAGGATGTCGATGCGGGCGTACGGGCTGCGGGGGTGCGTGAACACCTCCTCGTCCTCCTCGAACCACCCGTCCATGGCGTCCCACTCGACCCGCACGTGATCGCGGATCGCCTCGATCGGGCTGTCGGGGTAGCGCAGCACGGCGCCGACGGCCTCGCGGTCGCCGATGCGAAGGGTGAGCACCTCGGCCTCGCCGCGGCTGGGGGAGTGCTCGGTCTTCCCGGTCGGCTCCAGCTCGGCCACCACGTCGGCGGACGGGACGTAGTACGCGGGGTAGTAGGGGATCTCCCACACGAGCAGCGGGTGTCTCGTGTCGAGCACCACCCGGCCCCCGAGGTAGGCCCGCAGCCGCTTGGCGCTGGGCTCGGTCTTGACTCGTCCACGCTGGTCGGTCGCCATGCCCCTGCCAACGCCGGGAACCCCGACACGATTCCGCGGGAGGAACGCCGGTTTCGAGGCCCAACGAGGGAGTGTGGAGCGGCGGACGGGAGTCGAACCCGCGTCAACGCCTTGGAAGGGCGTGGCTCTGCCATTGAGCTACCGCCGCACGGAGGAAGCCGCCACGGGCGGCGGTCCGGCGCCGGTGACAGTTTGCGCAGACGACCTCACACTTCGCCATCTCATCGAGCAACGCCTGGAGCGGGCGGTCGCGAAAGCCCCGGGCGATGGAGAACAGCTTGTCCTCCAGATGGTCGAACTCGAGCACCAGCACGTCGTCCTCACCGCAGTCCACGCATGGATGCGTACGGAGGTACTCGACCAGCATCACCATCTGGACGTCGACGACGGTCAGGAACCCGCCGAGCTACAGGCCGTAGTCCTCCAGCAGGCGCAGCCAGATCTCGCTGACCGCCGGGAAGGCGGGGACCGCGTGCCAGAGGCGGTCGAGCGGGACCTCGCCCACCACTGCGATGGTGGCGGCGTGGAGGAGCTCGCCGACGTCGGGGCCGACGAACGTGGCGCCGACGATCACCCCGCGGGCCTCGTCGACGACGATCCGGGCGGTTCCCTCGTAGCCGTCGGCGTGGAGGACGGCGCCCTCGACGTCGATGGGCCGCGTCACGACGCGCACGTCCAGGCCCGCGTCCCGTGCCTGGGCCTCGGTGAGCCCGACGGCCGCCACCTCGGGCCGCGTGTAGACGACCTGCGGCACGGCGCCGTGCCGGGCCGTGGCCGCGTACGGCCCCCATGCCTCGGCGTCGCCCGCCTCGGGGCCGAGCTCGCCCCGCACCCTCGCGACGATGGCATCGCCGCACGCTCGGGCCTGGTACTTGCCGACGTGGGTGAGCAGCACCTCGTGGGTGATGTCGCCGGTCGCGTAGAGCCAGCCGCCGTCGACGGCGCCGACGAGGCCGGTGTCGTCGACCTCGAGCCACGAGCCGGGGTCGAGGCCGATCGTCTCGAGGCCGATGTCGGTCGATGCCGGCGTGCGTCCGGCGGCCACCAGGAGCTCGTCGGCCTCGATCGTGGGATCGCCCTCCGCGCCGTCGAGGTGCACCCGGACCGGGCCCCCTGGCGTCGGGCGCTCGACACGGGTGGCCGAGGCGCCGGTCCACACCACCACGCCCTGGGACGTCAGACCCGCCTCGACCGCGGCGGCGGCGAACGGCTCGACCCGGCCGAGCAGCCGCGGGCTCCGCTCGACGATCGTGACCTCCTCGCTGCCGAGCGAGCGCCACGCGGTGGCCAGCTCGCACGCCACCGGCCCGCCTCCGAGCACGACGAGGCGGCGGGGCGCGGCGTCGGCGCTCGTCGCCTCGCGGTTGGTCCAGGGCGCGCGCCTCGGCGAGCCCCGGGATCGGGGGCACCAGCGGTGACGTGCCGGTGGCGACCACGACGGCGTGCTCGGCGCGGATGGTCACGGTGCCGCCGTCGGTGAGGTCGACGACCACCTGGCGCTCGCCGGCGAGCCGACCGTGGCCGCGGGCCAGGTCGATGTTCGCGCCCGCCAGCCACTCGGCCTGGCTGTCGTCGGTCCAGCCGTCGGTCAGCCGCGTGCGGCGGGCGAGCGCCGACTCGGCGTCCAGCGGGCCGCTGACCGCCTGGCGCGCCCCGTCGACCGTGCGGGCCCCGTCGAGCGCCGTGCCCGGCCGGAGCAGCGCCTTGCTGGGCACGCAGGCGTAGTACGAGCACTCGCCGCCCAGCAGTCGTGCCTCGACGAGCGTGGCGCTGAGCCCACCCTTCACCACCCGGTCGGCCACGTTCTCGCCCACGGGGCCGCCGCCGATCACGACGACGTCGACGTGGTGGACGGCCTCGTCCTCGGCCTCGCGGCGCTGGTCGGAGTGGTCATCCATCGGGCCTCCAGGTGATCGGATCGGCACCCGCGCCGATGGCACCAGCGCGCGGACGGTGATGGCGCGGGTGGGACCCTACCCACGCGGTGTGGTACCGGCGCGGCGTGTCACGCAGGCCACATATCCTCGGGCACGGCGGAAACTGGGGAGAGGAACGATGCGTCTCTCACGGCGCATGCTGCACGCGATCGACCGGCGGGTCACGAAGCTCCTCGACAACCGGCGCGACGACGTCGAGCAACGGTGGACCGTGTACTCGGGGCGGACGGAGACCGAACGGTGGGCGCCCGGCGAGGGCGGCCGCTCGGTCGTGTGGATCGACGGCGACGGGCGCCCGTGGCCGCTCGATGCCGACCAGGTGGCCGACCTCCTCTGGACCGCGGCACCGGTCGCCACCGCCGAGGCCGCCATCGCGGGTCTGGTCGACCTCATCGCCGCCGGATCGGGGGACGGGCGGACCTGAGTCGGGGAGGGGGGACTTGAACCCCCGACCTCCTGCACCCAAAGCAGGTGCGCTTCCACTGCGCCACTCCCCGGAGGTATCGCCCGCCGAGCGTACCGGAGCCCGGTCCCGTCGCAGGTCGCCGACCATTGTCGGGGCTGGGACATGCCCCCGTTACACTCACGCCTCTGTGAAGACCACCGTCGAGCCCCTCGAGGGCAACAAGGTCAAGCTCTCCGTCGAGGTCGACGAGGACGAGTTCGACAAGGCGATCACCGACGCGTTCCGCAAGATCGCCCGCGAGGTCCGCATCCCCGGGTTCCGGCCCGGCAAGGCGCCCCGGAAGGTGCTCGAGGCCGGCTCGGCGCCCGAGGTCGGCCGCGAGCAGGCGCTGCACGACGCGCTGCCCGAGTACTACGCGCAGGCCGTCACCGACAACGACGTCGACGTCATCGCCGCCCCCGAGATCGACATCACGGCCGGCCAGGAGGAGGGCGCGGTCGCCTTCGACGCCGTCGTCGAGATCCGGCCGGTCATCGAGGTGCCCGGCTACGGCGGCCTGCGGGTCGAGATCCCCCGCCCCGAGGCCACCGACGACGAGATCGACGCCCAGATCGACCGCCTGCGCCAGGTGCAGGCCGAGCTTCGCCGACGTCGACCGTGCCGCCCAGGCCGAGGACGCCGTGGTCGATCGACATCACCGGCACGCTCGACGGCGAGGCGCAGGACGGGCTGACGGCCGACGACTACGGCTACACGGTCGGCCCAGCGCCATCACCCCCGAGGTCGACGAGCAGCTCACGCGGCGCCAAGGTCGGCGACATCCTCGAGTTCGACGCCACCCACCCCGACCCCGACGAGGAGCGCCAGCTCCAGTTCCGGGTGCTGGTCAAGCAGGTGCAGGAGCGCGTGCTGCCCGAGGTCGACGACGAGTGGGCGACCGAGGTCTCCGAGTTCGACACCGTCGACGAGCTGCGGGTCGATCCGCGACCGCGGCACCGTGGTCCGCAAGGCCCAGGCCCAGGGCGCGCTGCGCGAGGCGACCGGCGAGGCCCTCGCCGAGCTGGTCGAGGACGAGGTGCCCGAGCCGCTCGTGGCCCACGAGATGAACCACCGGGCGCAGGACCTGGCCATGCGGCTCCAGGCCCAGGGCCTCACCCCCGAGCAGTGGCTCGCCATCACCGGCAAGTCCTCCGAGGAGCTCCGTCCGAGCTGCGGGAGGCCGCCGAGACCTCGGTCAAGGTCGACCTCGCGCTGCGGGCCGTCGCCGAGGCCGAGGACATCGAGGCACCGACGACGACCTCGACGCCGAGCTGGCCGAGGTGGCCGAGCGGGTCGGCGAGCCGGTCGCCCGGGTGCGGGCCGAGTTCGAACGCAGCGGCAACCTCTCGGCGGTACGCTCCGACGTCCGCAAGCGCAAGGCGCTCGACTGGCTCCTCGAGCGGGTCGAGATCGTCGATGAGGACGGTCAGCCCATCGACCGGGCCGACCTCGAGGTCAGCCCCGACAGCGTCTCCCCGGCGCAGGCCGAGGGCGACGAGACCGACAAAGACGAGACCGACACACACGAGACCGACGAGACGGAGAGCGACGCCAGGTGATCGACCCCACGTTGCAGCACCCCCTTGCAACCTCGGCCGGCGCGGCCTCCTCGGCTGCGATCGGCCGCCACACCGACGTCATCCGCAACTACCTGGTGCCGACGGTCGTCGAGCAGACCAACCGCGGCGAGCGGGCCTACGACCTGTACAGCCGGCTGCTCAAGGAGCACATCATCTTCCTGGGCACGCCGATCGACGACACGATCGCCAACCTGGTCTGCGCCCAGCTGCATCCACCTCGAGTCCGAGAACCCCGACAAGGACATCAACATCTACATCAACAGCCCCGGTGGCGACATCACGGCGCTGTTCGCCATCTACGACACGATGTCCGTTCATCAAGCCCGACATCACCACCATCTGCTTCGGGCAGGCGGCCTCGGCGGCCGCGGTGCTGCTCGCCGCGGGTGCGCCGGGCAAGCGGCTGGCCCTGCCCCACACCCGGGTGCTGCTCCACCAGCCGTGGGGCCAGGCCGGCGGCCAGGCGACCGACATCGAGCTGGCCGCGAAGGAGATCCTGCGCATGCGGGACCTGCTCGACGAGATCCTGGCCCACCACACCGGCCAGACGGTCGAGCGCATCGACAAGGACACCGACCGCGACTTCGTGCTGAGCGCCGAGGAGGCCAAGGAGTACGGCATCATCGACGAGGTGATCTCGTCGCGTCAGGCTGCCGATCTGTCCGGCCCCATCACGCGGGCGAGCTGACGAGGCGACCGGGGGAGCGAACAGTGGCCAAGTTCGGAGACGGCGGCGAGCTGCTCAAGTGCTCGTTCTGCGGCAAGTCCCAGAAGCAGGTCAAGAAGCTGATCGCCGGCCCCGGCGTCTACATCTGCGACGAGTGCATCGACCTCTGCAACGAGATCATCGAGGAGGAGCTGGCCGAGCCCACCGAGCTGCGCTTCGACGAGCTGCCCAAGCCCGCCGAGATCTTCGAGTTCCTGAACGACTACATCATCGGCCAGGACCACGCCAAGAAGATCCTGTCGGTCGCCGTCTACAACCACTACAAGCGGGTGCAGTACGGCGGCACGCCCGACGGGCGACGTCGAGCTGAGCCAAGTCGAACATCATGCTCATCGGGCCCACCGGCTGCGGCAAGACGCTGCTGGCCCAGACCCTGGCCCGCATGCTCAACGTCCCGTTCGCCATCGCCGACGCCACCGCCCTCACCGAGGCGGGCTACGTCGGCGAGGACGTCGAGAACATCCTGCTCAAGCTGATCCAGGCCGCCGACTACGACGTCAAGAAGGCCGAGACCGGCATCATCTACATCGACGAGATCGACAAGATCGCCCGCAAGAGCGAGAACCCGTCGATCACGCGTGACGTGTCGGGCGAGGGCGTGCAGCAGGCCCTGCTCAAGATCCTCGAGGGCACCACCGCCTCGGTGCCGCCCCAGGGCGGGCGCAAGCACCCGCACCAGGAGTTCATCCAGATCGACACGACGAACATCCTGTTCATCTGCGGTGGCGCGTTCGCCGGGCTCGAGAAGATCATCGAGAGCCGGGTCGGCACCAGCGGCGTCGGCTTCAGCGCCGACGTCCAGCGCTACGAGGACAAGGACCTCGGCAGGCTGCTCGAGCAGGTGCAGCCCGAGGACCTGCTCAAGTTCGGCCTCATCCCCGAGTTCGTCGGCCGCCTGCCGGTCATCGGCGCGGTGTCGAACCTCGACAACGAGGCGCTCATCCGCATCCTGGTCGAGCCCAAGAACGCCCTGGTCAAGCAGTACCGCAAGATCTTCGAGTTCGAGGACGTCGAGCTCGAGTTCACCGACGACGCGCTCGAGGCCGTCGCCGACCAGGCCCTGCTGCGCGGCACGGGCGCCCGCGGGCTGCGGGCCATCCTCGAAGAGGTGCTGCTCAACCTCATGTACGAGCTGCCGAGCCGCACCGACGTGGGCAAGTGCGTGATCGACCGGGCCGTCGTGCTCGACCGGGTCAACCCCACGCTCGTGCCCCGCAACGAGTCGACGCGCCAGCAGCGCCCGCGCCGCGCCGCCTCGTAGCCGGCGGGTCGGCCGACCTCCTTGGACTTCGACGACGCCCGGGCCTACCTCGACGCCCACATCGATCTCGAGAAGACGACCGGGATCTCGGCCGGCCACGTCGCGGGGCTGTCGCTCGAGCGCATGCGGCAGCTCGTCGGCGTGCTCGGCGACCCCCAACGCGACTACCCGGTCCTCCACGTCACGGGCACGAACGGCAAGGGTTCGACCGCCCGGATGATGACCGCGCTGCTGGCGGCCCACGAGCTGTCGATCGGGACCTACACCAGTCCGCACCTCGAGCACGTGACCGAGCGCATCTCCCGCAACGCCGAGCCGATCGACGTCGACGACTTCGCCCGGGTGGTCAGCGAGATCGCCGCCCTCGAGGAGCTGGAGTTCTTCGCCGACCGGCCGTCGCTACTTCGAGCTGCTCACCGCCACCGCCTTCTCGTGGTTCAGCCAGGAGGCGGTCGACGTCGCGGTCGTCGAGGTCGGCCTGCTCGGGCGGTACGACGCCACCAACGTCGCCGACGGGCAGGTGGCGGTGGTGACCAACATCGCGCGCGACCACACCGACGGCGTGGGGGACTGGCGGGCCCGCATCGCCGAGGAGAAGGCGGGGATCGTGAAGCCCGGCAGCCACCTGGTGCTGGGGGAGCCCGATCCCGCGCTGCGGCCGTTCTTCGAGGCCGAGGGCCCGGCCGAGCTGTGGGTGCGCGACACCGACTTCGGGGTCGAGACGGACCGGCTGGCGCTCGGGGGTCACGTCGTCGACATCCGCACGCCGTTCGGGCGGCACGAGGCGGTGTTCCTGCCGGTCCACGGCGCCCACCAGGCCGACAACGCGGCGGTGGCGCTGGCGGCGACCGAGGCGTTCTTCGGACGGGCGCTCCACGGTGACGTGGTGGCCGAGGCGTTCGCCGGCCTGCGGCTGCCCGGCCGCTTCGAGGTGGTGCACCGGGCGCCGCTGCTCGTCCTCGACGGCGCGCACAACGCCGACGGCGCGGCCACCGTGGCGGCCACGCTGGCCGACGAGTTCGACGTGAGCGGCACGCGCCACTGGGTGCTCGGCATGTTGGGCGGCCGCGACCTCGACGAGATGCTCGATGCCCTCGGCGTCCGGCCGGGCGACCGCGTGGTGACGACGACCCCGCCGTCTGCCCGCGGGGTACCCGCGGCCGAGCTGGCCAAGGTCGTGGCCGACCGCGAGGTCGACGTCGAGGCCGTGCCCTCGGTCGACGCCGCGGTCGAGCGGGCCTGGCGCCGCGCCGAGGAGGCCGGCGACGCCGACCTCGTGATGGTGACGGGGTCGCTCTACACGGCCGGCGCGGCCCGCACGGCCTGTCGCCGCCTGGGTCTCCTGGGCTGACGGACCGGCGGTCAGCTCAGGCCAGGGAACCAGAGCCCGATCTCGCGGGCGGCCGACTCGTGGCCGTCGCTGGCGTGGACCAGGTTCTCGGTGGTGATGGTGGCGAAGTCGCCGCGGATGCTGCCCGGCTCGGCCTCGGTCGCCTTGGTGGCGCCGACGAGCTTGCGGACCAGCAGCCAGGTGTTCTCGTCGGGGCCCTCGACGACCATCGGGAACACGGGCGAGCGGGTGACGAAGTCGACCAGGTCGCCGAAGAACGGCTTGTCGCGGTGCTCGTCGTAGTGCTCCTCGGCGAGGGCACGGTCGACGGTGCGCAGGTCGGCGGCGACGAGGGTGAGGCCCTTGCGCTCGAGGCGGGCGACGATCTCGCCGACGAGGCCGCGCTCGACGGCGTCGGGCTTGCACATGACGAAGGTGCGGTTCTTCACAGTGACGCGAGGGTAGGTGTCCGGCCCCCGGACCGAAAATCCCCCGCGGCCCGAGGCAATGGGTTCCACCGAACCGAGGACGAGGCAATGGGCTCCGGATGCGGAACCTCTGCCTCGACCTCGACGATCCGGAACCGATTGCCTCGCCCGGACCGGTGCGACGGCCTCGGGGCGGCCTCGAACCCGCTCGGGGGTCGCGGCGGCAGGGGTCGGGGGTTCGTTAACCTACGGCAGACCCGCCCCTCGACAGGCGGAGGACGCCAGACAACATGCCCGACAACTTCTTCTCCTCCCTGACGGGTCGGGACATGGCCGTCGACCTCGGAACCGCGAACACGGTCGATCTACGTGCGCGGGCAAGGGCATCGTGCTCAACGAGCCGTCGGTCATCGCCGATCAACGTGCGCGACGGCCAGCCCGTCGCGGTCGGCGTCGAGGCCAAGCGCATGATCGGCCGCACGCCCGAGCCACATCGAGGCCATCCGGCCGCTGAAGGACGGCGTCATCGCGGACTTCGAGATCTGCGAGAAGATGCTCAGCTACTTCATCCGCAAGGCGCACAACCGCCGCTGGGGCAAGCCCCGCATGGTGATCTGCGTGCCGTCGGGCATCACCGGCGTCGAGCAGCGGGCGGTGCAGGAGGCGGCCGAGTACGCCGGGGCCCGCAAGCCCGCCTACATCATCGAGGAGCCGATGGCCGCGGCCATCGGCGCCGGGCTGCCGGTGCAGGAGCCGACGGGCAACATGATCGTCGACATCGGCGGCGGCACCACCGAGGTGGCGGTCATCTCGCTCGGCGGCATCGTCACCAGCCAGTCCGTGCGCGTCGCCGGCGACGAGCTCGACGAGTCGATCGTCAGCTTCGTCAAGAAGGAGTACGGCCTGGCCATCGGCCAGCGCACCGCCGAGGAGGTGAAGATCGCCCTCGGCTCGGCCTGGCCGCTGCTCGAGGAGCTGACGGCCGAGATCCGCGGCCGCGACCTGATGACCGGGCTGCCCAAGACGATCGTCACCACCACCGACGAGGTGCGCGAGGCCATGGAGGAGCCCGTGTCGGCCATCGTCGACGCGGTCAAGGTCACCCTCGACAAGACGCCGCCCGAGCTGGCGGCCGACGTCATGGACAAGGGCATCTGCCTGGCCGGCGGCGGGGCCCTGCTCAACGGCCTCGACGCCCGCCTCGCACCACGAGACCGGCATGCCGATCGCGGTGGCGCCCAACCCGCTGCACGCGGTGGCGGTCGGGTCGGGCCAGTCGCTCGAGCACTTCCACGCGCTCAAGAGCGTGCTCTACGCCTCGACCGGTTACTGATGGCGATATCGCCCCCCACCGGCTCGCGGTACGCGGATGGTCGTGCTCGTGCTGGCGTCGGTCACGCTCGTCGTGGTCGGGCTGCGCGACGTGCCATCGTGCGCGACCTGCGCGAGGGCGCCTCGACCGTCGTGAGCCCCGGTGCGAGGACGCGATCGGAACGGTGACGTCGCCGGTGCGCAACGCCTGGCAAGGCGTCACCGACTACGAGGACCTGCAGCGCGAGAACGACCGGCTGCAGTCCCAGCTCGCCGAGGCCGAGTCGACGGCCATCGAGCAGTCCGACGCCGAGCAGCAGCTCGCCGACCTGTCGGCGTCGTTGAACCTGCCGCTTCGTCGGCGACGTCCCGAAGGTGACGGCGCGGGTCGTGGCCGGGCCCCGCTCGAACTTCTCGCACGCCATCGAGATCGACAAGGGGACGTCCGACGGGCTGGTCCTCGGCATGCCGGTCGCCACCGGCGGGCGGCCTGGTCGGACGCATCGACCAGGTCACCGCCGCACACCGCCCGCGTCGAGATCGTGACCGACCCCGAGTTCCGGGTCGGCGTGCGCCTCGCCACCACGGGTGCGTCTCGGGACGGCCCGCGGGCAGGGCCGCGACGAGGCGCTCACGGTCGACTCGTCCATCAGCCCGTCGACCGCCGTCGAGGCCGGTACCGGCGTCGTCACGAGCGGCGTCGACCGCAGCGCGTTCCCTCCGGGCATCCCGGTCGGCACGGTGGCCGACAGCCGGCAGGGCCCCGGCGGGCTCTCGCTCGAGCTCGACGTCGACCCGTTGGTCGACGTCGACCAGCTCTCGTACGTCACCGTGCTCCTGTGGCAGGCCGGGTGACCCGGTGAACCAGCGCCGATGGGTGCCGGCCCGGGCCACGCTCGTGGTCGTCGTGGCGGTGATGCTGCAGATCTCGCTGGTCAACGACCTGCGCGATCGCGGGGGCCATGGGTGACCTGGTGCTCGTGGTCGTCGTGGCCGCCGGCATCACCGGCGGCGCCGACCGGGGCGCCACCTACGGGTTCGCCGCCGGCGTGCTCTTCGATCTCCTCGTCGACACCCCGTTCGGGCTCACCGCGCTCGACGTACGCCCTCATCGGCTACGGGGTGGGGGTGGTGGCCACCACGCTGCAGCGCACCGGCGGGTGGTGGGCCGTCGGCATGGCGGCCGCGGCGGGGGCGGCCCAGGCGATCCTGTTCACCGCGTTCGGCAACCTCGTCGGGGTCGACTACTCCTTCGGCGACGTGCCGGCGATCGCCCTGGCCCTGGCGCTGGTGGCCGCGGTCCTGGTGATCCCGGCCGAGCGGGCGCTGTGGTGGGTGCACGGCCACCCCGAGGCCGACCGGCTCGAGGTGGTGCTCCGATGAGCATGCCCACGGGCGAGGGCCGGGGTCACGTGCCGCGCCTCCGCTTGTCGCTGGTCGCCATCGTGGCGGTCGCCCTGTTCGCGTCGCTGTTCGCCCGCCTGTACGACCTGCAGGTCGTCGGCGTCGGACAAGTACCAGGTCCAGGCCGAGGCCAACCGGGTCCGCACCGTGCAGGTGCCCGCCCGCGCGGGCGCATCCTCGACCGCAACGGCAAGGTCATCGTCGACAACCGCGTGGCGGTCGTGGTGGCGGTCGACCGCAGCGCGCTCGGCGAGCTGTCGCGAGGAGCGCCAGGGCGACGTGCTGTCGCGGCTGTCCCTCGACCTGACCGCCGCCGGCAACCCCACCAACGCCGACATCATCCGCGAGCGGCTGACCGACGACCGGTTCAGCCGGTACGCCCCGGTGCCGGTCGCCGTCGACGTGCCCGAGGACCTGAAGATCTACCTGGAGGAGCACGCCGCCGACTACCCCGGCGTGGTGGTCGAGCGCACGGCGTTGCGGTCCTACCCGTACGGTCCGCTGGCCGTCCACATCCTCGGCTACGTCGGCAAGATCGGCCCCGACGAGCTGGCCTTCGTCGAGGGCGAGACGGCCAAGCCGTACACGCTCAACGACGAGATCGGCAAGAGCGGGGTGGAGCAGACCTTCGAGCGCGTACCTCCGGGGCACGCCGGGCATCCGGCGCATCGAGGTCGACGCCCAGGGCGACCCCGTCCGCATCATCAGCGAGCGCCCGCCCCAGGCCGGCGACGACCTGGTGCTGTCGCTCGACGTCGACGTGCAGGCGCTGGCCGAGCAGAAGGTCCAGCAGGGCCTGGCCGACGCGCGGGCCCGCCCCAACCGCGACGGCTCGCGGAACAACGGCACCACCGGGCTCGGCCGTCGTGCTCGACCCCAACAACGGCCAGGTCATCGCCATGGCGTCGTACCCCTCGTACGACCCCAACCTGGCGGTCGACGGGTTCGACCAGGCCGAGTGGGCGGCGCTCAACGACCCCGCCAGCGGCACGCCGCTGAACAACTGGGCGATCCAGGGCCAGTGGGCGCCGGGCTCCACCTACAAGCTGTTCGTCGGCTACGCCGCGCTCATGACGGGCGTGATGGCCCCCGACACCGTCTTCTCCGACCGGGGCGGCTACCTGATCCCGGGGTGCTCGGGCGCCAAGTGCTACCGCTCCAACGCCGGGGGTGCCGCCTACGGCCGCGTGACGATCGACCGGGCGCTCACGATCTCGTCCGACGCCTACTTCTACAACGTGGGGGCGCAGTTCTGGCTGCAGCGCGACCGGTTCGGCGGCGACGACGCCATGCAGAACCAGATGCGCCAGTTCGGGATCGGCGACCCCACCGGCATCGCCCTGACCGCCGAGAAGCCGGGGCGCGTGCCCACCGCCACGTGGAAGCGCGAGTACTGCGACCGGGTCGACTGCAACGACGGGGTCTGGCGCACCGGCGACAACGTGAACATGGCCATCGGGCAGGGCGACGTCCTCGTGACGCCTCTCCAGCTGGCCAACGGCTACGCCACCTTCGCCAACGGCGGCACCCGCTACGTGCCCCAGATCGCCCTGCGGGCGCAGGCCTACCAGACCGGCGAGGTCACGCAGGAGTTCGCGCCCGAGGTGGCGGCCGAGGTGCCGCTGCCGCCCGAGGTCCGCCAGCCGCTGCTCGACGGGCTGGCCAACGTGCCCCGATCGGGCACGGCCACCCGGGCGTTCGCCGGGTTCCCGCTCGACCAGTTCTCCGTCGCCGCCAAGACGGGCACCGCCCAGGTCGACAACAAGGCCGACACCGCCGTGTTCGCGGCGTTCGGCCCGGTCGAGGCCCCCCGCTACGCGATCTCGGTCTTCCTCGAGGAGTCCGGCTTCGGCGGCACCGCCGTCCGCCCCGGTGGCGCGGGCGCTGTTCGAGGTCCTGTCCGGCGTGAAGCCGCTGCAGCCCGCCGGGCCGAACGGCCTGCCGGTCGGCACGGCCGAGGGCCTCACGACCGACACGGGCGGGGCGTATGACTGACCGGGCCGGAGCCCGTCCCTGATGGCCGACTCGTGGGGCCTCGGGCGCGTCCCGCGACGCGAACGCTTCGTCGGGCCGCAGAGCGAGCGTGCCCGCCGGCGGACCGAGCCGTTCTTCCACACCCGGGCGCCCGCGGCGTGGAAGCACGTCGACCTGGTGCTGCTCATGTGCGTGGCCGCGGTGTCGGTGCTCGGGGCGCTGATGGTGCTGTCGTCGACCCGGGGCACCGATCCCGACTCCTACGACACGTCGTTCCTCGGCAAGCAGGTGCTGTTCATCGCCATCGGGGCGGTGGGCATGGTGCTCGTCACGCTGGTCGACTACCGCCGCCTGCGCGACTTCGCCTGGCTGCCGTACACGCTGACCACGGTCCTGCTGGCCCTCGTCATCTCCCCGCTCGGCAGCGAGAAGCGGGGCACCCAGGCCTGGTTCCAGATCGGGTCGTTCCAGCTCCAGCCCGCCGAGCTGGCGAAGGTGACGGCGATCCTCGCCGTGGCCTCGCTGCTGGCGTCGTCCGACGTGCCGCTGAAGGCGCGGCGGCTGGCGATGGCCCTGATCGTGCTCGCCCTGCCGGTCGCCCTCATCATGCTGCAGCCCGACCTCGGCACCGCTCTGGTGTTCGTCGCCATCACGATGGGGATGCTGCTCGTGGCGGGGGCGCGGGCCCGCCACATCGTCGTGCTCACCGCGGTCGGGGTCGTCGGGGTCGTCGGCGATCCTCAACTCCGACGTGCTCGAGGACTACCAGCGCGACCGGCTCACCAACTTCCTCGGTGAGGAGCAGGCCGACGTGCAGGCCGGGGGCTACAACTCCGACCAGTCGAAGGCCGCGATCGCGTCGGGCAGCGTCAACGGCAAGGGCCTGTTCGAGGGCACCCAGACCCGCCTGGGGTTCGTGCCCGAGCAGCACACCGACTTCATCTTCACCGCGGTGGGGGAGGAGCTCGGCTTCGTCGGCTCGGCCACCGTGCTCGGCCTCCTCGCGCTCATGTGCGTGCGGATCTGGCGCACGGCGCAGCTCGCCAGCGACCGGCTGGGCATGCTCATCTGCGTCGGCGTGCTGTCGATGCTGGTGTTCCAGATCTTCCAGAACGTCGGCATGACGATGGGGATCATGCCGATCACCGGCATCACCCTGCCGTTCATGAGCTACGGCGGTTCGTCGGTCATCGCCTCCTGGCTGGCGATCGGCCTGGTGCTGAACGTGCACATGCGCCGCTTCGGCTGATTCTCAACGCGGTCGCCGACGCACGTCGAGTAGTGTGCTGGCCCGGGGCATTGGGGAAGGCGCCATGGTGGAGGCGTAGGCGATGCCGATCGATCAGGACGCGCCGGCGCAGCCTGTTGCGCCGGCGATCGTGGACGACGTGGGCGGGTCGAGCCCGCAAGCGGCGGCCCTGCCGCACCGACCGCGCCGTCGACGGCGGTCGGCCACGTGGTGGATCGTGGTGGTGACGTTCGCGGTCGCGTCGTTGCTGCGGGGCGCCACCGCGCTCGGGCGACTTCCGCACGACCGACGAACGGACATGGCTGTTCCTGTCGGCGACGTTCGACGAGGCGGTCGAGCAGGGGCGACCGGCCGACACGACCGCGGGTGGTCCGGACCTGGCGACGATGCCGGGCGTCACGACGATGATGATCGGCACCGCGGCGATCCGAACCTGGAACCTCGGCGCCGCCCTCGGCGTGGTCCCGCACTCGACCGAGGCGGCACTCGTCGGCTCCCTCACCGTCCTCGACCTCGCCCAGATCTTCATGGGCTTCGCCACGGCGGCCCTCGTCGCGTTGCTCGCCTTCCTGGTGGCGCGCTGGTCGACTCCGGTCGCCGGGGCCGTCGTCGGCCTGCTGCTCGCCACCGAGCCCTTCCTCGTCGCGCACGGGGCCGTGCTGCACACCGACGAGCTGGTGGCGTTGTTCGGCATGGCGGCGGCGCTGTCGCTGGCGCTCGCCCTGGGCGTCCCGACCTCGACGTCGTTGGCCGGGCGCCGGCGGGCCGGGGTGGGCGCGGGCGCGCTGTTCGCCGGGGCGC
Source organism: uncultured Acidimicrobiales bacterium (assembly GCA_963778415.1). Classification (GTDB taxonomy): domain Bacteria; phylum Actinomycetota; class Acidimicrobiia; order Acidimicrobiales; family VFJN01; genus ZC4RG19. The sequence goes on from CAVZUI010000005.1 coordinate 335,578, forward strand.
TCCTCACGAAGGTGACGGCCCTGGTGTTCCTGCCGGGGATGGTCATCGTCGTGCTGGTCGCGCTCTGGCGTGGCCGACGTCCGGCCGCCGGCGACCGTGTGCCGGCGACGATCCCGCACCCGAGCCGGCGGATGGTGGCGAGGCTCGTGGTGGCGTTCGCCGTCACGGCGGTCGTCGTCACGTTCGTGGCCGACCCTGCCCTGTGGGTGGCGCCGGTCCGAGAGGCCCGCTTCGTGGCGGAGTCGGCCGAGATGGGCTCGGCCGGGCACCAGCAGTTCTACCGGGGCGAGATCACCGCGACGCCCGGTCCGACGTTCTACCCGGTGTCCCTCGCCCTGCGGACGACACCGTGGTTCCTGCTCGCGGCGGTGGTGGCCGGGGTGGCCGTCTGGGTCCGTCCGGCCACCCGCAGCCGGGCCGCGGTGCTCGCCTGCATCGGGATCCCGATCCTCGTCCTGCTGGGACTGGCCGCGAAGCAGTTCGACCGCTACGGGATCGCGCTGCTCGTGGTCGCGGCGGTGGTGGTCGGGGTCGCGGCCGGCGACCTCGCCGGCGCGCTGCGGCGGCGAGGGCTGCCCATGGCGCGGCTCGGCGCCGTCGCCGCGTGCGGCGCCGCGCTGGTGGTGGCGTGGTCGGCGGACGTGGCGCCGTGGGGCCTGGCCCACTACAACCCGCTGCTCGGCGGCGCCGATCGAGCCGAGCGCACGGTGCTGGTCGGTTGGGGGGAGGGCATCGAGCAGGCGTCGGGGTTCGTGGCCCGCCGAGACTGGCAGCACTGCCACGACGTCACGGTGTGGGGCCCCATCCAGGCCGACCAGCTCGAGTGCGGAACGCTCGTGGCCCACGACGACGATCCCGACTACGTCCTGCTCTACGTCAACCATCGGCAGCGCCTGATCGGCCCGCTGCAGGAGAGGCTCACCGAGGGCCGCGAGCTGATCGGCCAGATCACCGAGCGCGGGGTCGACTACGTCGACATCTACGGTCCGCGCGCCGACGGCCCCTGAGAGGCCGAGCAGATAGGGCGCTCGGCACAGCCCACGCGGGGGGATTTGGTGGTCGACCCCCAGCTCCACAGCCGGCCGACAGGCAGCACGCGGGCGGCAACCCGAGACGGCGTGACCTATCCGCGTACGTTCTGAGGCCGCCGGGGTCAGCCGGAGGGCCCGATCTCGGCGGTCGTCGCGGCGTCGAGGAGCTCGTCGCGATCGAGCAGGTAGAGGCGCAGTCGCGGTCGGCGTGCCCGGCCGCCAGGTTCCGCCCGCGTCCTCGATCGAGGCCAGCAGCCGCGCCGCCCGGTCGGCGTCGAGGGCGGGCGCCGCGAGGGGCGGGTCGCCGGCGAGGAACGTGAGGACGTCCGGCCGCAGCAGCGCCTTCGCGGGATCGTCGAGCATGCCGTCGACGAACGCCTCGGCGGCCCGTCGCTCTCCATCCGTGAGCCCGGCCGCCATCTCGTCGCCGAGGACCACGCCGTCGGCCGCCTCGGCCGCGGCGACGAGCGCCCGGTAGTCGTCGACCGCGAGGCCGGTCGCCGAGGTCGGCGTCGGCGACGAGCTCGCCGTCGTCGACGGGCGTGCGCAGCTCGTCGTCGACCACGAGGACGAGGCCGCCGCTGAGGTCGTGGCGGTCGACGAGGCGGCTGTCGTGCACGAAGGTGCGGTAGGTGAGCGGGAAGCGGACGTCGATGCCGTGCTCGACGAGGGCGAAGGCGAGCGTCGGGCCGTACATGACGTACGGCGGGCTGTTGCGGGTGAGGACCACGGGATGGTCGCCCAGGGCGTCGGCGTGGGCGGCCGCGGCATCCGCCAGGCGGTCGACCACATCCGCATCCAGGTAGGCCGACGTCGCCACCAGGTCGTTGGTCCGGCGGTCGAGGTGGGGGTTCACGACGGCGGGGGCCGCGACCACGAGGACGGTGAGGACGGCGATCCCCGAGGCGGCGTGGGGTCGGCCGGCGATGGCGGCCCGGGCCAGCCGGGCCGCGGGCTCGGCCACCGCGAGCCCGAGCACCAGCGCCACGAAGAAGGCCAGGACGAACGTCCAGTGGTAGAAGCTGAGCCGCGCCTGCTCGAGGCCCACGGGGACCGACGAGCCGTTGACCAGCCCCGCCGCCAACACCACCGCGGCCATCGGGCCGAGGGTCGCCCGTCGCGGGTGGTCCGTCCGCCACCGCAGGCACACCGCGGCGACGACGACGACCACCGCCGCGGCCGACAGCCACGTGACCGCGGTGGGCCGGCTGATCAGCCAGGGCCCCGACACGGAGGCGCGCCCGAGCAGCGGGGGGAGCCCGAGCGCGTGGGCGGCCTGCCACAGCGCCCGTCCGAGGCCGAGGTCGGGCCGGTCGTCGTGACGGGCGAACGAGACGATGCGCCCCAGGTTCCCCGACGCCCCGAAGGCCTGCTGGGCGAGCACCGGGGCCCAGAGCACCGCGGCCAGCAGGGCAGAGCGGCGGGCGGCGACCGTGAGGTCGTGGCGGCTGGCCGGGTCTCGCCACCGTCCCGTGCGGCGCCAGGTGGCCGCCAGCAGGACGAGGGCGCCGGCCCCGATCACGGCGCCGGCGGGGACGACCGCCAGGTGCTGTTGCATCGTGAACGACATGGCCACGGTGGCGAGCGGCAGCAGCCGGACGTCTCCGGCGGCCACGCACCAGAACAGCACCGCGGACAGCAGCAGGGGGTACCCGGCGATGCTCGAGCTGACGGGGTTCACGAGCGACGAGGCCCCCGTCGTGAACGCGACGACGGCCAGCGCCACCGCCGCCACGACCCCGGCGGTGCGCCCGAGCTGCCGGAACACCGCCCAGGCCGAGGTGACCAGGCAGGCGCCGGTGACGAGCGCCGACACCACCAGCATCCCGACCGCGCCCCCGAGGACCCGGACGGGGACGGCCAGGAGGTACAGGTGGACCGGTCCGGGGTGGTGGGCCGCGCCCGCGCTGCCGGCGTAGACCCCCGACTGGGAGGGCTGACCGAGCACGGGTGTCCGCGCCGTGCCCACGTCGAGCGCCCGCAGCGCCATCAGGGCCGGGTCGGCCTGGGGCGTCCACACCGGCGCGAAGTGGACGAACGCCAGCAGCGGGGCCAGCGCCAGAGCGGCGGCGATCGCGGCGGCCCAGACCCGCGCGGGCCGGTCGAGGTCCCGCCACCGGTGGACGAGGCGCGGCGCGATGCCGATCAGCCCGTCGCCGTCGAGCGGGCGGTCGGCACGGGCGTCGGGCGGCAGCGACGCGGGCGGCGTCCCGACCGGGTCGGCGGTCGCAGCCCGGCGCGCCGTCACCTCCGGCGACCGACCTCGCTGCCGACCGCGAAGTCGAGCATCTCGTCACCGTCGAGCAGGTAGAGGCGCAGCCCGGTGACGTTCCCGGCCACGTCGTCGTGCGCGAGCTGATCGAGCGCCTCGCGCACCGCCCGCACGTCGTCGACCGCCAGCTCGGGCTCGGCGAGCGGCCCCGACTCGAGCACGTCGAGCACGAACGGGTTGGTCAACGCCCTGTCGGGCGCGGTGACGAGGGTGAGCAGCACCGACTCGCCCATGCCCCGGATGTCGTCGTCGCCCCCGGCGGCCGCGTCGAGGGCCTCGTCGGTGCGAGGGCCGTAGCGCACCTCGTCGGTGGCCTTGGCCGCCTCGACGAGCCGCGTGTAGGCCTCGGACAGGCCGTGGCCGAAGTCGACCTCGGCGATGAGCTCGCCCCCGGCGGGAGGGTCGCGCGGCGTCAGCGACATGGCGACCAGGACCAGGCCGCCGTCCAGCTGGTCGCGGTCGACGAGACGGTCGTCGTTGACGAAGAACCGGTCGGAGAGGGGCAGCTTGACGTCGTGCCCACGCTGGGACAGCTCGAGCGCGAGGCCGACGGAGATGCCACCGAACACGGCCTCGCCCCGGCTCACGAGAAGGGTGTGGGCGCCGAGGTCGCCGCCGTGCTCGGCCACCGCGTCGGCGAGGTCGTCGAGGGCGGACGACGGGACGGCGGAGTACGCGGCCGTCGCCGTGTTCTGCCGCCGGTCGAGCAGCGGGCTCACGATGCCGACGGCTGCCACCGCGATCACCGTCACGCACGCGACGGCGAGGCGCACCGGCCGGCGGGAGGCGACGGCGCTCGCCGACACGATGGCGTCGACGGCGGCCAGGCCCAGCACGAGCACGATCATGAACCCCAGCGGGAAGGCCCAGTGGTAGAAGGTCAGGCGCAGCTTCTCGAGGCCCTCGGGCACCGAGGCCCCGTTGACGAGGCCGGCGAGGACGACCACCCCGACCATCGCCCCGAGCAGGGCGCGCGGCCGGTCGTCGCGATGGCGGGCCGAGAGCACGGCCACGGCCGCGAGCACGAGCACAGCGGACACCCAGGTGAGCAGGCTCGGCGACTCGAGCATCATCGACCCGGTGGCGCCGGTGCGCCCGAGCAGCGGTGGCAGGCCGGCCGCGTGCGCCACCTGCCCGACGGCCGAGCCGAGGCCGACCGTGTCGCTGTTCCCGTGGCGGGCGAACCACAACATCTCGCTGAGGTTCCCCGCGTTGCCGAACGCCTGCTGGAGCAGCACCGGCGCCCACAGCACGAGGGTGACGACCCCGGACAGGACCGCCGAGCGTCGGAGGTCGCGCCGGCTGCCCGGGTCGCGTCCCCGACCGTCCCGTCGCCACAGGACGCCACAGAGGGTGAGGCCGCCCAGGCAGAGCACGAGCGTGGCGGGGACCACGGCGAGGTGCTGCTGGGCGGTGAAGGACACGAGCCCGGTGGCGAGCGGGAGCAGCCGGATGTCACCGGCGGCGAGCGCCCACATGACGACGGCCGTGGCCAGGAGCGGGTACCCGGCGATGCTCGAGCTGACCGGGTTGACGAGCGAGGCGGCGCCGGTCGTGAAGGTGATGAGCGCCAGCGCGGCGGCCGCGATGAGCGCCGCCCGCGGCCCGAGGAGACGGTGGACGATCCAGGCGACGATGACCAGGCACGAGCCCGTGATGAGGATCGACACGAGCGGCATGCCGATGGCCGGGCCGAACGCCCGGATGGGCGCCGCCAGCAGGTAGAAGTGGATCGGCCCGGGGTGGTGGACCGACGCCACGCCGTCGGCGTACAGCCCCGACTGCGACGGTTGCCCGAGGAGCGGGGTGCGGCTCGTCCCCACGTCCATGGCTCGCAGGCCCATGAGGGCCGGATCGCTCGTCGCGGCCCATCCGGGCACGAAGTGGGCGAACGCAGCGGCCGGCGCGGCGAGGAGGGCGAGGGTGACGGCCAGCGCGCCCCACCGGGCCCGGCGGCCCAGGTCGCGGACGCGGTGGATCGGCGGCCCGCCTGCAGGCTGGGCCTGCAGCTCGTCATGTTGCACCGTCGGCCGTGACGCGGGTTCGTCGGCGACGGGCGGAGGGGCCTCCCCGGCCACGACCCTTGCCACGCCGCAGACCCTACCAGTGGCGGTGGAACGGCTGCCGGGTCGGGAGCCCGCCGACGGGCCGTCGGGGCCGTGCCTCGCGACGGCCCCGCCACTTCGCTGCGTGGCGGTTCTGTGGCAACATGGACCGTCCCGCACCACGTGGGGCGGGGGTACGCCGCTCCGATCGGGCGCCGGGGAACCGCTCGGCGGTTCGCAAGGGGGAATGCAGTTGGGGACCCAGGTATCGGTGGTGTTGCCCGCCTACAACGAGGCGGAGAACCTCGTCGAGCTCATACCCGAGACGACGGCCGCCCTGCGCGACGCCGGCCTCACCTACGAGGTCGTGGTCGTCGACGACGGCAGCACCGACGGCACGGCCGACCTCATGCGCGAGCTGGACAGCCGCGAGGTGGTCACGGTCAGCCTGCGGCGCAACGCCGGCAAGTCGGCCGCCCTCGACGCCGGGCTCTCCCGGGTGCAGGGCGAATACGTGGTGCTCATGGACGCCGACGGCCAGGACGACCCCCGCCAGATCCACCGGCTGCTGGCGGCCCTCGACGCCGACGAGGACCTCGACCTCGTCACGGGTCGCCGTGCGGTGCGCCACGACCGGTTCGTCAAGCGCACGACCTCCAAGCTCTACAACCGCACGACCTCGCTCGTCACCGGCGTCGACGGGCGCGACTTCAACAGCGGGTTCAAGGCGATGCGCCGCGAGCTCGCCACCACCCTCGGCCTCTACGGCGAGCTGCACCGCTACATCCCGGTGCTCGCCCAGTGGCGCGGGTTCAAGGTCGCCGAGGTCGACGTCGACCACCAGGAGCGCCGCCACGGCGAGTCGAAGTTCGGGCGGGCCCGGTTCTGGCGGGGCTTCCTCGACCTCATCACCGTCAAGTTCCTCACCACCTACACCGGCCGGCCGTTCCACCTGTTCGGCGGGGTCGGCGTGATCATGGGGGTGGTGGGGTCGGCCCTGCTCGGGTGGATGCTCGTCGAGCGCATCGCGGGCAACCAGGTCGGCACGCGTCCGGCCCTCCTGGCGGGCGTGCTGCTCGTGGTGGTCGCCCTGCAGATGATCCTGCTCGGCCTGCTCGCCGAGCTGAGCGTGCACCTCAGGCGCAGCACGCTGGCCCGCGACCCCGACGCGGACCCGTCGTGACCTCGGCCGGCACCGACGTCGACCCCGCGCCCGTGCCCGCCTCGCCCGAGCGGGGGCGGCCGATCGGCCTCGCCCCGGGCGCGCCGCTCGAGGCCGCCGGCCAGGACGCCGCCAAGTACGGATCGTCCAACCCCGTCGTCCGCGGCCTGCTCGACCGCTGGTCCGGGCGCCTGCGGGGCGTCGTCGGCACGGTGTCCGGCACGATCGTCGACGTCGGGGTGGGCGAGGGCCTGTGCCTCGAGCGCGTGCTGGCGTCGCCCACGGTCGACGCCCGGGTGATCGGCGTCGAGTACCGGCACGACAAGGCGCTCGTCGCCCGCCGGCTTCCCGGCGTGGCGCCGGTGGTCGGCGACGCGGGCATGCTGCCCCTGCCGTCGCGGCGCGCCGACCTGGTCACCTGCATCGAGGTCCTCGAGCACCTGCCGGCGGTGGCGCCGGCCGTGGCCGAGCTGGCGCGGGTCACCGCCGACCGGTGCGTCGTGTCGGTGCCGTGGGAGCCCTGGTTCCGGCTGGGGAACCTCGGCCGGGGCAAGAACGTCGGCCGGCTGGGCAACGACCCCGAGCACGTGCAGTTCTTCACGCCCCGCCGCCTGCGCCGGGCACTCGAGGCGTCGTTCACCGAGGTGCGCGTCGTGCGCGCCTTCCCGTGGATCATCGCCGAGGCGCGCGGCCCGCGCGCGCCGCCGGCTGATCCCGTGCCCCCGTCTGCACCCCGCGTACGCCCTGGCCGCACTGCGTGAGCAGCGCGTGGTTCGGGGCGCGGACCGGCGTCCCGCTACCCTTGCGGTGACATGTCATCTGTCTGGACGCAGCTCGAACCGCACCTCGCGGGCGTGGAGAAGCCGGCCCGCTACATCGGGCTCGAGCTGGGTGCGCAGCGTCCCGTCCCTGGTCAGGGCCGTGTCTCCTGGCTGCTTGACGTATCCCGACACGTACGAGATCGGGCTGCCCAACCAGGGCCTGCAGATCCTCTACGAGATCCTGAACGAGCGTGACGACGCGGTCGCGGAGCGCGCGTACGCCCCGTGGGGCGACCTCGAGGCCGTCATGCGGACCGAGCGCATCCCGCTGTTCTCGGTCGACACGCACCGTCCGGGTCACGAGTTCGACATCCTCGCCTTCAACCTGTCGGCCGAGCTGACCTACACGAACCTGCTCAACTGCGTCGACCTCGCCGGCGTGCCGGTGCGGGCGGCCGAGCGGCGTCCCGAGCACCCGCTCGTGGCGGCCGGCGGCCACTGCACCTACAACCCCGAGCCGCTGGCCGACTTCCTCGACTTCGTCGTGCTGGGCGACGGGGAAGAGGTGGTGTCCGAGATCACCCAGGTCGTGCGCGAGTGGGTCGCCTCGGGCCGCACCGAGGGCAGCCGCGAGGCCGTGCTGCGCGAGCTCAGCCACGTCGAGGGCGTGTACGTGCCGTCGATGTACGAGGTGGCCTACGAGGGACGTGATCTCCGGGCCGTCACGCCCCGGTACCCCGACGTCCCCGAGCGCGTCGAGAAGCGCACGATCGCCGACCTCGGCGCCTGGCCCTACCCCAAGAACCAGCTCGTGCCGCTCACCGAGGTCGTGCACGACCGGCTGAACGTCGAGGTGTTCCGGGGCTGCACGCGGGGCTGCCGCTTCTGCCAGGCCGGCATGATCACCCGCCCGGTGCGCGAGCGCCCCGCCGACCAGGTGCGCACGATGGTGTCCGACGGGCTGCGCCGCACCGGGTACGACGAGGTGGCGCTGACCAGCCTGTCGACCGCCGACTTCTCGGGCATCGAGAGCACGGTGCAGGGAATCGTCGACGACCCGACCAACTGCGGCCAGGTGTCGGTCAGCCTGCCCAGCCTGCGGGTCGACGCGTTCACGGTGGGCATCGCCGGGCAGATCCAGAAGGCCCGCCGCACCGGCCTCACCTTCGCCCCCGAGGCCGGCACCTGGCGCATGCGCCAGATCATCAACAAGCTCATCCGCGAGGAAGACCTGTACGGCGCGGTCGAGAGCGCCTTCAGCAGCGGGTGGCGGCGGGTGAAGCTGTACTTCCTCACGGGCCTGCCGTCCGAGACCGACGCCGACACGCTCGGCATCCTCGACCTCGCCCGCAACTGCGTCGAGATCGGGCGCGCCCACACCAAGGGCGTGGCGGTCAAGGCGTCGGTCGGCGGGTTCGTGCCCAAGCCCTTCACGCCGTTCCAGTGGTTCGGGCAGAACACGGCCGAAGAGCTGCGCCGCAAGATCACGCTGCTGCGCGACGAGGCCCGTTCGGCCAAGGGCGTGCAGCTCACCTGGCACGACCCCCAGGCCACCCTGATCGAGGGCCTGGCGTCGCGTGGCGACCGCCGGCTCGGGCCGGTGATCGAGCAGGTGTGGCGCCGCGGCGGCACGTTCCAGGAGTGGAGCGAGCACTTCCGCCTCGACCTGTGGCTCGAGGCCATGGCCGACCACGGCCTGGACGTCGAGTGGTACGTCTACCGCCACCGCACCGAGGACGAGGTCCTGCCGTGGGACCACATCTCGGCCGGCCTCCACAAGGACTTCCTCTGGCAGGACTGGCAGGACGCGCTGGCCGAGGTCGGGCTGCCCGACTGCCGGTGGACGCCCTGCTACGACTGCGGCGCCTGCACCGGCTACGGCATCGAGCACGTCGTCGCCTCGGCCACGCCGCCGGCAGGCGGAAGCCAGGGCACCGGCCAGGACCTGTCGACCGGCCACCTGCCCGGGGCCGTGCCGGTCACGCTGCGGACGCGCCCGCTGGCGGGGTCCCGGTCATGACCGAGCGGAGCGAGGTCCAGAGGCGCAGTCGGCCCTGCGCCACGAAGTGGCGATTCGGTCACTGGGGCGCCCGAAGGGTGCACCCGTGACCGAAGGCGTCAACGCCACCCCGCACGGGCCGCTGCCCCGCGTCCGCGTCCGCTTCTCCAAGCACGGCAAGGTGCGCTTCACCAGCCACCGCGACCTCGCCCGCATCTGGGAGCGAGCGCTCCGGCGCGCCGGCGTGGGCGTCGCCTACACCGAGGGCTTCTCGCCCCGGCCGCGGCTCAGCTTCGGGCTGGCGCTGTCGACCGGCCACGAGTCCGACGCCGAGTACCTCGACGTGGTGCTCCGCGAGGCGCCCTCTTCGTCGACGGTCGAGCTGCTGCCCGCGCGGCTCGTCCCGGTCCTCCCCGCGGGCATCGAGGTGCAGCGGGCGGTCGTCCTGCCCGCCGGGGCCGAGTCGCTCCAGCAGGCGGTCACCAGCTGCACCTGGCACATCGAGGTGGCCGACATCGCCCCGCCCGACGCCGCCGCCGGCGTCGCCCGGGCGCTGGCCGCCACCGAGCTCGCGTTGACCCGCGAGCGCAAGGGCAACACCGTCACCGACGACGTGCGCCCCGCCATCCGCGACCTGCAGGTGCTCGGCCCGGTCTCCGAGGTCGTCGCACCCCTCGCACCCCGTCGGACCGGCCTGGGCACGAAGCTGGAGGCCGACCTGGCCACCCAGCCCCGTGCTCTCCGGCCCGTCGAGCTCGTCGCGGCCATCGACCCCGACTGGGTCGTGGCCCGGGTCACGCGCATTCACCAATGGACGCAGGCCGGCGGCGCCCGGCACGAGGTCGTCGACCTCGGGCCGGCAGCGACGCCGCCTCCGCACGCCGAGGCGCGTGCGTCATGAGAAGGGAACTCACCACCCATGTCCGAGACAGACGTTTCCGGCCCGGAGGCGCCGAAGCCGGTCCCTGAGGAATCCAGGGCCCCGCGGTCCGAGGCCGCGTCGACTCCCGCGACCACGGCCTCGTCGGCTGACAACGCCGACGGCCCTCCGACCGCACGCACGGCCGCCTCCGACGGCCCGTCGGACAGCACGTCCGACACCCCCTCCGCCGCCGCGCCCACCGCAGGCGAGGCGGGCTCCGGCGACCCTGCACGCAAGCGCCGCCGGCGCGGTTCGCGCGGCGGGCGCAAGCGCAGCAAGCCCCGCGACCCGGCCGACGGCACCACCTCGACGGATGCCGACGACGAGTCCGATCGGACGCGTCCGACCGACGCCCGACGGGGCCGAGGACGGCCCCGGGGGCGGCGCATCGGCGTCGCGGAACCGGTCCCGCAACGCCGGCGGTGCGACGCGCAACGGCGGGGGCAGCCCCCGGTCGGGCGGAGACGGCGGCGGGCGCGGGCGCGCCGCCGCGGAGACCGAGCGCAGCACCCGGGGCGGTGCAGACGGCGGTGGGCGCGGACGCGCCACGGCCGGAGACGACGGCGAGCCGCACGGCGAGGCCCGCAAGGGTCAGGGCCGCGGTCGCGGCCGGACCCGGGGGGCGGCGGCCGACCGCAACCCCGAGCTGCCCGACCGCCACCGCGAGGGTCGCCCGGCGACGGTCGAGGCGGCAGAGGCGTCGCTCGTCCCGAAGTCGCCGCCGCCCAAGCCGCGCATCGGCGACACCATCCCGCCCGAGGTCCTCCGCCAGATCGAGGCCAAGCAGGGCGACGACGGCGACGGCGACGATGCCGAGGGTGACGGCCGCAAGCGCCGTCGCCGGCGCGGGGGCCGTGGTCGCACCGGCACCAAGGCGCCCCAGCAGCAGGGCGGCGGTCGGTCCCGGGCCAAGGGCACCGACAAGCCGGTCGAGGCGCTGATCGCCCACCAGCCGGCCGAGCTCGACGACGAGACGCTCGAGCGCCGACGCGGCCGCGAGCGCAAGGGCCGCGCCGTCGGGCGCTACTCGATGTGCGTCCACGTCGGTCCGACGGCCACGCAGATCGCGGTGCTCGAGGGCCGGTCGCTCATCGAGCACTACGTGTCACGGCCGTCCGACGACGTCTCGCAGATCCACGGCAACGTCTACCTCGCCCGGGTGCAGAACGTGCTGCCCGGCATGGAGGCGGCGTTCGTCGACATCGGCACGCCCAAGAACGCGGTGCTGTACCGGGGCGACGTCCACTACGACCCCGAGGACATCGAGCGCTCGAGCAGGGGCGGCAAGGGCGACGGCCGGCCGCGCATCGAGGACGTGCTCAAGGCCGGGTCAGACGATCCTCTGCCAGGTCACGAAGAACCCGATCGGCGCCAAGGGCGCCCGCCTCACCCAGGAGGTGTCGCTGCCGGGTCGCTTCGTGGTCCTGATCCCCAACTCGTCGACCTACGGCATCTCCAAGCGCCTGCCCGACGACGAGCGCAAGCGCCTGCGGCAGATCCTCGACCGGGTGAAGCCGGCCGAGCACGGCGTCATCGTCCGCACCGCGGCCGAGAACGTCACGACCGAGGAGATCGAGTCCGACGTCCTGCGGCTGCTCGACCAGTGGCACCAGATCGACGCCCTGGCCAAGCGGTCCAAGGCGCCGACGCTGCTGTACCGCGAGCCCGACATGGCGGTGCGGGTGATCCGCGAGGAGTTCAGCCAGGACTACCGCAGCGTGCTCATCGACGACCGCGAGCTGTTCACGGCCGTGCGCGACTACGTGGCGTCGATCAGCCCCGAGCTGGCCGACCGGGTCGAGTACTACGACCCCGAGGCCGAGGCGCTGCCGCTGTACGAGCGGCACCACGTGCACGAGCAGATCCACCGGGCGCTCGACCGCAAGGTGTGGCTGCCGTCGGGCGGCTCGCTCATCATCGAGCACACCGAGGCGCTCACCGTCATCGACGTGAACACCGGCAAGAACGTCGGGCGCGTCGAGCCTCGAGGAGACGGTGTTCAGGAACAACCTCGAGGCCGCGGTCGAGATCGCCCGCCAGCTCCGGCTGCGCGACGTCGGCGGCATCATCGTCGTCGACTTCATCGACATGGAGAAGGCCGGCAACCGCGACGAGGTGGTGCGGGTGTTCCGCGACGCCCTGTCGCGGGACAAGACCCGCACGCAGGTGTTCGAGATCTCCGAGCTCGGCCTGTGCGAGATGACCCGCAAGCGCATCGGCGAGGGCCTGCTCGAGTCGTTCACCGCCCGCTGCCCCGACTGCGAGGGCCGCGGCGTCCTGGTCGACAAGGAGCTCCTGCCCGACTGACCCGTCGAGTGGCGACCAGCACGGGTGCCTGGGTAGGCTGACCCGTCCCCTTCGAGGTACCGCGCGCCCTGTGGCGCGCCTGACGAGGCAGATCGCATGTACGCAGTCATCAAGAGCGGCGGCAAGCAGTACAAGGTCGAGAAGGGCCAGCAGCTCGACGTCGAGCTGGTCGGCTCCGACGACGACGAGAAGGTCGAGCTCACGCCCGTCCTGCTCGTCGACGGCGACACCGTGCTGGCCGGGCCCAAGGCGCTCAACAAGGCCAAGGTCACGGCCAAGGTCGTGGGCGAGGCCAAGGGCCCCAAGATCACGGGCTTCACCTACAAGAACAAGACCAACCAACGGAAGCGCTGGGGTCACCGCCAGCGTTACTCGACGATCGAGATCACCGCGATCTCCAAGGGCTGACGGAGGCCGCAATGTCGAAGACCAAGGGCGCCGGCTCCACCAAGAACGGCCGCGATTCCCAGTCCAAGCGCCTCGGCGTGAAGGCGTTCGACGGCACGGCGGTCACCGCCGGGTCGATCATCGTGCGCCAGCGGGGCACCCGCTTCCACCCCGGCGAGAACGTCGGCCGGGGCAACGACGACACCCTGTTCGCCCTCGCCGACGGCAAGGTCAAGTTCGGCGAGCGCAAGGGGCGCAAGCTCGTCGACATCCTGCCGGCCGACTGACGGTCCGCGGGTCGTCCCGCTCCTTCCCGATGCCCCCGCCGGTCGCGGGGGCATCGTCGCGCCCGGGCCGATGCCGGTCGGGCGTCAATCGGGCAGGTGGACGAGCACGGGCGCGTGGAGCTGCGACTTGAGGGCGACGGCGATGTCGCGCCCCTTCCCGGCGAGGGGCACCGTCAGATCGGCGGCCGCGGGGACCAGCTCGCCGACATCGGCGAGGGCGTGGGCGATGCCGGCCTCGACCGCGGCCGGTCCGTCGTAGCGGCGGGCGGTCAGGATCGCCTCCTCGGCGACCGGTCCCGCGAGGCGGTGGGTCACCAGAGCCAGCATCAACGGGTGGAACTGCATGCCGAGGTCGATCTCGGGCAGGCAGAACCACCCCCGGTCGGGGCGCATGACCCGCCGGTCGTGGGCCAGCGCCAGCATGGCCCCGATGCCGAACGCGTGGCCGTTGAGCGCCGCCGCCGTCGGGACCGGGAACGTGAGCAGCCGGGTGAGCAGCCGCAGCGTGCGCTCCATGAACGCGGCGAGCTCGTCGCCCGCCAGGGTCCCGAGGAAGTCGATGTCGAAGCCGTTCGAGTAGTGCTTCTCGCTGCCCACGGTGACCAGACCGCGGGCGTCGCCGCTGGCCGCGACGACGTCGAAGGCGGCGTGCAGCTCGTCGACGAAGACGTTGTCGAACGCGTTGACGCCCCGGTCGAGGCGCACGACGCCCGTGCCGTCGACCCAATCGATGTCCATCGTGCCCCCTGTGCTCGCCGGCTCGGCCCGGTCCGCCCGACCGTATCGCCCGCCCACGACGGAGCCCGCTACGGGTTCGCACGCGCCGCGGCGGCCGTCATACTCGCCGGGTAGTGGCCCAGTTCGTCGACGAGACAAACCTGCACGCCAAGGCGGGCGACGGCGGGGCCGGGGCCGTGGCCTTCCGCCGCGAGGCGCACGTGGCCCGGGGCGGCCCCGACGGCGGCGACGGCGGGTCCGGTGGCGACGTGTGGCTCGTGGCCGACCACAACGTGGCGTCGCTGCTCGCCTTCCGCGACCACCCGCTCCGGCGGGCGACCGACGGCACCCACGGCAGCGGCAAGGGCCGCCACGGCCGGCAGGGCGAGGACGTCGAGGTGCCGGTGCCGCCGGGGCACCGTGGTCCGCGACCACGACGGCGAGGTGCTGGCCGACCTCGTCGCACGCCGGCGACCGCTACCTGGCCGCCGAGGGCGGTCGGGGCGGGCGGGGCAACGCCCGGTTCCTGTCCAACCGCCGGCGGGCGCCCGCCTTCGCCGAGCAGGGCGAGGAGGGCGAGGAGCACTGGCTGCGCCTCGAGCTCAAGCTGCTGGCCGACGTGGCGCTCGTCGGGTTCCCCAACGTCGGCAAGTCCACGCTCATCAGCGCGATGTCGGCCGCCAAGCCCAAGATCGCCGACTACCCGTTCACGACGCTCGAGCCCAACCTCGGCGTGGTGCGCCTCGACGACGGGACCGAGTACGTGGTGGCCGACATCCCCGGGCTCATCGAGGGGGCCAGCGAGGGGAGGGGCCTCGGCCACCAGTTCCTGCGCCACATCGAGCGGGCTCGGGTCCTGTGCATCCTCCTCGACCTGGCTCCCGTCGCCGAGCGGTCGCCCGCCGAGCAGCTCGACGTCCTGCTCGACGAGCTCGGCGCGTACCAGCCCGATCTGCTGGAGCGCGAGCGGGTCGTCGTGGGCAGCCGGGCCGACCTGGCCCCGCAGGACACCGGGGCCGACGCGGCCGGCGACGGGACCGAGCTCGAGCTGCGCATCTCGGCCGTGACCGGCGCCGGCATCCCGCAGCTGCGCGGGCGGCTGGCCGAGGCGGTCCGCCGGGCCCGGGCCGCCGTGCCCGAGCCCACCCAGTTCGTGGTCCACCGCCCCGTGCCCGAGGGCTACACCGTGGCGCCGGGACGGGCGGCGGCTGGGTCGTCGAGGGGCGCGAGGCCGTGCGGGCCGTCAACCTGTCCGACCTCACCCGCCACGACGCCCTCGACGAGGCCCACCGCCGCCTCAAGCGGCTCGGCGTCGACCGGGCGCTGGCGCGGGCGGGCGCACGACCGGGCGATCACGTGCGCATCGGTGGGCTGGTGTTCGACTACGAAGACGAGGACGCGCTCGGATGATCGTGGTCGCCAAGGTCGGCACGTCGTCGATCACCGAGCGACAGCGGGCGAGATCGACGACGCGGCCATCGGCAAGTTCTGCGCCGAGGTCGTGCACCTGCGCCGGGCCGGCCACCGGGTCGTGATGGTGACGAGCGGCGCCATCGCCGCGGGTCTGCCGGCCCTCGGGATGTCCGCGGTCCGGCCCCGCGACGCGGTGACGCTGCAGGCGGCGTCGGCCGTCGGGCAGAGCCGCCTGATGCGGGTGTACGACGCGGCCGCTCGCCGAGGGCGGGCTGGTCGGCGGCCAGGTGCTGCTGGCGCCCCTCGACTTCATGGTGCGCCAGCAGTACCTCCACGCCCGGTCGACGCTGACGCGCCTGCTCGAGCTCGGCGTCGTGCCCGTCGTCAACGAGAACGACGCCATCGCCGACGACGAGATCCGCTTCGGCGACAACGACCGCATGGCCGCCCTCGTCGCCCACCTGATCGGCGCCGACCTGCTGGTGCTGCTGACCGACCAGCCGGGCCTGCTCACCGGCGACCCCCGCTTCGACGCCGAGGCGTCGCTCATCGAGGAGATCGTCGAGGTCGACCACACCCTGGAGGCGCATGGCCGGGGGCGTCGGCAGCGACCGGGGCAGCGGGGGCATGGCGTCGAAGCTGGCGGCCGCCAAGATCGCCGCCTGGTCGGGCGTGCGCGCCGTCATCGCGCAGGCCGACCGCGACGGCGTGCTGGTCGACGCCGTGACCGGCGAGGCGGGGGTCGGCACGATGGTGCGTGCCCCGCAGCCGACGCCTGCCGGCCCGCAAGCTGTGGATCGCGTTCGCGGTCGGCTCGCTCGGGCACGGTGCTCGTCGACGACGGGGCGAAGCGGGCGCTGCTCGAGCGCGGCGTGTCGCTGCTGCCGGCCGGCGTGACCGGCGTCAAGGGCAGCTTCGAGGCCGACGAGGCGGTCGAGATCGCCGGACCCGACGGCGTGGTGTTCGCCAAGGGGCTGTGCCGGCTCGATGCCGCCGGCCTGCGCGAGATCGCCGGTCTGCCGGACGTTCGACCTCCCCGAGGGCATCACCCACGAGGTCGTCCATCGCGACGACCTCGTCGTGCTCCCCTGACCACGGCCCTCCGGTCCCCGCCTGTACGGTCCCGATGGTGGGTCGGAGACGATCGCGGTGAGGTCAGGGCGGGAGGAGAGCAGGGCCGATCCGGTCGTCCCGGCGACCGTGAACGCCGAGCGGTGACGCGCGACCATGACGCGACCGCTCACGACGACGAGCCCATCGCCGACGCTCCCGTGACCGAGCCCGCCGGCGCCCGGCTCCCGGCCCTGGTGGCGTACGTCGCGGCGCTGGTCGTCGGGGGCGTGGTCCGGGCCTGGCAGATCGACGCGCGCACGGCCCTGAGCTGGAACGACACGATCGACTTCCTGGCCCTCTCCGAGAGGGGTGGTCGAGCGCCGAGCTGTGGGCGGGCATCCGGGCTCCCGGTGTGCCGCTGGCGCTCAAGCTGGTGGACGGCGACGTGGAGAGGTACGTCGACCTGCAGGCGGCGCTGGCCGCGCTGTGCTGGGCCGCGCTGTGCGCCTCGGTGGCCACGGTCGTGGCGGGGCGGTGGCCCCGCGTCGTGGCGGTCGGCGCCGTCCTCCTCTTCTCGCTGACGACGCCGGTCACCATGTGGGACCGGTCGGTCCTGTCCGAGTCGCCCGGCGTCGCCACGCTCGCCCTCGTCGTGGCCGCCGGCCTCCAGGTCGCCCGCGGCGTCACGTGGCCGCGGGTGGCGCTGCTGCTCGTGGCGATGGTGCCCTGGCTGGCGCTGCGGGACACCCATGCGGTCGTCGCCCTCGTCGGCGGGGGCGCGGCGCTGGCCGCGACCGCCGGCGTCGTGGCCCTCGACCGCCGGCGCCGCGGTCGCGTCGAGGAACAGTCCGAGGCCGAGCCGTCCCTCGACGACCCGTCCGTCGACGCACCGTCCGTCGACGACCGTCCGTGGACGACCGCGTCTCTCGACGAGCCGTCCGAGGGCCGGTCGGGGGCGCCCGCTCCCGAGGCGGGGCCGGCCGCGCCGCGGGCCCGCCGGCTCCGGCCCGTCGTGGCCCTCGGCGGCGCGTCGTTGCTGCTCGGCGTCCTGGTGCTGGTCGGCGCAGCGCACGGCGAGCGGCAGGCGTTCCCGACACGGAACGTGTACGAGGTGCGCGTCCTGCCGTACCCCGATCGGGTCCGCTGGTTCGCCGACCACGGCATGCCCCAGGCCGACGAGTTCGTCGGCCCCGACGCCCGCCCCGTGTACACCGAGCCGGGTCTGCCGCCCGTCGTGTACGTCCCCGACGACGACGCCGAGCTGGCGCCGTGGCTCGACTGGGTCGAGGGCGACGGGCGCGCCGCGCTGGCCCGCTTCGCGCTGGCCCACCCCGGCTATCTGGTGCAGGAGCCGCTGCGGGCCCCCGAGCGCGCCTTCAACAACGCCCGCGGCGACCGCAGCTTCTACGAGCCGGCCGATCACCCCCACGTGCCCCTGGTCGACGGACTGCTGGCCCACCGGACGGCCATGGTGATGCTCGTCGGCGGGCTGGTCGCGGGGTGGGCGATCGGGCGGCGGCGGTCGACGCCGGCGCTCGTCACCGGCGCGGTCACCGCGCTCCTGGCGGTGCCGCACGGGGCCGTGGCGTGGCACACCGACGGGATGGAGACCGCCCGGCACCTGGTCGTGCCCGCGCTGCAGTTCCAGCTCGGGGTGCTCCTGATGGTCGTCGGCCTGCTGCCGGCCGCGGCCTCCTCCGCCGCGCGCGGCGCGGGGCGCCACCGGGCGACGGGCTAGCTTCGGCACATGGCTGACGAGACGCCCCTGTCGATCGCCCACCCCGACATCCCGGCCGTCGGGGGCATCGTCGTGCTGCAGGAGGCGTTCGGCGTCACCGAGCACATCGAGGACGTGTGCCAGCGGCTGGCCGACGCCGGCTGGCTGGCGGTGGCGCCGCACATCTTCCACCGCACGGGCGACCCGATCCTGCCCTACGACGACTTCTCGCAGGTGGTGCCGCACGCCGGTGCGCTCACGCCCGAGGGCATCCTGGCCGATGTCGACGCGGCCCTCGGCTTCATCGAGGGCGCGGGCTTCCCGGCCGACACGGCGGGGGTCGTCGGCTTCTGCATGGGCGGCACGCTCGCCCTGGCCACCGCGGTCGAGCGCCAGGTCGGGGCCGCGGTGACCTACTACGGCTCGGGCATCCTGAAGGGCCGCTTCGGCTTCCCGCCGCTGGTCGAGCTCGCCCCGCTCCTGCGGGCCCCGTGGCTGGGGCTGTTCGGCGACGAGGACGCCGGCATCCCCGTCACCCAGGTGGAGCAGCTCGCGGAGGCCGCCAGCGGCGCCGAGGTGCGCACCGAGGTGCGCCGGTACGCCGGCGCGGGGCACGGGTTCAACCGCGACGGGAGCGACTCCTACGTCGCCGAGGCAGCGGGCGACGCCTGGATGCGCACGCTCGACTGGTTCGCCGACAACCTCACCACCGGCGCCACCGAGTCGATCTGACCCGCCCGGGGCCGCGGCGTCGACCGGGAAGCCGGCGGGTCAGAGGTCGGGGAAGCCGAGGTCGAGGTTGGGCTGGTCGAGCCCGCCGTCTGCCCCGATGACCTTGCCCGTGACGTAGGCCCCGGCGTCGGACGCCAGGAAGAGCACGGTGGCCGCGATGTCGTCGGGGTGACCGATGCGCTGGAGCGGGGTCGACTGCTCCATCTGGGTGCGCGACGCCTCGTCGTCGAGCACCAGCTCGAGCGCAGACGTGGCCACCGACCCGACCGAGATGGCGTTCACCCGGATGCGGGGGGCGAGGTCGCGGGCGGCCAGCTCGGTGTAGTGGGACAGTGCGCCCTTGGCCGTGCCGTAGGCCAGGTAGCCGCGTCCGCTGACCCGGCCCATGACCGACGAGATGTTGACCACGGCACCGGTCGGGCCGCCGGGCTCGCGACCCTCGAGGATGAGGGGCACCGCGGCGTGCGTGAGGGCGTGGGCCGTCGACACGTTGAAGTGGAACGCGTCCTCGAGGTGGCGGGCCTTGGTGCGCACGAACTCGCGGGGCATCGAGCCACCGACGTTGTTGACCAGGATGTCGAGCCGGCCGAAGGCGGCGCGGGCGGCCTCGGCCAGCCCGGCCGCGGCGTCGAGGTCGTCGAGGTCGGCCGGCACGACCTCGGCCCGCCGGCCCGCGGCCTCGATCTGCCGGGCGACGTCGGTGAGCTGCGACTCGGTCCGGGCCGAGATCACGACATCGGCCCCGGCCTGGGCGAGCGCCACCGCGGACGCGGCACCGATGCCCCGGCCCGCGCCCGTCACGATGGCCACGCGGTCGGTCACCCGGAATCGGTCGAGGATCATCGCTCGCCCCCTGCTCGCGTCGCGGCCCGACCCCCTCGGCCGGACCGCAGGGACACTAGCGGGGCGCACGAAACGCTTGCATTTGGCAACCAACTCGCCGGCCGCGACCCACGGTCGCCGCGGGCGGTCAGTAGCGGCCCCGATCGAGCCGAGCCTGGGCGGCGGCGAGCCATGCCGCGGTCGCGGCGCTCGCCGGGCTCCGCCGCGGCGGTGGCCGCGAGCCGCGGCGGTGAGGTCGGGGCGCTCGGGGGTGAACAACCACGTCGCGAACAGTCGTCGAGCTGTTGGCCCGAGATCTCCTCGGCCAGGGCGATGAACTGGTCGGTCGTGACGTTCCCCGCCGTTGGCCTCGACCCACTCGTGCACGATCGCCCAGAAGGCGTCGTCGCCCACGGCTTGGCGGACGGCGGACCCGCAACCGTTCGGACCGGGCGAAACCCCTGTCAGCCGAGCGCGTGCTGGCGGATCCAGGTGTGCATGGCGATGCCCGACGCCACGCCGGCGTTGAGCGAGCGCGTCGACCCGAACATGGCGATCGAGCACACCGTGGCGCAGGCCCCGCGGGCCACGGCCGACAGGCCCGGGCCCTCCTGTCCGAACACGAGCACGCAGCGGCGGGGCAGGTCGACCGTCTCGAGCGGCACCGAGCCGGGCAGGTTGTCGATGCCGACGAGCGGCAGGTCCTCGCCCCCCGCCCACGCCACCAGGTCCTCGACGGTGGGGTGGTGGTGGACGTGCTGGTAGCGCTCGGTGACCATGGCGCCCCGCCGGTTCCAGCGGGGTCGCCCGACGATGTGGACCGCGGCGGCGCGCGAAGGCGTTGGCGTTGCGCACGACCGTGCCGATGTTCATGTCGTGGCGCCAGTTCTCGATGGCCACGTGGAACGGGTGCCGGCGGGTGTCGAGGTCGGCGACGATCGCCTCGACCGTCCAGTACCGGTAGCGGTCGACGACGTTGCGCCGGTCGCCGTGCGCCAGCAGCTCGCGGTCGAACCGCGGATCGTCGGGCCACGGCTCGGGGTGGGGCCCCACCCCGACCGCCGGCGAGGCTTCCCCTTCAGGTTCGGTCGCCATGCGGACCGGACCCGACGGGGGACCTCGTGGACCGCGCTCGGCGCGTCAGGCGCCCGTGCCGGGGGACGGGGTGCCGTGGCGGGGAGGTGGCGTCGGTGGCGGCGTCGGACGGGGTGTCGGCCGTGTCGGCGGCGAGGCCGAGCTGCGAGCGGATCTGCGCCAGGCGGGCCTGGGCCTCGCTGTTCATCGACGCCTGCTCGACCTCGAGCATGCGGCTCTCGACCGTGGTCTCGGTGAGCTCGGCCATGCCCTTGGCCTTGGCGTAGCGGGCCTCGATCTTGTCGCGCACCTCGTTGAGCGTGGGCACGTCCTGGCCCACCGCCTCGGACAGCGACGACATCGCCGCGTTCATCTGCTCCTGCATCTTCGCCTGGTCGAGCTGGCTGAGCAGCTTCTGGCGCTCGGCGAGCTTCTGCTGCAGGGCGGACGAGTTCTGCTGCACCGCGGCCTTGGCCTGGTTGGCGGCCTCGGTCGACTGCAGGTGCATCGTCTTGAGGTCCTCGACCTCGCGCTCGATGGCGATCAGCCGGTTGGCGAAGCTCTCGGCGGTCGACCGTGTACTGGGTCGCCTTGGCCTGGTCGCCGGTCTTGGTGGCCTCGTCGGCCATGAGCAGGGCCTGGCGGGCGTTGCCGTTGACCTTCTCGAGCTCGCCCATGGATCGGTTGAGCCGCAGCTCGGTCTGCTTCTGGTGGGCGATGACGTTGGCGGCCTGCTCCTTGAGCCGGCGCTGCTGGTCCTGCGCCTCGGCGATGGCCTGCTCGAGCTGGACCTTGGGGTCGGCCCGCTCCTCGAGGCTCATGCCGAGCTTGGCCGTGATGTACGCCCACCACCGTCGGAAGACCTTGAACATGCCCTGCACCTTAGAGGCCGAGCGGAGAGGTCGTCGTCGCAGCCCACACGTGGGGATGTGGCGGTCGACCACCTGCTCTACGGCTGGCGCGCCGACCGGTAGCACGCCCGCGGGTCGAGGCTCCGACGACACGGCCGGGTCAGTGGCGCACGCGGCGGGCGAGACCGCGGAGGCGGTCGACGGTGGCGACCGCCTCGGGGACGGCCAGCCGTCGGGTCAGGGCGACGTAGACGAGACCGGCCGGGCCGACCACGAGGACGGCCTCGAGGACGTTCGGCAGCGAGGAGAAGAGCATCTCGGCACCGAAGGCGACGCCGGCGGCGACCGCGCAGCCGACGAGATCGGCGTCGAGCCACCGGCCCGGCGATCTTGGTGCGGCCGATGCGCCAGGCCAGCGCGGTGCTGAGGAGCCGGTACTCGATCCAGTCGGAGATCATGGCGCCGATCGCCAGGCCGACGATGCCCAGGTGGGGGACGCCCGGCGGGGTTGGCGCGGACCGCCGTCGGGCAGGGGTCCGAAGGTGAGCAGGTCGCCCACCGCTCGATGCCGTCGGGACCGACGATCAGCCGGTCGAGGGGGAACATGATGACCACGCCGATGACGGCGGACAGCACGACGCCGAGGACGCCCAGGCGGGCGGGTGTGCGGGCGTCGTCGAGGGCGTACAGGCCGTTCTGGAGCAGCCGGGTGGCGGCCACCGGGAGCAGGCCCATCGACAGGAAGGCCAGGGTCAGCCAGACGAGCACGGTGTCGCCCTGGTCGAAGGCGCCCCGCTCGAAGATCGGCGGCGACGACGACGTCGCCGACCACGATGAAGATCGTGGCGGTGAAGGACACGTACCAGGCGATGCGGGCCATGCTGTCCTCGATCCGCCAGCGGAAGCGGCGCCGCGTGTCGGGGTCGTGGACCGTCACCTCGGACATGTCGGGCAGCTCGGCGGCGGCCACGCTCACGCCGAAGAGGCCGACCGGCAGCAGGTACAGGACCATCGTGTACGTGAGGGCGGCGATGGCGCCCGAGGCCAGGTAGCTGGCCAGGAGCAGGTCGATCCAGCCCATGATCTGGATGGCGCCGCGGCCCAGCAGCACGGGCACGAACCGGCCGATGACGCTGCGGACCCATTCGCTCGTCGTGTCGAGGCTGAGCCGGACGCCGCCCAGCAGCCGCCGGACCGGCACGATCTGCACGCCGAACTGCAGGATCGCCGCCGACGAGCACGCCGAAGGCCAGGTAGACGGCCAGGTCGCTCTGTCTGCTCGGCGGTGTCGTGACCGCCGACGACCAGGAACGCCGACGACCAGGGCCGCGATCTGGGCGACGTTCCACACCACGGGCGCCACGTACGACAGGAAGAAGCGGCGGTGGCTGTTCAGCACGCCCGAGGCACCAGGCCG
This sequence comes from uncultured Acidimicrobiales bacterium, assembly GCA_963778415.1. Taxonomy (GTDB): domain Bacteria; phylum Actinomycetota; class Acidimicrobiia; order Acidimicrobiales; family VFJN01; genus ZC4RG19. The sequence goes on from CAVZUI010000005.1 coordinate 358,547, forward strand.
ACAGCACGAGGAAGCCGATGCCCGGGAACATGATGCGGGTCAGCTCGACCGTGAGGTCGTGCTTGTCGCCGGTGAACCCCGGGGCGAGCACGGTGGTCAGCGGCCCGGCGAACAGGACGCCGATGAGGCTGATGGCCCCGGTGAGCGCGATCAGCAGCCCGGCGATGGCGCCGGCCAGCCGGCCGGCCTCGTCGTGGCGACCCTCGGCCCGGAGCCGGGCGTAGACGGGGATGAACGAGGCCGACAGGACGCCTTCGCCGAGCAGGTTCTGCATCAGGTTGGGGATGCGCAGCGCCGCCTTGAACGCGTCCGCCGCCGGACTCGTGCCCAGGAAGGCGCCGATGACGATCTCGCGGATCAGGCCGGCACACCGGGACAGGAGGATGCCGGCGGCGACCAGCATGGACCCGCGCGAGCTCGACGGCGGCTCGGCCGCAGGCGGGGCGGGCCGCCCGGGCGCACCGGGCGGTTCGGGGGGCGGGAAGGCGGTCTCGGGCGCGGCGTCGGGCGGGCCCCACGGCTCGGGCGGTGCCGGCGCCGGAGGTGCGCTCGTCGCCCACGCGGGCTGGTCAGGGGGTGGCGCCGGCGCGCCGGGGGGCGCCGTCCTGTCGTCGACGAACGGCTCCACGGGCGGCAGCGGCGGAGCCATCCCGTCGACCGGCATCGCCGCCTCGTCGAGGTTGATCGCCAGGTGCTCGCCCGTCATCCAGGGCGCGGGCGGCTGGTTGGCGAGCCCGGGCGACTCGGCCGCCCGCCCGAACATGTCGGCCGGGACGGGCATCTCGCCGGTGAGGTCGTCGGGTCGGTAGCGGCTGGCATCCCGCCTCGTCCCCGGCGCGGGCCCAGCGTCGGCCGGGGCGGTCGGCCACCGCGCTCTCGCTGAGGCCGAGGAACTCGCGGGCGCGGCCGGCGGTTCGCCTCGCCGTAGTGCAGCTCGGTGTCGTAGTCCTGCGGGTGCATCCGCTGCCGCCGGCGGCGGTCCTGGCTGCGTTGTCCGGCGTCGGTCGAGCGGCTGCGGTCGCCGGATCCGGTGGGGTCGGTCGGGATCCGCCGGTTCGTCCGCGTGGGCCGGGTCGCCCGGCTCCCGCCGCCTGTCGGTCATCCTGTGCCGCCGCGCGGCAGGTCGGGGGGCATCGGCGGCCGGCCTGCGGCCGCGTCCGTCTCGTCGAGGGCGAGGCGGAGCGCCTCCATCTCGGTGACGAGCTCGTCCACGTCGGAGCCGAGTCCCGCGACTGCTGCGTCGGCGCCGGCCCGGGCGCGTCAGCTCGACCGTGCGGGCGACCGCCTCGTCGAGGCGGGCGTCGAGCACCCGCAGCTCGGACTGCGTCCGGGCGATCACGGCGTCGATGCGGGTCGCCGCGGCGCGCTGCGCCTCGAGCGAGGCCATGACCGACGGCACCGACGGGTCGACGTCCGCCGAGGTGTCACCCGGCGGGGCGTCGGCGGGCTCGGGCGCGCCGGTCGACGCCCCCGTCAGCTCGCCGAGCTGGCGGTCGATGCGGGCGACGTCGACGTCGCGACGGGCCCGCACGAGCGCCTGGCCGCGCTTGGCGATGAGCCAGGTCTCCTCGACGCCCGTGTCGACGCGGGCCGAGATCTCGGTCAACCGCTCGCGCAGCGGACCCGACGGGGCGCGTTCGACGGCGGCGGCGAAGCGGTTGCGGGCCTGCAGCGCCTCCTGGACGAACCGGCGCCACGGCTCCTGCACCGTGAACGGGTCGATGCGCTCGGGGCGGGGCCCCCGGGGCAGGAGGCGCCACGCGTTCAGCGCCCACGCGGCGGCGGCGGCCAGCCCCGCCGCCCACACCGGCGCCCCGAGGACCGCGACCAGCACGCCGAGCGCGGCGCCGCCGATCAGGCCGATCGGTGACAGCAGGGCGCGGGCGCCGCCCCGGCTGGCGAGGCGGTCGCGGGACGAGGGCGCGGCCATAGGTGTCGATCACGTTACGCGGGCATGGCCGGCCTCCGAGGCATCGCCCCGGAGGCCGGCCGGCGCGCAGGGGCCGCGTCAGCCCGCGTAGCGCTGGAGCGACTCGGTCACCGTGTCCTCGGCGTCGGCCAGGGTGGAGGGGATGTCGGCCCCCTCGAGCAGGATGCGCCTCCATCGCCGCTTCGACGGCGTCGGCCTCGTCGGGGTAGGGCCCGATGAGCGGGCCGGGCTGGTCGGGGTCGGCGTCGCCGAGCTGCTCGACCGCGGGCTGCAGCAGCACGCCGGCCAGGTCGTTCTCCCAGAACGCCTGCACCTCGGGGTCCTCGTTGACGGCCTTGACCACGGGCAGGTAGCCCCCGCCGAACAGCCATGTCTTGGCGTTGGCCGGGTCGAGCATGTACTCCATGAACTGCCAGGAGGCCGCCTGCTCCTCGGGCTCGGACGTGTTGAGCATGTAGAAGGCGCCGCCGCTCGGGAACACCCGCCCGGCGGCCTCGATGCCCGGGTAGGCGCCGACGCCGGGGACCACGACGCTGAGGTCGACGCTCGAGGCGTCGAAGCCGGCGCCGGCCTGCTCGGCGGTGATGGCACCCGACAGGGCGTCACGGATCGTCGTCGACGCGGTCGAGGTCTCGATGAGCATCGACGAGTCCTGCGTGATGAGCGCGAGGTACTGGTCGATGCTGCCCTCGGTGTTGGCGAACACGTTGAGCAGGCCCTCGTCGTTCATCTTCACGAGGAACTCCATGAGGTCCTCGGCCTCGGGCGAGGCGAAGGTGGCCTCGGTGGCGAGCCCGCTGCGCCCGTTGTCGTTGTTGACCATCTCGCCGCCGACGCCGGTGAGCCACGTCTCGAAGAACCACCGGCTGGTCTTGAACGAGAACGGCTTGTCCGACACGCCGGCCTCCTTCAGCGCCTTGGCCGCCTCGTACATCTCGTCCAGGGTGTCGGGCGGGTCCTCGGGGTCGAGACCCGCCTGCTGCCAGTGCGCCTTGTTGTAGTAGAGGACCGGCGTCGAGACGTTCATGTAGCCGGGCAGCAGCACGTCGTCGACCGAGTACTTCGACCGGACGGCCGGCTCGAGGGAGGTCAGGTCGTAGTCGGCGGCCTCCATGCAGGCCTGGGCGGGCAGCACCTGGCCGCTGTCGGCCATGGCCTGGAGCTGGGTGTCCTCGAGGTAGATCATGTCGGGGAGCTGGTCGGTGCCCGCGGCCGCCGCGCTGGTGTACTTGCGGTAGACCTCGGCGTAGTCGGCGCCCTGGTTGCTGGCGTTGAGGACCACGTCGTCCTGGCTGGCGTTGAACCCGGCCACGAGGTCGTCCATGGCGACCTTGGTCGAGCCGTTCAGCCCGCCGTACCAGAGCGTGACCTCGACGGGCCCGTCGGCGGCCTCGAGGGCGTCGAGCGGGCAGTCGGGCAGGGCCGCGCCCTCGTCGTCGCCCGCGGCCACCGCGCCGTCGCCGCCCGAGGTGGGCGGGTCGCTGCACGCGGCCGCGATCAGGGCGGCGGTGAGCACCGCCACGACGGCGCCGCGACGGCCACGAGAGCGGGTGAGGAGTCGGGGGGTCATTCGGGTCCTCCGGGGGAGCGGATGGGGGCTGCCGCGGTCATCCCTTGACCGCGCCGGCGGTCAGCCCTCGGATGATCTGGCGTTGGAAGGCGATGAGGAGCAGCACGACCGGCACCGCCACCAGCAGGGCCGCGGCCACGCCGACGTTGGCGTTGGCCACCTCGGTGCCGACGATGCTCTTCAGGCGGATCTGCGCCGTCTGGTAGCGGCTGTCGTCGATCACGGCCTGGGGCCACAGGTACTGGTTCCAGGCGCCGAGGGCCGAGATGACGGTGAACGAGGCGATGACCGGGCGGGTCAGGGGCACGGCGAAGCGCCACAGGAACGCCATGTGGCCGTACCCGTCGAGGCGGGTGGCGTCCTGGATCTCGGGCGGCACGCCGCGGAAGCCCTGCCGGATGAGGAACGTGCCGAACGCGGTGGCCGCGAACGGGGCGACGAGCCCGGCGTTCGAGTTGATCCAGCCCAGCTCGCGGATGGTCTGCACGTTGGCCAGCAACGTCACCTCGAGCGGCAGCAGCAGGGTGCCCATGAACACGGCGAAGATCAGCGTCTTGCCGGGGAAGCGCAGGAAGGCGAAGGCGTAGGCGGCGAGGATCGAGGTGACCACCTGGGCCACGGTGATGAGGATGGTGATGGTGAGGCTGCGCCCCATGGCCGGGCCGAGGTCGCCCTGGTCCCAGCCCCGGCTCCACACCGTCGTGCCGAAGGCGATGGTGGCGAAGGTGACCACGGCGACGCTGGCGAGCGACGCCACGAGGAGCGGGCGCCACACCGGGCGCGCCACGCCGAGGCCGATCAGCTGGGTGGCGGCCACGCCGACGAAGGCCGCAGCCCACCACCAGCCGGTGGTGCCCGAGCGATCGAAGGCGGAATTCCAGATCGCGCTGACGAGGACCGCCAGCACGACGACGCCCACCACCACCGCGGCGATCCGCCGCGGCGCGGCGCAGGGGCGCCAGGTGGCGCATCGTGCCACCGGCGGCCCGCAGCTGCACCCACGCCAGCGCCAGTGCGACCAGGGCTGTGCGGGCCACGACCGAGAAGGCCCCGCCCGTCAGCCACGTGCGGTCCTTCCAGTCGACGCTGACCGGGTGGAGGGGCTTGCCCGCGTTGATGTAGTCGAACGGCGGCGACAGCGCCTGCATCAGCGCCAGGGCCACGGGCGCCAGCACGATCGTGGCGAGCACGGCCAGCAGCCCGTACTGGCCGAAGAGCCCCAGCGTGCGCCGCCCGCCCGACTTCCCGATCGTCGCCGCCGCCAGCTCGTGCTCGGGGGCGCCGAGCACGTCGTCGGAGGGCAACGTCGCCACGCCGTCAGCGGGCATAGTGGACCCTCCGGTCGAGGATGACGAACTGCGCCACGGTCACGATCAGGGTCACGAAGAACAGGCCCACCGAGTACACGGCGCCGATCCCGATGTTGTCCGGGCGGCTGAGCCGGTTGATCTTGAACACCAACGTCTCGGTGGAGCTGACAGGCCCGCCCTTGGTGATGATGTCGACCTGGGCGAACGCCTGCAGGCCGAAGATCACGAGGACGACGAGGAGGAAGAGCAGGACGGGCGAGATGAGCGGCAGCGTGATGCGCAGGAGCCGTCGCACGGGCCCGTAGCCGTCGAGCGTGGCCGCCTCCATGACCTCGTCGGGGACCGCCTGCAGGCCCGCCAGCACGATGACGAACGCCAGCCCCATGTTCTGCCAGATCGACGAGAGCGACACCGCGAACATGGCGGTGCTCGTGTCGTTCAGCCAGTCGGTGGCGACGAGGCCGACGACGGGGTTGAACAGGTAGAAGAAGATCACCGACGTCACGGCCACCGAGCTGGCGAGCGTCGAGCTGAAGATGGCCTGGAAGGCCTTGATGCCCTTGAGCTTGCGATGGGCGGCCACGGCCAGCAGCACGCCCAGCACCATGCCCGCGGGCACCGTGTACAGGACGAACTGGACGCTGTGCCACAAGCCCTCGCGGAAGTCGTCGCTCGTGAGCTGCTCGCGGTACTGCTGCAGGCCGACGTCCTCGAAGAAGGCGCCGTTGCGCCGGCTCTCGAAGGTGCCCCAGTTCAACAGGTTGAGGAACGGCCGGTAGAAGAAGGCCACGAACACGACGAGTGACGGCGTCAGCAGCAGCAGCGCCAGCCCGACCTCGCGGGCGGAGTAGCGCCGCCGTGGCCCGCCCCTGCGCCGCCTCCTCTGCCGCTCGGCGACGAGGATGCCGGCCGCGCCTGCGTTGTCCCCCGTGCTGACCGAGCTGACGAGGGCCCCCGCCATCGGGTCGCCGCTGTCCGCGTCGGTCACGTCAGGCGGTCCGTCGTGTCGGGGTCGAACAGGTGCACGTCGCCCGCGTCGACGGCGAGCCGGGTCGTGCCGCCGGCGTCGACGGCGGCCATGCCGGCCTGGCGGACGACGACCGGCGCCTCGCCGATGGTGCCGAAGATCAGGCACTCGTGGCCCAGCCACTCGACCGCCCGCACCTTCTGCTCGACGGGCCCGTCTGCGGCCAGCACCAGGTGCTCGGGGCGGATGCCCACCACGACGGGCTGACCGTCGGCCAGCGGGGCGGCGAGGCCCGCGGGCACCGGCACCCGGCCACCGCCCACGTCGACCGCCGGCGACCCGCCGTCGGTCGTGATCGTGCCCGGCAGGGTGTTCATCGGCGGCGTGCCGATGAACTGCGCGACGAACAGGTTGGCCGGGGCGTCGTACACCTGTTGCGGCGTGCCCACCTGCTGGAGGCGGCCGGCCGACATGATGGCGATGCGATCGGCCATGGTCATCGCCTCGACCTGGTCGTGCGTCACGTAGATCACGGTCGTCTGCACCCGACGGTGCAGGTCGACGAGCTCGAGCCGGGTGGCGGCCCGCAGCTTGGCGTCGAGGTTCGACAGCGGCTCGTCCATGAGGAACGCCTGCGGGCGCCCGACGAACGCCCGGGCCAGCGCGACCCGCTGGCGCTGCCCGCCCGACAGCGCGGCGGGCTTGCGACCGAGCAGGTCCTCGAGGCCGAGGACCCGTGCCGCCTCGTCGACCCGCTCGTCGCGCTCGGCCGCGCGTGAGCTTGCGGGCCGGGCGGTCGGGCCCGTCGACGGGGTAGCGGCGGACGAGCAGCGGCGACTCGATGTTCCGGCGCACCGTCATGTGCGGGTAGAGGGCGTAGCTCTGGAACACCATCGACACGTCCCGCTTGGCGGGGTCGACGTCGTTCACGACGCGGTCGCCGATCGAGAGCTTGCCCGTCGGTGATGTCCTCGAGGCCGGCGATCATGCGCAGCGCCGTGGTCTTGCCGCAGCCCGACGGCCCGAGGAGGACCATGAACTCGCCGTCGTCGATCGCGAGGTCGAGGCCGTCGACCGCGACCACGTCGCCGTCGAACCGCTTGGTCACGTTCTCGAACGTCACGCTCGCCACGCAGGACCTCCCACCGCCCGGCCCCGGTCGCCGGTGCGACCGACGCTAGGGACCATCAACGTCGTGAGGCTAACCCCGTCGTGTACCAGAGGTGGCCGACGTGTGACGGGAGGGTGTCCGACGGCGCGTGCACCGCGGGTCCGGGTCGTGGGCCTACGCTGAGCGCGGCGCCCGAGGACCCTCCCCGCCTCGGCGCACGGCTGCGCCCTCGCCTGCGCGAGGTCGCGGCGGGACGGCGATCGTCCCTGTCTTCGAGGGGAGTGCGACCGAGGAGAGGGCGATGACCGAGGCGATGGACGACTTCATGTGGCCCGAGGAGCGGGTCGGCCTCGACCGCGCGTCGTCGAAGTGGTGGGCGTTCCTGGCCCTCGGCGTGGTGTCCGCCGTCGTCGGGTTCCTCCTCGTGTTCGACCTGTTCGCGGCGGTCACCACCCTCGCCCTCCTGGTGGCGCTCGGCCTCGTGGTCACGGGCGTCGGAGAGCTGATGAGCCGCCGGGCGCTACCGCAGCGTGCTCGGCGTCGTGGCCGGCGTCGTGCTGGTCGTCGGCGGCGTGCTCGCCGCCGTCTGGCCCGACATCACGCTGTGGGCCCTGGCGGTCGTGGTCGGCATCGACCTCGTCATCTCGGGCGTCGCCCGGATCATGGGGGCCGTCCAGCTGCGGGTCGAGGGGTGGGGGTGGCTGCTGTTCGGCGGCGTGCTCAGCGTGGTGGTCGGCGTCCTCGCCCTCGTGTGGCCGGGGGCCACGATCCTCGTGCTCGGCGTCCTCCTCGGCCTGCGGATGCTGCTGTTCGGCATCTCCGAGATCATGTTCGGCCTGGCCCTGCACCACGTGCACACGTCGCTCGACGCACCGGGCACCGGGGTCGTGCCGCCTCCGCCCGAGCCGGCCTGACCCACGCGCTGGTCAACCGACGGGCGCGTCGGGGACCGGGATGTCGTCGGCGGTCAGCGTCGTGAGCTGCTCGTCGGTGGGATCGTCGACCGCCACGAGCCGGGTCGCCTGGTTGGCGACCGACGCCTCGAACAGGTTGCGGGCGAGCCGCCCGTTGCCGAAACCACGGTCCCGGGCCTGCGCCGCCAGGTAGCGGCGCAGGGCCGCCTCGGCGGTGGCGTCCAGCGTGTAGCGCCCGCCCGCGCCGATGGCGGCGAAGATGCGGACGAGCTCGTCGTCGCTGTAGTCGGGGAAGTGGATCGTCTTCGGGAACCGCGACCGCATGCCGGGGTTCGCGCCCACGAGGGCCTCCATCTCGTCGGTGTAGCCGGCGAGGATCACGACCAGCCGGTCGCGGCGGTCCTCCACGAGCTTCACGATCGTGTCGATGGCCTCGCGGCCGAAGTCGTTCTCGCCGCCCCGGGCGAGGCTGTAGGCCTCGTCGATCAGCAGGACCCCGCCGTCGGCCCGGTCGAAGGCCGCCACGACCCGGCCCGCGGTCTGCCCGACGAACCCCGCGACCAGCCCGGCCCGGTCGGTCTCGACGAGGTGCCCCCGCTCGACGACGCCGAGCGTGCGGTAGATCTGGGCCAGCAGGCGGGCCACCGTGGTCTTGCCCGTGCCGGGGTTCCCCGTGAACACGAGGTGCCGGCTCTGGTCGAGCACGGGCAGGTCGCGCTCGCGGCGGATCTGCTGCACGCGCAGCAGGTTGGTGACCAGGTGGACCTCGTGCTTGACGCCGTCGAGCCCGACGAGGGCGTCGAGCTCGGCGAGCAGCTCGTCCAGCGGCCGGGGCGGGGGCAGCTCCTCGGGCGCGGGCGGCGCGGCCGGGGCGGCCGGCGCGGCCGGGCCGGCGCCGTGGGGCGTCGTCGGCCGTGCCTCGCCGGCGGTGGCGCGGGCGGCGGCGACCGCCGACTGCACGGTGGCGCGGAAGGCCTCGATGGCGTCCAGCTCGGTGCGAGACGGCAGCAGGTCGAGGGCGGCGACCGTGTGGCCGATGTGGGCGCCCCGGCGCTCGAAGCGCTGGGCGCGGATCCCGCCGTCGCGGGCATCGGCGGTCGCCAGCACCTCGAGCAGCGCCGACGGCCGACCGAGCAGGGCTCGACGGCCGACGACCAGCCCGGCCGTCGCGGATGTGGGCGGGGGTGGCACGCCCGAGGTCTGACGGCATGCGGTGCCCGAAAGCAGCCGCGAGCGCCCACAGCTCGTCGTCGGTGTGCAGGCCGTCGGCGTCGATGAACGCGCACGTCAGGTTGTACGCCTCGACCTCGACGTCGGCGCGCAGGCGCGCGGTGTCGAGGTCGGCCACCGTCGACCCGAGCGCCTCGACCTCGGGGGCCACGTCGTCGACGAAGGCGCGCACCGCGTCGTCGAGCGCGGCGGAGCCGCCGCCGTCGGTGCTGCCGCGGGCGCCGGTCACTGCGGGTCGCGCCACATCGGCCACATCGTGGGACCGTCGGGCATGTCGATCTGCCCGGAGACCCGGAAGCCGAACCGCTCGTAGTACGGGACGTTGTCGGGCTTCGACGACTCGAGGTAGGCGCCCGTGCCCTCGGCATCGCACCGGGTGAGGACCGGCGCCATGAGCGCGGCCCCCACGCCCTTGCCCTGGTGGGGTGGGTCGGTCCCGAGGATGGCGAGGTACCAGTGCGGCTCGCGGGGGTGGGCCTTGTCCATCTGGCTCAGGCCCCCGAGGGCGCGGGGGATGCGCGGGCCCACGCCCGAGATCATCACCGGCGCCGCTCGCACGATGTCGACCCACGACATGCGCCACTGACCCGGCGGGTCCCACAGGGCGGCGCCCGGGTGACCGTCGGCCGTGAGCACGGTGCCGCCGTGGCGGCGGTGGCGTCGCGGACTCGGACCGCATGAAGCGGCCGAGGCGACGCAGGCGGGCGTCGTCGCGCTCGCCCAGCAACCACGTCATCACGGGGTCGTCGTGGAACGCCCGGGCCAGCGCCCCGGCCATCGGGGCCACATCGTCGGGGGTGGCTTCCCGCGCCTCGGTCATCGCCGCCGAGCCTGCCACGCGGCCGAGCACCGGGGCGACGCGGGTCCGGCCGGCGTCGCGTGTCAACCAACCGGGGGAGGTGGGCGTCTGTGGTGGATGATGACGGTGATGAGCGTCCCGCAGGCGCGCGACGGAGGACTCCTCGGTCGGGGCGGGCGATTCCCTGGCCCTGCTGCACCAGGCCCACTACACGGCGCTCGTCCGCCTGGCGACGCTGGTCGTCGGCGACGTCGGCATCGCCGAACAGGTGACCCAGGATGCGTTCGTGAAGCTGCAGCTGCGCTGGGGCGGGTTGCGTGACGTCGCCAAGGCGCCGGCCTACCTGCGCAGCGCGGTCCTGAACGGATCCCGCTCGCAGCTCCGGCGCCGCAGGGTCGGCGACCGCCACGACGCGCGGCGCACGGCGGTCCCCGCCTCCGTGACGCCCGAGTCGGCCACGGTGCGGCGCGCCGAGCACGAGCGGGTGGTCGCCGCCCTGCGCCGCCTGCCCCGCCGCCAGCGCGAGGCCGTGGCCCTGAAGTACTACCTGGACCTGCCCGAGGCCGACATCGCCGCCGCCATGGGCGTGTCGGGCGGGTCGGTGAAGACCCACCTGCACCGCGGGCTGGCGGCGTTGGCGCAGGACCTCGGGGAGGACCGATCATGAGCGACGACCCCACGAAGACCCTCGAGCAGCGTGTGGGCGCCGCCCTGCACGCCGAGGTGGACGGGGTCACGCCCGGCGGCGACAGCCTCGGCACGATCCGCGGTCGGGCCCGGGTGGCGCGGCACCGCCGGCGGGTGGTGGCCGGCGTGGGTGTGGCGGTCGTGGTGGGTGCCGTCGCCCTGTCCATCCCCGCCGTGCGCGACGACAGGACCGACGTGTCGACCCGATCGGACCCCGTCCCGTCGACCACCACCACGCCGCCGCCGCCGTCGACGACCACGACCGAGCCGCCGCCGGCCACGACGGTGGCACCGGACCTCGACGCCGCCGTGTGGCCCGATCCCGGGGGCGAGCTGTTCGACGATCCCGTCGAGGCGACCCGCTCCTTCCTCGAGGTCGTCCTCGGCGTCACGGACCCCCCGCTCGGCGAGTTCGCGCCGCAGGGACCGGACGCCGGTGAGGTGTCGGTGGCCCGGCGGGGTGAGGACGGCCGGCGCCTGGGCCTCGCCAGCACGGTGACCCTCCGCCGGCTCGACGGCGTGCACTGGTTCGTGACCGGTGCGGAGGAGCCGGTCTCCATGCGGATCGACGCGCCGGTCCCCACCGCCGACGTGACGTCGCCCCTCACCGTGACCGGTGTCGGCACCGGGTACGAGGGCACGGTCGCGGTCGAGCTGCGGTCCCGGTCCGTCGGCGGCCGACCTCCTGGCGGACGAGGTCACGATCGCCGGTGCGTCCGAGCCCGAGGCGTTCTCGGTCGACCTGACCTTCGCGGCCCCGTCGCAGGTCGCCGTGCTCGTGGCGCACGACGACCCCGGCATCGAGGCCGGCGTGCCCCGGTTCGCCGCGCTCCCGGTCCGCCTCGCCGCTCCGTCGGGCGAGGCCGCGACGAGCGGCGGCACGTCGGGTGCGGGGTTCGAGCTCGGGTCGCAGCCGCTCTGGCCGTTCCGCAGCTTCGCCGAGGCCGAGGCCTGGCGGGCCGCGGCGGCCGAGGGCCACCAGCCCTGGCACGCCGACGCGGCGCAGACCGCGGCGCTGTTCACCACGAGCTTCCTCGGCTTCACCGAGATCGACGAGGTCACCTCGACGGACGTGCGTGCCGACGAGGCGTGGATCGGCGTGGGCTATCGGGAGGAGGCCGGCGGAGCCCCCTCGACGGCGGCCGTGGTCCACCTGGTGCGATTCGGCCCCCACGCCGACTCCGGGTGGGAGGTGGTGGGCACCCGCGACACCAGCCTCACCCTGGACACGCCCGGCTACGGCGCCCGCACCGCATCGCCGACCGCGGTCGGTGGCACGGTCACCGGCGTGGACGAGTGCCTGGTCGTGCAGGTGCGCCAGCCGTCGACCGCCACCCCGATCGGAGAGGCTCCGTGTGTGCCGGCGGGCGGCGAGAGCGTCCCGTGGCAGACGACCGTCGCCTGGTCGGGGGGCTCCGACCCCGCGCTCACGATCGTCGTGTCGACGGGCGGACACGTGCAGGGCGTCGAGCGCTTCGCCGTCACCGGCGTGCCCGGCTGACCTGGCGACCGCACTCGGAGGGCCACGGGACCTGACCTCTACGATGGTCGCCATGTCTGCCATCGCCGATCTGGGGGCCCGGGCCAAGGCGGCCAGCCGCGTGCTGGCCACCGCCTCGACCGAGGCCAAGGACGCCGCCCTCCTCGCCGGCGCCGACCTGCTGGTGCAGAGGGCCGACGAGCTGCTCGCCGCCAACGCCCGCGACGTCGAGCGCGAGCTCGCGGCCGGCGCGTCGCCGACCGTCGTCGACCGCCTCCGTCTGTCCGACGCCAGGGTCGCCGGCATGGCCGCCGGCCTCCGGCAGGTCGCCGGTCTCGCCGACCCGGTGGGGGAGGTGTCGCAGGGCTGGACGCGTCCGAACGGCCTGCGCATCGCCAAGGTGCGCGTCCCGCTCGGGGTGGTCGCCATCATCTACGAGAACCGTCCCAACGTGACGAGCGATGCGTTCGGCCTCTGCCTCAAGGCGGGCAACGTCGCCTTCCTCCGCGGCTCCTCGGGGGCCATCGAGTCGAACATCGCCATCGCCGGGCTGTTGCGCGAGGCCCTCGCCAAGGCGGGGCTGCCCGAGGACGGCCTCGTGCTGGTCGAGGACACGTCCCGCGACGCCGCGGTCGAGTTCATGCGCCAGCGTGACGCCATCGACTGCCTCATCCCGCGGGGCGGCCCGTCGCTGATCCGGTCGATCCTCGACAACGCCACGGTGCCCTACGTGATCGACGGCGACGGCAACTGCCACGTGTACGTGGATGCGGCCGCCGACCTCGCCATGGCAGCCGACATCGTGGTCAACGGGAAGACGCAGCGGCCGTCGGTGTGCAACGCCACCGAGACGCTCCTCGTGCACGAGGCCGTGGCCGAGGCCTTCCTGCCCGCGGTGGCCGGGCGGCTCGAGGGCGTGGCGCTCGTCGGCGACGACCGCACCCGGGCGGTGCTGGGCGACGATCGGGTCGCACCGGCGTCCGAGGACGACTGGGCGCGAGAGTTCCTCGACCTGAAGCTGGCGGTGCGGGTCGTGCCCGCCATCGACGACGCCATCGCCCACATCGCCCGCTACGGCTCGGGGCACAGCGAGGCCATCGTCACGGGTGAGCTGCGGGCGGCCGACCGCTTCACGGCCGAGGTCGACGCCGCCGCGGTGCTGGTCAACGCGTCGACCCGGTTCGTCGACGGCGAGGAGTTCGGCTTCGGGGCCGAGATCGGCATCTCGACCCAGAAGCTGCACGCGCGCGGGCCGATGGGCCTGCGGGAGCTGACGACCGAGAAGTACGTGGTGCGGGGCGACGGGCAGATCCGCGGCTGAGCCGCTCGTCCGGCCCCCGCGCCCCGACGAGCTGGCGCGGCTCCAGGACATCGAGGTGGCGGCCGGTCGCGCCTTCGCGGACGTCGGCCTGGACTGGGTGGCGGCGGACGAGGCCCCGTCGATCGCCGAGCTCGAGCGGTACCGGGCCGCGGGGTCGGCCTGGGTGATCGTGCCCGACGACGCGTCGCCGGCAGGGTCGCCGGCGGGGTACGTGGTCGTCGAGGTGCTCGACGGGGCCCTCGCCGGCCCCGCTGGTGGCGCGCTCCACATCGAGCAGGTCAGCGTGGATCCTGCGTTCGCACGCCGTCGGCTCGGGCGGCGGCTGATCGAGCACGTGGTGGACGAGGCGCAGGCCCGGGACCTGCGGTCCGTGACGCTGACGACGTTCCGCGACGTGCCCTGGAACGCGCCCTACTACGAGCGGTGCGGGTTCGCGGTCGTGCCCGCCGCGGAGCTGGGCCCCGCCCTCGTGCGGGTGCGGGCCGACGAGGCCGCCCGCGGGCTCGACGCCGCGCCCCGGGTCGCCATGCGTCGCGCCGTGTGACGGACTCGGTCGGCGGTGGCGGCGCGTGTGCCGGCCGTGCGCCGGTACGCCGTCACCCGTCGGGCAGGTCGAGCGCCCGCAGCCGTTCGAGCGCCAGCGCGAACTCGCCGCGGTAGTAGGGCTCGGTGAACGTCGCCATGCGGGCCAGGTTCTCGGCCGGCCCGGCCAGCCGGGCCATCCCCGTCAGCACCTCCAGGCGCACCTGGTCGAACCCCTCGGGCAGGGGCGGGCGCATGGCGTCACGGGCCGGCAGCGGGGGGAACGGGGCGTGGGGCTCGGTCTGGTACCAGTAGGCGACCGAGGCGTAGTGGTTGGCGAAGTTGTTGGCGTGCCCGTGCTCGATGGTCCAGCGCAACGACTCGTCGAAGCGGATCGGGTCGGCCACGAACCAGCGGTACATGCCGACGAGGCCGCGGTAGTCGGGGCTCTCGATCAGGTGGAAGCCCGAGTAGGGGCCGGCGTACTCGCGCTGGACGCAGGCTCCGGCACCGAACATCTCCTCGTGGCCGGTGCCGTGGATGCGCGGCGGCCAGGTGTCGCCGTCGACGAACACCATGTCGTCGCCCTCGCCGTACCAACCGCCGGCGACGTTGTCGACCTCCAGCACCAGGCCGACCATCTGACCCTTCCCCCGGGCGTCGAGGGCGACGTAGTTCTCGGCGCCGTCGAGGTTGGTCCCGCCGTGGAGCTGGGTGTCGTGCGGTTCCATGGCGGGGACCGTGGGTCGCTCCTGCCGGTACTGGGCGTGGAACCGCAGGACGTCGCCCGGCGGCGGGCTGTCGAACGTCTCGTACTCGACGTGGAACCAGACCATGCCGAGGGGCCCGCCGAGGTGCACGTCGGCCCGGTTCTCGATCTCGATGCGGGCCCCGCCGGCGAACGGCATCGGGAAGTAGGCGTTCATCCCGGGCGACGCGCCCATGCCCGGGTTCACGGCGGTGAAGAAGCTGCTGTACTCCCGGATGCGGCCGTGGGTCACGCCGAAGAAGTCGCCGAGCGGCACCTCGACCGACGGGGCCTCCTCGCCGTCCCACCAGCAGCGCAGGATGGCGTCGCGGTGGTCGGTCAGCTCGTGGGCGGCGAGCGCCACGTAGATGCGGGTGACGCAGCCCGGGCCGTCGTGTTCGAGCAGCGTGGCGGTCTCGCCCGGGCCGATGCGGATGAAGTCGTCGTTGCCGCCGCTCCGGTCCCACGACGACGCCCGCCGGGTGCCCGACCGCGGGGCGCGGAACAGCGATCGGAGCGGGTGATCGTCCAGAGGGTGCTGCACGGCGGTCATCCTGGCACCAGGCGGCAGACTGGGTCCGTGCCCGACGTCGAGCTGCTCACCGTGGGTCACGGGACGCTGGACGCCGACGACCTGGCGACGGTGCTGGTGGATCAGCAGGTGGCGCTGCTGGTCGACGTCCGGTCGTACCCGGGCAGCCGGCGCCATCCGCAGTTCGGGCGGGCCGAGATGGCGCGGTGGCTGCCGGGTGCCGGCATCGACTACCGGTGGGAACGTCGCCTCGGCGGTCGCCGGCCGGTGCACGCGGACAGCGTGAACGTCGCCCTGCGCAACGAGGCCTTCCGGGGGTACGCCGACCACATGACGACGCCCGAGTTCCGCACGGCTCTCGACGGGGTGCTGGCCGAGGCGGCGATCGGCCGCACGGCGGTGATGTGCTCCGAGAGCCTGTGGTGGCGGTGCCATCGCCGCCTCCTCTCGGACGCGGCGACGCTGCTCGGCGGGGTGGCCGTGGTGCACCTCATGCACGACGGTCGGACCGTTGCGCATCCGCTGACCGACGGGGTGCGCCGCGACGGCGACCACGTCGTCTACGACGTCGGCGGCACCCTCCCGCTCCCGCTCTGAACGGCGGACGGCGACCGCGGTGCGGGCGTGCCAGCATCGGCGCATGTCCGACCTCACCACCATCGGCCCGGCGTTCGCCGAGATGGCCCACCGGATCGTCTGGGCCACCGTTGCTTCGGTGGACGCCGACGGGCGGCCGCGCAGCCGCGTCCTCCACCCGCTGTGGACGTGGGACGGCGAGTCGCTCACCGGCGTGATCGCCACGGAGCCGACGCCGACGAAGCGGGCCCACCTCGATCACAGCCCGTTCGTGTCGGTGGGGTACTGGTCTCCTGACCAGGACACCTGCACCGCCGAGTGCCGTGCCGAGTGGATCCTCGACGACGCCGGCCGCGAGGCCGTGTGGCAGGCGTTCGTCGACGCGCCGGCGCCGGTGGGGTACGACCCGGCGATCATCCCGCAGTGGGCCGGCGGCCCGCGGTCCGAGCGGTTCGCCGGGCTCCGCCTCACGCCGTGGCGCCTCCGCCTGATGCCCGGGACGATGATGCTGGGCGGCGGTGGCGAGGTCCTGACGTGGATGTCACCGTCAGGGTGACCAACCGCGGAGGGTGACGGTCGGGCGTCGCCGCGTCACGCACGGCGCAGAGGTCCACGAGTGTTCGCTACTCTGCGCAGCGGCGGAGAGCTGGCGAAACGGAGCGGCGACCATGAAGCAGTTCGCGTGTGGCGACGTCGTGCCCGGGTGCGATGCACGCTGGGTGTGCGACACCGACGACGAGATCCTGGCGCAGGTCGCGGTCCACGCGCGCGACGTGCACGGGCTCGACGACATCCCCCCGGAGCTCGTCGACGAGGTGCGCTCGCGCATCTCGTCCGCCTGACGCGCGGGTCACAGGGCGCTCGTCCCCGCCATGTCCGATCCCCGTGCGCCCGTGGCCGACGCCGTGCGCCGTGCCGCGTGCGGCGAGGGCCTGCAGACCGTCTTCCAGCCGGTGGTCGATCTGCGGCGGCTGACGGTCACCGGGTACGAGGCGCTCACCCGCTTCGACCTCCCCGGCACCCCGGGTCCCGAGGCGGCGCTGCGGGCCGCGGCCGACCTCGGCATCCTGCCCGAGCTCGAGGCGCGCTGCCTCCGCTCGGCGTTGGCCCGGCGGGCCGAGCTGCCGCCGAACTGCTTCCTGGCCGTGAACGTCGAACCGGGGTCGGTCGGGCACCCCGTCGTGGCCGAGGTGCTCGCCGAGGCCGGTGACCTGCGCGGCATCGTCATCGAGGTGACCGAGCGGCGCGAGGCCGACGACCCTGCGACCTTCGCCCGCGCCCTCGACCGGTGGCGCGGCCTGGGCGCCAAGGTGGCGGTGGACGACGCCGGCGCCGGGCACTCGGGCCTGCAGAAGATCCTCGCGGTGCGGCCCGACTTCCTGAAGCTCGACGGCTCGCTGGTGCGGGACATCGACGTCGACGACGCCAAGGCGGCGTTGGTCGAGATGATCGGGGTGTTCGCCAGCCGCGTCGACGCCTGGCTGCTCGCCGAGGGCGTCGAGACGCTGGCCGAGGCGAAGCGGCTGCAGGACCTGGCCGTGCCGCTCGCACAGGGGCGCTACCTCGCGCCCGCGGGCGACGCGTGGGAGCCGGTCCGGCCCGAGGCGTGCGCGGCGCTGGTCGCGACGCGGGCGCCCGTCACCGACGGGCTGCTGTCGCTCGTCCAGACGGCGCGGCAGGTGCGGGCGGGCGAGGAGGCGAGCATCCCCGCCGAGGTGTTCGACGGCACGCCCGGGGTCGTGATCCTCGTCGACGCCCACGGCGGGCCGCTCGGGCTGATCGACCGACCCGTGGCCGACGGCGAGCCGCCGCAGATGCTCCGTCCGCTGCGGGTCAACCTGCACACCGAGGTCGCCGACCTGGCGCACCGGTTCGGCACCCGCGTCCCGGCGGACACCACCACCCCCGCCGTCGTCACCGACGACGCCGGCCGGGCGCTGGGCGTGATCACGGTGGCGCGGCTGCTCGGTGCGCTCGCCGCCCGCTGGTGACGCGCCGCGCCGTCGGGGTCAGGCCGAGCGCGCCGCGATCCGTCGCAGCGGCGGCAGCGTGGGCGGCGGCTGACGTCGCTCCGGCAGCTCGGCCAGCAGGTCGGTGGTGATCTCGGCGATGTGGCGGACGGCGTGCTCGAAGGCGGCCTCGGTGGCGGGCGACGTCTTCTGCACGCCGCTCACCTTGCGGACGAACTGGCGGGCGGCGGCCTCGATCTCCTCGCCGGTCGCAGCCGGCTCGAGCCCCCGCAGCGTCGTGATGTTGCGGCACATGGCTGCGAGGGTACCCAGTGGCGCACCACACGCCGCCGGGTCGTCGCGGCCCGCGGGTCAGGCCGCCGGGGCGCTGGCCCAGGCGTCGACCTCCACCAGCAGGGACGGGCGGCCGAGCCGGGTCACGAACAGCAACGTCATGGTCGGACGGTGGTCGCCCAGTCGGCTGGCGACCACCTGCCGCCATGCATCGAGGTCGACGTCGCCGACGAGGTAGAAGGTGATCTTCACCAGGTCGTCGATCCCCATGCCGGCCGCGGCGAGGTTGGCCTCGACGTTCGTGAGGGCCACGTCGAGCTGGGCCACCGCGTCGTCGGGCACCGTGCCGTCAGGCGTCATGCCGACCTGGCCGGAGAGCGCGAGCAGGCGCTCGTCGGACGTGAGCTCGACCTGGTGGACGTACGCCCCCAGCGGAGCGTGGATGCCGTCGGGGTTGCGGGCGTGGCGCATGGCGGCACGGTAGGCCCCACGGTTCGCGGCACGGCGCCGGATTCGCCGGGCGTGCCGGCGCCAGGTCACGTTCGTCCAAGCCGGGCCGTGGGCGCGGGTCGTACGGTGCCGGCGCGGGAGACCACGAGCCGGAGGCCGCGATGACCGATGACACCATGGACGGGGCGTTCGACCTGGCCACCACCCACATCCACCTCGGGCTGGGGGCGCGCGCCGTGCCCCTGCCGGGCTTCACGTGGTCGGCCGAGTACCTCGCCGGCTACGTCGAGCGCTTCGCCTCCGACGGCGACGAGGGCCGCTTGGTGACGATGGGGCCGGTCGCCGCGTCGTGGGACAGCTGGGAGCGCCACCCCGCCGGCGAGGAGGTGGTCCTGCTGCTGTCGGGTCGCGTCGACCTGATCCAGCGGCTCGACGGCGGCGAGCGCCGCGTGGCGCTCCGCCCGGGACAGGCCGTCATCAACCCGCCCGGTGTGTGGCACACGGCCGACGTCCACGAGCCGGGCGAGGGCCTGTTCATCACCCCGGGACGCGGCACGGAGCACGAGCCGCGCTAGCGGCTAGCCGAGCTCGGCCATCGGCGCCGCGCCCAGCGCCGCCATCTCGCGTCGGCCCTGCTCGGCCAGCGGCCCGCCGGCCAGCACGAGGGTGCGGGCCCACTGGTAGCGGCAGCCCGATCCCTCGAGCGAGCCGGCCACCTTCGCCAACCGGTCGGTGTCGCCGTCGAGGAGCGCCTCGGCCCGGTCGAGCAGGGCGACCACCGTGGGGTTGGGAAGGGCGATCGGCCGGAGCCTGTCGATGCGTTCGCGCGCCTCGGGGCTGCCGGCGAGCACCGCGGCCTCGGCGTAGAGGGCCGCGTACCAGGTGCGCCACTCGCCGGTGTACCAGGTGCGGAACTCGAACGGATCGACCGCCAGGCGGGCCACCGCCGCGTCGGCCTCGCCCCGGTGGAGCAACACGATGGCGTCCATCGCCGGGGTGAAGCCGGTCATGCAGCCGGCGAGCTTGTCGAGGTCGACGGCCAGGCTGCGGGTGATGTCGAGCCATTCCTGGCGGGCCTCGTCATCGCCCCGCAGGCCGTGGGTCATCACGACGGCGTAGGACCCGCTCGCCAGGTTCGACGCCACGGGCCGCCCGGCGTCCTCCCACCCCTGGCGGAAGCGCTCGGCGTTCTGGAGCACGCGGTCGAGCTCGCCGGCGAGCGCGTCCACCTTGAGCAACCGGCTCGTGGCGAGGTGCCCTTCCTCGCTGTGGAACGACACGTGGTCGGACATCTCCGCGTACCGGCGGGCCCGGGGGAAGTCGCCGGCGGCGAGGGCGATCTCGGAGGCCATGTGGTAGCCGTCGCCGACCTCGAAGGCGGACGTGGCCGAGGCGCGGAGGCCGGCCAGGACGTCCATGCGGCGGCGCGTGGCGGCCACCGCCCCGTCGAGGTCGCCGAGGCCGAGCTTGATCGCGGTCAGGGCGTCGAGCGATGCGCTGACCAGGATCGGGTCGGCGAGGGCGTCGGCGGCCGCCACCGCCCGATCCGCGGCCGCCAGCGCGGCCGGATCGGCCTCGTCGAGGTCGAACGCCACCGCGGTCTCGATGGCGGCCAACGCCCGAGGGTCGTCGGACCCCAGCGCTCGCGCCTCGTCGAGCAGGGCGGTGTGCGTGCCCTCGGGCGGCTTGTCGGCGATGATCCCCGGCCCGCGGATGAGCAGCTCGGCGGCACGGGCGAGGGCGTACGCCGCCGTTCCCTCCTCGCCCGCGTCGCGGGCCGTCGCCGCGGCCGCCCGCCACAGGCGCAGGGCGTCGTTGCCGACGTGGCGGCTCGACGCCGCGCCTGCCGCCTCCATCTCCACCTCGGCGGCCACGACGGGCGAGGGTGCGTGCTCGACGGCCTGCTCGT
The DNA here is from genome assembly GCA_963778415.1 of uncultured Acidimicrobiales bacterium. GTDB lineage: Bacteria > Actinomycetota > Acidimicrobiia > Acidimicrobiales > VFJN01 > ZC4RG19. The sequence goes on from CAVZUI010000005.1 coordinate 378,846, forward strand.
AGCGCCGCTGCGACTCGCCGAGCAGCCCCCGGGTGAAGCACGCGGAGGCGAGGACCTCGGCCAGGGTGAACGTCTCGAGCCGCAGGTCGGCGTGGTGGGCCCAGACCAGTGCGGCGCGGGCGTCGTCGGCGACCCGGTCGAAGTCGTCGCGCCAGGCGGCGAACTCGCTGGCGCGCGCCAGCGCCTCGCCGAGGGGGACGTCGGCTCGGCGGTCGAGCGCCTCGACCACGGCCGTGGCCCACGCGTGATGGCGCCGTCGGACGACCGAGAGCTCGTCGGGCGCCGTCGGACCCGTCGGGCGCGGGGGCCTCGGCCATGCGGGCGAGCCCGTACTGGCGGATCGAGTCGAGCACGCGGTGGCGGGTGCGCTCGCCGGGCGCGGTGACGAGCAGGCTGTGCTCGGCGAGGCGGGCGAGGCCGGTCGCCACCGCGGCGCGGCGGTCGCCCGAACGCCCGGGTGAGGCCGCATCGGCCACGGTCGCGGCGGCGTCGGCGGTGAACGGGGCCGCGAAGATCGAGACGCGCCGTAGGAGGGCCTGGTCGTCGGGGTCGAGCAGCCCGTAGCTCCAGTCGATGGTCGAGCGGAGGGATCGATGGCGCTCGTCGATCCGGGAGCCGCCCGACAGCAGGTCGAACCGCTGCCCGAGACCGCGTTCGATGCCGTCGAGGCCCAGGGAGGGCAGCCGCGCCGCGGCCAGTTCGATGGCGAGGGCGCTGCCGTCGAGGCGCCTGCAGATCTCGCCGATGCGGGCCCGGTCGGAGGCGGGGACGGCGGGACCACCGGCCTGGCCGGCCCGCTCGAGGAACAGCGACACGGCGTCGCCCGGGTCGCCCTCGCGCGGCAGCGACAGCCCGGGGACCGCGAACACCCGCTCGAACGGCAGCATGAGCCGCGTCTGCGACGTGGCCAGGACGGCCACACCCGGGCACCGGCCGAGGACCCTCTCCACGAACACCCCGACGCCGTCGACCAGGTGCTCGCAGTTGTCGAGGACGAGCAGCGCCTCGCGGTCGGCGAGGTGGGCGAGCACGTGCTCCTCGCTGGACCGCCCCGGCGAGTCGGCCAGGCCGAGCGTGCGGCTCACCGCCGCGGGGACGAGCGCCTCGTCGGTGACCGGGACCAGGTCGACGAACCACACGCCGTCGCGCCAGCGGTCGGCGACGGCCGCGGCGACAGCGGTGGCGAGGCGGGTCTTGCCCACGCCTCCGGGACCGAGCGCGGTCACCAGCCGTTCGGCCGACACGGCCTGGACGAGGTCGGCGACCTCGGTGGATCGCCCGACGAACGAGGTGAGCGGGACGGGGACCGATCGCCGCGACGGGGCCGCCGGGCCGGCGCCGCGGTCACCGCGGTCGTCGGGGGTGCGGATGTCGAGCGTGCGGTCGCCGTCGTGGGAGCCGTCGAGCGACGGGTCACCGGGCCCGGCGGCGGAGTGGGCCAGGCGAGCGAGGGCCCGCCGGTCGGCCACGTCGAGCTTGCGGAGCAGTGACGACACGTGGCTCTCGACCGTGCGGACCGAGACGAACAGGCGCGCGGCGATCTCGGCGTTCGTGGCCCGGTCGGCCACGAGCTCGAGCACTTCGGCTTCGCGCTCGGACACGCCGGCGTCGATCAACGCATGTCGTTCCGCCACGGGTCCAGTCTGCCCGTCGCCCCACCCTTCCGGGCGTGAATTGTGTCCGCTGAGCGGACGATCCGTGGTGGATCCGTGGTCGGTCCGTGGTGGATCCGTGGCGGTCACGGATGGCGAATCCCCTGGTCAGGCGCACGATCAGGTCACGGATCGACCAGGAGGCACCCCGATGAACCACCACGAGACGATCGCAATCGCCGAGCAGCACCGTGCGGACCTGCTCGCCGACGGAGCCAGCACGCGCCGCCGTCGCTCGGTGCGGATGAAGCGGCGGTTCGGCCGCAAGGCGTAGGAGTCCGGGACCGGCCCGCAAGGGAGCACCGACCACCGGCGCCTGATGCTCGCAGGCGGGTCAGAGCGCGCCGCGGGCCCGCAGCGTGCGGAGCGCGAAGTACCCCGGCACGACGACGGCCCAGTTGGTGAGGAGGCGGAACACCAGCACCGCAGGGGTGGCCACCGCCGGATCGACCCCCGCGCCGCTGAGCCCGCCGATGAGCGCGGCCTCGACCGCCCCCACGCCTCCGGGGGTCGGCGCGGCCCCGCCGATCGCCTTGCCGCCGAACAGCACCGCGCCCATGACCGCGATGCTGACCGTGGCGCCGAAGGCGTGCAGCACGAACCACAGGCTGGCCAGCTGCAGCAGCGAGTTGCCGATCGACCCCGACAGCATCACGGCGCAGCGCCGGGGATCGGTCAGCAGCTCGGCCACGGACGAACGCGCCTGGCGCGCCACGGGTCCGAGCTTGTCGCCCACGAGGCGCCGGAGGGCGGGCACGGCCAGCACGAGCCCGATGAGCCCGACGACCACGGCCAGCGCCACCAGGATCACCGCGTCGCTCGGCCAGGGGAACGAGTCACCCGACTGGCCGGCCCACGTGAGGAACACCGCGATGAGGATCGCCCCGGCCACGCCCCCGTTGAGCGACACCAGCGTCATGATCGTCGCCGCCTGGGTCGTGTCGTAGCCCGACCGCTGCAGGAACCGGATGTTGGTGCCCAGCCCGCCGAGGCCGTTGGGCGTGACCCGGTTGAGCGTGGCCGCCGCGATCTGGGTGAGGTAGCTGAGCCCGAACGGGGGCCGGACCGTCGTCGCCGCCCGGAAGGTGGCGGTGATGGCCACGTACCCCATCGCCACGCAGGGCACCACGGGCAACAACCAGGGCCAGTGGGCGTCGGCGATGGCCGTGGCCGCGGCGCTCAGGTCGGTGATCTGCGGCAGCACCACGACCAGCGCGAGCACACCGCCGAACAGCGCCAACAGCGTCGATCCCTGGACGCGGGCCAGCCGGACCAGCTCGACCTCGTCGGCGCCGACCGCCCCGCGTGCCTCGTCGCGGAGGCCGGTGACCACCTTCTCGGTGCCCCGCAGCCGGAGCCGCGTGCGCAGCGGCAACGCCGGCACCTGGAGGTACGGGAGCGTCTCCCGCAGCCCGTCGTCGCCCAGGCCGGCCCGGCAGGCGGCGACCGCCCGCGCCGCGCCCACGGCCAGCGTGCACTCCACCAGGAAGGTGGCGCGGTCGGTCATCAGCAGGGCGTCGGGCGCGTCGAGCGACGCGGCCTGCAGGCGCTGCAACCAGGCGCGACCGTCGTCGTCGACGGCCACCGCGTCGAGGTCGAGGGCGCCGTGGGCGACGTGGCCGGCCTGGAGGAGGGCGATGGCGCGCCAGGCGCTCTCCATCTCGTCGGCCGACAGGTCGTCGCCCCGCTCGGACAGCCGCGTCCCCGCCGCCGGATCGTGGGCGACGAGCGCGGCGCCCGGACCCAACCCGGCGACGACGTGGGGTTGGGCGACCCGCAGGCCCAGGCGGTCCAGCCACAGGCCCATCAACGCGGCGCGCTCGGTGGCCTCCTCGACGGACACGAGCAGCTCGCCCCGGGCCGCGGTCCGCGTGCGCACGCGGGCGTAGAGCCGGGCGACGGCGTCGCGGTCACGGTCGCCGTCGCTGCGCACGTCGACCGCCAGGTCGACGCCGGGGCCCGTGGCCCGGTAGGCGTGGGTGACGCCCGGCGGGGCCTCCTCCTCGGTCAGCGCGGTGAGCCCGACGCCGGCCCGTCGCAGCGCGGCCGCCACGGCGGCACCCGACGGGGACAGGTCGGGCGACCCCACGACCAGCAGCGCCGCCGAACCGCCGGCGACGCCGACGCCGAACGCCACCACGAGGTCGAGGGGCAGGTTCGTGCCCGACACCACCCGGACGACGGCGAGCACGGCGACCGCCGCCCACATCGTGCGGGACCACCGCGGTCCGAGCCACCGGACGACGACCACCACCGCGGCCACGGCACCGGCGAGGTAGGCGGACGTGGGGAAGGCCCGACCCGTGATCCAGCTCTCGCGTTCGACGACGGCCTGCCACGACGCGGGCTGTGCGTCGTCGATGACGCCGTGCCCCAGCAGCGACGTGACGCCCGCGGCCAGGAGGGAACCGCCGACGATCCCGGCGAGCATCCGCAGCCGTCGGGTGGCGATCGCGGCCGCGGCCAGCGCGACCGGGGCGACCACCGCGCCGACCTGGGCCAGCCCGATCGCCGCGGTGCGGGCCGGGGCGGGGAGCCGCCCGACCGAGCGGGCCAGGTCGGCCTGCATCCCGCCGAGCGTGTCGGTGGCGGTGACCGCGAGCACGATGCCGAACACGGCGACGGCCACGCCGACGGCGCCACGAGCGAGGTCGAGCGACGACCACCGTCGCACCGGTCGGGGCAGCTCGTGGAGCACGATCTCGGGCTCGACGGCGACCTGGGCGTCTCCGGCCCGGTCGTCGCTCGTGGCGTCGCTCGTGGCGGTGGTGGCGGCGGAGCCCCCTGGTCCGGTCCCCCCGGGGGTGTGGCGCGGCTCGGCGAGGGCCGGGTCGGTTGGTTCCGTCGCCCGCGACCTGCGACGGGTCCGCCATGGCGGCAGTATCGCGCGCTCCCCGGTCGACGCCGCGCCCGACGTCGCCGGTGTCGGCGGTCAGCCCCGCAGCTCCCTCGCCGCCTCGCCGAGCGCCGCCACCGCAGCCTGGATCTGGGCGTCGGAGAGGTAGGGGGCGGGTCCGAGCCGCAGGATCTCGCCCCGGCTGTCGGTCATGACCCCCCGGGACCGGAGCAGCTCCCGCAGCCGTCCGGCCGAGGGCGAGCGCAGCGCGAGGAAGCCGGCGAACGATCGAGCCGGTGTGTGGCGGTCACGGGTCACCACGTCGTCCGGCAGATCGAGCGCGTCGAAGGCCGCGGTGAGGACAGCTCGCTGGTGCCGGTACGACGCATGGAGGACGGCCGGCGTCAGGCCCTCGTCGGCGAAGAACCGCGCCACGCGCGCGGCCCGGTAGTTGCTCGACGGGTCGTAGGTCGCCCCGGCGAAGCGCTGGGCGCCGTCCGCGTAGTCCACGCGGTCGGGCCGATTGCCCACGGTCAGCTCGCCGAACTCCGCGAACCAGCCTGTGACGACGGGGCGCACGCGGTCGGCGTGCGGCGGCAGGCGCATGTAGCCGTTGCCCTCGCCGTACTGCAGGTACTTGTAGCCGCCGCCGACCACCCAGGCGTCGGCCACGCCCAGGTCGTGGACCGGCAGCGCCATGACGCCGAGCGAGTGGTAGGCGTCGAGCACGATCTCGGCGCCGTGCCGCCGGCACGCCTCGGCGAGCGCGCTCAGGTCCGGCACGATGCGGGCGCTGCCGAACAGCACGGTCGACACGAGCGCCGCGGCGGTGCGGTCGTCGACCGCCTTCGCCATCCGCGCCGTCAGCGAGTCCACGGGCTCGGCCGGTACCCGCACGACCTCGATGCCCGCCTCGGCGAAGCGGTCGAGCTGGCGGCGCAGGCTGTGGAACTCGCCGTCCGAGGCCACCAGCCGGGGCCGGGCGCCGCCGAGGTCGAGCCCCGACAGCAGCCGGACGAGCAGCTCGTGCGTGCTCTCGGCGAGCGCGATCTCGGCCCGCGGCTCGTCGAACCAGACCCGCAGCCCGTCGCGCACCCGGTCGGCCTGGGCGAAGGCGCGCTCCCACTTGTCGTCGACGGCCTCGGCGGCGTCGTCGAACGCGGCCACCAGCCCCTCGCGGGCGACGTCGGGCCACGCCTGGTGCGAGTGGCCGCTGAGCAGCAGCCGGTCCGCCACCGCGAACCGGCGGTAGTGGGGCGCGAGGGCGTTCGGCGAGGCGGCGAGGCCGTCGAGCAGGGCACGATCGGGGGCGGCGCCCGCGTCCGTCGTGGTCACAGGTCGCTCCGGATCGCCCACAGGTCGGGGAACGCCGGGTTCCCGACCGTCGTCCGGAGGTAGGCGGTGCCGGGCGATCCGCCCGTGCCCTGCCGCGTCCCGATCGTGCGCTCGACCATCTTCACGTGGCGGTAGCGCCACTCCTGGACGCCCTCGTCGACGTCGACGAGTCGCTCGGCGACCTGCGCGGGTCCGCCATCGTCCCGGTACATCGCCAGCAGCACCTGCCGAACCGCGGGGTCGGGCTCGGCCCCGCGGCGGACGTCCCGGTCGAGGATCCCGGCCGGCACGTCGTAGCCCTCGCTCGCCAGGTACCGGAGGAACGAGTCGAACAGCGACGGTCGGGCCATCGCCGCCGCCAGCCGGCGCCGGTCGTCGCCCTCGGGGTAGTGGTCGACCACCCCGGGGTCTCGACGCCCGAGCACGGCCTCGAGCTCGCGGAACTGGGCCGACTGGAACCCGCTCGCCGCGTCGAGCCGGTTCCGGAACCCGAGGAACTGCCGGGGCGTCATCGTCTCCAGCACGTCGATCTGCGCCACGGCCACCTTCAGGATCGTCAGCACCCGTCGGAGGGTGTGGAGGGCGTGGGAGGTGTCACCGTCCTCCAGCCGCCGTTGCAGGTGCGCGAGCTCGTGGAGGAGCTGCTTGAACCACAGCTCGTAGACCTGGTGGATGACGATGAACAGCATCTCGTCGTGCTCGTCCGAGCGCGGGTGCTGGGCCGCGAGCACGTCGTCGAGCGCCAGGTAGGCGCCGTAGGTCAGGGCGGGGGAGCGGCCGGCGGCCGGGTCGGTCACCGGTCGTCAGGCCTCGTGGACGACGACGGCCCGGCCCTCGAGCGTGCCGTCGCCCATGGCGGTGTACGCGTCGAGGGCGTCGTCGAGGGCGTAGCGCTGGACGACGGGGGCGATGTCGCCGCGGCCCGCCAGCACGATCAGCTCGTGCAGCTCGGGGATCGTGCCCCAGTAGGTCGTGGACAGCGTGACCTCGTAGGGGAGGCTGAAGAAGCTCACGGGCAGCGTGCCGCCGCCGATCCCCACGATCGTGAGGTGGCCGCAGCGGCCGGACCACGGCGGCGCCGAGCGCCATGGTGTCGTCGACGCCGACGAGGTCGAACACCGCGTCGGCGTTGCGGCCGCCCGTCAGCTCCCGGATCTGGTCGGCGGCGCCGTCGCCGGCGGCCACGGTGGCGTGGGCGCCGACCCGGGACGCCAGCTCGAGGCCGGCGGACCGTCCGTCCACGGCGATGACCTGGGCCGGCGACACCGCCCGCAGGATCTGGACCGCCAGGTGGCCGAGGCCGCCACCGGCGCCGATCACCACCGCCGACGACCCGGCCACGAGCACGGGCAGCGCCCGCCGGATGGCGTGGTACGGCGTGAGCCCCGCATCGGTCAGCGGCGCGGCGTCGACCGGGTCGAGGTCGCCCAGGGGCACCAGGTAGCGCGCCGCGGGGACGATCATGCGGGGCGCCATGCCGCCGTCGCGCCCGAGCCCGCCCCCGGAGGCGCCGATCTCGGCCTGGCGCTCGCAGTAGTTCTCCGCTCCCTGCACGCAGGCCAGGCACCGCCCGCAGCCCCACGGCCCGTACACCGCCACGGGCTGGCCGACGTCGAGGCCCGCGACCCCGGCGCCGACGGCCTCGACCACCCCGGCGTTCTCGTGGCCGAGCGTGAACGGCAGCTCGTAGGGCAACAGCCCGGGGGCGAAGTCGTGGAACAGGTGCAGATCCGAGTGGCAGGCGCCGGCCGCCGCCACCCGCACCAGCACCTCGCCCGGGCCGGGCTCGGGCGGGTCGACCTCGCGGAGCTCGGGCTCGTGTTGCCACTGGGTGAGCTGCAGCGCCTGCATGGCTCCTCCTCGGACGCGCCGGTCGATCGCCGCCCCCCTTCCTAGCGCCCGCGCTCGCCCCGGGGAACGGATCGCGGCTCGCCCCGTCGCCGCATCGGGAGCGTCCGCTCGGCGTGACCGGCGACACCGTGGTTGACTCCGGCCATGGGCATGGCGTCGATGGGGGACAGGTACCGGCGGCCGGACTGGGTCCGGCGGATCAACGCGATGGGTCCCGCCTCCGGCGGGGCGCGGGCCCTGGTGCCGTTCGACGCCGGGCCCATGATCGACGCCGCCCGGGCGTCGACCGGGGTGTCCGATCCCGGCGACCTCGGCGACGGCGACTGGGAAGGGCGGCTGCGGGCGCTCACGGCGGCCATCGACGGCGGCGACCTCCACGTGGTCGGCCGGCTGATGACCCGCGAGGAGATCATGCGGGGTCTGCGCACCCGCTTCCTCCTCGGCGACGAGCGGCGCCGCGACCCGGCGGTGGCCGAGGAGGTCATCGAGGCGCCGATCGTGGTGACCGGTCCCGCCCGGTCGGGAACGACGATCCTGTTCGAGCTGCTCGGCCTCGACCCGGGCCTGCGCACGCCGGTCGCCACCGACGTGCTCCACCCCGCGGCCCCGCCCGGGGTCGACGCGGCGGCGCGGTTCGCCATGACCGAGGCCGAGCAGGAGCTGTGGGCCGACGTCCAGCCCGAGTTCGCCGCCATCCACGAGCTGCGGTCCGACCTCCCGGTCGAGTGCATCACGATCTGCGTCCCGTCGTTCGCCGGGAACCACTGGGCGATGGTGCTCGCCGACCAGGGCGAGTGGGCGGCCGACATCCGGGCCGACCTGGCGTTCCACCGGGCGGTGCTGCAGTCGGTCCAGCACGGGCGCCCGGCCCGCCGCTGGCTGTTGAAGACCCCGGGCTGGCTGTTCCTGCTCGACGACCTGCTGGCGGCCTACCCCGACGCCTCGGTGATCGTGACCCACCGCGATCCGGCGCGCACCATGCCGTCCACGGTCAGCACCACCGCGATGATCCAGTGGCTGCGCACCGATGCGATCGACCTCGACGTGCTGGCGGCCCTCATCGGGGCGATGTTCGGCGACGCCCTCAACACGCTCGCCCGCCGGCGCGACGACGGCTCGCTGCCCGGCGTCTACGGCGACGTGCGCTTCCACGAGCTGATGGCTGACCCGGTGGCCGCCATCGACGCCGCGTACGCAGGCATCGGCCGGGAGATGACCGGCGAGCACCGGGCCGCCGTCGTCCGCTACCTCGACGACAAGCCTCGGGGGAAGCACGGCACGCACCGGTATTCGGCGGCCGACTGGGGCTTCGACGCGGGGGTGCTGCGTGGCGACCTGGCCCCGTACATGGCGCGGTTCGGCGTCGCGGTCGAGGACGAGTAGCCCGCGGGAGATCAGGGCCGGTACGGAGGTGCGACGCCCCAGCCCCAGCGGGGCACCGGCGCGGCGGTGGCGACGGCCGCGCCGGGCTGGGAGTTGTGCAGCGCCAGTCGGGTGCCCCACTCGACGTAGCCGACGAACGCGGCCCGGAACTCGGGATCGTCGGGGAGCCCGGCATCGTCCGCGGCCAGGCTCATGAGCGAGGCGAACCGGAAGCGCTGCTCGCCGGTGATGCCCAGGTCGCGGTGGTGGGCCAGCATCTGCGCGTAGCCGCCGTGCTCGGCGGTGTACGCCGCCGGTCCGCCGAACACCTCGCACCACCACGCCGTCACGCCCGCCCGGTGCTCCTCGTGGACGCCGCCGGGGAAGAGCGGGGACAGCAGGTCGTCCTGCTCGACCCGGTCGTAGAAGGCGTCGATCAGGCGCCGGAACGCCCCTGCCCCGCCCGCCCACTCGTACAGCGTCGGGACCTCGTCGGGATCGGACGGCATCGCGGGGAATGTAACGAGCACCGGCGCCGATGCCTCGCGCTCGTGGCCCGACCCCCGTTCCCGATGCTCAGCCCAGCGACGAGAGCGGGACCACCTCGGCGTGCGGCGTCTCGATCGGGCCGTCGGGCAGCATGAACCGCCAGAACACGAGGCCGAACGGGCGCCCCTCGGTCGAGAGCCAGTTGGGCACACCCGGGTCGCGGTGCGACAGCACCATCGTGACCGTGCCGTCGTCGCCGGCGACCGCCTGCGCCCGGTTCAGGCTCACCGGGTGCCGCAGGTAGTCGAACGTCTGCAGCTGGCGGTTCCACAGCGAGACGTTGGCGCACCGGCACGCAGGCCAGCGGACGCGCATGACGAGGGCGTCGTCGGGTCCGAGCAGGTACGGCGCCATGCTGTAGGCGGCGTCGGCCGCGGCCAGGGCGTGGGCGCCGGGCGGCACGGGGGGCGGGAAGACGTGCGGTTCGCGGGACACGAACGCCGGGGGCTCGCCCTCGCCGGGCTTGGCCATGGCCTCGAGCGTGCGGGTGCGGACGTACGTGGCCATGCGGCGGATGGCGGCCGCGACCCTGGCGTCCGTCGGGGCCGGCGGGGCCGGCGGCACCGCCACGGCGCCGTCGACCAGATCGATCGCGAGGCCGAGGTCGGCCATCGGCGGTACCTGCGGTGACCCGGGCGCCTCCCAGTAGTGCCGCACCGTGATCCGCGAGGCGTCGTCGGCCAGCGGCAGCCAGCCCCGCTCCCGGGGTGGGCCGCCCACCGTGATCTCGAACGCGCCGTCGTCGGCGATGTCGAACCCGGTGTCGTTGAGGACGCCCACCGTGCCGGATGGGAAGGCGCCGTCCTCGGCCCCGGCCTCGACCGTGAACGAGACGTACACCGCCCCGCCCGTGCGGCCACGCACGCGGTAGGTGCCGGCGGGGTGCACCTTGGCGTCGTGGTAGCGGGCGTCCGCGTTGTCGCCGAGCGCCTTGCGCCAGGGCGACACGATGGCGCGGAACGTGGGCCGGGCGGCGTCGTCCTCGAGCTGCGTCTCGATGCCGGTGCCCAGGTGGTGGAGCACGACGCGCAGGGCCTCGGCGACGTCGGTGGGGTCGGTCAGGCCCCACTCCTCGCCCGCGAAGCGCTCACCCACCTCGCCGAGCGTGGCGAGCAGCTCGGCGAAGGCGTCCTGGCTGTCGGTCACTGGTGCACCCTTCGGGCGCACCAGTGACCGAATCGCCACTTCGTGGCGCAGGGCCGACTGTGCCTCTGGACCTCGCTCCGCTCGGTCATGTGTCCCCCTGTCGCACCGTCCGGGGGACGGTACCGCCACTCGGCATCGCTCAGCGGGGGTCGTCGGCCGCCACGACGGAGACGACGGAGACGACGGTGCGGCGCACGGCGACCGCGTCGACGGCGATGGCGATGCGGGCGGGGCCGCCGCGAGGGTCGGGGACCAGGGTGCCGTCGGGCCGGCACCGGACTCGTCCGTCCTCCCACCGGAACAGGTCGGGCTCGGCGGCGGCGACCACGGCCACGGGGTCGTGGAGGCACGTCGGGCCCGCGCCCGTGCCCCCGGCGACCCGCCGGGCGACCAGGTCGGCGCACAGCTGGGCCACGGGTGGGCCCGTGCGCCAGAGCGCGATGTCGTCGACCCCGAACGTGACCTGCGCGGTCACCTCGATCGGGACGATCGCCAGCTCGGCGCCCGAGGCCGCCACCTCGTCGACCGCGAGCGGGTCGGCCGCGGCGTTGAACTCGCCCCCGGCGGGGTCGACGCCGTCGGCCAACGGCGTGGACCCGCCCATCCAGACGACGCGCTCGACCGGGTTGCCGGCGCGGAGGGCGCGGGCCACCTCGGTCAGCGGCCCGGTGGCGACGACGTCGCCGCGGACGAACGCCTCGCCGTCCGGCGGTGCGCCGCGGTGGGCCGGGAGCCGGTACGCCAGCCCGCCCAGGCCGTCGCCGCCGTGCGACGAGGGGCCGCGGGTGATCGGCGTGCCGTCGAGCGCGCTCTCGTCACCGAGGCCCACGGGCACGTCGAGGCCGAGGAGCGCGGCCATCCCGACCGCGTTGCGCCATGCGGTGCCCGCCGGCACGTTGCCGGCTCCGCCGACCACGGCCACCGGCCCGAAGCCCGGCAGGCCGGCGGCGACGGCCAGCGCCACGGCGTCGTCGATGCCGGGGTCGCACGTCACCACCCACACGGCGCCATCGTCGCGCCGCGGCCGCCCGCACCGCGTTCGGGCGCCTTCAGCTCCGACGGGGCCGGGGGGAGCCGCCGGGGGCGTCGCCGGCGGCCAGCGCCGCCGCACGATCGAGCTGGCCGTGCGAGACCAGCAGGCCGAGGAACAGCAGGCGCAGCGCGTGGCGGAGCGCCGCCACGTCGCCGGGGCGCGGCCGGGCCAGGTGGTGGAGGGCGAAGCCGTCGGCCAGCGCGTTGAACGCCGGCGCCGCGGCCGCGGGGATCGGGCGCCCCCGCACCCGCCAGCGCGGCCCCGGCCACCTGCTCGTACACGGCCAGGGCGTCCGCGACGGGGTCCCGGAGAGCCTCGCCGCGGGCCGCTTGCAGGTACGTCTCGAACTGGGCCAGCGCCCACGGCAGCGGACCGACCGGCATCGCCGCCTCGGCCAGGGCGCCGGCCATCTCGTCGGGGCTGTGCTCGTCGCCGCCCAGCTCGCCGGCCAGGTCGGACAGGCGCTGCGCCTCGTCGGCCACGAACGTCCGGAGCGCCTCGGCCACGAGGTCGTCGATCGACGAGAAGAAGTAGGACGCCGTCGCCAGCGGGACCCCGGCCCGTTCGGTGACCGCCCGGTGGGTGACCCCGGCGGCACCGCGCTCGGCCGCCACCTCGACCGCGGCCCGCAGCAGGGCGTCGCGCCGCTGCCTGGGCGTGTGGGCGGTGCCGTCGGACCCCCTGGTCGGCCATCGCCCGACCGTACCCAATCCCTGGAAGAACTTCCAGGGTGGTGCTACGGTCGCCGCGCCGGCACCACCTCGGGAGCCGGGGCAGCGATGGGGGTCGCCGATGGGCACGTTTCCGTACGAGGACCGCTTCCCGGTCAACCGCACGCTTCCCGATGCCGGGCGGCCCCGCGCCGAGGTCCTCGCCGATCTGCAGGCCATGGCGAAGGAAGAGGACGCCTTCTGGGAGACCGGGAAGTGCTCGGGCACCATGTACTGCGGCGACCACGAGCACTACGACTTCATGAACGAGGCGTTCGGCCTGTTCGCCCACGTCAACGTCCTCCAGCGGGACATGTGCCCCAGCGCCACCAAGTTCGAGGCCGAGATCCTCGCCATGGCGCTCGACCTGTTCCACGGCGACGCCGTGACCGACGGCGAGCCCGCCGGCCTCGTCACCACGGGCGGGACCGGCAGCATCCTCCACGCGGTGCTGGCCTACCGCGAGCAGGCGGCCGCCACCCGGGGCGTCACGCGACCCAACTTCGTCAAGCCCGAGACCGGGCACCCCGCCTTCGACAAGGCCTGCCACCTGTTCGGGGTCGAGCTGCGCACCGCGCCGATCGACCCCGACACCACCACGGTCGACGTCGACGCGATGGCCTCGCTGGTCGACGACGAGACGATCGCGATCATGGGCTCGGCCTGCAACTACCCCTACGGCACGATCGACCCCGTCCCCGAGCTGGGCGAGCTGGCCCAGAGCCGGGGCGTGGGCCTGCACGTCGACGGCTGCCTGGGCGGTTTCATCCTGCCCTTCGGCGAGGAGCTGGGCGTCGAGCCCATCCCGACGTTCGACTTCCGGGTCCCCGGGGTGACCAGCATCTCGGCCGACACCCACAAGTACGGCTACGCCTTCAAGGGCAGCTCGACGCTGCTGTTCCGCGACAAGGCGCTGCGCAACGGGCAGTACTTCTTCGTGTCCGGGTGGACCGGCGGCAAGTACATGTCGCCGGGCATCGAGGGCTCGCGGTCGGGCGGGCTGCTGGCGGCGACGTGGGCGGCCATGGTCCAGCTCGGGCACGACGGCTACCGCCGGTACGCGGAGCAGATCTTCGCCACCGCGGGCGAGATGATGGCGGCCGTGCGCTCCCACCCCGAGCTGCGGATCCTCGGCAGCCCCACGTTCTGCTTCTCGTTCACGTCCGACCCGTCGGGCGGCGGCGACTTCGACATCTACCACGTGAACGACTTCATGCGGAAGCGGGGCTGGCGGTTCAACGGGCAGCAGTACCCCAACGCCATCCACATGGCCGTCACCCGCCCGCAGACCCAGCCGGGGGTGGCCGAGGCGTTCGCCGCCGACCTGGCCGAGGCCGTGCCGTACGCGGTCGAGCGCAAGGACGAGGCGCCGTTCAGCGCGGCCATCTACGGCGGCGTGGACGGCGGCCTCACCGACGAGGCCGACGAGCTGATCCGCGGCGTCATGGCCGACCTGCTCGACAAGCAGGCCCGGATCCCGTCGTGAGCTCGGGCGGAGCTGGGGAGCGTCCGAGCCACGACGGAGGCGGACGCGGCGGGGAGGCACCCGATCGCGACCTCGTCCTCGCCGTCGACCTCGGGACCGGGGGGCCCAAGGTCGGGTTCGTGTCCGTCACGGGCGGGGTGGCGTGGCAGGACCACATGCCGGTCGCCACCCGCTGGCTCGACGGCGGCGGAGCGGTCCAGGACGCGGGCGAGTGGTGGACGATCATCACCGACGCCGTCCGCAAGGTCCTCGCCAACGGCGACGTGCCGGCCGCCCGGGTGGTGGCCGTGTGCATCACCGGCCAGTGGGCCAGCACCGTGCCGGTCGACGCCGAGGGCGTCCCTGTCGGCGACTGCATCATGTGGCAGGACCACCGGGGCATCCGCCTCGCCCGCCAGCGCATCGGCGGCCCCGTGGCGGGCTACGACCCGCGGGCGCTGGCCGTCTGGGTCCGCAAGACCGCAGGCATCCCCGGCGGCAACGACCCGGTGGGGCACATGCTCAACCTGGCGACCAACCACCCCGACGTCGCCGCGGCCGCCCGCTGGTACCTCGAGCCGGTCGACTACCTCGCCATGCGCTTCACGGGCGTGCCCGCGGCCACGCACGCGTCGATGACGGCGGCCTGGCTCACCGACAACCGCCGCCTCGACGTCCTCGCCTACGACGACGACCTCGTCGGCCGGGCCGGGGTCGACGGCACGAAGCTGCCCCCGCTCGTGGCGACCGGATCGGTCATCGGCCCCGTGCGCGACGACGTCGCCGCCGACCTCGGGTTGCCGCCCGGCGTGCAGGTCGTGGCCGGGGTGCCCGACCTCCACGCCGCGGCCATCGGGTCGGGGGCCCTCGGCCCCGGCGAGGCGCACATGGCGCTCAGCACCACGTCGTGGATCAGCCTCCCCGTGCCGCGAAAGAAGACCGACGTCCTGCACGGCATGGCCAGCATCCCCGGGCTCGACGGGGGCTACCTGCTGGCCAACAACCACGACACGTCGGGGCTGTGCCTCCAGTGGCTGCGCGACAACCTGGTGGCGCCCGCCGACGGGCTGTTCGGTGACGGCGACCCCGCCGCCGACCCGTGCAGCTTCGACGACCTCACGGCCCTCGCCGCCGGGTCGCCGCCGGGCGCCCGTCGCACGATCTTCACCCCGTGGCTCGCGGGGGAGCGCACACCGGTCGCCGACAGCCACGTGCGTGGCGGGTTCCACAACCTGTCGCTGGCCACCACACGCGCCGACCTGGTGCGGGCCGTCATGGAGGGCGTGGCCTACAACGACCACTGGCTGCTCGGCTACGTCGAGAAGTTCGTGAAGCAGCGGCTCGACCGCATCCGCATGGTGGGCGGGGGCGCGGTGTCCGAGCTGTGGTGCCAGATCCACGCCGACGTGATGGACCGCACGATCGAGCAGGTCGAGGACCCACTCAACGCCCAGCTGCGCGGCGCCGCCATGCTGGCCGGCATGTCGCTGGGCATGGTCGAGCGGTCCGAGGTGCGCGACCTCGTCGGCGTCGCCCGCACGTTCACGCCCGACCCGGCCAACCGGCAGGTGTACGACCGGTTGTCGTCCGAGGTGCCCAAGCTGTACGCCTCGCAGAAGAAGATGTTCCGCCGGCTCAACCGGAGGTGGACGTGAGCGAGCGCAGCGAGCGAACCATCAGCACAGTGCGTTGCTCGGCCCGAAGGGCCGATCGGTCATCGTGCGCATCCCGAAGGGTGCGCCGATGACCGTCGCAGCACCCCCGCCCAACCCCGGCGGGTCCGAGGGCATGCTGAGCCTCGAGGCCCTGCGCGACGCGGTGGCCGGCGACGCGGTCGACACGGTGGTCGTCGGCTTCACCGACCACTACGGCCGCCTCGTGCGGCAAGCGCTTCGACGCCGGCTTCTTCCTCGACGAGGTCGCGGCCGACGGCACCCACGGCTGCGACTACCTGCTCACCACCGACATGGAGATGGAGCCGGTCCCCGGCTACGACTTCGCCAGCTGGGAGCTCGGCTACGGCGACGTGCACCTCGTGCCCGACCTCGCCACGCTGCGGCGGGCCGACTGGCTCGACCGGACCGCCCTCGTGCTCTGCGACGTGCCGGCGTCCGCGACCCACGCGCCGGTCGAGGTGGCGCCCCGGTCGATGCTGCGCCGCCAGGTGGACGCAGCCGCGGGCCGGGGGCTGACCGCCATGGCCGCCACCGAGCTCGAGTACTACCTGTTCCGCACGTCCTACCGCGAGGCCGCCGCCGGCGGGTACGCCGAGCTCGAGCCGGCCGGCTGGTACCTCGAGGACTACCAGCTGCAGCAGGGCGCGCGCACCGAGGACTTCCACGCCACGGTGCGCCGCCACCTGCGCCGCTCGGGCGTGCCCGTCGAGAGCTCGAAGGGCGAGTGGGGCCTCGGCCAGCACGAGCTGAACGTGCGCTACGCCGACGTGCTCGACCATGGCCGACCGCCACGTCGTGTTCAAGCAGTGCCTCAAGGAGACCGCCGACCGCCACGGCGTCAGCGTGACCTTCATGGCCAAGGTGCACGCCGACCAGGCCGGGTCGAGCTGCCACGTCCACCTGAGCCTGTGGCGCGACGGCGCCAACGCCTTCGCCGGCGACGACGAGCTCGGGCCCGGTGCGGTGCTCCGCACGAGCTCCGCTGGTTCCTCGGCGGGGTGCTGGCCGCACGTCCCCGACGTGATGGTGCTGCTCGCACCCACGGTGAACTCCTACAAGCGCTTCGTCGACGGGTCGTGGGCGCCGACGCGGATCGCCTGGAGCTACGACAACCGCACCGCGGGTTTCCGCGTCGTCGGCGCCGGACCAGAGCCTGCGCATCGAGTGCCGCATCCCCGGCGCCGACTGCAACCCCTACCTCGCGCTGGCCGCGCTGCTCGCGGCCGGTCTCGACGGCATCGACCAGCGGCATCGAGCCGCCCCCGCCCTTCGACGGCGACGTCTACGCGGCCGCGTCGACCTGCCGCACGTGCCCCGCACGCTCGCGCGACGCCACCGACGCTGTTCGCGGCCAGCCCGTTCGCCAAGCAGGCCTTCGGCCAGGACGTGGTCGAGCACTACGCCCACTTCTTCCGCACCGAGCAGGCCGCCTTCGAGGCCGCGGTCACCGACTGGGAGCGCCGGCGCTACTTCGAGCGGATCTAGTCCCGTGGCTGAACGACCCCGACGGCTCGAGGGGAAGGTGGCGCTGATCACCGGCGCGGGCAGCGGCATCGGGCGGCAGGCCTCGCTGCTGTTCGCCCGCGAGGGCGCGGCGGTCGTGGCCGTCGACCTCGACAAGGCCACGGCCGACGAGACGGTGGCGCTGATCGGCGACGCGGTCGGCGCGTCCGGCGCCGCCCCGACACCGGCCGGTCCGCCATCGCCGTGGCGGCCGACGTGGCGGTGGCCGCCGACTGCGAGGCGATGGTCGCAGCCGCCGAGCAGGCCTTCGGCCGCCTCGACGTGCTGTTCAACAACGCGGGGGTCATGCTGCCGAGCGACGACGACGCCCTCACCACCGACGAGGGCACGTGGGACACCACGATGGACGTCAACGCCAAGGGCGTGTTCCTCGGCTGCAAGTACGGCATCCCCGCCCTGCAGCGGGCCGGCGGCGGCTCCATCGTCAACACGGCGTCGTTCGTGGCCATGATGGGGGCGGCGACGTCGCAGGTCGCCTACACGGCCAGCAAGGGCGCCGTGCTGGCGTTCAGCCGCGAGCTGGCCGTCATCCACGCCCGCGACGGCATCCGGGTCAACGCCCTGTGCCCGGGGCCACTGCGCACCGAGCTGCTGATGAAGTTCCTCGACACCGAGGAGAAGCGGCAGCGCCGGCTCGTGCACATCCCGATGGGTCGCTTCGGCGAGGCCGCCGAGATCGCCCGGGCGGCGCTGTTCCTGGCCTCCGACGACTCGTCGTTCATGACCGGCGCCGAGCTCGTCGTCGACGGCGGGATCACCGCCGCCTACGTGACCCCGTCGTGACGTCACCGCTGGTCCAGAGAACGATCAGCCCCGCCGACGGGTCGGTCGTGGCCGAGCGCGAGATCGCCGGCCCGGCCCACGTCGACGACCGGCTGGCCCGGGCCGTCGCCGCGCAGCGAGGGTGGCGGGCGACGCCGTTGGCGGACCGCATCGCCGTCGTCCGGCGCCTGGTGGCGTGGATGGTCGACCACGCGGACGCCATCGGCGCCGAGCTGAGCTGGCAGATGGGCCGGCCGGTGGCGCACGCGCCCTTCGAGATCACGCGCGGCTTCGCGGAGCGGGCGACGTGGCTGGCCGGCGCCGCCGCCGACGCGCTGGCCGACACCGAGGTCGACGGTGCGGACGGCTCGGCCGGGCTCCGCCGCTTCATCCGCCACGACCCGGTGGGCGTGGTGCTGGTCGTGGCGCCCTGGAACTACCCGTACCTCTGCTCGGTCAACGCGGTCGTCCCCGCGCTGCTGGCCGGCAACTCGGTGGTCCTGAAGGCGGCGTCGCAGACCCCGCTGGTGGCCGAGCGGTGGGCCGAGGGCCTGGCCGCAGCCGGCCTCCCCGACGGCGTCTTCCAGTACGTCCACACCGACCACGACGGCGTCGCCCGGATGGTGGCCGACGACCGGGTCGGGTTCGTGGCCTTCACCGGCTCGGTGGCCGGCGGCCATGCCGTCCAGCGCGCCGCGGCCGGGCGCTTCGTGGGCACGGGACTCGAGCTCGGCGGGAAGGACCCCGCCTACGTGCGGGCGGACGCCCCCGTCGAGCAGACCGCGGCCGAGCTCGTCGACGGCGTGTGCTTCAACGCCGGTCAGTCGTGCTGCGCGGTCGAGCGCATCTACGTCCACCGCGCCCGCTACGACGACTTCGTCGACGCCTTCCTCTCCGGGGCCCGGTCCTACGTCCTCGGCCACCCGCTCGACCCGGCGACCACCCTCGGGCCGCTCGTGCGGGCGGGCGCGGCCTCGTTCGTGCGCGAGCAGGTCGACGACGCCGTGGGCGCCGGCGCCCGTGCGCTGGTCGACCGCACCGCCTTCGCCGCCGACGTCGTCGGCACCCCGTACCTCGCTCCCCAGGTGCTGGTCGGTGTCGACCACCACATGCGGATCATGACCGAGGAGACGTTCGGACCGGTCGTCGGCATCATGGCGGTCGACGGCGACGACCGGGCGATCGAGCTCATGAACGACAGCGCCTACGGGCTCACCGCCTCGATCTGGACGACCGACGCCGACGCCGCCGTCGCCCTCGGCGACCGGGTCGAGACCGGGACCTGGTACCTCAACCGGTGCGACTACCTCGACCCCGCCCTGGCGTGGACCGGGGTCAAGGACTCGGGGCGTGGTGTCACGCTTTCGGGTCTGGGCTTCCGGGCCGTGACGCGGCCGAAGTCGTTCCACCTGAGGCTCGCATTGTGAGCGAGCAGGCGCCGGTGACCTCGGTGACGCGCGTCGGCGTCCTCGAATGCGACCACATCGACCCGCGGTTCCGGCACATCGGCGGCGATGTCGTCGACATGCTGCGCACCCTGTTCGACCGCCACGTCGCCGGTGCAGGCCTCGAGCTGGTGCCCTACGACGTGGTGGGGGGCGTGGTGCCCGAGGGGCCGGGCGAGTGCGACGCGTGGCTGTGCCCCGGGTCGCGCCACTCGGTGTACGACCCCCTGCCGTGGATCGCGGATCTCGCCGCCTTCGTGCGGGAGGTGCACCGTGCCGGCCGCCCGTACGTGGGCATCTGCTTCGGCCACCAGGTGCTGGCGCAGGCGCTGGGCGGCAAGGTCGAGCCCGCCGCCACGGGCTGGGGTGCCGGGGTCGAGACGATCACCGTCGACCGCGCGGTCGCGTGGATGGACCCACCGGCCGACGAGCTCGCCCTGCACTTCATGCACCAGGACCAGGTCGTGGAACCGCCGCCGGGGGGCGTGGTGCTCGGCCACGCCCACCACTGCTCCGCGGCGCTGCTGGCCGTGGGGGAGCGGATGATGGGGGTGCAGGCGCACCCCGAGTTCACACCGGCCTACACCGACGCCCTGCTCGTCGACCGGGTGGCCCGCATCGGCGACGAAGAGGTGGCCGCGGCCCGCGCCGGGCTGGCCCGGCCCACCGACGAGCCGACGATCACCCGCTGGATGGCCCGCATCCTCACCGCGGGCTGAGATCGCCGGGCGTTCGGCTGCGGGTCGCTATCGCTTGCGAGCGACCGCGGCGAGCACGGGCGTGCGCCGACCCGCCTCGGCGGTGCCGTCGGGACGCCACTCGGGCACCGGGACCAGGCCCGGCTCGATGAGGTCGAGCCCGGCGAGGAACGCACCGACGCCGTCGCGGTTGCGCAGCGCCGGCGGGTTGGTGGTGTTCATGCGCTCGTCGAGGCGGCGGCCGACGAGGTCGAGGTCGGCGTCGTCCAGCGGTTCGTTCGTCATGTGCGAGATCACGACGTAGCTGCCGGGGGCCAGCGCATCGACGAGGCGCGCCACGCTGCCCTGCGGGTCGTCGGCATCGGGCACGACGTGCAGCACGCCGACGAGGAGCAGGCCGACGGGCTGGGTGAGGTCGAGCGTCTCGGCGGCGTGGGCGAGGATGGCGTCGGGTCGACGCAGGTCGCCCTGGAGATAGGCGGCGGCGCCCTCGGGGCTGCCCGCCAGCAGGGCGTGGGCGTGGGCGAGCACGATCGGGTCGTTGTCGACGTACACGACGCGCGCGTCGGGCACGACCTCCTGCGCGAGCTGGTGCGTGTTGGCCGTGTCGGGGATGCCGGACCCGACGTCGAGGAACTGGTGGAGGTCGGCGTTGGCGGCCAGGTAGCGCACCGCCCGACCGAGGAACGCACGGTTGGCGCGGGCATCGGCGCGGGCGCCGTCGACCCCGCCGGGGTAGGCGGCGAACGCGTGCTTGGCCACGTCGCGGTCGACGGCGAAGTGGGTCGTGCCGCCGAGCAGGTAGTCGTAGATGCGGGACGTGTGCGCCACGCCCGGGTCGATCGACACCAGGTCACGGTCCTGCGGCGATGACGATGATGGAGCGGCGGTCACGTGGGTCCCCGGTGGTCGTGCTGCTGCGGCCCCCGCCGGATCGGCACCGTCCGGCGAGCGTCCCGCATCTTCACCGGTACGGATCGTGCCCGCAAGGCGCCCCGACCATCCCGTCGTCAGCCGGTTGTAACGGCCTCGGTGCGGAACGTGCGTGCGCGTGCGCCATCATGGACGGCGACGGGCGCGAGCGCACGAGCCGAGGAGCCGACCGTGGGGACCTGTGAACGCATGATGCGGGTGGACGCGCCTGCCGATGTCGTGTGGAAGTGGATGTCCGACCCGCGCAACCTGTTCCGCGTGAACGTGCTGCACGCCGAGGTCGTCACCGACGAGGTCGACCTGCGCCCCGGCGCGGTGATCACGATCGACCACGACTTCTTCGGCTTCTACCAGCAGCGTCGCCAGGCCCGCATCCGCGAGGTGCAGAAGCACTTCGTCGCCTTCGGCGAGCACAAGGCGCCCGAGGAACCGGGCCGTGACCCCTTCCCCCACCAGCAGTCGTTCCGCGTGGTCCCCGTCGACGAGGGCTCCTGCATCCTCGTGAACAGCATCTCGGGCCGCTACGTGTTCCCCGGGGCCGGGCTGCTCGGCGAGCCGCTCTTCCGCCGCTACATGCCGGCTCTGCTCGACGACGACAACCAGATGGTCGCGGTCGGGAGCGGGGCCATGGCGCCCACCAAGGTCCGCCGTCCCCCCGGCCTGCTGCTGTGGCCGCTGATGGCCTTCGGGGCCCGGTTCGTCAAGAAGTCGACCCGTCGGCAACTGCTCGAGCAGATGCGCGCCGACCGGTCCGCCGCCGTCAGCGAGCCCTGAGCCACTCGGCGAGACCGCACCGCGCCGTCACCGCGCCGGCGCAGCGGGCGCGACCGTGACGGTCCGATCCGGTGCGCCCACGCATCGGCGTCGAACCGCTGACCTGGGGTGCCGCGACCGACACGATGGGCGCGGCGCGTCCAACATCCCGGGACGTACACGGATGGTCTAAGGTTCACGGCTGGGAGGCGTCCGAAGGGCAAGGATCCATGATCAGTCCGTACGTCCGTCGACTGCGACTGGCCGCCGAGCTGCGCGCGCTGCGCACGCACGCCGGTGTCACCCACGTGCAGTTGGCGAAGCAGATCGGCCAGAGCCGCGCGCAGATCTCCCGGCTCGAGAACGGGCACGTCGTCGACCAGGACGACGTCATGAAGATCCTCGACGCCCTCGGCGTCGACGACGACCGCTGGACCGAGATCATGACGATCGCCCGCGAGGCGGGCGAGCGCGGCTGGTGGGAGTCGAACCGCTTCATGGGAGAGCGGCAGGCGCTGTACGCCAACCTCGAGGCGGGCGCGCAGTCCATCCGAGAGTTCCAGATGACGTTCATCCCGGGCCTCCTGCAGACCGCCGAGTTCACCCACGCCCGCAACGAGGCCGACCGGCTCGCCGGAGCGGTCACCTTCAACGCCGAGAAGGCCGCCGACGGTCGGGTGGGCCGGCAGCGGATGCTGCGCCGGCCGGGCGGGCCGTCGTACGAGGTCATCATCGACGAGCTCGCCATCCGTCGGGCGACGGCACCGCCCGAGGTGCTGAGGGCGCAGCTGTACCACATCGCGGCGACGGCCAACGGCAACCCGAAGATCACGTCGCGGGTCCTGCCGGTCGACGCCGCCATCGACGGGTACAGCGTCCCTCGATCGGCGTTCTCGATCTACACGTTCAGCGATCCGGGTGACCCGACGATCGTGGCGGTCGACACCGTCACCGACGACCTGCTCCTCACCGAGGACGACGACGTGAAGCGGTACGACGAGCTGTACGAGCGGCTGCGCGACGCCTGCCTTCCCGTGTCCGAGGGCCTCGACCTGTTGCTCTACACGGCCAGCACCGCCGTCTGACCCGCAGGCTCGACGAGGGCGGTCGCGCGCGCCCGCGCTCGTCCTCGCGCGGTGCGCCCGCACCCGTGCGTCGGGTCCCGCGCGCCCGCGTTTCTGGGCCGCCTCAGGGCCGGAGTGCACACTCTCCGTGGTGGCACGGTGATGGCGTGCGGTGAGGCGACTTTCCATCACCCCAGGTCAACCACCATCTCCCGAAGAATTCATGGAGAACGCCCTTGCGTTGCGTGGTCATGACGGCCCCAGGTGGAGTACGTTCTGGATGTGTGGGCTGTTCAGCGCCTCGTGCTGAACAGGCACACTGCACATCCAGAAGGGATTGACATCACGATGCGAGACCGCAACTTCACGGGCTGGCGCAAGTCGAGCCTTTCGAGCGGGGGCGACAACTGTGTCGAGGTCGGTTTCGGCGACGACGGCACGATCGGCGTCCGCGACACCAAGCAGCACGGAGAGGGTCCGATCCTGGTTTTCCACCCGGGCGAGTGGGATGCCTTCATCGGTGGGGTTCGGGGTGGCGAGTTCGACCTCGCGTAGGCCCTGACCAGGGCGGACGTGGTTGGCCGGTGGCGTCAGGCCTGCGGGACGCCACCGTTTCCACGGTCCGTACGGGTTGTCTCGAAATCCTTGCGGAACGTGCCGTACTGGCGGATACTGGGGACGAACCGAATGGCTGGACAGTACGAGCGCCCGGGCGGAACGCACGGCTGATCCGTCTTGACCGACCCTGTTCGCCCGCGGCGAAGGAATCGACAGTCATGCCTGCCACCCGCCACGCAGACCGAGCACCCAGCTTCCGACCGATGCGGCCCGCCGACCGCCCCGTCGGGGTCCGGCCGGCCATGCGACCGGGAACGACCGACAAGGCGTCGGCCGTCGCCCACTACGAGGCGATGGCCCAGCAGGTTGCACTCGAGCGGTCGGCGGCGGATGCCGTTCCGGCCACCGCGGCGCCGGTCGCCGTCGGAGCACAACGCCGTGGGTGACCGCTTCTCCCGGGCCTGGAGCGCCATGCGGCGGCGCGACGCGGAGTCGGCGCCCGTCAGCACCCGGTGCAGTGCATCCGGGTGGCACCTCAGCTCGGGGTGCAGCGACGGAGACGGCATGGCCGTGTGCCCGCTGTGCAGCCGGCGGGTGCAGACGCTCCGCACGGCCGAGATCCCCCGCGGGGTCGAGGTCCTGCAGGCGCACTGCGCCTGAGGACGGGCCGACGCTGTCAGGTCGGGGTCGGGCCGGTCCCGGCGCCGATGGCCCGCTGCAGGTCGGGGAACACCTTGGCCACCTTCGCCGTGAGGTAGTCGCCGTACGTGCCCGCCCACGCCCGCGGGTCGGCATCGTCCCACCGTGGCGAAGCCGTCCCTGACGACGGGGGGTCGTCGAGCGGCATCTCGGGGCAGACCGCGTCCCACGACGGGTCGACGAAGCAGGGGAACGACAGTCGGTCGTCCGCACCGGTGTTGCGCACCCTGTGTGGGGTCGACCGGTAGCGTCCGCCCGTCATGCGTTCCAGCATGTCGCCGAGGTTGACGACGAGCACCTCGGGGTCGCTGGGAACTGCGATCCACCCGTCTGGTCCGCGCACCTCGAGCCCGCTGCGGCCGTCCTGCGCGAGCAGGGTCAGCAGCCCGTAGTCGGTGTGCTCGGCCACGCCCCACGCCCCCGTGGACGAGGACGCGGGCACGGGCGGGTAGCGGAAGATGCGGAACAGCACGGTCGGATCCGCCGTCACCGTGCGCTCGAACCACCGCGCCTCGAGCCCGAGGCCCAGCGCCATCGCCCCGAGCAACCGCTGCCCGAGATCGGTCATGGCCCCCATCCACGTCGACACGGCGGCTCCGAGGCCGGCCGGCTCGGCCGGGAGGAGGTTGGGGCCGTGCAGCGGGCGCCCGGCGAGGACCGCGGGGTGGTCGTCGGGCAGGTCGGCGCCGAAGTACAGCCCTTCCTTCTGGTCGGGCCGCCCCGACGTGAGCTCGCCCCCGAGGGGGAACCAGCCGCGCCACGCCGCCCCGCCGTGGCGCATGGCGATGCGCTCCTTGTCCGCGACGGGCAGGGCGAAGAACGCCCGGGCGAGTCGCCCGAGGTGGGCCAGGGCGTCCGGGGCGACACCGTGACCCGTCACCCGGAAGAAGCCGTACCGGCGGCACGCGGCGTCGATCGCGCCGGCGACGTCGACGACGGCCGGGGCGACCGTCACGTCGCCCTCACCGTGAACGGCCGGGCGTGACATCAGCGGCTCGACGTCGATGAGCGGGAGGCGGTCGCCGGCCACCCGGCCAGCCTACGACCACGCCGGAGGCGGGCCCCGGCAAGGTTCACGCCATCAGGTCGCGATCTTTTCGACAGCTTTTCGGGGCCCGCGGCAGCAGGCCCCGAGGTGGTCACGATCAGTGGCTAGTGAGGCCGCTGTCCTGCGGATCGACACGTAGGGTGGTGATATACGTACCCGTGACCTGCGGTTACATCAGAGGGCGTTGTGACATCGGTCATTGTTGAATCACTCAGAGTGATGTCTAGTCTGCCTCCGACCTGATATGTCACTCGCTGGGGATGGGTTCGCTGTGTTACGGCGATGGAAGCCATCGGTGAGCGAATCACTGGGGTAGCTGGGAGCTGACCTTCGCCGACGGAGCATGTCGGGTCTGCGGGCGAGGTGCCGAACTCGAACGACACATGGCGCCGCTGTGCCCGCAGCCTGTCAACGCTGAGGAGCAACACGTCGCTTAGGTAGCTGGGGCCTCGAGCTGGGGGTTCTCCCACAACCGCCGACGCAGCGATCCGACGGACCGCTGCGTGTGCGACACGCCGCTGGCGTGTCCGGGCGCGTCAGCCGTCACATCCCTCCGGGGGATGTCGTCGGCGCGCCTCGACGCGCCGTCACAGCCGCGCCAGGCACCCCTCGAGGACCACCGATGCGGACACACACACCGACCAGACGACGTTTGCGCCGTGCGGCCGAGCCCGTGTGTCCGGACCGCGGTCCCGGGGTGTCCCTACACGCAACCAGAGCCGCCTCCCCGCCTGCTGGGGCACGGGGCGCACGGCCACGGGCACGGCGCGGCGACCTGCCGCCCACCCGCCCGTGGCCTGCGTCCGCCGCAGGGGGCCGGTGGGTGGCGCCACCCCTCACATGTCACACATCACACATCCCGACCGGCGGCGGCTCCGCCGGATCTCGAGCATCCTCGCGGTGGCCCTCGTCGCCGTGGTCTCGACCCTCACCGGCCTGATCCCCACGCCCACCGGCGGGGAAGAGGCGGGTGCCCAGGCCGTCCCGGCCGGCACTCCCGGTGTGACGCGCTACTTCGGTCGCGGGGCCTACGACGGCATCCGGGCTGCCGTCGCCGCCACGCCGCGCTCGTGCGCCCTGACGAACGACGCGCTCGCCGCCCTCGTCATGGCGCCGATCTTCAAGGAGGTGTCGATGGCCGAGACGCCTCAGACCGCGCCCTCGCCGATGACGCTCTCGCGCTGGGACGAGTGGAGCGGGCAGAAGTCGGGGTCGAACAACCTCAACGCCAACTACGGGCTCTACGCCTTCCGCGACCCGAACACGCCGTACAAGCGGGCCTACTGGACGCCGGGCGTGGGCATCTTCCAGTACGACGTCGCCGGGGTCGGAAAGCCGTTCACCGCGGCCGAGATGATGAACGTGAAGTTCATCGCCGGTGACGTGGCCGCCGGGATGGCCAACCGCTACTGCGCCGCTGGTGGCGACTCGTACGCCAACCGGGCGGCCGCGTGGCAGCCCTGGTCGGGCCTGGGCGGCGTCGCCAAGAGCGAGGCGCTGTTCCAGGAGATGGTCGGGCTCGGGCACCCCCCGTTCTCGACGATCGGGCTCGTGGACGGGATCGAGAACGCCGGCGGCATGCAGACGCACAACTGCCAGGTCGGTGGCAGGCCGCACGACGTGCGACTTCGTCGACCCCCGCGCCGCCCAGGGCGCCAACTGGTGGGCGAACGAGAACGTGGACGGCGGCGCGGTGGCGGCCGGCGAGGCCCCCCTGACGGCGCCCTTCTACGTCGTGAAGCGGAACGGGTACGAGGAGCGGCACTGGATCGCCCGCGACACGGGCTACGACACCAACCTGCGGGCCCGCCGGGTGATCGGCATGAACGCCCGGCCGATGGACGGCGAGCCCGGGTCGGGCCTCGAGTGGTTCGCCTCGTCCGATCTGTGCGACGAGGACCGCCCCGAGGTGGCGTGCCCGAAGCCGGCGCCGCCGCCGCCGGCACCCGAGGTGCCGGCCGAGCCCGCGCCAGCCGCCGAGGCGGAGACCCCGACCGATGTCGAGGCGGCCTGGCTGTGGGCCGCGCTCGCCCAGTTGGCGGAGGCCGCCGGCCAGGCATCCGAGGCCGCCCCTGAGGCCGCCGCGGCGGCCGCGGAGGCGCCGGCCGATGCGGCCGCCAAGACACCTGCGAAGGCTCGCGAAGGAGACGGCGACCCCCGCGACCTCGCCGTTCCGCTTCCTGCGGGGCCTCGCCACAGATCCTCCGGCGCCTCGGTAGGGAGGGCCGCCGGAGGCCGGCCCGCCCGCCCACCGCCCGTTCCATCCGCGGCGGTGCGGCGGGCGCGGCACGGCACGACCGGGCCGCGCCCGGTGTCACGCGTCACACCGCGGCAGGCCCGGACCCGGACCAGGGACCATCTAGCCTCGACTGCGACCCTCGACCCAGGAGTGGCCTGCGTGGACCGACGCACCCGGTTCCTCATCTGGCGAGCCGCGGGAGCGGCCGTGACCGCCTCGGCCCTGCGCCCACCCGACCGCTTCGGGCGCCTCGCCCCGCTCGAGTTCGTCACCGGCGTCCCCACCTCCGAGATGCCGTTCCACGTCGGGGCCCTCCAGGGCGGCCTCGCCCTCCTGGGCGCCCGGCGGGGAGGCGCGCGCGGTTGGCGGGGAGCCGCCGGGCTGGGCCTGGCCGCCGCCTCCGCCGCCGGGCTCTGGCGGCTGCACCGTGACGCCGAGGCATCCGAACAGGTGCTGGAGGATGCCCTGGTCGCGGGCCTCGGGCCCGCGTACCACGGCGAGATCACCGAGCCGTTCACCCCTGCGCCCGCCGCCGCCATGACGCGCCGGTCGCTGCTGCTGCCGTCGTTCGCCCGCCGCTCCCGGTACACCGCGCCCGACGGGCGGAACGTGGTCTACGGCGATGCCGGCCCGAGGAACCGCCTCGACATCTGGAAGCGGGCCGACCTGCCCGACGACGCCGGCGCCCCGGTGCTGCTCCAGGTCCACGGCGGCGCGTGGGTGATCGGCCAGAAGGAGGGGCAGGCCCATCCGCTCATGGGCCACCTGGCCGACCGTGGCTGGGTGTGCGTCACGATCAACTACCGCCTGAGCCCCCGAGCGACGTGGCCCGAGCACATCGTCGACGTCAAGCGCGCCATCGCCTGGACTCGGGCCCACATCGCCGACAACGGAGGGGACCCCGAGTTCCTGGCCATCTCCGGCGGGTCCGCGGGGGACATCTCGCCGCGCTCGCCGCGCTGACGCCCGGTCTGGCCGCCTACCAGCCCGGCTTCGAGGAGGCGGACACGAGCGTCGCCGCCGCCGTGCCGTTCTACGGGGTGTACGACTTCACGAACCGCAACCACGACGCCAACCGCGACCTCGAGGAGCTGCTGGCCACACGGGTCATCAAGACCACGATGGCCGACGACCGGGCCACGTGGGACCTGGCCTCGCCGATGAGCCACGTGGGGCCGGACGCACCGCCGTTCTTCCTCCTCCACGGGACGAACGACACGGTCGTGCCGGTCGAGCAGGCGCGCAACTTCGCCGGGATGCTCGGCGAGGCCTCCCGTCAGCCGGTCGTGTTCGCCGAGCTGCCGCGCGCCCAGCACGCCTTCGACACGCTGCCCTCGGTGCGGGCGCACCACACGGTGCGAGCGGTCGAGCGCTTCCTCGCCGTCGTCCGCAGCCAGCGCGGTGGCGCCACGCCGGCCGAGGCCGTCGCAGCCGACCAGGCGTGACCCCCACCCGGCCGGGTGGGGCTCAGGCGACCGCGGGCTGGTACGTCCCGAAGCACCACACGTTGCCCTCGGGGTCGCGGGCCGCGTACTCGCGCGAGCCGTAGGGCTGGTCGGTGATGTCCATCACCATCTCCGCCCCCGCCGCCGCGGCGTGGGCGTGGTGGGCGTCGGGGTCGTCCACCACGAGGTAGAGGCAGATCGGCCGGAGGTCGAACGGGTTGTCGCCGCCGCGGGCCTCGCTCAGCATGACGACCCCGTTGGCCCAGCCGAGGGTGGCGTGCACGATGCGGCCGCCCTCGTCCCGTGTGACCTCGCCCGGCGTGAACCCGAAGGTCTCGGAGAGGTAGGCGATCGCGGCCGTGCCGTCGTCGTAGGTGAGGACCGGGTACACCGTCGGCCTCGTCATGTCGATGGTCATGGGTCGACCGTAGGGACACGGGTCGCCCAGCGCTTGGACGAATGCGACCGCCCGCTGTCGGCCCTCGGCCTGTCGGCCTGTCGGGCCTGTCGGCCGTCGGCCGGCTGTATTCCGGTCAACCGGCGACGCCGCCGCCGTCGGGCAGGCGGTCGGCCACGAACTGCGACGGCGTGCACCCGGCCAGGGCGTGGAACTCGCGCACGAGGTGGCTGTGGTCGGCGTACCCGCAGGCGGCGGCGAGGTCGGCGATCGACCGCACCGGACCGCTGGCCAGCAGGTCGGTGGCCCGGCGGAAGCGCAGGACCCGGCCCGTGGGCTTGGGGGCGAGCCCGACCGCGTGGCGGAACCGCACGCCGAAGTGGCGGCGGCTCCACCCGATCTCGTCGGCGAGGACGCGCACGGGCACCTGACCGTGCGACCGCTCGAGCTGGTCCCACGCCCACGCGACCGCAGGGTCGGCGTCGGGCGCGTCCGCCAGGCGGTCGAGGAGGGCCCGATCGACGAGGGAGAACCGTTCGGCCCAGTCGTCGGTCGCCGCCAGGCGCTCGACGAGCTCGTGGGCCGCGCCCCCGATGAGGTCGTCGAGGGCGATGCACTCGTTGGCCACCTCGTGGGCGCCACCGAGCAGGCGGCCGGCCCCGATCGGGGTGAGATCGACCTGGATGCCGCACTGGTCGCCCTGGTGCTCGGTGACCGCGTAGCCCTCGTGCAGGCCGGCGACGAACGAGGACAGCCGGGTGCCCCCGGACGACGAGTGCGTCATCTCGACGAGGTCGAGGGGCGCCCCGAGGTTGATGATCAGCGCCACACGCCCGGTGGCCGCCTCGCGACGGCGGAACGGGACGGTGGCGTCCTCGACGTAGCCGCAGTACGTGCCGTCGATGACGTCGACCAGCGCCGGGTGGGGGGCGCGGTACCGCATCGTCCAGGCGAACGCGTCGCCCTCGTGGTGCGACACGGTGGCATCGTCGGCGGGCACTCACTCCAGTGTGCCAACCCGGCAGCCCGACGACCGCCCGCCGAGATCGAACGATCGTTCCAACCAATTGACATGATGTTCACGACCCGAGGCCGCTGGGGCCGACGGCGGACCGTACCGTCCCTGACGGACCGGGCCGGACGCCCGGGCAGGTGACGCCATGACCCGACGCCGCGAGCCGACCACGACCGTGCGCCCCACCCCCGCCGGGCAGGCCGCGTCCCCCGCCGCCACGACCGACCAGCCCCGGTCCCGCCCTCGTCCCCGGACGGCCGTCGACACCACGCTGCGCCATCGCACCGTCCACGGGTACCGCCGCGCCTACCGCATCGCAGGCTCCGGGCCGCCCCTGCTCCTCCTGCACGGCATCGGGGACAGCTCCGAGAGCTGGGTCCCCGTCATGGCCGACCTCGCCCGCGACCACACGGTGGTGGCGCCCGACCTGCTCGGCCACGGCGGTTCCGACAAACCCCGGGCCGACTACTCGGTCGCGGCCTACGCCAACGGGATGCGTGACCTGCTCACCGTGCTCGGCATCGACTCCGCCACGATCGTCGGCCACTCGCTGGGCGGCGGCGTCGCCGCCCAGCTCGCCTACCAGTACCCCGAGCGGTGCGACCGGCTCGTCCTGGTGGCCGGCGGGGGAGTGGGCCGCGACGTCACCCCGGTCCTGCGGGTGGCGGCCGCCCCGCTGGCCGAGGTCTTCCTGGCCCCCACACGGTGGCCGCTGGCGCGGCCGGTCGTGCAGGCGGCGCTGGGCGTGCTCGCTCTCGCCGGGAACGACCTGGCGCGCGATCGGCGTCACGTCGACCGCGTGCTCGCGGCGTTGCCCGACGGCGACGCCCAGGTGGCGTTCACCCGCACGCTGCGCTCGGTGGTCGACTGGCGGGGACAGGTCGTGACCCTCCTCGACCGGTGCTACCTCGCCGACGCCGTGCCGACGCTCGTCGTGTGGGGCGACCGCGACGGCGTGATCCCGGTGGCGCACGCCCATCGGGCCCACGAGGCGATGCCGGGCAGCCGGCTCGAGGTGTTCGCCGGGGCCGGGCACTTCCCGCACCACCACGACCACGACCGCTTCGTCGGCCTGCTGCGCGAGTTCGTTGCCACCACCGCCCCCGCGTCGCACGATCCCGATCGGTTCCGGGACCTGCTGCGAGGAGGCCCCGATCCGGCGGGCCCGCCCGCCGGCGCGCCCGGACCGCCGGCCGCCGGGGACGAGGTCGTGGCCGCGGCCTCGTGAGCACGTCCCGGGCGCCCGAGGGGAGGACCGGATCAGAAGGTGCGGGCGACCGCCAGCCGGGCCGTGACCGCCGGGAACAGCGGGTCGTCGACCGAGACGAGGGTGCCGACCCGTTCGAGCACCTCGCTGTCGTAGGGGTGCACGGCGGTGAAGCGCAGCACCGAGGCGCTCGTCCCGTCGCGGAGCAGCGCGGTGCGCAGCGCCACGTCCAGCTCGTGTCGCAGCTCGACCACGAACGGCGACTCGCTGGCGGGGAGGAGCTGGCCGGCGTAGATCCGGGCCGCGCCCTCGACGTCGCCCCGCTCGAGGCGTTGCGGGAGCTCGGTGGCGTCGATGCGGCACGGCAGGTCCAACCGGTAGGGGCGCGACGCCAGGCAGCCGTCGAGAGCCCGGCGCAGGTGGGAGATCTCGGCCTTCAGCGTGGTCGGGGCGACCGGGCGGTCGCCGTAGAGGAGCGCGTGCAGCTCGCCGAGCGTCGCCGCACCGTTCACGGCCAGGATCGTGAGGATCTCGAACTGCCGCTGCGTGAGGCGCAGCGGCGTGCCGTCGAGGGTGGCCCGCGGCTCGCCCAACACCCGGACGTTGAGAACCGGGGCCGATCCGTTCAGGTGGGGGCTGGTCCGCAGCTCGTGCTCGACCAGGCGCGCCATCGAGGCGACCGTCGAGAGGGCCAGCGGGTTGGCGTGCTTCCACGTCGTCGACAGGTTGATCGCGCCGACCTGGCTGGCGTCGGGGGCGTGGATGGGGGCCGCGTAGCAGACCCAGTCGCGCACCGGATCGATCCAGTGCTCGGTGGAGAAGACCGACGCCGGCCGGTCGGCGGCGAGCGCCAGGCCGATGCCGTTGGTGCCCATGGCGGCTTCGTGCCACAGCCCGCCGGGCATGAGGCCGATGCGGTCGGCGCCGCGGCGGAGCCACAGCGGCGTCGACTGCCAGAGGACCCGCCCGTCGGCGTCGGTGACCAGGGCGATGAGGTCGCCGGTCGTGGCGATCTGATCGAGCTGGCCGGCGAGGCCTGGCACGGCGCGGCGGATCACCGATCCGTCCCACCGGCGCCGCGTCACGGACGACTCCTCGACCGTCGCGGTGTCGATGTCGTCCTCCACCACGGTGGCGCAGCGCCGCCACGACGCCCGGACGACGGGATCGACGGGGGAATTCGCATCCCCGGCCTCCGTCGAGCGTGCCTGCTCGATGGCTCTTCGTCGCTCGAGGAGATCCGTCTCCATCGCCACCCTCGCCTCCACGCCCCGGCAGAGCGTCACGATGAGTGTAGGCACGATCGACTCTGCGCGCGTGTTTGCCGGTCGTTCACCGGGAACCAACCTTTCTCCAACCCCGACGGGTCCATGCTCGACGTGGCGGCGAGTTTCGGCTCGCTGCCCTCCCCCCGGAGCCCATGGACCTGCGGGGTCGGGAGCCGGTCCGCCCGCCCGCCTCCCGCTTCCGGCCCCGCAGCTCCTCCCCAGGCGGCTCCGGCCGTGGGACCGGCGCCGGCGGGGCCGACATCTCCCCGTCAGGCTCCGCCGGCTCCGGATCCCCCTCCGGGCGGCGTCGTGGCGGAACCAGGTTGACCCCTGGGTCAAGTTCGCCGGTACCCTGGTCTGATGACCGACACGGCGCCACGCGAGCCCTATCGCTTCGAGTCCGTCCCGGCCGTGCGCGAGTCGCTCGCCAAGGTCGACTACCTGGCCGACGAGGGCATCGCCGGCATCGTCTATCTGGCCGACCGCCTCGGCAAGCCCGTCCTCGTCGAGGGCCCCGCCGGCACGGGCAAGACCCAGCTCGCCAAGTCGGTGGCGGAGATGAGCGGCGCCCGCCTCATCCGCCTCCAGTGCTACGAGGGACTCGACGAGTCCAAGGCCCTGTACGAGTGGAACTACAAGAAGCAGCTCCTGCGCATCCAGGCCGAGCGCAACGACGGCGCCACGTGGTCCGACGTCGAGGACGACATCTTCTCCGACGAGTTCCTGCTCACCCGCCCGCTGCTCGAGGCCATCCGCGCCGAGGAGCCCGTGGTGCTGCTCATCGACGAGGTCGACCGCGTCGAGGTCGAGACCGAGGCCCTGCTGCTCGAGATCCTCTCCGACTACCAGGTGTCGATCCCCGAGCTGGGCACCGTGACGGCCCGCCAGGTGCCGCTCGTGTTCCTCACCTCGAACAACACCCGCGAGCTGTCCGAGGCGCTCAAGCGCCGGTGCCTGTTCCTGCACGTCGACTACCCCGACCTCGAGCGCGAGCGCGAGATCGTGATGGCCAAGGTCCCCGGCATCACCGAGAGCCTGGCCGATCAGGTGTCGCGCATCGTGCGGTCCATCCGCCAGCTCGAGCTGAAGAAGGCGCCTTCGGTGTCCGAGACACTCGACTGGGCCCGCACGCTGCTGCTGCTCGGCGTCGAGCAGGTCGACGCCGCCACCGCAGTGGGCACGGCCAACATCCTGCTCAAGTACCAGAGCGACATCACCAAGGCGACGAAGGAGCTCGAGCAGGACACCTCGCTCGGCGGCGAGGCCGCCGCCGCGTCCGGAGCCAAGCCGTGGCAGCGCAATGGGTGACGGCGGGCCGACGGGCGGGGCGGACGCGGCCGAACGGATCGGGTCCGTCCGGGCCGTCGGGTGGGCCGGGCCAGCCCACCAACGGCCACAGCGCCGCCGCCGACGCGGGCATCGCCGCAGGCCGGCACCGCGAGCACGCGGGTGTCGGCGCCGCCGGCGGCACCGAGGGCCGTCGGGAGGGCGGCGCCGAGGAGCGCCCCGTCGCCCGCCGCAGCCTGGCCGAGGCCACGCAGCGCCTGACCGAAGCCGGGGCCGGCCAGGCCCTGAGCGAGCTGCTGTCGGGCTTCATCGCCGAGCTGCGCACGGCCGGGCTGCCCGTCAGCCTGACCGAGAACCTCGACGCCATGCAGGCGATCCAGCACATCCCGCTGGGCGACCGGTCGGCGTTCAAGTACGCGCTCGGCGCGACGCTCGTGAAGAACGCGGCCCACTGGCGCGTGTTCGAGACGGTCTTCGAGGTCTACTTCTCGCTGCGGGGCCGCGAGTACGCGCTCACCGACGAGCAGGCCGCGGCGATGGCCGACCTCGACGAGATGCTCAGCGAGATGCAGTCCGACCAGCAGGGCGAGCAGCAGGGCGCGGGCGGCGTCGGCGACTCGATGACCCCCGAAGAGCTGGCCGAGATGCTCATGAAGGCGCTGGCGCAGGGCAACGAGGCCATGCTCAAGGCGCTCGCTCGCCAGGCCGTCCGCCGCTACGCGGGCATGGAGCCGGGGCGTCCGGTCGGCGGCACGTACTACCTGTACCGCACCCTCCGGAACCTCGACCTCGACGGCGTCCTCGACAAGCTGATGCAGCAGGCCCGCGAGCAGGCGCCCGCGCCGCTGACGTCGCTCGAGGAGCGGCTCGAGCGCGACGAGTACGAGGCCCGTGTCGACCAGCTCCGCAAGGAGATCGAGGCCGAGATCCGGCGCCGGCTCGTCGCCGACCGGGGGGTCGAGGCGATGGCCCGCACCCTGCGCAAGCCGTTGCCCGAGGACGTCGACTTCATGCACGCCAGCCGCGAGGAGATGGCCTCGCTGCGCAAGGCGATCTACCCGCTCACCCGCAAGCTGGCCGTGCGCCTGGCCCGCAAGCGGCGGCACGGGCGCAAGGGGCCGCTCGACTTCCGGTCCACGGTCCGGCACTCGCTGTCGACCGGCGGCGTGCCGCTCGAGCCCCGGTTCCGCTACCCGCGTCCGTCGAAGCCCGAGATCTTCGTGGTGGCGGACATCTCGGGGTCGGTCGCAGCCTTCGCCCGCTTCACGCTGCACCTCGTGTACGCCATCTCGAACCAGTTCTCGAAGGTGCGGGCGTTCGTGTTCATCGACGGGATCGACGAGGTCACCCGCCTGTTCGAGGGCACCGAGGACATCGGCGAGGCCGTGCACCGCGTCAACACCGAGGCCGACGTCATCTGGGTCGACGGCCACAGCGACTACGGGCACGCGTTCGAGGTGTTCTGGCAGCGCTACGGCAAGGACGTCGGTCCGAAGACCACGGTCCTGCTGCTCGGCGACGCCCGGAACAACTACCACGCCACCCAGTCGTGGGTGGTCAAGGAGATGCAGCACCGGGCCCGGCACGTCTACTGGCTGAACCCCGAGCCGCGGAGCTACTGGGACACGGGCGACTCGATCATCGGCGAGTACGCCACCCATTGCGACGGCGTGTTCGAGTGCCGCAACCTGCGCCAGCTCGAACGCTTCGTCGACCACCTGGTCTGACCGGCGCCAGCTCGACCCTTGCGTCGCCCACCACTGTTCTGACCAGCGCTTCGGCGCGCTGGCGGCGGACGAGCCAAGCGGTTTGCCAGCGGATGGTGAGCGACGTGCTGCACGATCCGGACATGACCAGGGCGACAGGCAGGCGCAGCGGAGGATGGGTCGATCGCCGGACGCGATGGCAGTCGCTCGCCGAGCCCTTCTGGTCGCGGTTGGCGAGGCGACCGACGCCGCGGGGTCCGGTGGACGAGCGGCCGAGGCGACGCCGCACCGCGGTCGTGGTCCAGACCGACATCGTCGGCTCGACGCGCCTCCTGGAAGCCGCGGGCGAGAGCTATCCCTGGGTCCTGCTGCGCCATCGCGCCCTCATCAGCGGCGCGGTCGAGCGCCTCGGGGGCAGATTCCTCGCCCATGCCGGCGACGGGACCCTGGCGGTGTTCGACTGTGCCCACGACGCCATCGCCGCCTCGGTGGAGGCGCAGCAGGCCCTGGCCGCCGAGCGCTGGCCGGACGGCCTGGCCCTGCGGGTGCGGGCGGGCGTGCACGCCGGGGAGATCTACGAGGTCGACGGCGAGCCGGTCGGCCTCACGATCAACCAGGGTGCCCGGATCATGGCCGCGGCCGAGCCGGGCCAGGTCATCGTGTCGAGTGCCGCGCTCGACGGCGGCGTCTCCGTGCGCCAGCAGCGGCGCCATGGGCGCGGCGACGGTCCGCTACCCGATCGCGGACGCCGGGTGGCATGCGCTGCGCGACCACATCGGGCCGGTGCGCCTGCGCCAGGTCGTCGCCGACGGGCTGACGGTCGTGCTCCCCGCCGACCACGAGATCGACCTGCGCGAGCCGGCGCTCGCGCCGGTCGCGCTCAACTGAGCGACGGTCGGGCGCGAGGCGCAGCGGACGCTCGCGGTCGGACCGCGACGTGTGACCTCCGTCTACGCTGCCGCCGTGGCACGCATCGACTTCCCTGACCGCGGCTTCGGCGAGCACGTCGACTGGGCGCTCCACCGCCCCAAGATGGCGGCCGGCATGGGCGCGCTGTCCGAAGCCGTCTACGGCAACACCCGCCTCGACCTGCGTGAGCGCGAGGCCGCTCGCTGGACGATCGCCCTCATCAACGACTGCATCGTGTGCCAGGGCACGCGGGCACGCGACGGCCAGGCGGCCGGCGTCGACGAGGGGTTCTACGGCGAGGTGGCCGACTGGCGGACCAGCGAGGCGCTGTCCGAGCGCGAGCGCCTGGCGGCCGAGTTCGCCCAGCGCTTCGCCCTCGATCACCAGGCGATGGACGACAAGTTCTGGGCTCGCCTCCGCGCCGCCTACGCCGACGACGAGATCGCCGACCTGACGATGTGCTGCGGCATGTTCCTCGGCCTGGGCCGTGCGCTCGCCGTGGTCGGCGTCGAGGCCCCCGAAGATCGCATCCTGGTCTGAGTGCCACCCGGTCGCCTTTCCCCCGCGAGATCGGTCGCTCCAGCGACCGATCTCGCGGGGAAATCTTTCCTGGGGTGGTGGAAGCGGTTCCATTGACAGGGTGACGGGCGGCACATATGTTGCGAGCGCAGGGTGGAAGCGGTTCCACCGCCGGTCCGAGGCCGGGACGACAGCGCGAGAGGGGAGGAGGGTGGTCACGATCGCCGACGTCGCCGCGCACGCTGGGGTGGGAGCAGGGACCGTGTCCCGCGTCCTCAACGAGAGCCCGCGGGTGAGCGAGTCGACCCGCGCCCGTGTCCTCGCCGCCATCGCCGACCTCGACTACCGGCCGAACCCGCTCGCCCGCGGCCTGAGCCGCGGGCGATGCCAGACCCTCGGCGTCGTCGTCCCCTTCTTCACCCACGCCTCGGCCGTCGAGCGGCTCCGTGGCGTGGTCGCGGCCCTCGACGGCAGCCGGTACGACCTCGTGCTGTTCAACGTCGAGTCGCCCGTCCACCGCGACGAGCACTTCGCCACGCTGACCCGCCGTGACCGGGCCGACGGCCTGGTCATCATGTCGCTCCCGCCCCCGGCCACGAGCCTCGAGCGGCTCGCGGCGTCGGGCGTGCCGACCGTGCTCCTCGACACGCGGGGGCCCGGGGTCCCTGCCGTCGTCACCGACGACGTGGCGGGCGGCCGGCTGGCCACCCGCCACCTTCTCGAGCTCGGGCACCGGCGCATCGCCTTCCTCGGGGACGACCCCGACAACCCGCTCGGGTTCTCGTCCAGCACGGCCCGCGAGCAGGGCTATCGCGAGACGATGGCCGAGGCCGGACTGGCCGTGAGCCAGGCGAGCGTCCGTCACGGCCCGCACGTCCGCACGGTGGCGCGCGAGCTGGCCGATCGCCTCCTGTCCTCGCCGGCCCGGCCCACCGCCGTGTTCGCCGCCTCCGACACGCAGGCGCTCGGCGTCCTCGAGGCGGCCCGCACGGCCGGCCTCTCGGTGCCGGGCGACGTGTCGGTCGTCGGCTTCGACGACGTCGAGGTGTCGGGCTACGCGGGCCTGACCACGGTCCGCCAGCCCCTGTTCGAGAGCGGCCGCCTCGCCGCGCGACCTGCTGCTCGAGTCGCTCGCCGCGGAGAAGCCGCTCGGCGAGTCGGAGCACCGCCTCGACCTCGAGCTCGTGGTGCGGTCGACCACCGCACCGCCCCGGCCCGACCGCGCCGGGTGAGGTGCCCGGCGCCAGTGCCACATCCACCAACCCAAACCAGCATCCCAGAGGGGAAGACAATGAACCGACAGCGACACCCACGGTGGCGGGCGGCCCTCGCCGGCTTCCTGGTGCTCACGTTGGCGGCGTCCGCCTGTGCGGACGACGACGACGATGACGCCGCCACCGACAGCGACAGCGACAGCGGTTCGGGCGGCGATCTCGAGGGCACGACCGTGACCATCTTCGGGTCCGAGGTCGAGAGCGAGCTCCAGGGCAACCAGGACGCCTTCGACGCAGTTCGACCGAGGACACCGGCATCACGGTCGAGGTCTCGGGCGACCGCAGCTTCGAGACGCAGATCGGCACCCAGATCGACGGTGGCAACCCGCCCGACATCGCCCTGTTCCCGCAGCCGGGCAAGGTCACCGACTTCGACGACGACATCATCGCCCTGCCCGACGACGTCGTGAGCGAGCGTCGAGGAGAACTTCGACCCGGGCTTCACCGACCTGGTCGAGATCGAGGGCGAGCTTAAGGGCATCCCGCTCAAGGCCGACCTCAAGAGCCTGGTCTGGTACAGCCCGGCGCAGTTCGAGGAGAACGGCTACGAGATCCCCGAGACGTTCGAGGACTGCTTGGCCCTGGCCGACACGATGGCCGCCGACGGCAACACGCCGTTCTGCATCGGCATCGGCAGCGACGACGCCACCGGCTGGCCGTTCACCGACTGGGTCGAGGACTTCATGCTCCGCCTCAAGGGCCCCGACGTGTACGACCAGTGGTACAAGCACGAGATCCCGTTCGACGACCCCGACGTCGTCGAGGTCGGCGAGGCCGTCTACGACCTGTGGTCGCAGGAGGGCTACGTCTACGGCGGCGTCGAGAACGTCGCCGCCACGCCGTTCGCCGACGCCGGCCTGCCCGCTGCTCGACGGCAGCTGCATGATGCACCGCCAGGGCAACTTCTACTCGGCCAACTTCCCGGACGGCACCGACCTACGGGCCCGACGGCGACGTCGACGCCTTCTACCTGCCCGGCGTCGGAGGAGAACCCGAACATCACCCTGTCGGCGGCAACTACGCCGCCATGCTCGTCGACCGGCCCGAGGTGGTCGAGGTGATGAAGTTCCTCGCCAGCGACGGAGTACGCCAGCGCCCGGGCCCCGGCCGCCTGGCTTCCTGTCGCCGAACAAGAACGTCGACACGAGCCAGTACCCCGACGAGATCGACCGCAGAGCTTCGCCGAGATCCTCGCCGCCGGCGACCCGGTGCGCTTCGACGCTTCCGACCTGATGCCCGGCGCCGTCGGCGCCGGCACGTTCTGGACCGCGGCGGTCGACATCACGACCGGCGCCAAGGACGTGCCGACCGCCTTCGGGGAGGTCGAGCAGAGCTGGCCGTAATCGGTCGGCACAGTGATCGCCGGGTGACCGGCCGGTAACCACATAGGGTCCTGGGAGGCGCCGCGAGGCGCCTCCCAGGGCACATCGAGGGTGCGACCGAGTCCGGCGGTGAGGCCGGAGACGGGGGTCGTCCATGGGACAACTGATCGGCATGCTTCTCGGCGTCGTCGCCATCCTGGCGTGACGCTCGGGTCTGTTCGTCGGCGTGAACGCGCTCGTCGACCTGGCCCCACGGCACTTCGGCCTGTTCGCCACGCTGGCCGGCGCCGTCATCGGCGCCGTCGTCGGGGTGATCGTCAACAGCGGCGGCTGGTTCCTCGGCGGGCTGCTGTGGCCGCTCGGCGGCGCCGTGATCGGCGCCGCTCGTCGGCGGGCTCGTGTGGGCCCGCCACCCACCGCCCCCCGAGCGCCGGTGGCGCATCCCCGACAAGCTGCGGCCGGCGATCTTCCTCGGGCCGGCCCTGCTGTTCCTGTTCGTCGCCCTGGTCGTGCCGACGATCCGCACGATCTACCTCAGCTTCCGCAGCCCCCGCGGCGACGAGGCCGAGGGCCTGCAGAACTACCGGCGACCTGTTCGGCGACTCGTCGATCTTCAACGTCGACGAGCTGGACCGACGTCTTCACCAGCCGTCTCTTCGTGGCCGGCGTGGTCATCGCCGCGGTCGCCCTGGCGATCGTCATCGTGCGGGGCCTGGGCACCCGCCGGGGCGTCGACCTGTCGGCGCCCACCCCGACCATCTCGCTGACCGCGGCCGCCATCCTCGTGACGCTGGCGGCCATGAGCGCCTTGCGTGGCGTGATCTGGAACAACGTGTTCTGGGTCATCTTCGTCACCGGCTTGTCGACGATCTTCGGTCTGGCCATCGCCGTGCTCGCCGACCGATCGCGGGGCGAGTCGCTCGCCAAGTCGCTGATCTTCATGCCGATGGCCATCAGCTTCGTGGGCGCCGCCGTCATCTGGCGGTTCGTCTACGCCTTCACGCCGGCCGGCGAGGACCAGATCGGCGTGCTGAACGCGGCCTGGGTCGGCCTCGGCAACGACCCGAAGGCATGGCTGCAGCAGCCGCCGTGGAACAACCTGTTCCTGATCGCCATCATGATCTGGATCCAGACCGGCTTCGCCATGGTCGTCCTGTCGTCGGCCATCAAGGCGGTGCCGACCGAGCTGCACGAGGCGGCGCGCGTCGACGGGGCCAGCGAGGCCCAGGCGTTCTGGCGGGTGACGGTCCCCCAGATCCGCACGACGATCGCCGTCGTGGTGACGACGCTCGTCATCACCGTCCTCAAGATCTACGACATCGTCAAGGTGATGACGAACGGCGAGTTCTCGACGAGCGTCATCGCCAACGAGATGTTCGACCAGGCGTTCATCAACCGTGACTACGGCGTCGGCTCGGCGCTCGCGGTGCTGCTGCTCATCGCCGTGCTCCCGCTGATGATCGTCAACGTCCGCCGCAACCGGCAGGGGGCGAAGGCATGACCGAGCGAAGCGAGGTCCAGACAGCACAGTGGCCGCCCTGCGCCACGCAGTGGCGATGCTGTCACCGCCGTGCCCGGAGGGTGCGGCCGTGACGGCCGTGACCACTGCGCCTCCGTCGACCGGGGCCGACGACCAGCAGGCCGGGCCGCCTCCGGAACGCGAGCCCGTCGGGAGCGCGCTGCACCGCCTCCTCGGCGCCATCCCGACCGCGGTGCTGTGGGGGCTCGTGGTGCTGTGGACCATCCCCACGCTCGGCATGCTCGTGTCGTCGTTCCGCCCCGAGATCGAGGTGAAGACGACCGGCTGGTGGACGGTCTTCCCCGACCCGTTCCCCTCGTCGAAGCTGCTGGCGGGCATCGTGGCGCTGGCCACCATCGTCCTGGTCGTCGTGGTGCTGGCGCTGCTGGCCCGGCTGTACATCCGCCTCGGGCGCGTCGGGCGCATCCTGCTGCCGATCGCCGCCGTGGTGCTGTTCGTCGTGCTGTTGATGGTGGCGAGCGACTCGACCTTCACGTTCGAGAACTACCGCGAGACGTTCTCGTCGTCGACCAGCGATTCGCCTGACATGTGGCAGCACTTCCTCAACTCGCTGGCCATCGCCATCCCCGCCACGGTCATCCCCATCGCCTTCGCGGCCTTCGCCGCGTACGCCTTCGCCTGGATGGACTTCAAGGGCCGCGACTGGTTGTTCGTCACTGTGGTGGCGCTCCTGGCGGTGCCGATCCAGCTCTCGCTCGTCCCGCTGCTGCAGCTGTTCGTGGGCGGCGCCCACCTGACGGTGTTCGGCGAGACCTTCACGCTGTTCCCCGACCTCGACCTGGCGGGCACCACGACTGCGGTGTGGCTGACCCACATCGGCTTCGGCCTCCCGCTCGCCATCTTCCTGCTGCACAACTACATCTCGTCGCTGCCGGCCGACCTGTTCGAGGCGGCCCGCATCGACGGCGCCGACCACCCGACCATCTTCTGGCGGCTCGTGCTGCCGCTGTCGGTCCCCGCCCTCGCCGCCTTCGCCATCTTCCAGTTCCTGTGGGTGTGGAACGACTACCTGGTGGCGTCGACGTTCCTCGGCACCGGCAGCTCCGAGGCCCCGATGACCGTGCGCCTGGCCACCCTGTCGGGCGGCCGCGGGCAGGACTGGCACCTGCTCACGGCGGCGGCGTTCGTGTCGATCGCCCTGCCGCTGCTGGTGTTCTTCGGTCTGCAGCGCTACTTCGTCCGCGGCCTTCTGGCCGGGTCCGTGAAAGGCTGATACCAAAGTGACGCCAGGCACACAGGCCGGTGGCCGGGCACCCAGACCACAGATCGTGCTCGTACCACTCGACAGGAGGTTCCAGTGGCTGGTGTGACCATGGACAAGGTGACGAAGGTGTACCCGAACGGGGTCGCCGCCGTCATCGACCTCGACCTCGACATCGCCGAAGGCGAGTTCCTCGTGCTCGTCGGCCCGTCGGGCTGCGGCAAGTCGACCGCGCTGCGCATGGTGGCCGGGCTCGAGACGATCACGTCGGGCGAGCTGCGCATCGGCGACCGGGTGGTGAACGACCTCCCGCCGAAGGAGCGCGACATCGCCATGGTGTTCCAGAACTACGCGCTCTACCCGCACATGACCGTCGAGCAGAACATCGGCTTCGCCCTCAAGCTGGCCAAGCTGCCGAAGGACGAGATCCGCGAGCGGGTGCTCAACGCGGCCAAGGTCCTGCAGCTCGAGGAGTGGCTCAACCGCAAGCCCGGCCAGCTGTCCGGCGGCCAGCGCCAGCGCGTGGCCATGGGCCGGGCCATCGTCCGCGACCCGTCGGTGTTCCTGATGGACGAGCCCCTGTCGAACCTCGACGCCAAGCTGCGGGCCCAGACCCGCGCCGAGATCGCCTCGCTGCAGCGCAGCCTCGGCACGACCACGATCTACGTCACCCACGACCAGATCG
Source organism: uncultured Acidimicrobiales bacterium (assembly GCA_963778415.1). Lineage (GTDB taxonomy): Bacteria > Actinomycetota > Acidimicrobiia > Acidimicrobiales > VFJN01 > ZC4RG19. The sequence goes on from CAVZUI010000005.1 coordinate 421,959, forward strand.
AGGCCATGACGATGGGTGACCGCGTGGCGGTCATGCGCGACGGGCGGCTCCAGCAGGTCGACGAGCCCGAGGTGCTGTACGCCGAGACCGTCCAACCTGTTCGTCGCCGCCTTCATCGGGTCGCCGTCGATGAACCTGCTCGAGGGCACGGTCGCGATCAGCGGCGACGGAGCCACGGTGTCCCTCGGCGAGCAGTCGCTGCACGTCCCCGCCGCCGCCCTCGCCGCCCGGCCGGCGCTACGGGCCTTCGACGGTCGCGAGGTCGTCGTCGGCATCCGCCCCGAGCACCTCACCGACGCGGCGTTGGCCAGCGCGGCGCGCCCACCGCCGGGGCCCGCCTCCGGGGCGTCGTCGAGCTGCGTGAGGCGTTGGGGTCCGAGCTGCTGGTGCACGTCCGCACCGACTGCCGGCCCGCGGTGACCGACGAGGTCCGCAGCGTGGCCGGCGACCTCGACGAGGCGGCCGTCGACATCCTCGAGCGCCAGGCGGCGGGGGAGGGGGCCATGGTGGTCGCCCGGTTCGACGCCCGCAGCCGCGCCCGGGTCACCGATGCAGTCGAGATGGACGTCGACGTCGACCGCCTGCAGTTCTTCGACCCCGAGACCGGCCTGCGCATCGCCGACGAGGAGCTGGTGCCGGCGGGAGCGGAAGCGGCGCCGACCGTCACGGCCCCCACGACCGCGGCGGCGCCGTCCGACGGCTGAGAGGCCGAGCGGATAGGGCGTTCGCCACAGCCCACGAGTCCGCGATTTGGCGGGTGACCAGCTGCTGACCAGCGAGGCCTCGGCAACACGCGACGGCTCCTCGAGATGACGTGCCTATCCGCTGAACCAAAGAGGCCCGCAGCAGGCGTCAGGCCGAGGCGCGGATCACGAGCTCGGTCCGCAGCACGAGCGGGGGTTGCGCAACCCCCGCCGGGCCGCCGCCGTCGAGCTGGGCGACCAGCCGCCGGGCCATCTCGGCGCCGAGCTCCTCGATGGGCTGGCGGACGGTGGTGAGCGGCGGATCCGCCGTGCGGGCGAGCTCGCTGTCGTCGAACCCGACCACGGCCACGTCGTCGGGCACGCGGCGGCCGGCCGCCCGGAGGGCGTCGAGGGCGCCGAGGGCCATCAGGTCGGACGCCGCGAACAGGCCGTCGAGGTCGGGCCGGCGGGCGAGCAGCGCCGCGGTGGCGGCCCGCCCGCCGGCGCGGGTGAAGTCGGCCTCGGCGACCAGCCTGGCGTCGGCCGGCCGTCCGGCCTCTCCGAGAGCCTTCTCCCATCCCGTGCGCCGGTCGGCCCCGGGGGCCATGTCGGCGGGCCCGGCCACGGTCCCGATCGTGCGGCGGCCGCCGGCGACGAGGTGGGCGACGGCGGCCTCGGCCCCGCCGACGTTGTCGGCGTCGACGTAGGTGACCGGGCGGGCGATCCCGTGCTCGTCGCCGAGGGTGGGGTCGACGCGGGTGTCGGCGTCGGGCCCGCGGTCGGCGGGACGGCCGGCGGTCACGCAGGGGATGCCCGCGGCGGCCAGGCGGCCGGCCAGCGGGTCGTCGGCGCGGGCCGACAGCACCAGCGCGCCGTCGGCGCCGCCGCGCAGCAGGTGGCGCTCGACCCGGCTGCGGTCGTCGTCGCCGCCGACCATCAACAGCACGAGCTGGTAGCGGGTGGCGGACAGGACGCCGGTGACGCCGAGCGTGGTGCCGGCGAAGAAGGGATCGGCGAACAGCCGGACGCTGGGCTCGGACACGACGAGGGCGATGGTCTCGCTGCGGCTGCCGGCGAGCGACCGGGCCGCCCGGTTCGGGGCGTAGCCCATCTCGTCGATGGCGGCCTCGACCGCCCGGCGGACACCGTCGGACACCTGGGGGCTGCCGTTGACCACCCGAGACACCGTGGCTCGCGACACGCCGGCGCGGGCGGCGACGTCCTCGAGGGTGCAGCGGCCGTCGGCGGGACCCGTCACGGCAGTGCGTCGCCTCCGGACGCGGTGGGGTCGCCGTCGACCTCGTTCGTGCGCACGACGTTGCTGTACCAGATGGCGCTGTCCTTCGGGGTCCGCTCCTGCGTGGCGAAGTCGACGTGCACGATGCCGAAGCGCTGGTGGTAGCCCTCGGCCCACTCGAAGTTGTCGAGCAGCGACCACACGAAGTAGCCGCGGAGGTCGACGCCGTCGGCCAGGGCGTCGTGGCAGGCCCGCACGTGGGCGGCGAGGTAGGCGAGCCGGTCGGCGTCGTGGACGAGACCGTCGGGGCCGACCGGGTCGGGAAAGGCGCCGCCGCTCTCGTGGACGTAGAGCGGGGGCGGGTCGTAGTCGGCCTGGAGGCGCACGAGCGACTCGTAGAGCCCGCGGGGCTCGACCGCCCAGCCGTTCGACGTCGTCGTCCGCTCGGGCTCGGCGAAGGCGACGTCGGGCGAGCCGGGCCACGGGGACGGCGAGGCCGACGCCCCGGGCTCGTGCCGAACGTGGTAGCGCCGGTAGTAGTTGAGGCCGAGGGCGTCGATCGGCCGGGCGACCTGGGCCAGGTCGCCGTCGCGGATGTGCCGCGAGGTCGCTGACCGTGGCCAGGTCGTCGAGGACGTCATCGGGGTAGCGGCCGCGGAGGACGGGGTCGTACCACAGGCGGTTGGCGAGGCCGTCGATGCGCCGGGCGGCATCGCGGTCGGCGGGGTCGTCGCCGGCAGGGACGACCGGGTACGGGTTGAGGGTGATGCCGATCTCGGCCGGTCCGCCCGGGGCCCGCACGCCGGCCCGGAGGGCGTCGACCGCCAGGCCGTGGCCGAGGAGCAGGTGGTGGGCGGCCGCGACCGCGGCGGCGGGGTCGGTGCGGCCGGGGGCGTGGATGCCGGCGGCGTAGCCGAGCATCGACGGCGCACCAGGGCTCGTTGATGGTGGTCCAGTGGCGGACGCGGTCGCCCAGCGCCCCGGCGACGACCGCGGCGTAGTCGGCGAACCGCTCGGCGGTGGCCCGGCTCGTCCAGCCGCCGACGTCCTCGAGGCGCCTGGGGCAGGTCCCAGTGGTACAGGGTGGCGACGGGCTCGATGCCGTGCTCGAGCAGCTCGTCGACGAGGGCGCGGTAGAAGTCGAGCCCCGAGCGCGCTGACGGTGCCCGAGCCCTCGGGCTGCACCCGGGGCCACGCGATCGAGAACCGGTAGGCGGGCAGCCCGAGGCGGGCGATCAGCGCGACGTCGTCCGCCATGCGCCGCCGGTGGTCGGCGGCCGCGGCCCCGGTGTCGCCGCGTGCGTGCGCCGGCCTCCGAGAACGTGTCCCAGATCGACGGGCCGCGCCCGTCGAGGTCGACGCCGCCCTCGATCTGGTAGGCGGACGTCGACGCACCCCACACGAACCCGGCCGGGAAGCGCCGGGCCCCGGTCGGTGCCGCCCGTTCGGCGGTCGCTCGCACGGGGGGTCTGGGTGCGGGCTGAAGGCCTGTCCCGCGGTTGGTCACGACTCGTCCTCCCTCAGCCCGCCCCCGGTTCCGCCCCGGCCGCCGTGCCGTGGCGAAGAGCGGTCTCACCCGTCGGTTCCCGGGGGGAGGGTCCCGCCGGATGAGAGCGCTCTCATACCAGCAGCCGGAGTCTCGCCCGTCAAGTCGGGCCGCCCGGCGTTCGGCCGCCCGGCGTCAGACCGGCGGTTGCCGCGTGGGGCGGAAGAACGTCCGCATGTCGTCGACGAGGACGTGCGGCACCTCCATGGCCGGGAAGTGCCCGCCGACGTCGTACTCGGTCCAGTGGGTGAACTGACCCGCGGGGTCCATGACCGACCGCACGGTCGTGTCGGCGGCGAACACCGCCACGCCGAACGGTGGGCCGTCGCCGCCGCCCTCGTCGCCATGGCCCTCGCCGTCGCCGTCGTGCCCGGCCGCCATCTGGCGGTACGCCTGCATGCCCTCGTACACGGCGTGTGCGGACGAGGCGCCCGCCCGGGTGAACCAGGCCAGCGTGACCAGCGTGAGGAGCTGGTCGAGGTCGACCGCGTCCTGGGGCAGCGGCGCCGCCGGGTCGGTCCACTCGTGGAACTTCTCCACGATCCAGGCGAGGTGGGCCACCGGCGAGTCGCAGAGGGCGTACGCCAGCGTCTGCGGGCGCGTCGCCATCAGGTGCAGGTAGCCGAGGCCGTCCTCCCGGTAGGTGTTGAACCGCTCGATCCGGGCGCGGTCGGCCCCGTCGAGGCCGTCGGTCGGGACGGGGGGCCCGAACGGCATGGCGGCCGTGGTCCCGGTGAGGTGCACGCCGGCGACCCGGTCGGGCGCCGCCATCGCCAGGCCACCGGCTGCGCCCGCGCCCGCGTCGGTGCCGTGCACCGCGAAGCGGTCGTAGCCGAGGGCGGCCATGAGCTCGGCCCACACGGCGCCGACCTGGAAGAGGTTCCCCCACCCGGCGCCGGCCAGCGGCGTCGACCGTCCGTACCCCGGGAGCCCCGGCACGACGACGTGGAAGGCGTCGGCGGGGTCACCGCCATGTCCGGCCGGATCGGTCAGCGGGCCGATCACCCGCATGAACTCGACGGGTGAGCTGGGCCACCCGTGGGTGAGGACGATCGGAAGGGCGTCGGGTTCCGGCGACCGCACGTGGAGGAGGTGGATCGGCTGCCCGTCCACGGTCGCCAGCGACTGGGGCACCTCGTTGAGCGCCGCCTCGTGGCGCCGCCAGTCGTAGCCGCCGGCCCAGTAGGCCGAGAGGTCGCGGAGGTTGTCGAGGGGGACGCCGCGGCCCCACCCCGGCTCGGGGCTGGGGGCGGGCCAGCGGGTGGACGAGAGGCGCCGGCGGAGGTCGACGAGGTCGTCGTCGGGCACGGCGAGGCGGAACGGTCGGATGTCCATCGATGTGGTTGACGGCATGGACCGACCGTAGGTTCCAATGCGGAACGTTTCGTTCCTCGGAATGCGCCAGACTTCCCCCATGACGACGTCCGTCCGCCTCCTCCGCCTGCTCGGCCTGCTGCAGGCCCGCCCGGCATGGGGCGGCGACGAGCTGGCGGGACGCCTGGGCGTCACGACCCGGACGGTGCGCAACGACGTCGACCGCCTGCGCGAGCTCGGCTACCCCGTCGACGCCACGCCCGGGCGGGGCGGCGGCTACCGCCTCGGGCCCGGGGCGACGCTCCCGCCGCTGCTCCTCGACGACGACGAGGCCGTGGCCGTGGCGGTCGGTCTGCGGGCCGCGGCGGGCGGCGGCATCGCCGGCGTCGAGGAGACCTCGCTGCGGGCCCTGGTCAAGCTCGAGCAGGTGCTGCCGTCCCGCCTGCGGCGCCGGGTGAGGGCCGTGCACACCGCGGTCGACCAGCCGGTCGCCCGTGGCCCGGCCGTCGACGCCGACGTGCTCACCCGGCTGGCGGCGGCCATCCGCGACCGCGAGCGCCTGCGCTTCGACTACGACGCCCACGACGGGAGCGCGTCGGTCCGGCTGGTCGAGCCGCAACGCCTGGTCCACGCCCGTCGCCGGTGGTACCTCCTGGCCTGGGATGTCGACCGGGACGCCTGGCGCACGTTCCGGGCCGACCGCCTGGCCCTGCGGGCGACCACCGGGCCGCGCTTCGCGGCCCGGCCGGATCCCCCGGGCGGCGCGGCCGCGTACGTCGGCCGCGGCCTCGAGACCGCGCCGTGGACGTTCCGGGCCAGCGTCACCGTGGCGGCCCCGGCGGCGCGGGTGGCGGCACGGGTTCCCGCCTCGGTGGACGTCGAGCCGGTGGACGACGACACCTGTCGCATCCGCGTGGGCGCGGACTCCCCGGAGGCGCTGGCGTTGTGGCTGACCCTGGTCGACGCCGACCTCGTCGTCGACGACCCGGCGCTCGCCGCCGCGCTCCAGGCGCTGTCCGACCGCCTCGGTCGGGCTGCCGCCGGGGCCCGATAGCGGCCCGGTACCGTACGTGCGTCCGCCGACTCCCAGCGGCGGCATGACACCGAGGGCCTGCGCCATGCCGCTGCACTCAACCCGTTCACGACGCCCGGGCACGCCCGAGTCGCTGCTCAGCATCCGCCCGCAGTTCGCGGACCCCGACATGGACGACGTGCCGCGCGAGCGGTTGCCCGACGGCGAGATGGACGCCGCCACCGCGTACCAGGTCGTGCACGACGAGCTGATGCTCGACGGCAACGCCCGCCTCAACCTGGCCACGTTCGTGACGACGTGGATGGACGATCGGGCCCGCCTGCTGATGGCCGAGTGCACCGACAAGAACATGATCGACAAGGACGAGTACCCCCAGACCGCCGAGCTCGAGCGGCGCTGCGTGGCGATGCTCGCCGACCTGTGGCACGCCCCCGACAACGCCGACCCGGTGGGCTGCTCGACGACCGGATCGAGCGAGGCCTGCATGCTCGCGGGGATGGCTCTGCTGCGGCGGTGGCGCGCCCGCCGCGACCTCGTGGGGATGCCCGCCGACCGCCCCAACCTGGTCATGGGCGCCAACGTGCAGGTGTGCTGGGAGAAGTTCTGCCGCTACTGGGACGTCGAGGCGCGCCTGGTGCCGGTCGGCGCCGCCGCCACCCACCTGACGCCGGACGCGGCCGTGGCGCAGTGCGACGAGCAGACCATCGGCGTCGTCGCGGTGCTGGGCTCGACGTTCGACGGCAGCTACGAGCCGGTGGCGGACATCGCCGCCGCCCTCGACCGCCTGCAGGTCGAGCGAGGGCTCGACGTCCCGGTCCACGTGGACGCGGCCTCGGGGGGCTTCGTCGCCCCGTTCCTCGACCCCGACCTCGAGTGGGACTTCCGCCTGCGCCGGGTCCAGTCGATCAACGCGTCGGGGCACAAGTACGGGTTGGTCTACCCCGGCGTCGGCTGGGCCCTCTGGCGCGACCGGGCCGCGCTGCCCGACGAGCTCGTGTTCCACGTCGACTACCTGGGCGGCGACATGCCGACCTTCGCGCTGAACTTCTCGCGACCCGGGGCCCAGGTCGTGGCGCAGTACTACATGCTCCTCCGGCTCGGCTTCGACGGGTACCGACGCGTCCAGCAGGCGGCGCGCGACACCGCGGTGTGGCTGTCCGGGCGGGTGGCGGACCTGGGACCGTTCCAGCTCCTCAGCGACGGGTCGCAGCTCCCGGTGTTCGCCTTCCGGGTCGCCCCCGGCGAGGGCGCGCCGGGGGGCGCCGGGAGCGTCGGGAGCGCGGGCTGGACCGTCTACGACGTGGCCGACCGGCTCCGCAGCCGGGGCTGGCTGGTGCCGGCGTACCCGATGCCGCCCGCCATCGACGACGTGTCGGTCCTGCGGGTCGTGGTCCGCAACGGCTTCGGTCAGGACCTGGCGACGTTGTTCGTCGACGACCTGCGCCGGGTGGTCGACACGCTCAGCGGCCGCACCGCGGCCGGCGACCTGCACCAGCCGAGCTTCCACCACTGACCCCGGCGCCGCCGCCCCTGCGGGGCGGCGCCGCCGGTGCCGGGGAGTGGGGTGCCGACGGCCCCCTCGGGCGCCGGGAAGGGTGGCTTACCCGGGGGACCGTCGGCTGCCGACCTCTGGGGGGAGGTCGGGATCGCGTTCAGAAGGCCATCACGGGCTTCAACACCGTGTCCGGGGCCTCGCGGGCCGGCTCCCGGCGGGCGAGGGCGGCCTCGATGGCGGGGGCCAGGCGCTCGAGCTTGGCCTTCTCGCGCGCCTCCTCGCCCTCGTGGAACTCGGGCATGACCTCGGTGGCGAACAGCTCGAGCGACTCGCAGATGTCCTCGTGGCGGTTGTTGCCGGCCTGCGACACGAAGATGACCTGGTCGACACCGACCTCGGCGTAGGCCCGCAGCAGGGCGCGGATCTGGTCGGGTGTGCCGATGGCGCCCCGCAGCGAGCCGATGCCCTGCTCGAAGAGCTGGGCGCCGAGGACCTGGCCGGTCTGCGCGGCGATCGGCGCGGGCGAAGCCGAAGGCCTCGCGGTTCGCGCTCGAACTCGTCCCAGATGTTCGTGCGCCCGGGCCGGTGGCTGCCGAACACGTAGTAGTGACCGAGGCTGTAGCCGAAGAAGTGGGCGCCGTCGAGGCCGCGGTCGATGGCGGTCTGCTCGTCCTGGTGGCACATCATCGGCAGCACCACCGCCAGGTTGGGGTTCACCGCGAACCCGCCGGGCACGCACGCCTCGACTGGCGATCGTGGCGTAGTAGTCGTCGACCCAGTGCCTTGGCCTCGCTCGGGCTCGATGAAGCTGAAGCGAGAGCGCGCCGATGCCCTTGGTGGCAGCGAGGTGGATGGTCTCGCGCCGGCTGCACGCCACCCAGAGCGGCGGGTGCGGCTTCTGGAGCGGCTTGGGCACGACGTTGCGCGGCGGCATCTGAGGAAGTGCTCGCCGTCGTAGCCGGCGAACGGCGACTCGACGAACATGCGGGTGACGGCGTCGAGCGCCTCGTCCCACTGCTCGCGCTTGGTGGCCCGGTCGACGCAGGAAGCCCCCGAGCTCGGCCTCGGACGACGCCTCGCCGGTGCCGAAGTCGACCCGCCCGTCGGACACGAGGTCGAGCGTGGCGATGCGCTCGGCCGATGCGGGCCGTGTGGTTGAAGCTTGAACGGCAGCTGGACGATGCCGTGGCCGAGCCGGATGCGCTGACGTGCGCTGGCTGGCGGCGGCGAGGAAGACCTCGGGGGCCGACGAGTGGCAGTACTCCTCGAGGAAGTGGTGCTCGACCTCCCACACGTGGTCGATGCCGAGGCGGTCGGCGAGCTCGACCTGTTCGAGCGCGTCCTTGAGCAGCTTGTGCTCGTGTCGGGCCCCCAGGGCCGCGGGAGCTGGTGCTCGTAGAAGATGCCGAACTTCACGGGGAGCCTCCCTCGTCCCCGCCGTGGACGGGGGTCGTGTCGACGAGCTCGTGGTAGGTGGCGAAGAGGGCGGGGCGGCCGCCGTCGGCCCGGATCTGCAGCGCCAGGCGCCGGCTGCGCGACCAGCAGGTCGCGCGCGGCCCGCCCGGGCCAGGGGCGGGGGAGCAGCTCGGCGGGCAGCAGCGGGTCGGCGTCGAAGCACGCCCGGTAGGCGACGGCCATGGCCAGCGCCCCCGGGAGGAAGGCGGTGTCGGGCAGAGGCGTGTGCTCGCGTTGCATGGTGCGGAGGTTGTCGAGGACACCGGACCAGCGCTCGACGAAGGCGGCGTAGCGCGAGGCCAGGTCGTCGAGGCGCCAGAGGCGGCGGGCCACGGCGCGCGGATCGCTCTCACCACCGACGACGAGGCGGTCGGTCGCCGCCACCGTGACGTGCTCGACGACGCGCAGGTCGCCCGCGACCGCGGCGACGTCCTTGCTCCAGTCGCGCGGGCTGACGTAGAGGCCGTTGTGGATGGGCGCGCCGCCGAGCAGGCCGAGGTGGTCGCGGAGGGCGTCGCGGGCGCCTCGCCGGGACTCGGGGACCGCGAAGGCGACGAGGTGCCACCGCCCGTCCCAGTCGGGCCGGTCGAGGTCCTGGTCGCGGGCGCGCCGCGCCCGGTCGCCCATGGCGGACAGCGCCCGGAGCCCGTCGTCGGTGGGTCGGTACTCGGCGCGCAGGCCGGTGCCGTCGCGCACGAAGAGGCCCTCGCTGAGGAGGCGGCGGAGGCACGAGCGCACCTGCTCGGCCGAACGGTGGCAGGCCTCGGCCACCGCGAACGCGTCGGCCGCCGCGATCGTCCCGTCGTGCCGGGCCACGCCGAACACGAGCATGCGGGTGGGGAGGTCGCCGATGCCCACCACCGCCGACGGTCCGTGTCCGGCGGCGTCCGTGTCGGGAGCGCCGGGTGCGGCCGTGCGCGGCTCGGTCGCGCTATAGCCGGTCGTTTCCCCCACGACCGACAGTGAAGACGACCGGTCTGGCCCGTGTCAATCGGGGCACAGGTCCGACGTGATCGCGCGCGCGAGCGGAGGACGGCGGGTATGTTCGACCGCACGCCCCCTGGGGGTCGAGGCAGACGGAAGGTCACGGCATGTGATCGACGTGCACGACGAACGTCCCGGTACTGCACCGCGGCGCCGGCCGCCGAGCCTCCCTGCGCCCGTCGTGGTGGCGGCCGCGTGGGCCGCCGGCTCGATCCCGTTCTCGAACATCGCCGCCCGCCATCGCGTCGACCTGGACCTGCGAGACGTCGGCAGCGGGACCGTGTCCGGCACGGCCCTGTACGAGGTGGCGGGGTTCGGCCCGCTGGCGATCGCCGGGGTGTGCGACGTCGCCAAGGGGGCCGTCGGTCCGCTGCTCGCGGGCCGCGACCGGCCCGTGGTCGGCGCGCTGGCCGCCACCGCCGGGGTCGCCGGCCACAACTGGTCGCCCTGGCTCCGCGGAGCGGGTGGGCGCGGGCTGTCGGTGGCGCTCGGCGCGTTCCTCCCCCTGGCGTGGCCCGGCACGGTGGTGCTCGCGCTCGGGCTCGCCGGCGGGCGCCTGCGCCGCCAGACCGGCCTCGGCAGCTTCCTGGGCGCGGCCCTGGTCGTCCCGGTGGTGGCCCGCACGCACGGGCGGGCCGGGGCGGTGGCCGGCACCGGGATCGTCGGCGTGCTGCTCGCCAAGCGCATGGCCGGGAACCGGCCCCCCGCACGACGGTCGCCCGCGGCGTACCTGCACCGGCTGGTGTTCGACCACGATCCCGGACCGGAACACGCCTCGTGACCGCGGCGACCGGGCCGGGGCACGTGACCGTGGTGACCGACAGCGCGGCCGCACTGCCCGACGACCTGGTCGCCCGCCTGGGCATCCGCGTCGTCCCCTTGTGGTTGGTCGTCGGCGACGAGCGCCATCGCGACGGCGACATCGCCCTCGACGAGCTGGTGCGGCGGTTCTCCGAGCCGATCGCCACGAGCGCTGCCGTCGCCCGGCGAGTACGCCACCGTGATCGCCGAGGCGCGCGGCGACGGCCCGGTCGTGGTGCTCACGGTCTCGGCCCGCATGTCGTCCTCGTTCGACGCCGCGGTGCTCGCAGCCAAGCTGGTGGCGGACGACGGCGCCGTCGTCTCCGGCGCCCCGGCGACCCTGCGGCGGAGCGACCCGACGCCCGACGAGCGCGATCCCGACGAGCGCGATCCCGGTGAGCGCGATCGCGGCGGGACCGACTTCGGCGAGGGCCCCGCCCTCGACGAGGAGCGTGGGGTCGCGGTCCTGGACACGGGCACCGCTGCGGGCGCCCAGGCCCTGGTCGTCCTCGCCGCGGCGGGCGCCGCGGCCGAGGGCGGCGACCTGCCCGCCGTCGTGCGGTCCGCCGAGCGGGTCGCCGCCCGGGTGCGGCTGGCCGCCACCGTCGCCGATCTCGAGCGGCTCGCCCGGTCGGGGCGGGTGCCCGAGGCCGCCCGCTGGCTGGGCGACCGCCTCGGTGTCCGGCCGCTGTTCGAGTTCCGGGACGGCCGGGCGCGGCCGCTGCGCCCCGCGTTCAGCGCCGCGGTGGCCCGCGAGCGCATCGTGGCGCGCTGCGTGGCCGACGCGCCGGGACGCGAGCCGGCGCCCGGCCGCCTGCACGTGATCGTCCTGCACGCCCTCGACGACGAGGCGGCCGCCGACCTGCGGGCCCGGGTCGAGCGCCTGCAACCGGCCTCGTGCCTGGTCGGGCCGTTCAGCCCCGTGATGGTGGCCCACACCGGCCGCGGCCTGGCGGGCCTCGCCTGGTGGTGGGAGCCATGAGCTCGTCAGACCTCGTGGCCGCCGACGGCGTGCGCCTGGCCGCCCGGTGGTGGCGGCCGACGCGGCCGGGACGACCGCGGCGAGGGGGTCGTGATCGTCCACGGGTTCTGCAGCAGCAAGGACGCACCGGCGATCGAGCTGATCGCCCTGCGGCAGTCGGCGGCGGGACGTTCCGTCCTCACCTTCGACCTGCGGGGCCACGGGCAGTCCGACGGGATGACGACCCTCGGCTGGCACGAGGGACTCGACGTCGACGCGGCGGTGGCCGCGCTGCGCCTCGACTGCGATCGCGTGGTGGTCGTGGGCTCGTCGATGGGCGGGGTGGCGACGATCGAGCACCTCGCCGGGTCCGAGGCCCCGACGGCACCCGCAGGCGAGGCGGCCGAGATCGCCGCCGCCCGAGCGGACAGAGCCGACGGCGCCGTGATCGTGGCCACGCCCGCGCGCTGGCACGTGCCGCGCTCGAGCCGGGGCGTCCTGGCCCTGGCGATGACCCAGACGCGCGCGCCGGCCGGGCGGTCACCGCCCGCCGGATGGGCACCCGTGTCGCAGTCCGCCCGGGGCGGGGCCTCGAGCCGGTCGCGGCGCGTGGCCGCCATCACCCGTCCGGTCGCGGTGCTCCACGGGCTCGCGGACCGCTTCGTCGCCCCGACGGCCGCGGACGCGCTCCACGGGGCGCTGGGCGGGCCCCGGCTGCTCGACCTCGTCCCCGACATGGGCCACGGGTTCTGCCCGGCGGCGGCCGAGCCGATCGACGACGGCGGTGGCGTGGGTGGTCGACCAGGTGGCCGAGACCCGGCCCCACGCCGAGGGGCGCGCCCCTGATGAGCACGCCCGACGACGCCGTCGGCCCGTTCGGTCCCGCCTGGGGGCCGGGGCGGGGCGCGGCGGCTGACCGCGGGCGGCGACGGTTCCTCACCTCACGGAGCCCTGCGCGACCTCCTCGTCGGGCAGGCGGTGTCGTCCCTGGGCGACTGGATGGGCACGGTCGCCCTGATGGCGCTCGTGCTCCAGCTGACGGACTCGGCGACGGCCGTGGGCGGGGTGCTGGTGCTGCGCCTGGCCCCGACGGTGGTGGCGGGGCCTGTGGCGGCCCGGCTGGTGACCCGCTGGAACCGCCGCAAGATCATGCTGGCGATGGACGCGGTGCGCATCCCGGCGGTCGCCGTCCTGCCGTGGGTGACGAGCCTGTGGTGGATCTACCTGTGGGCCTTCGTCGTCGAGCTGGCGGGCATGGTGTTCCTGCCGGCGCGGGACGCCTCGATCCCCGATCTGGTCGACGGCGACGACGACCTCGCCATGGCCAACGGGCTGGTCCTCGGCACCTCGTACGGCATGATCCCGGTCGGCGCCGGGTTCTACGCGCTGGTCGCCGCGCTGGCCGGGGCGGGCGGGGTCAGCGGGGTCGACGTGGCCCGCTTCGTGTTCGCGGTCGACGCGGTGACGTTCGCCGTGTCGTTCGTGGCCATCGCCCGGCTGCCCGAGCTCGGCACCACGGCTCCGGTCGGCGACGAGGCCGGCGGCGGCCGGTTCATGGACGCGCTGCGCCTGCCGATCGTGCGCCGGCTGGCGCCTGCGGCCGCCGTCGTCGCCTTCGGCCTGGGCGCGCTGTTCTCGCTCGGCGTCGTGTGGGTGCGCGAGGTGCTCGGTGCCACCGACACCCAGTTCGGCCTGCTCGTGGCGTGCTTCGGGGTGGGTGCGGGCGTCGGGGTTGCTCGTGTTGCGGCGCCTGCCGCGGCGCGACCTGCGGACGGTGACGACCGCGCTCGTGCTCCAGGGCGGGGTGATCGCCACGATGAGCCTGGCGCCCACGATCGGGTTCGCCCTGCTGGGCGCGCTCGGGTTCGGGGCACTGTCGGCCCTGGTCCTGGCGCTGGCGATGGAGCTCCTCCAGGACGAGCTGGGCGACCGCGACCGGGTGCTGGCGTTCGCGGTGTTCCACGTCGTGATCCGCGGCGGGCTGGCCGTGGCCGCCATCGGCGCCGGCGTGGCCGACGACCTGCTCGACGAGGTGACGTGGCCGCTGGTGGGCCACCTCGCCTCGACACAGGTGGTGCTGCTGTCGAGCGGGCTGCTGGTGATCCTCGTCGCCGCGCTGATCGGCCGGCCCGGTGGCCCCACCGACGCACGGCGGTGACGCGCGCCACCCTCCACGCCAGATCATTGCCTTTCGCAATGATCGCAACGCGATCGGCATGCGTACCGGGTCGGATGCTCGGGCAGGGTCCGGCGAGACTGGCTGCGGGGCGGCGGAACGCCCGAGGATACGGCCCGACGACGTTGAGCGGAGGACTGCATGGCCGAGAGCGAGGAGAGCGACGACCACCGGCTCGCAGGCCGCATGCCCCGTCACATGCGTGCGCCCGGCCCCGACGACGACCAGTCCGGCCGACGAGGAGCACGACGACGAGCGACGGCGACCGACGATCAGCTCGACGCCGTCACCCGTCTGCTCGGCTTCCTCCGCAGCACCGACTGACGTGCCGAGCAGGTCCGGCGCTCGTCGGACCGGTTCTGGCTCCCCAGAGCCGGGGGTGCCCGCCGTCAGGTCAGCTGTGGATGCCGCACTCGGTCTTGCCGCGGCCGGCCCAGCGTCCCGAGCGGGGATCGTCGCCGTCGGTGGGCAGCGACGTGCACGGCTGGCACCCGATCGAGGTGTAGCCCTGGTTCAGCAGCGGGTTGACCGGCACCTCGTGGTCGGCGATGTAGCCCTGCGACGTCGAGGTCGCTCCACGTGGCGATGCGGGTTGACCTTGACCAGGCCCCGCAGGTCGCGGGTCACGATCGGCGCCCCGGCCCGGGTCGACGCCTCGTCGCGGCGCAGGCCGCTCATCCACGCCGCCTTGCCGGCGAGGGCCCGGTCGAGCTGGCCGACCTTCACGGCCGAGCAGCAGTTCTCGGGGTCGACCTTCCACAGCTCCTCGTCGTGGTGGGCGACGGTCATCATGCGGAGGTTGAGCCCGTAGCGCCGGCGGACGGCCTCGACCGTCTCCAGCGTCTCGGGGAAGTGGTAGCCGGTGTCGATGAAGACGACCTCGATGCCCGGGTCGACCTTGGTGGCGAGGTCGATGAGGACGGCGTCCTGCATCGAGGCGGCCAGGCAGAGGTGGGGGGCGAAGTGGTCGACGGCCCACTGGATGATCTTGGGCGCCGACCAGTCGCTCGAACTCGGCGTTCAGCTCGGCCAGCTCTTCGTCGTGGAAGGCCCGGACCGGAAGCGCGGGAGGTTCGACCAGGAAACTCACGGCAGCGTGCCCTCCCTCAGACGCCGGCGCACTCGCCGGCGCCGACCTCGGCCTCGTACGGGCCGGTCTCGTCGTAGTCGACGTAGTACTCGGGCGCCTCCTCGGGCGTGGGGAACACGTCGAGCTCCTTGAGATCGCCGGCGATCGCCTTGGCCCCGCCGGCCCGGTCCATCCAGCTGGCGGAAGGTCTCGCCGGCCTGCGCGCTCGTCGGCGAAGCGGCGCACGACCCGCACGGCGGCCTCGGGCGCGTTCTTCGCCGGCAGGCGCAGCGCCTTGTCGCCGAAGTGGATCTGCTCCTGGCCGACGTAGCCGCCGAGCAGCATCTGGTAGCCGGGGGCCGAGCGGCCGTGCGCCCGACGCTCGGCGCCGAAGAAGCCGATGTCGGACGTGTGGTGCTGGCCGCAGCTGTTGGTGCAGCCCGAGATGTTGATGCGCACGCCGCCGACCTCGGCGAGGCCCTCCTCCTCGAGCTGCTCGCCGATGGCCTTGCGCCGAGGCCGCGGCTCTGGGTGACGGCGAGGTTGCACGTGTCGGCGCCGGGGCAGGCCACGACGTCGCGGACCAGCTCGGCGCCGGGCTGGGCCATGCCGATGGCGTCGAGGCGCTCGTAGAGCACCGGGAGCTGCTCCTCGGTGAGGCCGCGGAACACGACGTTCTGGCGGTTGGTGAGGCGCACGTCGGCGCCGAGCTCGCGCTGGATGGCGGCGAGCGCCCGGAACTGGTCGCTGGTGACGTCGCCGAGGCGGGCGTAGGCGATGGCCGACACGGTGCCGTTGGCGGCGCCGCGGACGACGTTGGTGTCGTCCCACCGCTCGTACGGCTCGCGCCGGGTGATCCGCGACGGGGACGCCCTGACCGATGACGGTCGGCGTCGACGTCGGTCGGCCACGCCGGCCGGGGCGTCGCCGGCCTTCTCGACGTCGCTCGGGGATGCCGCCGGGCCACGACGACGACGCCGGCAGCAGCGCGCCGCTCCTTCAGGACGCGCGGCCTGGACCTCGTCGCAGCCGAGCGTGTCGACGACCCACTTCATGCGGGCCCGCAGCTTGTTGTCGCGGTTGCCGGTCTGGTCGAACACCCGCAGGACGGCCTCGATCGTGGGCAGGAGGTCTTCGCTGGAGGTGAAGTCCTCGAGCGCCAGCGCCGGGTGCGGGTTGGCGCCGAGGCCGCCGGCGACGAACACCCGGAAGCCGGCCTCGACCGTGCCGTCGTCGAGCGTGCGGGTCGTGGCGATGACGCCGACGTCGTTGAACATGGCCTGGCCGCAGTCGGTGGCGCAGCCGGAGAAGTTGATCTTGAACTTGCGCGGCAGGCGCTGGCCGAGCGGGTTGCGCACGAAGTGGCGGAAGGCCGCCTCGGCCCACGGCGTGACGTCGAGCTTCTCGTGCGGGCAGGCGCCGGCGAGGTGGCAGGCCATGACGTTGCGGACGGTGTCGCCGCAGGCCTCGCGGCTGGTCAGGCCGACGGTGCCGAGCTGGCGCATGACCTCGGGCACCTTGCTCGAGCTGCACGAAGTGGAACTGCACGTTCTGGCGGGTGGTGATGTGGCCCCAGCCGCGCGAGTAGGTGTCGGCGAGGTGGGCCATCATCTCGAGCTGCTCGGGCGTGATCGCCGCCCCACGGGATCTTGATCCGCACCATCTGGTTGTGGCCGCCCTGGCGCTGCCCGTAGATGCCGTTGTTCAGGCGGAAGACGCGGAAGACGTCCTCTTCGATCTCGCCCGGCGAGGTACTGGGCGAGGATCTCCTCGAACTTCTCGGCGTCGGCGAGCTGTGCGGCGTCGATCTCGCGCTGACCCATTGCTGCTCCGATCTCGGCGGCGGGAACCCCGGGCGAATCATGAGTAACCCGAGTTGAATCGTCAGGGTTCAGTGGTCCAGTAGATCGAAACCCGAGTGCTGCTGTCAACATTCCCCGGACCCCGAGATCTCTCGCCTGACGTCGTTCTCGGCTGGAGGTCGGATCCGGCGCCCTGTCAGTCGCCCGATCGGCGTCGGGCTCGTCCGGCCATTCGCCGCAGCGTCGCCCACCCCGGGGGCTGCGGGAACGACAGCTCCTCGTCGTCCTCGGCCTCTTCAGCGGGTCGCAGGCTGGTCACCGTTGGAGGCGGCGGAGACGTCCGGGGTCGGCACGCCGGCATCGTCGTGCCCGTTCGACACGTGCGCCGGCGGGGCAGGGGTCGGAGCGACGCCGATCGCGGGTTCGACCACGGGCTCGGTCGATCACGGGCTCGGGTTCCGGGAGTGGCGGCGGGGGAGGGATCATCACGTCGCCGGGCGGCCGCACGAGGTAGTCGACGGGGTGCTCGGGTCGGACCGCGGCCAGGCGCGGGAACGACGTGTAGGCCTGCTCCACGGACGGGGCCACCGCGAGGAACAGGCTCTGGCGGAACCGCCAGGCCACGTCCTCGTTGGTGCGCACCCAGGGCCGGATGGCGTCGCGGCACGTCCAGCCGGCGGCGTCGAACAGCGCCACCCAGTACTCGGACCACTGCTCGTTCACCTGCTCCGCGCCCGTCTGGCCGGGGACCGCGGCGGCGAACAGCACCACGGGAGCGAGGGCGGTGAGGTCGGTCACGAGGCCCGGGGCACGCTCGGCCGGCAGGTCCTGGGCCACGTCGACGCAGACCGCGAGGCCGAACGACCGGCCGAGCTCGAGCGGCTCAGCGAGGTCGCGCTCGATGTGGTCGGAGCCCGGACCGGTCTGGTCGCCGGGAGGGCGGACGCCGTCCACGCCGACGACCTCGGGGACGCCGAGGTCGCGAGCACGCCCGCGACCACGCTCCGGTCCCGCGCCCGACGTCCACCACGGACCGGGCCCCGGTCAGCCCGAT
The DNA here is from genome assembly GCA_963778415.1 of uncultured Acidimicrobiales bacterium. Lineage (GTDB taxonomy): Bacteria > Actinomycetota > Acidimicrobiia > Acidimicrobiales > VFJN01 > ZC4RG19. The sequence goes on from CAVZUI010000005.1 coordinate 439,569, forward strand.
CACCCGCGGCATCACGGCCCGCGCCGACGCGTCCGACACCGGGTCGATGGCGGAGACGACGTCGTCGGGGGTCGGGTCACCGGTCATGGGCGCTGTCAGTCTGGAGGCTGCGGCTTGCGCCACCACACCGCGGTCCAGTCGACCTCGTGGATGGGCGCGGTGATCCCATGGCGCTCGCGGTGGTCGGTGACCGCCTGGCGGCACGCCTCGATGCCGCCGTAGTCGTCGACGATCACGAACCCGCCGGGCGCCACGAGCGGCTCGAGGTGCGTGAGGGCGTCGATCGTGGACTCGTACATGTCGCCGTCGAGGCGCAGGACGGCGATCGGGCCGACCTCGGTGGCGAGCTTCGGCAGCGTGTCCCGGAACCAGCCCGGCACGAACCGGACCTGGTCGTCGAGCAGGCCGTAGCGGGCGAAGTTCGCCCGCACCTGGTCGACCCCGACGGCGAGCTCGCGGTGCTCGTGGAGCCGCAGCGGAACGTCGACCGGGAAGCGCTCGGCGTCGGCCTCGGGCAGCCCCTCGAACGAGTCGCACGCCCACACCGTCCGCTGCTCGTCGCCGAGGGCGGCGAGGATCGCCCGCAGGTAGATCGCCGTGCCTCCCCGCCACACCCCGGTCTCCACCAGGTCGCCCGGCACGCCGTCGGCCAGCGCCGCCGTCACGCAGTCGCGCACGTTGGCCAGCCGGGCCAGGCCGACCATCGTCTCGGCGCGCGGCGGCCAGTCGTTGCCGACGGCTCGCGTCTCGCGCTCGGCGCCGGGTCGCACCACCCGCCATCCCTGCCCCCTCAGCAGGTCCCTCAACCCCTCGGGCTCGCCGCCCGGCCAGGTCCGCAGGTCGACGTTGCGCACCTCCTCGTCGAGGAACAGGTCACGCGTCAGGCAGCCGGCCAGCAGGTCGAGGTAGAGGTCGGCGGGGGTGGGGGCCGGGGACGTCACGCTCCGAATCATGGCCCGTCCGCGCGTCCCGCACTCATCTGCGGTGTGCCGCGCCCGACGGCCGAGGTCGTCGTCAGGGGGCCGCGCCGCCCTTGACGGCCACGAGCGACTTGGTGATCCCGAGGAGGCGCTCCCGATGGAGGACCGCCTCGGGGAACAGCCGGCGCATGTCGCCGGGCGTGAGCAGGCGGATGCGTCGCACCCACGGACCAGCAGCCCGCGGGTCGGGGCGAGTCACCAGCCCCCAGACCGTGAAGTTCCGGGCGATGCGGGCGCGCACCCCCGTCGGCAGGAACTGCACGAACGGCGTCAGCAGGTGCGGCTCGATCGGGAAGTTCCGGTTGGGCGTCTGGACGAAGTAGCGCCGGCCCACCCGAGTGATCTCACGGGCCAGCGCCGCCTGGTCCTCGCCGTCGCCGACGTGCTCGATCACGGAGTTCGAGAAGACGACGTCGAAGCTGTCGTCGCGGAAGGGCAGGCGGCGCCCGTCGGCGACGACGTCGCCGCTCCCCAGGTTCAACACGGTGACGTGCGGCCGCGGGTCGCACCACTGCCAGTTCATCGGGCCGCCGCCGACGTCGAGCACCGTGGTCGTCGGCGTCGACCTCAGGAGGTCCGAGAACAGCCGCATGCGCCGGCGTCGGAAGCGGGGGAGCAGGATGCGGTACAGGCGCTGCATGGCGCCCTGTCGACGGTCGAGCGCCGCGGACATCGCCTGAGAGCGTCCCACAACCGTCGGTCGACGGTCACGGACCGCCTGCGGGGCGCCAGCCGGCGCAGCGGCGGCAGGAGACGCGCCTCGGGCGCCGGCCGGATGCTCCGGCGCGGCGCCCGAGGGCGGGTGGGGGAGACCCCGCGACGGTCAGGCCACGGGCACCCGGGCCTCCTCGTCCGAGGCTGGTGGCGCCCGTCTCGCCGATGGGTGCGGGGGCACCGTGGGCTGCCACGTCACCTTCGACGTCGAGCCGGGGCAGCAGCCGGTCGAGCCAGCGGGGCAGCCACCAGTTGCGGTCGCCGAGCAGCTCCATGGTGGCCGGCACGAGCACCATGCGGACCACGGTGGCGTCGACGAACACGGCCGTCGCCAGGCCGATGCCGGCCAGCTTCAGGAACACGGCGTCCTCCATCACGAAGGCACCGAACACGGTGACCATGATCGCCGCGGCCGCGGTGATGACCCGGGCCGTGTTGGCCAGCCCGTCGGCGACGGCCTGGCGGTTGTCGCCGGTGCGCACGTACTCCTCGCGCACCCGGGACAGGAGGAACACCTCGTAGTCCATCGACAGGCCGAACAGGACGGCGAACATCGTCATCGGCAGCCACCCCGGGACCGGGGTCGGGTTCGTCGATGCCGACCAGCCCGCCGAGCCAGCCGCCGTTGGCCGCCAGCGTCATGACGCCGTAGGCGGCGCCGATCGACAGGATGTTCATGAACGCCGCCTTGACGGCCACGGGCAGCGACCGGAACACCGACATGAGCAGGATGAACGAGAGCAGGACCACGCCCGCCGATGAACAGCGGCAGGCGGCTGGCCGTCTGCTCGCTGTCGTCGATGAACGCCGCCGTGGTGCCGCCCACCGATGCGTCGACGCCGGTGCCGGACACGGCGGCCGGGATGACGTCGTCGCGCAGGTGTGGACCAGGTCCTCGGTCGCCTCGTCCTGCGGCCCCGTCGTGGGCACGACCGTCACGACCGCGGCGTCGCCGCTGGTCGTTCAGCACGGGCGGAAGGACCGTGTCCACCCCGTCGGTGGCGGCGAGGTCGGCCGCCAGCCCGTCCACGGTGTCGGTGGCGGCGGCGTCGTCGGGGGCGCCGGCCAGGTCGACGGCCACGAGGAACGGACCGTTGGCGCCGGGCCCGAAGCCCTCGCTCATGAGGTCGTAGGCCTGGCGGCTGGTCAGCTCCTCGGGGCCGTTGCCGGCGTCGGGCATGCCGAAGCGCATGTCGAGCGCCGGGGCGGCCAGCGCCAGCAGCACGACGAGGGCGGCGAGGCCGGCGAGCAGCGGGCGGCGCTGCATGATCCGGCTCCACCGCCACGACAGCGTGCGGCGACCGTCGACGTCGTGGCGGAACCACGGCAGGCGGAAGCGGTCGATGGTCCGGCCGGCGAAGCCGAGCAGCGCGGGCAGCAGCGTGACCGAGGCGAGCACGACCATCGTGACCGCCAGCGAGGTCGCCAGGGCGACGCCCCACAGGTAGTCGCGGCCCATCAGCACGAGGCCGAAGATCGACACCACGACGGTCGACCCGGCGAACACGACGGCCCGGCCCGGCCGTGCCGCCGGCGAGCACCACCGCGTCGCGGGGCTCGCGGCCCTCGGCCAGCGCCGACCGGAAGCGGGTGACGATGAACAGGGCGTAGTCGATGCCGACGCCGATGCCGATCATCGTGGCGATCTGCACGCCGAAGTCCGGCACGTCGATCACGTTCGCCATCAGCCACACGCCGCCGAGCGCGACGCCGAGGCCGAAGCCGGCGATCACGAGCGGCAGGCCGGCGGCCAGGGCCGAGCCGAACGCCACCAGCAGGATCACCGAGGGCGGCCAGCAGACCCGACCGACTCGGAGCCCGCCTCCTGCTGCTCGACCGTCTCGATCGGGTAGCCGCCGAGCTCGATCCGCAGGCCGTCGCCCTCGGCCTCGCCGGCGAGGTCCATGACCTGCTCGACCGACGTGGTCGGGCAGCTGCTCGGCCGGGTTCGTCGAAGCGGACCTGCAGGACGCCGGTCGAGCCGTCGGGCGAGACGAGGACCGGGCTCGGCCGCCACGACGTTGGGCACCTCGCCGAGGTCGGCGGCCAGCCGCGTCGACGCGCTCGGTCACGTCGGGGCCGGTGACGCCGCCGTCGGACGTGTACACGACGTCGACCGTGCCCCCGGCGAACTCGGGGAACCGGTCCTGCAGCAGCTCGACCGCCTCGGCCGAGTCGCTGCCGGGGACCGTGAAGTCGACCTCGTTGTCGCCGCCGGCCACGCCGGCGAGGACGCTGGCGGCCACCACGGCGGCCACCCACAGCGCCAGGACGCGCCGGCGGCGGTCGTAGCTCCACGTCACGAGCCGGCGCAGCATCACGCCACCCCCTGCGTCGCGGGGCCGAGGGCCCGAGTGGCCAGGCGCGCATGGCGCCGGCGGCTGGCGTACCACAGCAGCTTCATGGCCACGGGTGCCCGGTCGAGCACGCGGCCGCGCTCGGCCGGGGTGGTGGCGCTCATGACCCACGGCACCGCGAACGGCAGGCGGCGCAGCTCGAGCAGCGTGCGGGCCCGATCCTCCACCTCGGCGTACTCGTCCTCGGTGAAGTGCCGGACGTAGAGGGGGAGCACGTCGGCGTCCTCGAAGCCGAGGTGGAGGTCGAGCAGGCTGGACAGCTCGCAGGCGGCGTCGTGGGCGGCGGCGCGGGCGCTGGCCGCCGCCTCGGTGTCGACCAGGTGGTCGAGTGCCACCGCGACGCCCCGCAGCGCGTCGTCGAGCAGGTGGTGCTCGCGCTCGATGCGGTCGGTGTGCTCCGCGAAGGTCGGCACGCGCTCGGACAGGAGCGGGAACCAGAGGTGGTCCTCGAGGGCGTGGTGCCCGTCCAGCTCGGCGTGATAGCCGTCGTACCAGCGCCGGAGGGCCCGGGCGCGGGACGTGTCGGCCACCCCGAGGCCCGACAGGGCGGCGGCCAGGCGGGCGCCGTCCCGGCGCATGGCGCGGTGGACGACCGTGAACATCGTGAGATCGGGCGGTCGGGTGGGCGCCCGTTCGGTGGGGGGATGCGTCGTTGCCATGCGGCGACCGTCGCACCGGCCCCTTGGATCCTGGTGGCGTCAGCCGCCCCGGACCTTGGATCCTGCTTGCATCCGGTCGAGGTCGGAGAGGACGGGGACCAGGCCGATGCTCGCGGCGATCCGGCGGGCCCGGCCGAGCACCTCGGGGGCCTGGTCACGGTCGGCGGGGTCGTCGGCCGTCGCCAGCAGGGATCCCTGGACGAGGAGGGCCCGGGCGAGCGCAGGAGGCGTGTCGAGCGCCTCCAGCATGTCGACGGCCGCGGCGGCGTAGCGCCGGGCGGCGGTGTGGTCCCCCAGCACGTCGGCCAGCCGGGCGAGGGCCAGGTCGATGCCGCCGAGGAAGGGGCCGGTGGTGACGTCGCACCGCCCGGCGAAGGGGAGCAGGCGCTCGAAGAGGGCTTCGCAGGCGGGTGCGTCGCCGAGGCTGGCGCGCACGTGCGCGGCGGCCGTGACGGTCTCGAGCCACAGCCAGTCGGGCGCGGGATCGGGCACCGTGCCCGCCGGCCCGACGAGGGCGCGGGCCTCCTCGGGCCGCGAGTCCTCGACCAGCATCCACGCCACCACCTCGCGGGCGGTCGGAGCGAACCCCCCGTCGAGGAGCGACCGGGCCTGGGCGAGGCGGTCGGACAGGGTGCCCCGGTCGACGGCGATCGACAGCTCGAACGCAGCGAGGATGTCGTCGGCCTGCCACCCGCGGGCCCGCCGGTACAGCGGATCGACCTCCCGGGCCAGCACGAGGGCGTCGTCGTAGCTGCCCGCGGGCCGCCAGCCAGGCCACCTCGGCCCACCCGACCTGGCTCAGCAGCCCGGGGAGCCGGGAACGGTCGGCGTCGGCGCGCGCCGCGGACAGGTGCACCTCGAACGACCGCCGGTCGGCACGGGACAGGGCGAGCACCGCGACGACGAGGTGGGCGACCGCGGCGAAGCCGGGCGTGACGCCGCCGGCCTCGAGGGTGGCGACCAGCTCGGCCCCGATGTCGTCCTGCTCGTCGACGAGGCTGTCCCGCCACAACGCCCGGAACCGCTGGCTCAGGGCGAGGACGAGCGTGTCGGGGTGGCCGGCCGCCCGCGCCAGTGCGACCGCTTCGGCCGACCGGGCCAGCGACCGGGTGCGGTCGGGGTGGTAGTACACCGCGTCGGCGAGCGCCCCGACGAGCAGGGCGCGCTCGGCGATCGGTGCGCCGTCCGCCAGCGTGACCGCGCGCTCGAGCCCGTCGACCAGCGCCGCGTCGACCTCGCCGTACGGGCTGGTCTGCCAGAACGTCGCGGTGGCGAGCGCGGCCGCAGCACGGCGCACCCCCGCGCGATCGTCGCCGGCTTCGGCGACCGTGATGGCCTCGAGCAGCGCCTGCTGGGCCGGGACCACGTCGTCGGCGAGGCGCAGGGCCTGCCCGAGCTCGACCAGGACGTCCAAGCGCGCCTGGCGGTCGCCGGGCCGGGCGAGGTCGATCAGCTGGCGCGCGTCGTGCCAGTAGGCGGCGGCGACCTCGTACGCCCCGCGCTCGCCCGCGATCCGCGCGGCCCGCGTGGCGTGGTCGAAGGCCCGGGTCGCGACCCCCGCGGCCGCGCCCGCCCGGCCGTGGTGGACGAGCGTCGACAGGTGGTCGTCGAGGTTGCCGGCTCGCAGCTCCTCGACCGCGGTCATCGCGGACGCGTGGAGGCGGGCCCGGCGGGCCACGCTCAGCTCGGCCGCCAGCGCGTCGGCGACGAGGGCGTGGGCGAAGCGCAGCCGGGCGGGACCGGCGGGATCCTCCGCGAGCAGGCCGGCCTCGACCGCCGGGTCGAGGGAGTCGAGCACGTCGGGGATGCTCGTCCCCGTCACGTGGGCCAGCAGGTCGAGCTCGATCGTGACCCCGAGCACCGACGCGACGGCGAGCAGCGGCTGGGTCGCCGGCGGCAGCATCCCGACCCGTCGCCGCACGACGTCGACGGCCGCGGCCGGCACCGCGGCGGCGCGGGCGGCTGCCAGGTCGATCAGGCGGTCCTGCTGGGCGAGCAGCTCGACGACCTCGCCCACGAAGAAGGGGTTCCCGCCCGTGCGCTCGTGCACGAAGCGGGCGACGTCGTCGTCGACGCGGGGCCCGTCGGTGCGCCGGCCCAGCCACGTGCGGACGTCGGGGCCCAACAGGCCCCGCAGGTCGATGCGCCGGGAGCCGGAGGCGCGGGCCAGCTCGGCGAGGCAGCGGACCAGGGCCGGGGGCGCGTCCGGTCCCACGGGGCGGACGGTGGCGACGAGCAGCACCGGCACCGACGACAGCGACCCGGCGACGAACTCGAGCGCGCGCAGCGACGAGGCGTCGGCCCACTGGAGATCGTCCGCGACGAGGAGCAGGGGGCGGGTGGTCGAGCGGAGGGCGGCGACCATCGTGCTGTGCAGCGTCGGGCTGTCGGCTCCGGGGTCGATGGTGTGGACGCCGCCGCCGGCGGCGCTGATGCCGTCCCGGGCGCCGTCGCTGACGACCCCGGCCTCCAGGAGCTGTTCCGCGATCTGCGTGTAGCCCCAGTAGGGCGCGGACGCCGCGCTCTCGTGGCACCGTGCCCAGGCGACGACGAACCCGTCGGCGGTCGCGGCCCGCACGACCTCCTCGGCCAGCCGGGTCTTGCCGATGCCCGGCTCGCCGCTGATCACGACCGCCCGCCCGCGGCCCGCGGCGGCGGCCCGGGCCGCCTCGGTCAGCACGGCGATCTCGCTGGCGCGACCGACCAGCGTCGAGCCCGCGACCGATTCGGTCGGTCGGGATGCCCGCGTGTCGTCCCCGATTGTCCTCAGGTCGATGGTCGACGTCGGCGCCGTCGGTCGATCTCGGCTCGGCCGGGGGTTCGCGGCGTCGAGGTGGGGGGCCTGAGCCAGGATGTCGGCCTCGAGCCTGCGCAGGTCGGGCCCCGGTTCGACGCCGATCTCCTCGGCCAGCGCCCTTCGGGCGTCGGCGAGCGAGCGCAGCGCGTCGGTCTGCCGGCCCGCCCGGTAGAGGGCGAGGGCGAGGTGCCCGTGCAGCCGCTCGCGGAACGGGTGGGCGGCGACCGCCGCCTCGAGGTCGCCGACGAGCTCGCGCCCGCCGCCGAGGGCGAGCTTGGCGTCGAAGGCGCCGTCGAGGACGTCGGCGTACGCCGCGTCCAGCCGGGCGCAGGCGTCCGCCACCCACGCCTCGCCCGCGAGCTCGGGGAGGAGCGGATCGTGGAGGGTGAGCGCCTCGTCGTAGAAGCGGGCGGCCGCGGCGTGCTCACCGGCGGCCTGGGCGGCCGCGCCGGCGAGCCGAAGGTCGTCGAACAGGGCGACGTCGACGTCGTCGCGCTCGGCCACCAACCGGTACCCGCCCGGCTCGGTGACCAGCACCGCGTGGCCGGACCCGCTGGGTCGCTCGGGCTCGAGCTGGCGGCGCAGCTTGGACACGTAGGCCTGCAGCGACGCCTCGGCCCGCGCGGGAGGGTCGTCGCCCCACACCTGGTCGATCAGCCGGTCGGCGGGCACCGCCCGGTCGAGGTCGAGCAGCAGCGCGGCCAGCACCGCCCGCTGCTTGCGGCCCCCGAGGTCCGGCACGCGCCCATCCGCCCCCTCGACGGCCAGCCCGCCGAAGAGCCGGTACCTCCAGATGCGGCTGGGAGCATCGCCAACGATCGGTCGAGCGTATCGACGGGGGGTGCGCGGGTCGGGGGGAGTATCGCGGCGCGGGGTCCGTGGGTGCAGCAGCAGCCCGCGGCGGGGGTGGGCTCATGCCCATAAGACGTCGGCGGGGGTCGATTTGTGACGGAGGTGGGCTCGAAGTCGCCGACGAGGTGCTCGAAGTGGTCGCGTCCACCGGGGCAGGATCACGCCTTGTGCACCGGTTGACCACGAGGAGTGACGTCATTACCGTCAATGCGGGCCATCAGGAGCGAGGTTTCGTGCGCAATCCCCCGATGCGACGGCGGAACGAGCATCCCCGCCTCGGGGCATCGGTCGGCTCGCACGCCGGTCTGCAGCTGTGGGCGGTCGGGGACGGGGGAGAAGCTCGCGCCGGGCGAAGGAGGCGAGGGCGCCCAGGCCGTGGCCACCGCGTTCGACCCGCTGTCGTACGGACGTCCTCGATGAACGGGACGCCTTGGCGACGGCGACGGGCCGAGGCGTGGGGTGTGCTGCGGTTGGCGGCGGCCGACCACCGATGGCTCGTCGTGGTGCTCGTGGTCACCTCCCTGGTCTCCGGGCTCCTCGAGTCGGCGATCCTCGTGCTCGTGGCGCAGGTCGCCGCCACGATGGTCGAGGGCGGAAGCCGTGTCACGGCCGACGCGGGGCCGATCCACGTCACCACCACGGTCGGAGTCGTCCTCGCCGTCGCGGGTGGCTGCGCCGTGGCCCGGGTCGGGCTACAGGTGGTGATCGCCTACCTACCGGCGCGCATCGCGGCAGACGTCCAGGCGCGGCTGCGGTGCGACCTGTTCGACGAGTTCGACCGAGCCGCGTGGAACGTGCAGGCCGAGGAGCGCGACGGCCACATGCAGGAGCTGTTGACGAGCCAGGTCGTGCAGGCGACGCAGGGGCTCATGCAGGCCGGGGTGTTCGTGACCTCGGCCCTCTCGTTCCTGGCGCTCCTCGTGTCGGCGATGTTCCTCAGTCTCCCGGTGGCCGTCGCGGTCGTCGGCGTGGCGTGGCTGCTCTCGCTCGTGCTGCGCCCGCTGAACCGGCGCGGGCGCCGTCACGCCCGCGAGCTCTCCACCACGTCGCTGGCGTTCGCCGGCGGGGTGAGCGAGGCGATCTGGCTCTCGGAGGAGAACCGCCTCTTCGGCGTCTCGGGTGCGCAGGCGGAGCGCCTTCACCGCCTGGTCGACGCGGATCGGACGGCGTTCCTGAGGACCCGGTACATGGCCCGCCTCGTCCAGTACCTGTACCAGAGCCTCGCCATCGCGGTGATCGTCGGCGGTCTCGCCGGCCTCTACTGGTCGGACACGGGGCGCATCGCCGTCCTCGGCGCAGTCGTCCTGATGCTCGTCCGGAGCGCGACCTACGGGCAGCAGGCCTACGCGTCGTACCTCATCGTGCTGCAGGCGGTGCCGTTCATCGACCGCCTCGTCGCCGCCGAGGCGCGCTATCGAGCCGCGGCTCGGCCGGTCGGCCGTCGTCCGCTCGACGACGTTCGCCAGATCGCCTGCGACCGCGCGGACTACTCCTACGGTCGCGGGGCCGAGGCGCTGGTCGACGTCTCGTTCGACGTCGCCGTCGGTGAGTCGGTCGGCATCGTGGGGCCGTCGGGGGCGGGGAAGTCGACGCTGCTCCAGATCCTCCTGCGCCTCCGCGAGCCGACGGCAGGGCAGTACCTGGTCAACGGGGAACCGGCGTCGGACGTCGCGAGCGCGGACTGGCGTCGCCTGGTGGCGTGCGTCCCCCAGGAGCCCCGGCTGCTGCACGCCTCTGTGGGCGACAACATCCGGTTCTTCCGCGACATCGACGGTCGGACGATCGAAGAGGCGGCCCGACTCGCCCACATCCACCAGGACATCGTCTCGTGGCCTGCCGGCTACGACACGATCGTCGGCCAGCGGGCCGACGCCGTGTCGGGCGGGCAGCGCCAACGGATCTGCCTGGCCCGCGCACTGGCGGGCGAGCCCCAGGTGCTGGTGCTCGACGAGCCGACGAGCGCCCTCGACCTGCGGTCGGAATCGCTCGTCCAGGAGTCGCTGGCCGACCTGCGGGGCCGCGTCACGCTGTTCGTGGTCAGCCATCGGCTGTCGATGCTGGCCACCTGCGATCGGGTGATGGTCCTGGGGAACGGGCGCATCGAGGCGTTCGAGCCCATCGCCACACTCGAGCGCAGCAACGCCTTCTACCAGGGCGCCGTGGCGATCGTGGGTCGGAGGGGCAACTGATGCGCCTCGGAGTCCGACGCGTGCTCGGTCGCGGAGGACGGAGCGGAACCGACCCGATTCCCCGACTTCTTCGTCGTCGGCCACGCCAAGTCGGGCACGACGGCGCTCTACGACATGCTGCGGCAGCACCCCCAGATCTTCATGTCCGTGGTCAAGGAGCCGAGGTACTTCGTCTCGGACGACCAGCTCCGGTCGCCGTTGGTCGGCCGTCCGACCCTGACCGAGTACCTGCGCCTCTTCGCCGACGCCGCGCCGGGGCAGGTCGTGGGCGAGGCAAGCCCGCAGTACCTCGCATCGCCCACGGCCGCGCACGAGATCGCCGCCGCCAACCCGTCGGCCCGCATCATCGCGATCCTCCGCGATCCCGCCCGGTACGTGTATTCGTTGCACCGTCACTACGTGCGACGGGGGCTCGACCGCCCCGCGGACCTGGGCGAGGCTCTGGCGGCCGGTCCGAACCACGAGCTGTGGCAGCACTACGTCCCACGGGCTCGGTACGTCGACCAGCTCGAGCGGTACCGCGCGGTGTTCCCGCCGGATCAGACGCACGTGGTCATCTACGACGACTACCGGCGCTCGAACGGCGACTCGATGCGCGGCGTCTTCCGCTTCCTCGGCGTGGACGAGGCCGTCGAGGTCGCACCGCGCGAGCTCAACACCGCGGCGGACGTGCGGTCGCGCACGGCCGAAGCGGCCTGGCAACGCCTGGTGTTCGGTCGAGGTCCCGTCGGCGCTGTCGGGCGAGCGGCGAAGGGGGCCACGCCGAGGGCCGTCCGCGAGCTCATCCGGGCGACCTACAGGCGGGCCAACCTCACGTCGCCACCGCCCGTGGACGAGGCGCTCATGGCGAGCCTGCGCGCCGAGTTCGCGCCCGAGGTGGAGAAGGTGAGCGACTACCTCGGACGCGATCTGGCGGCGCTGTGGGGCTACCGGGATGCGTGACCGCCGCCGGCCCGGCGTCTCCCGGGTGCGCCCGACGTGAACACGACGGCGCTCGTCCGGCGCACGATCGACCCGCGGGTGGTCCCGGCGGCGCGCCGTCGCCGCGGTCGCCGTGTTCTTCGGCGTGCTGGTCGCGGCCGGGGCGCGGTGGCGGGGGAGCCGGTGGCCGGCCTGCTCGTCGGGGCGGCGGGCGGCGGCACCGTCGCCTGGCTCGCGCACTACCTCCTGCGGGAGGAGGTCGACGCGCGCGAGGAGGCCCGGGAGCTGTGGTCCCTGACGGGGCTCATGCTCGACGGGAAGCCGTGGCCGGTCCCGGGAGGGTGGGCGCTGAGCCCCGCGGCGCTCGGGCGGCTCCTGCGGGAGATGGACACCCGCGACTGCCACACCGTCGTCGAGCTCGGGCCCGGGACGTCGAGCATCGTGGTCGGCCGAGCCCGGCCGGACGTCCACATCACGGGCCTCGAGCACGACCTCGAGTTCGTCGACGTGATGCGGGCGAGCCTCCGGCAGCACGGCCTGGCGCGGTACGACCTCATCCACGCCCCGCTGGTCGAGCAGTCGATCTGCGGGAGCGACGTGCGGTGGTACGACCCGGCGGCCGTCGAGCGCCTGCCGCCGAGGATCGACGTGCTCGTCGTCGACGGTCCGCCGAACGGCGCCGGCGCCGGGGCGCGCTTCCCGGCCTGGCCGACGCTGCGCGAGCGCATGCGGGCCGGGGGACTCGTCCTCGTCGACGACACCGACCGGCCCGACGAGCGGCGGATGGTCGGAGCGTGGACCGAGGACGGCAGCCTGCGCGTCCTCGCGGACGTCGGATCGTTCGCTCTGCTCGAGGTCTGCCCGCCGAGCGAGACCGGCGGGTGAGGTGATGGCACCTGGACAGCGGACCGGTGTCGACGTCGATCGACGGGACCGGCGCGGGAGGGCGGCGCCCTCGGGTGCTCCCGTGACGGCCGTGATCCCGACGCAGTTGGCGCGTGCGCACCTGCTCGACCGGGCTCTGGCCTCGGTGCGGGCGCAACGCGGGGTCGAGGTCGACATCGTGGTCGTCGTCAACCGAGCCGCGCCGGGAGCCCGCATCCCCGACTTCGGCGACGACGTGGTCGTCGTCGAGCGACCTGACGCCTCGGGTGCGTCTGCGGCGCGGAACGCCGGGGCCGGGCTGGCGGGCACGCCCTGGGTGGCCTTCCTCGACGACGACGACACCTGGGCCCCCGACAAGATCTCGCGCCAGCTGGCCGTCGCCGAACGACTCGGCCCGCCGGTGATCGTCGGAACCCGCTTCGAGGTGTTCCTCGACGGGGTGTCGATCGGCGCTCGCCGCGCCCCGCTGCCCCGAGAGGGCCAGGACCTCAGCGAGTGGCTCCTGTGCGCGCACTGGCCGGTCACGCAGCGGGAGCCTGGGGCTCGGGTCGTCGATCCTCACGGACGTCGGCCTCGCGGAGGGGTGCGGCTTCAAGGACCTCCCGCGCTTCCAGGACTACGACTGGTTCCTGCGCGCCGTGCGCCGCCACGGGGCCCGGTTCGTGCAGGTCGATGCCCCTCTCACCCGGTACCACCGCGACTCGGACCGCACGCACCTGTCGTCGGGATCGTGGCGACACGTCGAGCGATGGGTCGAGGACAACCAGGATCTCGTGACGCCGCGCAGCGCCGCGGCGGCCCTCCTCCTCAGCGCCCTGCGCCAGCCCGACGGGCGCCGCGACGTCGGGCGCATCGTGCGCGCCGCCTTCCGGCACGGCCGCCCGCACCCGTTCGATCTGGCGGCCGCGGCCGCGGTCGTGCTCCCGGGATCGCGGCGGGTGCGTCGCCGGATGACGAGGACGACGCGCGGCACGTCGGTCGCCGACGCGGCCGTCGGGCCGCGACGGCCTCACGGGAGGTAGCCCGTCCGCTCCATCGTCGCGGCGAAGCGGTCGAGGATCCGTGACGACGCCTCGGCCGGCAGCTGGTCGCGCCAGCTGGCGACGCCCCCCTGCCCGACGAAGTCGAGGTCGTCGCGGACCTTCGGCAGCGCGGTGGCGTGCTCGTTGCGCCGCATGGCGGCGAGGTCGTTGGCGGCGACGACCTCCTCCAGCACCGCCGGCGCCGCGCCGCTGCCCAGGAAGTCGAGGATCCCCGCCAGGTGGGCCGCAGGGCCGCGGCGCAGGTCCTCGTAGCGCACCACGAGCAGCGGACCGGCGGTCTTCGCCGGATGGGCGAGCCAGTGGAGGACGTGGCGGTCCCACGCGCCCCACGGGTTGGCGGCACCGGACACGTAGTCGTCGACGAACGCCTCGAGCCCGCCTCGGAAGTATCCGGACATGAGCTGCCACCGATACTCCGAAAGCACGATGCTCCGCGGGTCCCGGACGAGGTACACGACGCGACGAGATCCCACATCGGCGAGCTCGTGCGAACGGATCAATCGCCCTCCGCCGGCGAGGATCTCGGGCGTGCCGGCGTGCGCCCCGACGTAGGGAATGACGTCGTTGAGATTGTCGAAGGTCGCACCGGTGCCCGTGAGTGCATGGCGGAGCATGAACAGGGTCCATGTCGCGCCCGACCGGGGGTAGGAGATGACGAAGGCATCGTTCGGTCGCAGCCCGCGATGACGCAGCATGACGACCGGTCGTCGCAGGACCTTGCTGCGAAAGCGCGCCTGCCGCACGCGCGCCGCGCCCGGGGTGGCGCGTGGGCCGACAGCAGGGGATCGGGCTCGGGGGGAACCGACGGGACCATGGTCTGTGCCGCCGTCGGAGATGGGCGACGTCATGGGGAGTGACCTCGTCGGTGATCGTACCCGGGCGGGTGGGCCGTGGAGATGGGGGTGAGGGGTCGGCCCGCCCGGTGCGCCCCGCGGCCGGGCAGGTCACCTATCGTCTCGACGTGTGGACCGCGCAACTCTGCGTCTCCGAGACCTGGCTCGCCGGCTCAATTCCCACCTGGAGCGGCTGACGGGCTGGCGGATCACGCGGGGCGGGCCACCGCGCGATATCGACGACGAGAGCCGCGAGATCATCGCTGCGGTGCGCCCTTACACGATGACCGATCCCGAGAAGCTCTATGCGCTGATCTCGAGCGTCCGCTACATCCAGGCGAGCGAGGTACCCGGTGCCATCGTCGAGTGCGGGGTGTGGCGCGGCGGCAGCATGCTCGCCGCCGCCTTGACCCTGCGATCGCTGGGCGTCGACGACCGCGACATGCATCTGTTCGACACGTTCTCGGGCATGACGCCCCCCTCGGAGGTGGACCGGTACGTCACCGGCGGCTCGGCGCACGAGCACCTCGACGCCAGCGCGCCCGACTCGCTCGTGTGGGCGAACGCCTCGCTCGCGGAGGTCGAGAGGAACGTCTCGACCTCCGGGTACCCGCCCGAGCGCGTGCACTTCGTCGAGGGTCGGGTCGAGGACACGCTCCCGGACCGGGCCCCGAGCGAGATCGCATTGCTGCGGCTCGACACCGACTGGTACGAGTCGACGCGTCACGAGCTCCGTCACCTCTACCCGCGACTGGTCTCGGGCGGGGTCCTCATCGTGGACGACTACGGCGAGTGGGAGGGCGCTCGCCTGGCCGTCGACGAGTTCCTCGCGGAGCTCGAACGGGATCTGTTGCTCGTCCGCGTGTCCGGGGCGCGTGTGGCTGTGAAGCCCTGAACCGCGACGCTCCCCGCCACCACCGGCGACCTCGTACGGAGATCTCCTTGCCACGTCACGTGGCAAGGGTACGGTTGTCACCCGTCGACCTGCGGTGAAGAGCCCCGAATAGGACCGGACTGCATGGACGAGCCGAGCCTTCAGGACTACATCGCCGTGCTGCGACGGCGACGTCGGGTCGTGGCGCTGGCGGTGATCGTCGCAGTCGCGATCGCCCTCGGGCTCTCGCTGCTCATGACGCCGACATATCGCGCCCGCTCCGAGCTGCTGCTGCAGCGGACGGCCAACGAGGAGATCCTGGTCGACGAGCTCGGCCAGGCCCGGTCGGGTGCGGACGCCGAGCGCGAGCTGAACGACGAGATCGAGCTCATCGAGTCGCAGGCCGTGCGGGACGCCGTCGCGGAGAAGTACGACGGGCCGCTCGACGTCGACGACGTCACCGCGTCCGCCTCGGCGTCCGACAGCAACAGCGTGGTCAACGTCGACGTGTCGGCCACCAAGCCCGCGGCCGCCGCCGAGCTGGCGAACCTGTACGTGGACACGTACACCGACTTCCGGCGTGAGCGCCGGCTCGACGAGCTGCTGTCGGCCAGCGAGGAGATCCAGTCCCGGCTCGACGCGCTGCGGCAACAGATCGCCGAGGTGAGCAGGCCGCTCGACGAGATCGATGCCCGCGTTCGCGGCCACCCCGGCCGGCACCCCCGAGCGCACGGAGCTCGAGGATCAGCGTCAGGCGGTGCTGGCCCAGGTCCTGCCCGAGCTGGCGCCGCTGCAGAACCGCGAGAGCTCGTTCCGAGGGCAGCTCTCACAGCTCGAGCTCAGTCAGGATCTCACGCAGCTCGGTGGTGTCGAGGTGCTGTCCGAGGCCCGCGAGCCGGCGTCGCCGGTGTCTCCCAAGCTGGCCACGAATCTGGTGGTCGGCGCGCTGGTCGGGCTGTTGGGCGGCATCCTCCTCGCCTTCGCCATCGATCGCCTCGACGACTCGGTGCGATCGAAGGAGATGGTCGAGAAGATCACCGACCTCCCGACGCTCGGGGTGATCCCCAAGTCCGTCAGCGGCTCGACGTCGATCGACCTGGTCGGGATCGAGGACCCGTCGTCCCCCGCGACCGAGGCGTACCGCCTCCTGCGCACGTCGGTGCGGTTCCTGGGCCTGGACGGGCCGCTCCGCACTCTGCTCGTCACCAGTGCCGCCGCGTCGGAGGGCAAGACGGTGACGGCCGCCAACCTGTCGATCGCCCTGGCCCAGGGTGGCGAGCGGGTGCTGCTCGTCGCGGCCGATCTCCGTCGACCGCGGGTGCACCAGCTGTTCGGCGCGCCGCAGACCCCCGGCCTCACGTCCGCGCTCCTCGGCGAGACGACCGCCGAGTCGACTGCGTACGCCATCGAGGAGGTTCCCGGCCTCCACCTCATGCCGCCCGGGCCGACGCCCCCGAACCCCGCGGAGCTGCTCGACTCGCCGCGGGCCCAGGAGCTCTTCGACTCGCTGGCGGAGCGGTACGACAGGGTGATCGTCGACTCGCCCCCGGTGCTGCCCGTGACCGACGCGCAGGTGCTGGCCCGGATCGCCGACGCCGTGCTCCTCGTGGTCGCCCACGGCGAGACCTCGAAGCGGGGCCTCGCCCGGGCGATGGAGCTGCTCGGCCAGGTGAACGCGCCGCTGGTCGGCACGGTCCTCAACCTCGTGCCGGCCGACCAGGGGTACTCCGGGCAGACCTACCGCTACGACACCTACCGGAGCCGGAGCGAACGTCGCCGGCAGCGCGAGGAGGGCGTGGGCGCCCCGCCCGTCCCGGCCCACATCAAGGGGAACGGCGAGCGGATCACGCACCCGCGGCCCGTCGAGCACCATGACGCGCCCGATCCGTCCTGAGCCCGCGCCCGCCGGCCGCGGGGGTGATCGCACGGCCTGCTCGACGCCGACGGGGCGCGCCGCGCTCCCGACGTGGGTCCGTGAGCACCAGGCTCGACCGGTCGTCGACGACGACCGAGCTGTCGGGCGCCCTCCGGCCGCTCGGCCTCGGCCTGGTGCTCTACCTGGCGTTCGGGAAGGGGTTCGCGTACGCCGGCATCCCGCCCGTGTTCGTCGGGGAGGTGCTCCTCGTCGTCGTGCTGGTGGCGGCCCTCAGCTCGGACACCCCGCTCCCGCGCAACGCGGCGGCCGCCATCACGGCGGTGCTCGTCGGTCTCGCTCTGGTGCAGCTCACGGTCGACCGGGTCGTCGGCGCCGACCCGTGGCTCGAGTCCGTGCGGGGGCTGGCGCCGCTCTACTACTCCGGCTTCGCGTTCGGGGTCTACGCCCTGCTCCGGCGTCAGGAGATCGCCATCGGGCCGGCGCGGGTGATGGAGCTCATCGACGGTGGCGTCGCCCGGGCGGCGCCCGTCGTCGTCGTCATCGTGTTCCTCCTGGTCCTGCGGACGCTGGTGGGGTCCGTGGTCGGTCCCACATGGCCGATCTCGGGCGGTCCGCTGCTTCTCGCCAAGGCGACCGACATCGCCGTGACGCTCGTGATCGTGCTGCCCGCGCTGCTCACACGGCCGCCGACCCCGGGAGCGCACCGCCATCGACGGTGGTACCTCGTCCTCTGGACGGCGGCCGCCGTCGTGGTGACCTTTCGCAGTCGCGGATCCCTCGGCGGCCTCGTCGCGGGCTACGCCGTGGCGTCCCCGCACCTCACGCGCATGCTGCGTGGGATGCTCGCGGTGGCGGCCCTGCTGGCCGTGCTCTACACCACGGGATGGTCCGTGACCATCGGCCAGAAGCGCGAGCTCAGCTTCCGCAGCGGCGTCGAGTCGGTGGCGAGCCTCGTGGGCGACGACGGCAGCGAGAACACGCGGCTCAGCGCCACGAGGAACTGGCGCGTCGAGTGGTGGGAAGACATCTGGGACGACGTCACCGACAAGCGGATGCTGTTCCACGGCTACGGGTGGGGCGACAACCTCGCGATCCGCTACGACATCCTCCCGCCGGGTTCCGATCGCGATCCCCGGGTCCTGCGCGCCCCCCACAGCATCTTCTTCTCACTGGCCGGCCGCGCCGGGCTGGTCACCGCCGTCGGGTTCCTGTCGATCCCCGTCCTCACCCTCGTGCGCAGCTTCCGCCGCCAAGGGCGCGCCACCGATTCGCCTGCGGTGCAGGGCGCGCGTGCGGGCGTGGCCGCCGCAATGGTCGTCGCGTTCAGCGACGTGTACCTCGAGAGCCCGCAGGGCGGCATCGTGCTGTGGTGCCTGATCGGCTTCCTCTGGTGGGTGGCGGCGCCGCGCCACGATCCCGACGCCACGTCGGCCGGGGCTGCGCACGCACCCGTCCCTCACCGTCGGCCGAGGGCGACGTCCTCGTAGAGCCCCAGCAACCGCTGCCTGTGCACGTCGGCGGTGTACAGGGACTCGAACACCTGCCGGCAGTGCGACGACAGCCCGACGTCGGCCTGGACGTCCCGCACGGCCGCGGCCGTGCCGGCGACGTCGTCGACGACCGCCCCGGTGCGGTGCTCGACCACCCGCCCGGCCAGATCGCTGCGCCTGTGGGCGATCACGGGGAGGCCACAGGCGAGGGCCTCGACATAGGTCAGGGGTGCGACCTCGGGCCACCTCCCGGGGATCGCCAGGGCGGCGCTGCGGGTCATCAGCTCGACGGCCTCAGCCCGCTCGACCCGGCCCCGGACGTCGACGTTGCGCCCGGCCGCCGCCCGGCGCACCTCGGCCAGGAGCGGTCCGTCGCCGGCGATCGTGAGCGGGATCTCCCCCGTCCAGCCGGTGACGAGCTCCACGACGCCCTTCTCCGGCACGAGCCGGCTCACGCACAGGCACCCGGCCCGATCTCCGGCGAAGGGCCCGTTCTCCGGCCGCGGGTCGAGCGATCCGGGGAGGAAGTTCGCCCACGCGACGACGCGGTCGTGGGGGAGGCCCGCCGATGCGAGGAGTCCACGTTGCCGCGACGACAGGCAGAGGATGCGCTCGGCCCCGGCCAGCACGGGGTCGGTCGCCGGCCCACCCCGCTGCGCCAGGGCCAGGGGGAGGGTCGCCGCCACGGAGCCGCGATAGCAGCGGTGCCGGACGCCCGCCCACCGGTGCCCGTCCGGGCAGTCGGTGCAGAGGTCGCCGTCGCGGAACAGGGTGGCGGCGGCACACACGAAGCGGAAGTTGTGCAGGGTCACCACGAACGGGACGTCCAGCTGGCCGACCCACGACCGGCCGAAGTTGGGGAACAGGTTGTGGATGTGGACGACGTCCGGGTCGAAGGCGTCGAGGTCGGCCAGCGGTGACCGGCCGCGACCGGTCGCGACCCGGACGGCGGACCGGAGGTGGTGGAACCGGTCGCGCTCGAGCTCGTCCGTGCGGGCGGCGATGAGGCACGCATCGACGCCGGCGTCGAGGAGCAGCTCGAGCTCGGCCTCGACCACCGCGTTCTCGCCGCTCGGCTGGGCCGAGCTGTAGAAGCTGTGCACGATCGCGATGCGGGGCGCCATCCCCCCTCCGGACTCGGGATCACGGCTCGCCGCCACCCTACGGCGGCCACCCAACGTGGCTGAATCTTCCCTCTTCGCGCGAGCGCTCGTACCATCCCGGGGCGGTGCCCCGAACGCGCGTCAACGTCCTCGGTATCGGCGTCGACCCCCTCACGATCGAGGGGGCCGTGGACGTCGTCGCCGACTGGATCCGGCGGGGCGCGCACGAGTACGTGTGCGTCACCGGCGTTCACGGGGTCGTCGAGAGCCAGGACGACCCCGCGCTGCGGAGCATCCACAACCGGGCCGGCATGGTCGTCTACCGACGGGATGCCGCTCGTCTGGCTGAGCCGGCGCCGCGTGCACTCCCGTCGACCGCCGGTGCCCGTCGAGCGGGTGTACGGGCCCGACCTCATGCTCCACACGTTCGCCCGCTCCGAATCGACAGGCTGGCGCCACTTCCTGCTCGGCTCGACCGCCGCCACCCTCGACCGCCTCACGACCCGGCTGGGGGAGCAGTTCCCCCGAGCGCGGATCGTGGGATCGCTGAGCCCGCCCGCGCTGACGGCGAGGGCCGAGGACGACGGCACACCCGTCGAGCGCATCGCGGCGACCCGGCCGGACATCGTGTGGGTCGGGCTCAGCACGCCGAAGCAGGAGCGCTGGATGGCCGCCAACATCGGTCGGGTCCACGCCTCGGCGCTGATCGGGGTCGGTGCGGCGTTCGACTTCCACGCCGGGGTCAAGCGCCAGGCGCCGCACTGGATGCGGCGGGCCGGGCTCGAGTGGGCCTTCAGGCTCGCGTCCGAGCCCGCTCGGCTCGGCCCGCGCTACCTGCGGAACAACCCGCGCTTCGTCTGGTTGGTCGCCCGCGAGGCGCTCGCGGGTTCGGCCCAGCCGTTCGAGCAGGTGCGGAGCCCGTCGTGACGCAGCGAGGCGCCGGGCCGCACGAGGGCGAGCGCTCGCCGGGGCGCCGAGATCCGTCGCACCTTCGGGCCCGGTGGCGAGACGGCCGGCGGGCCGTGGCGCGGACACCGTTGGCGCGCCTCGCGGCGCTGCCGTCCCGAGTCGCGGCAGTGGCACGACACGACGGCGCGGTCATCGCCACCTCCGCCCGATGGCTCGTGACGTCACGCGAGCACACCAACTTCACCTACGACCTGACCCCGCTGAGCCGCGAGCACCTCGCGTGGTACGTCGAGCGCGGTGTGCGACGTCCCCGTCGCTCGCGTCCGGGGGTACTTCGCGGAGCTCGAGTCGGATGATCGGCTCCGGGCCCACATCGAGCGGGAGTCCGCCGCCTCTGCCCGCCGCGGGCTGGCGGACACTGCCGCCCGGTACGGCCGGCGCCTGGGCTGGTACGCCATCATCCGTGCTCGCGCACCCGGCCTGGTCGTGGAGACGGGGACGGACAAGGGCCTCGGGACGAGCGTCATGGCCTCGGCCCTCCTGCACAACGCGGACGACGCCCGTCCGGGGCGGCTGCTCTCGATCGACGTGAACCCGGACGCGGGATACCTCGTGGACCGCGCCCCGTGGTCGCGCGTCGTCGAACGCGTGACCGACGATTCGCTGCGCGCCCTGCCGCGGATCGACGCACCCGTCGACGTCTTCCTCCACGACAGCGACCACGCGGCCCGGCACGAGGCCGCGGAGCTCGACGCGGTGGAACCCCACATGGCGCCCGCCGGGTTGCTGCTGAGCGACAACGCGACGGTCACGAACGTCCTCGCCGAGCACGCGGAGGCAACAGGGCGCCGGTTCCTTCGCGTTTCGCGAGACCCCGGCCGCCCACTGGTTCACGGGCGAGGGGATCGGCGCCGCGTGGTGACGACCCCGGACCATGAGGGCGCCGCCGCAAGGGAGCGAGCGCATCCGACCGCACAGCGCGCTTGGCAACCACGCACAGACCTGGAACGATGTCCGCCGACCACGTGAAGTAGCACCGCTGCCACGCAGACGGGCATCCGCCGGTGATCGCCCGCAACCGCCAAGGAGCTCCCTGTCGTGCCCTCGTGCGTCGTCGTCGCCGAGGCTGGGGAAACCATCGGAGGGCCGCACGTCGCCGAGCC
Organism: uncultured Acidimicrobiales bacterium; assembly: GCA_963778415.1. Taxonomy (GTDB): domain Bacteria; phylum Actinomycetota; class Acidimicrobiia; order Acidimicrobiales; family VFJN01; genus ZC4RG19. The sequence goes on from CAVZUI010000005.1 coordinate 461,214, forward strand.
GGCGGCGAACGGCGACGAGATCAACGGCCACGATCCCACCGCCGCGGCATCCGCACCCCGACCATGCGGGCGTGAGGCGGCGCGATCGACATGAGCGCGCCCGAGGCGGTGCCTCAGCAGACCCGCCCGCACGCCGCACCCCGCTCCCGGCCCGGAGGCCGGCGTCGGCCGGCGCACATGGCCAGGCGCGCGCCGGCGCGCACGACGGGCCCCCGCATGCTCGGTGCGCCGGCGCCGGGCGGCGAGAGCATCGCGATCCTGCCGCCCGCCCACCTCGCACGCGCGCTGCCGCCTCGGTCCGCCACTCGGTCGGCGCGCCTGCGACTCGCGGTGAAGGCGGTCGTGGACCGCGTCGGCGCCGCGGCGCTGCTCGTGCTGCTGGCGCCCGTCCTCCTCGCCGTCGGGGCGATCGTCCGGGTGACGAGCAGAGGGCCGGCGGTCTATCGCCAGGAGCGCGTCGGGCACCACGGCGAGACGTTCCTCGTCCTCAAGTTCCGGACGATGGAGCACGACGCCGAGCGGCGCCAGCGCGAGCTCGCCCATCGCAACGAGGCGGACGGTCTGCTGTTCAAGGTGCACGACGACCCGCGCGTCACCCGCTTCGGGCGGTTCCTCCGCCGGTCGTCGCTCGACGAGCTGCCCCAGCTGTGGAACATCGTCGTCGGCGAGATGTCGCTGGTCGGGCCGCGGCCCCTTCCGGTCCGTCCGGAGGCGATCGTGGGAGCCGAGCGGCGCCGCCTCGACGTCCGGCCCGGCCTGACGGGGTTGGCACAGGTCAGCGGACGGTCGGACCTCTGCTGGGCCGACACCGTCCGCCTCGACGTCGAGTACGTCGAGACGTGGTCGCTGCACATCGACCTCCTCCTGCTGGCCCGCACCCCGCTGGCGGTGCTGCGTGGACGTGGGGCCTACTGACATGGTGACCAGCGCGCCGGGGAACGAGCGGCCGCCGCCGACGGCGGGCGCCGGCACGCTGTCGGTCCGCAACGCCGCGCATCCCGCCACGCTCGCGCCACCGGCAGACGAGCCGGTGCGGCGGCCGCGGCGGCGAGCGCCGGGCGTCGTCGCAGTGGTGACGGTGGCCGCGGTCGCGGCGGCCGTGCTGGCGCCCGTGCACCCGTCGGGCAACGGGGTCGCCGACCGGGTGTTGGCGGCCGGGTTCGTCGCGCTCGTGGCCGCGGCCGGCAGCTCGGCCCGCCGGTGGACCTGGTACGTGGCCGCGGGCGTGTCCCTCGCAGCCGGCGGCGATCGGATCGCGCTCTTCGCGGGCGTCGCCGCGCTGGCGCTGGCGGTCGTCTCGACCGGCCCGATCCGGCCGCATGCTTCGGTGGGCGCGGCCGTCGGCGGGTTGAGCGCCCTGGCGCTGACGCGGGCCCACGACGTCGATGTGCTCGGCGTGACCGCGGCGGTGACCGCCGTGGCCGTCGCGCCGATGGTGATCTCGGGCTACCGGAACGCGTCCAGGCGCACGCGGCGCGGCGCTCGGCGCCTGGTGCTCGCGGGAGCCGCCGTCCTCGTTCTCGTCGGCGGCGCCTACGGGCTGGCGCTGCGGTCCGCCCGCCCCGCGGCGGAGCGGGGGCTCGAACAGCTCGATCGCGGGCTCGCGGCAGCCCGGGCCGGCGACGACGCGGCGGCGCGTGATCACCTCGACTCGGCCGCGACCGCCTTCGCCGAGGCCGAGGACGACCTCGCGGGGTGGCTGACCGCGCCGGCTCGCGTCGTGCCGGTCGTGGGCCACAACGCCCGCGCCACCGCAGCCTTGGCCGCGTCCGCCGCCGACGTGGCCCGGGAGGGCGCGGACGCCGCCACCGATGCGGACACCGACGCGCTGACCGTGCAGGACGGCCGCCTGGACCTGGCCCACGTGGCCTCGCTGCAGGCCCCCCTCGGTGACGTCGCCGGCACCCTCGAGACCGCGGCGACCCGCCTCGACGGCGCCGGCTCCCCCTGGTTGCTGCCCCCGGTCGCCGACCGGCTCGAGCGGGTGGAGGACGAGCTCGCCGACGCTCGACCGGACGTCGACCTCGCGGCCGACGCCACCCGCCTGCTCCCGGCCATGTTCGGCGGGGAGGGCCAGCCGACCCGGTGGCTCGTCGCCTTCGTCACCCCGGTCGAGGCCAGGGGCAGGACCGGTTTCATGGGCAACTTCGCCGAGCTGACCGCCGTCGACGGGAAGGTCGACATGACCCGCTTCGGCCGCGCCGGCGAGCTGGAGTCGGGCGGCACCCCGGGTCCCCAGCGCACGCTGACGGGCCCCGACGACTACCTCGCCCGTTGGGCGCGGTTCGCGCCGGCGGCGACATGGCGCAACGTGACGATGGCGCCGGACTTCCCCAGCGTCGGTCAGGTCATGGCGGAGCTCTACCCCCAGTCGGGCGGCCAGCCGGTCGACGGCGTGATCGCCGTCGACCCCGTGGGGCTGGCGGCGTTGCTGACCTTCACCGGCCCGATCACCGTGCCCGACGTCGACGCCCCCCTCACGGCCGACACGGCCGCGGACTACCTCCTGCGCCAGCAGTACCTCCTCGGCGACAACGCGGCCCGGGTCGATGCGCTCGAGTCGCTGTCCCGGCAGACGTTCGAGCGCCTGACCACCGGCGACCTCCCGGGTCCTCGCACGGTGGCCGACACCCTCGGCGAGGCGGCGGCAGGGGGCCACCTGCACGCCTACGCCGTCGATCCCGAGCAGCAGGCGCTGTTCCGCGACGTCGGCGTGGACGGGGCCCTGCCGGCCGTCGGAGACGGCGACTTCCTCGGTGTCGTGAACAACAACGCCGTGGGCAACAAGATCGACCTGTACCTGACCCGGCAGATCGCCTACACCGCGACGTGGGACCCCGACACCGGCGAGGTCGACGCCACCGCCACCGTCACGTTGCGGAACGACGCGCCCGCCTCGGGCCTCCCCGGGTACGTGATCGGGAGCCCGATCGCCGGCGCCGACCGACCGGGGTCCGGGACGAACCGGACGTACCTGTCCGTCTACACCCCGTGGGAGCTCGACACGGCCCTGGTGGACGGCCAGCCGGTCGCCATAGAGCGCCAGATCGAGACGGGACGGTACGCCTACTCGGCGTTCCTCGACGTGCCGCCCCGAGGTGGGACTCGCTCGCTCGAGCTGCAGCTCTCGGGGCGCGTCCGGCGGGCGACACGTACGACCTGGCGGTGACGACGCAGCCCCTGGTGGTGCCCGATCAGCTGACTCTCACCGTGGAGGCCGCGGGGCCCCGACCGGACGGCGTCACCGCGTCGCCGCCGCTCGTCGTCGACGGACGGACGGCCACGTCGGCGGGGCCGCTGGTGGAGGAGCAGAACGCCTACCGGGTCGAGGCGGAGCCATGATCACGCGTGCTCTGACCAGCCGGTCGGCCACGCTGGGTCACAGCTCCTTGCACTCTCCGTGGTTCTCATGCACACTGGACAAGTCCGCGCCTCACGGCTCGGCAGCCCTCCCCATGAGGAGATGACGAGATGGTCCGTCGCTCGTTGGTCGTTGTCGCGGTGATCGCGGCTCTCGCCGTCACCGCCGGGCCTGCCTCCATGGCCGGGGCGCAGCAGTACCCACCGGGGGGCTTCTTCATCTCCTTGAGCGCCACCACGGTCGTTCCGGGTCAGACCATCGACGTCAACGGAGCCGTCAGCCCCGGCGCCTCCGCGGTGACGTTCACGTTCTTCTCCGTGGCGCAGTCACTCGGAAGCGTCACACCGGCGGCCGACGGCACCTTCGACGCCTCGGTGACGATCCCGACCGACGCCGAGCTCGGCAGCCACACCCTCGTGGCCAACGACAACACCGGGCTCGAGGTCAGCGCCGCCGTCACCGTCGTGGCCGCCGGGGCGGGCGAGGGCGCAGGAGCGGGCGCCGGAGCCGGAACCGGAACCGGGGCCGGCGATCTGCCCCGCACAGGCGACGACACCAGCATCCCGCTGGCTCGCATCGCCGCCGTGCTCGTCGCGGCCGGTGGGGCGGCGCTGTACTTCGGCCGCCGCCGCCGCAGCGCCCCCGACCCTGCCGACGTCAACGCCGGCGTCTGACCCGACCAGGGGCCGGTCTCGGCTTGACGACCGACCGCCTCAGCGGCGGTCGAGCAGCTCGGCGACCTGGAAGGCGAGGTCGATCGACTGGCGGCCGTTGAGCCGCGGGTCGCACATCGTCTCGTAGCGGTCGTCGAGGTCGGCGTGCCCGAGGGCGTCGCCGCCGCCCAGGCACTCGGTGACGTCGTCGCCGGTGAGCTCGATGTGGACGCCGCCGGGCCACGTGCCCTCGTCCCAGTGGGCGGCGAAGAACCCGGCGATCTCGGTCAGGATCTCGTCGAAGTCGCGGGTCTTGCGGCCGGTGTCGGACGTGAACGTGTTGCCGTGCATCGGGTCGCAGGCCCACACGACGGGGTGGCCGCTGTCGCGCACCGCCGGCCAGCAACGGCGGCAGCGCGGTGGCGATGGTGCCGGCGCCCATGCGGGAGATGAGGGTCAGCCGACCGGGAACCCGGTCGGGGTTCAGCGTCTCGCACAGGGCGACGATCTCGTCGGCGGTGGCCGTCGGCCCGATCTTGCAGCCGAGCGGGTTGCCCACGCCCCGGAGGAACTCGACGTGGGCGCCGTCGAGCTGGCGGGTGCGCTCGCCGATCCACAGCATGTGCGCCGAGCAGTCGTACCAGTGGCCGGTGAGGGAGTCCTGGCGGGTGAGCGCCTCCTCGTAGCCGAGGATCAGCGCCTCGTGGCTGGTGAAGAAGTCGACCTCGTGGAGGCTCGGCTGGCTGACCGTGTCGATGCCGCACGCCTCCATGAACCGCAGGGCCCGGTCGATCTCGTCGGCCACGCGGTCGTAGCGCCGGCCCTCGGGGCTCGACGACACGAACTCCTGGTTCCACTGGTGGACCCGGGACAGGTCGGCGAAGCCGCCCTTGGTGAACGCCCGCAGCAGGTTCAGCGTCGCCGCCGACTGGTGGTAGGCCTGCACGAGGCGGTCGGGATCGGGGACCCTGGCGGCCTCGGTCGGCAGGATGTCGTTGACCATGTGGCCCCGGAACGACGGCAGCTCCACGCCGTCGACGATCTCGGTGTCCGCGGAGCGGGGCTTGGCGAACTGGCCGGCGATGCGCCCGATCTTCAGCGACCGGCACGCCGGTCGAGTAGGTCAGCACCACCGCCATCTGCAGGATGACCTTGAGCTTGTCGCGGATGGCGTCGGCCGAGAAGGCGTCGAACGACTCGGCGCAGTCGCCCGCCTGGAGCAGGAACGCCTTGCCCTCGGCCACCTCGGCGAGGTGGTCGGTGAGGTTGCGGGCCTCGCCCGCGAACACGAGCGGGGGCAGGGAGCCGAGGTGCTTGAGCGCTCGGTCGAGCTCCCCGCGTCGGGCCACGGCGGCTGCTGGGCGGCCGGCTTGTCGCGCCAGGAGTCGGGCGACCAGCTCGGACTGGTGGCGTCGCTGGTCATGGTGCCCCATCGTGGCCGTCGAGGCCGGGTCGGGGCAAAGCGATTCGCGCAGCCCTTGCGGGCTGCGCGTCATCGGATCGCATCGGGGAAGCGGTCTGGTCAGGCCGCGCTGGCGCGGGCCGCGGCCTCTTCGCGCACGGCGTCGACCGCCCGCTTCACCAGGCGGCGGGCGGCCTCGGCGGTGACGCCGAGCTCTTCGCCGACCTCGCGGTAGCTGCGCTTGCGCCCGTCGGTGAGGCCGAAGCGCTGCTCGACCGCGTAGCGGGCCCGGGTGTCGAGCACGCCGAGCAGGTCGTCAGCCCCTGCTCCTCCTCGCGGTCCACCATGACCATCTCGGGGGTGGGCACGTCGGCCGCCAGGAGGTCGACCAGCTCGTTGCCGTCGTCGTCGCCGACCGGGCGGTCGAGCGACGTCGGCGTGGTGAGCCGGTGGAGGCGGGCGTGCTCGTCGTCGAGCTCGTCGCCGTCGCCCGAGACCTGGCGCAGCGCGGCCCGCAGGCTGGCGGACCGGTCGCCCGGCAGGCGGACCAGGCTGGCCTTCTGGTCGAGGGCCCGGCCGATGGCCTGGCGGATCCAGAAGGTGGCGTAGGTCGAGAACTTGAAGCCCTTGCGCCAGTCGAACTTGTCGACCGCGTGCTCGAGGCCGAGGTTGCCCTCCTGGATGAGGTCGAGCAGCTCCATGCGAGGGCGGCAGGGGGTAGCGGCGAGCGATGCTCACCACGAGGCGGAGGTTGGCCCGGATGAAGCGGTCCTTGGCGGCGGCGGCCGCGGCGACGGCCTTGCGCAGCTCGCGACCGCGCTCGCCCGCGTCGAGCTGCGACCTGGGCATCGCGCCCCTGCTCGATCGTCTGCGACAGCTCGCGCTCCTCCTCTGCGGTGAGCAGGGGCACGAGGCCGATTTCGTTGAGGTACTGACCAACCGAATCACTCATGACGTACTCCTCAACCACCGCATGCGCGGTGGGATTCCCCGTCCAGACGGGTTTTCCCGGCTTCAGGGGGAGAAAACCGGGAACCTGCGGCGTTCGTTCCCGACCTCAACTTTTCGGGTCGGTGACGATCGTCACCCATTCCTTCGGCGCCACGGCGATCGCGGATGCGTCGCGCTCGGCGGGCGGGCACGTCGCGGCCCAGGCAGCGGATCGAGATGCCTGGGGAGGCAGCGAGAGGTGCCGGCGAGACGTCGACAGCGGCGGCGGAGGCGGATTGGGGGAGAACCGCACCTTGTCGTAGGGGGATGACCGTGCGTTGCGGTAGGGAACGCCGAGGCCCTGTCGACCTCGGACGCCCGTACAGACTACGGGGTCCGGGTGCCCGTGTCCCAACGCGATTTCGTAGTCGGGCGTTCGCCCGGTGGCTCCGCCCTGGTCGGAAGTGCCAGTAGCTTCTGCACTGTGGCGGTCCCCTACGACGAGCACACCGGCTCTCCTCGTCGTCGACGTGCAGAACGACTTCGCCCACCCCGACGGCAGCCTGTACGTGTCGGGGGCCGACGACGTCATCGACGTCGTCAACCGCGAGGTGGCCGCCGCCGCGGCGCGCCGGAGCGCGCTGGTGGTCACCACGCAGGACTGGCACCCGCCCGTCACGCCGCACTTCGCCAAGGACGGGGGCACGTGGCCCGTCCACTGCGTGGCCGACACGTGGGGTGCGGCCCTGCACGACCGCCTCCGCCCCGGTGAGCACCAGGTGTTCAAGGGCGTCGGTGGCGAGGACGGGTACTCGGGGTTCTCGATGGTGCACCCCACCAGCGGCGAGACCACGCCGACCGGTCTCGACGACCTGCTGCGCGAGCGCGGCATCGACCCGCGTCGTGGTGGCGGGCCTCGCCACCGACTACTGCGTGAAGGAGACCGTCCTCGACGCCGTCCGGCTGGGTTACGACACCACGGTGCTGCTCGACGGCATCGCTCCCGTCGAGCTCGAGCCGGGCGACGGCCAGCGGGCGATCGACGAGATGGCCGGCGCGGGCGCGGCGCTGGCGTGACCGGCGTTCCGGGCGTGGTCCCGGGCCCCTCCGCACCCGCCCCCGGCCCCGGCCTCGATCGCCGGGCGGTGCCTGCCGCCCTGGTGACCGACCTCTACGAGCTGACGATGGCCGCGGCCTACCAGGCCGGCGCCGTCACGCACGAGGCGACGTTCGAGCTGTTCGTGCGCACGCTTCCCGACGAGCGCCGGTTCCTCGTCGCCGCGGGGCTCGACGACGCCCTCGCCGGCCTCGAGTCGTGGCGCTACGACGAGGGCGACGTCGCCTACCTCGGCGGCCTGGGCACGTTCCCCGAGCGAGTTCCTCGACCACCTGGCCGACCTGCGCTTCACCGGCGACGTCTGGGCCGTGCCCGAAGGTGAGGTCGTGTTCGCCGGCGAGCCGATCGTGCGGGTCACCGCGCCGCTCGTCGAGGCCCAGGTCGTCGAGACGTGGCTGCTCAACCGCATCGCCAGCCAGACGATGCTGGCCTCCAAGGCGGCCCGGGTCTCCCTGGCCTGCGGCGACCGGTCGTTCGTCGACTTCTCGGCGCGGCGGGACCACGGGGTCGACGCCGCCATGGCGGCGGCGCGGGCCGCCTGGATCTGCGGCGCCACCGGCACCTCGCTCGTGGCCGCCGGCCGGCGGTTCGGCATCCCGCTCAGCGGCACGATGGCGCACTCGTTCGTCATGTCCCACGACGACGAGCGGGACGCGTTCCGGGCCTACGCCCGCTCGTTCCCGACCGCCGTGGTGCTGCTCATCGACACCTACGACACCGTGGAGGGCGCCCGCCGCGCCGCAGAGGTGGCGCACGAGCTGGCGGACGAGGGCATCACCATCGCCGGGGTCCGCCTCGACTCGGGCGACCTGGCCGACCTGTCGCTCCGGGTGCGATCCGTGCTCGACGACGCCGGCCTGCCCGAGATCGCGATCCTCGCCTCGGGCGACCTCGACGAGCACCGCATCGCCGCGCTGCTGGCCGGGGGCGCACCGATCGACGCGTTCGGGGTCGGGACGCAGCTGGGCACCAGCGCCGACGCCCCGACGCTCGGGGCGGTCTACAAGCTGGTCGAGGACGCCGACGGGCCCAAGATGAAGCTCGCGTCGGGCAAGGTCACGCGGCCGGGGCGCAAGCAGGTGTGGCGGCTCGCCGACCACGACGTCGTCTCGCTCCACGACGAGGACGTTCCCGGCGGTCGGCCGCTGCTCGGCCCGGTGATGGCCGGCGGGCGACGCACCGCCACCGAGGACCTCGCCGACGTGCGGGCCCGGGCCGGAGCGTCGCTGGCCTGGCTGCCGGCGCCCCTGCGGTCGCTCGATCCCGTCGGGGCCGAGCCCCCGTGGCCCGTGATCCCGTCCCCGGGGCTCGAGGCGCTCGCCGCCCGGGTCCACGCCGACCTCGACGCGGAGCGGGGCGACGTGAGCGAGCGCATCGGGCTGTTCGGCGGCACCTTCGACCCGCCGCACGTCGGCCACCTGGTGACGGCGGTCAACGTCCGCCACGAGCTCGGGCTCGACCGCGTGCTGCTGGTGGTCAACGACCTGCCGTGGCAGAAGCTCGGGACCCGGGACATCACCCCGGCCGAGGACCGCTTCGCCATGGTCGAGGCGGCGGTCGGATCGGTCGAGGGCATCGAGGCGAGCCGCGTCGAGATCGACCGCGGCGGTCTCTCGTTCACGGCCGACACCCTGCACGACCTGCAGGCCGAGGACACCGGGCGCGAGCTGTTCGTCGTGCTCGGCAGCGACGCCGCCGGCGGGCTCCCGTCGTGGGAGCGCGCCGAGGAGGTGCAGGAGCTGGCCACGATCGTCGTCGTCGATCGGCCCGGGGCGGCCGCGACCACCCCGCCGCCCGGGTGGTCCTGGCGGCGCGTCGAGGTCCCGCGGCTCGAGGTGTCGAGCACCGACCTGCGGGCGCGCGTGGCCGACGGGCGGCCCCTCGACTACCTCCTCACCCCCGACGTGATCGCGGTCGTGCAGCGGCGCGGCCTGTACCGCTCGGCGGTGGCGCCGTGACGGCCGGGGCGGTGTCCGAAGGGGCGGCCGGACCCGGGCCCACCCGTGGCGCCCCGCGGCCGACCAGCCGCCGGGCCCGAGCCGCCACCCGCCGGCGGGCGGCGGCGAGCGGGCCCACGACACCGGACACACCGGCCCCGCCGCCCGAGGACCCGCCGGCCGACGGCCCACGACACCGGCGTGCGTTGCCCGGGGTGCGGATCCGGCGCCGCCGCACCGTCCTGTTGGCCGGGATGGGGGCCCTGACGATCGCCGGCGCGGCCCTCGCCGTCGGCGGTCTGTCCGCGGTGCGCAACAGCACGGTCGGTCGCTTCCAGCAGGCGCTGGGGCCGGCGGAACCGGGCTTCCAGGCGAGCGTGGTCCCCACGCCCACGATGGGCCTGCTGCTGCGGTCGAGCGACGGGCGCCTGGCCGGCGCGGCCGTGCTGGCGCTCGAGCCCGAGGACGCCGGTGGGTCGGTGGCCCTCGTGCCCGCCTCCATCATGGTCGCCGACGAGACCGGGGCCGAGCGCACCCTCGACGCCGTCTACGCGGAGAGCGGGGCCGAGGCCGCGTCACAGGCGCTGGGTCGGGTGCTGACCGTCGCGGTCGACGAGACGATCGAGGTGGACGAGGCGACGTGGACCCAGTTGGTCGAGCCCGTCGGACCGGTCACCGTCCGCGTCGACGACCCCGTCGGCGAGTGGGCGGCGGGCGAGGTCGTGCTCCAGCCCGACGACGTCGGCCGCTTCCTCGCCGCCCGAGCCGCCGACGAGCCCGACCTGGCGCGCGTCGAGCGCCAGCAGGCCTTCTGGGACGCCTGGCTGCCGATGGTGCAGGACGCCGGCGAGGACGCGCTGCCCGGTGAGGTCGAGACGGGCATCGGCCGGTTCGTCCGCGCCATCGCCGCAGGTGACGGCACGGCCGCGGCCGTCCCCGTCGGGCGCGAGGACACCGCCGACGGCGTGCGCTACCGGCCCGACCCGCGGCGCCTGGGCCAGTTCCTGTCGGTCACGATCCCGTACCCGACCTCGCCCGCCCCCGGCGTCCGCATCCGGGTCCGGCTGCTCAACGGCACCGAGGACCCGCGCTGACGGAACGGGCCGCCCGTGCAGCTGGTCAGCAGCGGGGCGGCGGTCGCCGTCGTCGGGAACGCCTCCACCTTCGCCGAGCCCGAGACGCGCTTCGTGTACGGGGATCCCCAGGAGGACCAGGCCCGCTGGCTGCAGGCGAGCTTCGGCTTCGGGCGCCTCGAACCGGCCGGCGGCGGGCAGGATGGGGCGATGTCGACCGACGACGACATCGACGTGACCGTGATCCTCGGCCAAGATGCAGGGGACAACCTCGGGAGGGAGCAGACCCCTGACTGACCGCAACGACCGAGCATCGGCCCGCGACCTGGCCATCGCCGCCGCCCGCGCCGCCGATGACAAGGGAGCTCGCGACATCGTCGTGCTCGAGGTGGGTGACGTGCTGGTGGTGGCGGACGAGTTCGTGATCGTGTCGGCGTCCAACGATCGCCAGGTCAAGGCGATCGTCGACGACATCGAGCGAGCGGTCGACGAGGTGGGCTACGGCAAGCCGCTCCGGGTCGAAGGGCTCGACGACCGGCACTGGGTCCTCATCGACTACGGAGACGTCGTCGTCCACGTGTTCCTCGAGGAGACCCGCGCCTACTACGAGCTCGAGCGCCTCTGGAGCGACGTGCCCCGGCTCGCCTGGGACGAGGTCGCGGCCTCGCGCCCGGCGGGCACCTGAACCGACCCGCGTCCGGCCGGCGCCGTGAGCGCTCGTGACGAGCGGCCGACCGTGGCGGCGATCACGGTGGCCCGGCTCGACCGGTCGAGCGGCTGGCGGCGCTTCGCCGTCGCGGCCGACGGGCCCGGCTGGGTCGGGCTCGACCGCCGGCTCGCCGACGGGCGGGCACTCGACGCATGGGTCGCCTCCGAGCTGGGGGCGACCGCCGGGGGGCACCGCGACCTGGCGGGCGCGCTGATCGTCTACCGGCTGGCGGGCCACCTCGCCGAGCTCGTGGTCGGCTGCCTGCTCGACCAGCGCCGGGCGCTGTCGCTCGGCCCCGCGACGGTGGCGCTGCGGTTCGGCGACGCGGCGCGGCTCGACGAGATGGCCGTGACCAGCGACTCGGTGTCGGTGCTGGCCGACGACCCCGATGCGGGGGCTCCCGGGACAGACGTGGTTCCGACGGTCGACGCCCTGCGCGCCGTCGCCGCCGACGGCCTGGTGGCGACGTTCGGGCCCGCTCGCGGACGCGGTGCGGGCGCGGGCGCCCTTCGGCCTGCGGGGGATGTGGGGGACGCTGGCCGACCACGTCGCGGAGGTGGCCGTGCGCCGCGCCCGCGACCAGCGAGGTGACGTCGACGCGGCCATGGCCGCAGGAGACCACCTGCTGGGCGCGCTCGCCACCCGGGTCTCGACGTCGTGGACCCGACCCCGTCGGCAGGTCGTGGACACGGCTCGCGGGACCGCAAGCGGTCGTGACCAAGGGGACGTGCTGCCTGATCTACAAGGCGGGAGTGCCGCCGGGCGACCGTGGCGCGGCGGCCCGGCTGATCGCCCCCGCCGCCTGCACGTCGTGCCCGTTGCGGAGCGAGGCGGACCGTGCCCGCCGGTTCGCCGCCTACCTCGACTCGAGCCACTGAGGCGAGCGGGAGAGTGGAGCTAAGGGGAATCGAACCCCTGACCTCTTCCATGCCATGGAAGCGCTCTACCAACTGAGCTATAGCCCCGAAGGGAAGGGACACAGTACCAGAGGCGGCCGAGCCCTCAAACCGGTGGCCGGGCGTTGTCAGCCCACCACGAAGTTGACCAGGCGGCCCGGGCACCACGACGACGCGGCGGACCGTGGCGCCCTCGAGCAGCGCGGCCACCCGGTCGTCGGCCCGCGCCGCGGCCTCGACCGCGGCGGCGTCGGCGTCGGCCGGCACGTGCACCCGGGCGCGCACCTTGCCGTTGACCTGCACCGGGATCTCGACCGTCTCGTCGACCAGCAGGGCCGGGTCGGCCACGGGGAAGGGCTCGGTGGCCAGGGACTCGGGGTGGCCCAGGCGGGCCCACAGCTCCTCGGCCACGTGCGGGGCCAGCGGCGCCAGCAGCAGCACCAGCGGCTCGACCACCGCCCGGGGCACGCCCCCGTCGGGGTACCGGGCCGTCAGGTGGTTGTTCAGCTCGGTGATGCGGGCGATCGACACGTTGAACCGCATCTCCTCCATGCCCTCGCGCACCGCGTCGATGGTGCGGTGCAGCGATCGCCGCGTGTCGTCGTCGGGAGCGGGCTCGTCGGCGGGCGCCACCGTGACCTCGCCCGTGTCCTCGTCGATGACGTTGCGCCAGATGCGCTGCAGCAGGCGGAACACGCCGACGACGGCCTTGGTGTCCCACGGCCGGCTCTGGTCGAGCGGGCCCGTGAACATCTCGTACAGCCGCAGCGTGTCGGCGCCGTAGCTCTCGTACATCTCGTCGGGCGTGACCGAGTTCCGCAGGCTCTTGCCCATCTTCCCGAACTCGCGCCGGACCTCCTGGTCGCCGTGCCAGAAGCCGCCGTCGCGCTCGACGACCGCGGCGGCGTCGACGTACAGGCCGCGGGCGTCGGTGTAGGCCGCGGCCTGGATCATGCCCTGGTTGAACAGCCGCCGGTACGGCTCGAACGACGAGACGTGGCCCAGGTCGAACAGCACCTTGTGCCAGAACCGGGCGTACAGCAGGTGCAGGACGGCGTGCTCGACGCCGCCGACGTACAGGTCGACGCCGCCGCAGTCGCCCTCGCGCTGCGGGCCCATCCAGTAGCGCTCGTTCTCGGGGTCGACGAACGCCTTGTCGTTGGTGGGGTCGAGGTAGCGCAGCTCGTACCAGCACGAGCCCGCCCACTGCGGCATCGTGTTCGTCTCGCGGCGGTACGTCTTTCGCCCTCGCCCTCGCCCAGGTCGAGGGTGACCTCGACCCAGTCGGTCGCCCGCGCCAGCGGCGGCACCGGGACCGACGTCTCGTCGTCGTCGGCGAAGGTGGTCGGCGAGTAGTCCTCGACGTCCGGCAGCACGACCGGCAGCATCGACTCGGGCACGGCCCGGGGCAGGCCGTCGTCGGGGTCGTACACGATCGGGAACGGCTCGCCCCAGAAGCGCTGCCGGCTGAACAGCCAGTCGCGCAGCTTGTGGTGACCGTGCCCTCGCCGGCCCCCTCGGCCTCGAGCCAGTCGATGATGCGCCGCTTGGCGTCGGCGACGCCCAGCCCGTTCAGGTCGACGTCGGCGTTGGCGCTGTTGATGGCCGGCCCCTCGCCGACGTACGCCTTGCCGTCCCAGCCGTCGGGCGGCTGGACGGTGCGGACGATCGGCAGGTCGAACACCTCGGCGAAGGCCCAGTCGCGCTCGTCCTGGCCGGGCACGGCCATGATCGCCCCGGTGCCGTAGCCCATCAGCACGTAGTCGGCGATGAACACCGGGATCTGCGCCCCGGTGGTGGGGTTGGTCGCGTAGGCGCCCGAGGAACACGCCGGTCTTGTCGCGGTCCTCGACCTGGCGCTCGACCTCGGAGCGGGCGCCGGCCTGGCGGCGGTAGGCGGCGACCGCCTCGGCCGGCGTGGCGTGCCCACCGGTCCACGCGGCGCGGGCGGCGCCGGACAGGCCGGCGACGCTGTCGGGCCAGTCGGCCGCCGTCAGCTGCTCGACCAGCGGGTGCTCGGGGGCCAGCACCATGTAGGTGGCGCCGAACAGGGTGTCGGGCCGGGTGGTGAACACCTCGATGGCCGGCCCGGCGGACCCGTCGGCCGCCGCGGTGGGGAAGCGCACCAGGGCGCCCTCGGACCGCCCGATCCAGTTGCGCTGCTGCAGCTTGATGGCCTCGGGCCAGTCGAGGGCGTCGAGGTCGGCGATCAGCCGGTCGGCGTACGCGGTGATGCGCATCATCCACTGCTTCAGCGGCCGCTTGAACACCGGGAAGTTGCCGCGCTCGCTGCGCCCGTCGGCGGTGACCTCCTCGTTGGCCAGCACCGTGCCCAGGCCGGGGCACCAGTTGACCGGCGCCTCGTGGACGTAGGCCAGGCGGTGGTTGTCGACCACCACCCGCCGCTCGGTCGCCGACAGCTCGGCCCACGGCCGCCCGGACGGGTTCGTGCCCTCGCCCGGCTCGCGGGCGCCGGCGTCGAGCTCGGCCACCAGGTCGTCGATGGGCCGGGCCCGGTCGGCGTCGGTGTCGTACCAGGAGTTGAAGATCTGCAGGAAGATCCACTGGGTCCACCGGTAGTAGCCCTCGTCGGTCGTCGCGATCGACCGCCGGGGGTCGTGGCCCAGGCCCAGCCGCCGGAGCTGGCGGCGCATCGTGGCGATGTTCGCCTCGGTGGTGACGCGCGGGTGCTGGCCGGTCTGCACCGCGTACTGCTCGGCCGGCAGGCCGAAGGCGTCGTAGCCCATGGTGTGCACGACGTTGTGGCCGGTCATCCGCTGGTAGCGGGCGTACACGTCGGTGCCGATGTAGCCCAGCGGGTGGCCGACGTGCAGGCCCGCGCCGCTGGGGTACGGGAACATGTCGAGCACGTAGAGCTTGGGCCGGTCCGCGACCTTGTCGAACCCCGCGCTCAGGTCACCGACCGGGTTCGGGCTGAGGAACGTGCCCTCGCGCTCCCAGCGGTCCTGCCAGGCCGTCTCGATCTCGCCGGCGAGCGTGGCCGTGTAGCGGTGCGGGGGCGTGTCGGCCCCGGGGAACTCGGTGCTCGGCGGGTGTGCGCTCGGCCATGGCGGGCAAGGGTACCGGCCCGCCGCGGCCGGCCCGGAAGGCGAAACCGGTCGCAGCCTGCGGCGATGCCGTGAGACATCCGTCGTCCGGCATTTCGGGTGTAACCGCGCTCGGCCGGGGAAGGTCGGACGTTCGATGCCGTCACTCCTCCAACGCCTCGAGCGCGCCGCCCAGCGCGACACCACCGTCACGTTCGTCGTCGGCGGTGGCGAGGACGTCGTCCCGTGGCGCCAGCTCCACGAGCGAGGCCAAGGGCGTACGCCGCCGCCCTCCAGGCCCGGGGCGTGCGGCCCGGCGACCACGTGGCGCTGCGTCGGCCCGACCACCCGCGCGCTGGTCACCGCCATCCAGGCGACGTGGCTGGCGGGCGCCACCATCGTGGTGCTGCCGCTGCCGATGCGGCTCGTCGTCGATCGACGAGTTCGTGGCCCAGACCCGCCAGCGCATCCGCAACGCCGACGCCGCGCTGTGCGTCGTCGACCCCGAGCTGGCCGCCGTTCGTCGAGCGCCCGAGCCCGGCGACCCGCCGATGGTGCCGCTTCGCCGACCTGGCCGACGGCGACCCGGCGGCGTGGCGTCCGCCCCGACGACGACCCCGACCGCGCTCGCGATCCTGCAGTTCACCAGCGGGTCGACGACCGATCCCAAGGGCGTGATGCTCCCGCACCGACGTCCTGCGCGCCAACCTCGACGCCATCGCCGAGGCGGCGCAGCTCGACGCCGACGACGACGTGCTCGTGTCGTGGCTGCCGCTGTACCACGACATGGGTCTGGTCGGGCTGCTGACCCTGCCGATGACGACCGGCGACGACCTCGTGCTCGGCGCCCCGCAGGACTTCACTGGCGCGGCCCGCCCGCTGGATGGAGTGGCTGTCGACCTACGGCGGCACGGCCACCGCCGGCCCGAACTTCGCGTACGTGCTCGCCACCCGCGCCCTCGAGCGCGCCGACCGGCTCGACCTGTCCCGCCTGCGCATCGCGCTCAACGGCGCCGAGCCCGTCGATCCCGACCAGGTCGAGGCGTTCGTCGAGGCCGGCGGCCCGCCACGGCCTGCGCCCCGGTGCGGTGTTCCCCGCCTTCGGCATGGCCGAGGTGGCGATCGCGGGCACGTTCCCCGAGCCGCTGGTCGGGCATGGCCACCGACTGCGTCGACCGCCGCGTCCTCGAGACCGAGCGCTACGCGGCCCCGGTCGAACCCGGCGCCGACGGCAGCCGCCGCCTCGCCCTGCTCGGCCGGCCGGTGCCGGGCCTCGAGATCCGCATCGTCGACCCCGAGACCGGGCGCACCGCTGCGCGACCGCGAGGTCGGCGAGCTCGAGATCCGGGGCACGTCGGTGACGCCCGGCTACTACAAGCGCCCCGACGCCACCGCCGACCTGTTCCACGACGGCTGGCTGCGCACCGGCGACCTCGCCTACACGCTCGACGGCGAGCTCGTGATGTGCGGCCGGATCAAGGACGTCATCATCGTCGGCGGCCGCAACGTGTTCCCCGAGGACGTCGAGCGGGCCGTCGGCGACGGTCGACGGGCGTGCGGGCCGGCAACGTCATCGCCTTCGGCGTGGACGGCGACCGCGGCCGCGAGACGCTCGTCGTCGTCGCCGAGACGCAAGGCCGACGACCGCGAGCCCGTGCGCCGCGAGGTCCACGACCGGGTCAAGGAGGTGGTCGGCGTGCCGCCCAAGGACATCGTGCTGGTGGCCCCGGGCACGCTGCCCAAGACCAGCTCGGGCAAGCTGCAGCGGTCGCTGTGCCGCAGCCGCTACCACGACGGCCAGCTCGCCCTCGTCGACGCCTGACACCCCTCTGACTGCGTTTCCCCGCGAGATCGGTCGCTGGCGCGACCGATCTCGCGGGCGAAAGCGGGTCAGGTGCGGGTCAGGCCGCCTTGAGGTCGGCGATCACCTGGTCCCACTGGCGACTGGTCGGCCTCGTACGGGCGCGTAGAAGCTGATGCGGGCGAGCACGTCGCCCCAGCGGGCCTTCAGCGCCGGCCGCCACCTCGTCGGGCGCGGCGACCACGGCGAACTCGCTCGAGGATCTCGTCGTCGATCAGGTCGCCCATCTCCTCCCAGCGGCCCTCCTTCGACATGCGGTTGAGGTCGTCCTGCAGGTCGCCCCAGCCGTGGAGCTCGAGCACCTTGCGGTAGGCCGGCGTCGAGCCGTAGAACGCGATCTGCTGGCGCACGCCGATCGGCCGCCTTGGCCATCTCGTCCTCGTTGGCGCCGGTGACCACGAACATCGGGCCGGTGATCTCGAAGCCGTCCATCGTCTTGCCGGCCTTGGTCGCGCCCCTGCTCGAGGTGCGGCAGCGTGACCTCGTCGCAGGTAGCGCCGGGTGGTGAACCCGTGGCAGATGAAGCCGTCGGCCACCTCGCCGGCCACCTCGGTCATCAGCTCGCCGACGCCGGCGAGGAAGATGCGGGCGTCGCCGTGCGGGTTCGGGCCCGGGTTGAAGAACGGCGTCATCAGCGTGTGCGTGTAGAAGTCGCCGCGGAAGTCGAGCTTCGTGCCGTCGTTCCAGCAGGCCCAGATGGCGCGGATCGCCAGGATCATCTCGCGCATGCGCGCCGCGGGGTGCGACCACGGCATCGAGAACCGCGCGTGATGTGCGGCTTGATCTGGCTGCCGAGCCCGAGGACGAAGCGCCCGCCCGACGCGGCCTGGAGGTCGCACGCGGTGTGCGCCAGCGTCATCGGGCTGCGGGCGAACGCGACCGCGATCGACGGTCATGAGGTCGACCCGCTCGGTGCTCTGCGCCGCCAGCAGCAGCGGGAGGAACGGGTCGTGGCTCGTCTCGGCGGACATCACGCCGTCGTAGCCGCGCCCTTCGAGCGAGGCGGCCTGCGCCGCGGCCGTGTCGAGCCCACCGATGCCACCGTCGATCTTCATGACGCAAACTAACCCGTCACTTGACCCGGCGGTCAAGCGATGCGGTCGAGCGACGACGGAACGCGGAGACGCTCAATCGGGGCGCTGGTCCCGCAGGAACTCCTCGAGCTCGGCGACCAGCTCGTCGCCCGCTCGGCAGGTCGCCGATCGCCATCGGCTCGTCGACCGGCTCGGCCTGGTCCCACGCCTCCTCGAGCCGGCGCAGCATCTCGCCGTGCTCGGGGTTCTGGCGCGATCAGCTCGTCGAGCCGGGCGCGGCGTGGCCTCGGCCCGCGCGGCCAGGTCGCCGAGCGGCAGGTTGAGGTCGCCGACCAGGTTCACGCTCTCGATCAGGGCCTGGCTGCCGGCCGGGAACGGCATGCGGGTCGGCAGGTAGTGGGGGATCTGCGCCCACACGCCGAGGGACGGGATGCCGCGGTCGTGGCACGCCTGCTCGATCGCCGCCTGGATGCCGCCGGCGAAGTCGAGCGACGCCCGCAGGAAGCTGCCCTCGGCGAGCTGCGGCGTCGACGCGGTGCACGCCACCCGGGGCGGGCGGGTGTGCGGGGCGGCGAACGGGTAGGCGCCCAGGCCCACGCACATCCGCACCCCGAAGTCGAGCGCCAGGGTCACCACCTCGTCGGTGAACCGGTGCCAGAGGCGGTCGGGCTCGTCGCCGACGAGCAGGAGCAGCTCGCGCCCGTCGGCGTCGGTGGCGGCCCGCAGCTCGATCTCGGGCCACGTCAGGCGGCGCAGCACGCCGTCGGTGAGGTGCACGATCGGGCGGCGGGCCCGGTAGTCGAGCAGGTCGTCGGTCGACGAACCGCGCGACCGTGATCGTCTCGAGGGCGTCGCCGAGCGCGGCGGCCGCGCCGGACGCGGACAGCCCGGCGTCGATCCAGCCCTCGAGCGCGAGGACGAGCACCGGCTCGTCGAGGTCGGGTTGTTCGATCAGCTCGTAGAGCGCCATGTGCGCCTCTCGTCGGGGGACGGGGGAGGACGGGACGGGACCGCCGGTCAGGCGGGCGGCAGGCTCTCGACGGTCGCCCTGGCCGCGTCCGCCAGTATCTCGACCTGGCGGGCGAACCCCTCGAACCCCGACGTCTCGCCCATCACGCCGCCCTTGTAGCGGGCGTAGACGCCCTCGAGGATGCAGGCGAGCTTCCAGTAGCCGAACGCCACGTAGTAGTCGACGCGCGGCGACGTCGCGGCCCGAGGCGGTCGCGTACCGCTCGACCATGGCGGCCCGGTCGGGGAACCCCTCGAGCGTGGTGGCCGCCTCGAGCAGGGCCGGATGGGGATCGCCGGGCTCGGTCCAGTACACGAGCAGCAGGCCGACGTCGGCCAGCGGGTCGCCGAGGGTGCACAGCTCCCAGTCGAGCACCGCGGCGATCGTGCCGTCGGCGCCAGCAGGCAGTTGTCGAGCCGGTAGTCGCCGTGGACGATGGCCGCGGGACCCTGCTCGGGGATGCGGGCCGCCAGCGCGTCGTGGACCTCGTCGACCACCGGCAGGTCGCGGGTCTTCGACTTCTGCCACTGCCCGTACCACCGCTTGAGCTGGCGTTCGACGTAGCCCTCGCGGCGGCCGAGGTCGCCGAGGCCGACCGCGTCGGGATCGACGGCGTGGATGCGGGCGAGCACGTCGGCGATCTGGTCGCCCGCATCGGGCCCGGGCGCCCGCGTCGAGCGCCTGCGCCGCCGCCGCGTCGCGGGCCACCAGGCCCGTCGACGAAGCCCATCACGTAGAACGGGGCGCCGTTCACCGCCTCGTCGTCGCACAGGCCGACGACCGGGGCGCACGGGGACGTCGGTCGGCGCCAGGGCCGAGATGATGCGGTGCTCACGCCCCATGTCGTGGGCGGTGGCCAGGACCTGGCCCAGCGGAGGGCGGCGCAGCACCCAGGCGTGCCCTGCGGTGTCGGTGACCCGGTAGGTGAGGTTGGAGCGTCCGCCCGCGATCAGCTCGAAGCCCAGCGGGGGCACGACCTCGGGCGCGTGGTCCTGGAACCACGCCGTGACCCGGGCGACGTCGACGCCCTTGGGCGCGTCCGTGGCGGGTGTTGGGGCGCTCGTCATCGACGGTTCACCGTAGAGGCTCCGCGGGCGCGGTAGTCGCTGGTGCCGGGCGTTCGGATCCGCGCGCCGCCGGCCGGGCGTGCTCGGATGGCGGGCGTCCGGCGGTCGGGCCCGCGGCCCCGGGCCGTTGGCCGATCCGGGTCCACCGGTAGCCTGGCCCGGTGAGCTTCGACGTCACCGATGCCTCCTTCCAGGCCGACGTCCTCGACCGGTCGGCCACCACCCCCGTGGTCGTGGACCTGTGGGCGCCGTGGTGCGGCCCGTGCCGCACGCTCGGGCCCGATCCTCGAGACGGTCGTCGACGAGACCGACGGCAAGGTCGTGCTGGCCAAGGTGAACGTCGACGAGAACCCGCAGGTGTCCCAGGCGTTCCAGGTGCAGGGCATCCCCGCCGTCTACGCGGTCGACGACGGGCAAGGTGGTCAACGGCTTCGTCGGCGCCCAGCCCGAGGCCACCGTCCGCGAGTTCGTCGACAGCCTGCTGCCGAGCGAGGCCGAGGAGAAGCTCGCCGCCCTGCTCGAGGCGGGCGACGAGGCCTCGCTGCGCCAGGTCCTCGACGAGCGGCCCGACCACCACGACGCCATCGTCGCCCTGGCCGAGCTGCTCGCGGGCAAGCCCGACGACGGGGCGGCCGACGAGGCCCTGGCCCTGCTCGAGCGCATCCCCGAGACGGCCGAGACCCGCCGGGTCGCAGCCCTCGTGCGCACCGGGGCGACCGCCGAGGTCGGCAGCAACGGCGACGACATCGCCGCCAAGCTCGACGAGCCTGCTCGACCAGGTCCGCGCCGACGACGAGGCCCGGCAGGCCTACGTCGACCTGCTCGAGGTGCTCGGGCCCGACGACCCCCGCACGGCCGACTACCGCAAGCGCCTGACCCGCCAGCTGTTCTGATCGACGGTCCCGGGCGGACGGGCAGGCGACGAAGCGACCGCGGAGGCAGGCCGATGCGTCTCGAGCGGCACGACGGCTACTGGCTGCTCGTGGGCATCGCCGCGCCCGGCGCGGCGGCGACGACCCTCGGGCCCCTGATCCTGATGCGGGAGCACCGGGTGGGCGACCCGCGCCTGCTGCGCCACGAGCTCGAGCACGTCCGCCAGTGGCGCGAGCAGGGGTTCGTCGGCTTCTCGCGCCGCTACCTCGGCGCCTACCTCCGATGGCCGGCTCCGGGGCTACCCGCACTGGGGGGCGTACCGGCGGGTTCCGCACGAGGTCGAGGCCGAGTGGATCGCCCGCCGGGCCGAGGTCACGCCGGCGGACTGACGGCGGCGCGCCGATCGCACCCGGGCGAGGCGCGAACGGGTGACCGACGGTCACGGCGGGCCGGTCAGGCGAGCGCGCCGAGGATCAACCACCACGACGCCAGCCCGTGGTCGCACCAGCCGTCGGGCGCGACCAGGCACTCGTCGGGGCAGCGGCAGACCCCGTCGTCGACCCATTCGGCGAGGGTGTCCTCGTCGGGGGGGCCCATCCGCTGTTGAGCTCGAACCAGTCGTGGGCGTTGGCGATGGCCTCGGCGGCCGTGAGCTGCACCTGACGATCATGCCCGACGGCGCGCCCACCCCGGACGTGCCGTCGTGCGTCCAGCGGGGGTGACGGCGACAGCTATCGTCACGGAGTCCGCTGTGCCCACCCTCCGGGTGGCGACGGTGGATCTCGTCGGCTCGGATGCGGGCCCCGTCGCTGTGGGCGTCACGCCCCGGCGACCTTCTCGGCGCCTCCGCCTTCCGCCGCCCGTGGCCCGTCACGGGTCGATCGCCGTGCCTCGCGGCCGCCATCCGCCGATCACCCGCGCCTCGCGGCGCGGTCGATCCTCCCCTCCTGCCGGAGGCCGGCGTGCCCGACCATCTCCCGCCCGACGATCCCGACGTCCTCGATGTCCTCGACGACGGCGACGACGACCTGCTGGCGCGCCTGCGCCCGCCCCCGCCGCGCACCTGGCGCGACCGCCTCGACGATCTCGCCGCCGACCCCCCGCCCGCGGGTCGCGTGGTCCTCACGGTGGTCGTGATCGCCGTCGTCGCCCTCGTCGCCTGGCGGATCGTGACGCCGGCGCCGGCACCGCCCGAGGTCGAGCTGCCGCTGGCGCAACCGGCGGCCGAGCCGGCTGATGGCCAGGGCAGCCCCACGGTCGACACGCAGTCAGGCGCGGCGTCCTCCGGCGCGCCCGGCGGCTCGGGGCCGGGCGGCGAGCCGGCGGGCCCGGGCTCGACGACGCCGGCGACGGAGGTGGTGGTGCACGTCATCGGCGCGGTCGCCGCCCCCGGCGTGCAGCGGCTGCCGACCGGGTCGCGGGTGATCGACGCGGTGGACGCCGCGGGTGGGGCGGCCCCGGACGCCGACCTGGCCCGCGTGAACCTGGCCGCCGTCCTGGTCGACGGGCAGCAGGTCGTCGTCCTCCGTCCCGGTGAGGCGCCACCCGAGGTGGTGGGGACGGCGCCGGCGACTCCCGGATCGCCCGACGCCGGTGGTGCCGCGGGTGCGGGCGGGCCGGTCGACATCAACCGCGCGTCGCCGGCCGAGCTCGAGGAGCTGCCCGGGGTCGGCCCGGCGACGGCCGAGGCGATCGTCTCCCACCGCGAGGAGAACGGTCCCTTCGCCTCGGTCGACGACCTGCTCGACGTGCGCGGCATCGGCGAGGCCAAGCTCGAGCAGCTCCGCGACCGGGCCACGGTGTGACCGTGGGCGCAGGCGGCGCGCGCCTCGACGCGAGTCGGATCGGCGGCTCGACGTGAGCGATCGGTGGGCGGTCGTGCTCGGCGCCGTCGTCTTCGCCGCCGCCCTCGTCGCGGTCGACGGCCACCTCCCGACGGTGGCGCTGGCGGCGGGTCCGACGGTGGTCGTCGCAGCGTGGGCGCTCGGTCGGCGCCCGCACCCCGCGCCGCCCGCGCTGGTGTGCGCCGGCCTGGCGCTCCTCGCCGCCTCCCTCGGTCAGCGCAGCGTGGCGGGCCTCGACGCCCCGCTCGACACCGGGCCGGTGCGGGGGGAGGTGACGCTCGTGAGCGACCCCGATCCCGACGGGCGGGGCGGCATCAGCGTCGACGTGCGTCTCGGGGACCGCCGGTTGCGGGCGGTGGCCCGCTCCTCGGCCGCCGCCGCGCTCGACGACCGCCTCGCGGGGGAGCGGGTGACGGTGATCGGCTCGGTGCAGCGTCCCGGGTCGTACGAGCGCTTCGTCCGCCACCGGCACATCGCGGGCCGCCTGGTGGTCGACACCGTCGTCGGGTGGCGTCCGGGCGACCCGGCGAGCACCGCGGCCAACGGCCTGCGCCGCACGCTGGCGGCGGGCGCCGAGGTGCTGCCCGAGCGCCAGCGCAGCCTGCTGGCGGGCCTCACCCTCGGCGACGACCGGGCGCAGCCGCCCGACATGACCGACGCCTTCCGGGCCGCCGGCCTGACGCACCTGTTGGCCGTGTCGGGGCAGAACATCGCCTTCGTCATGGTGATCGCTGGCGCCGCTGCTGTCGCGCCTGTCCTTCGGCCCGCGGCTGGTGGCCACGCTGGCCGTGCTCGCCGGCTTCGCCCTCGTCACCCGCGCCGAGCCCTCGGTGCTCCGGGCGGCCGGGATGGCCGCGGTGGCGGCGGTCGGGGTGGCGCTCGGTCGCCCGGCGTCGACGGTGCGCACGCTGGCGCTGGGCGTCGCCGCCATGGTGCTGGTCGATCCGCTGCTCACCACGTCGCTCGGGTTCCGCCTGTCGGTGCTGGGCGCCGGGGGCATCGTGGTGGCCGCGGGGCGGCTCGAGCGGCGTCTACCGGGTCCGCGGCTGGCTGGCGACGCCGCTGGCGGTCACGATCGCGGCCCAGGCGGCGGTGTCGCCGTTGCTCGTCGCCACGTTCGGCAGCGTGCCGCTGGCGTCGCTGCCGGCCAACCTGCTCGCCGCGCCGGTCGCCGGGCCGATCATGGTCTGGGGTCTCACGGGTGGGCTCGTGGCCGGCGTGGCGGGTGGGCCGGTGGCCCGTGCCATCCACCTGCCGACCAGGGTCCTGCTGAGCTGGCTCGACGGTGTGGCGGCCGCCGCCGTGCGGTGGCCGCTCGGCGACCTCCGATCGTCCCACCTCGCCGCCCTGGCCGTGGCCGGGGTGCTGTTGTGGACCGGGTCGAGCAGGTCGGGCCGCCCGCTCGGTCGCGGCGAGTCGAGCAGCGCGCCGGATCAGGGCGTGCGTGTCGGGGCCCGTGGCCGTCCGCGCGGCGACGGGGACCGCTGGCGGTCGCGACGGACGCACGCGGGCTGGCTGGTCGCCACGGCCACGGTCGCGGTGGCGGCGTTGTCGGTGGGCGGCCCCGGGCCCGACCTGGCCGGCCTCGCCGCTGGGTGTCGGCGCCGAGGCCTGGCGGGCCGGTGGCGCCACCGTCGTCGTGCTCGACGGGCGGGCCCGGCCGTCGGCGGTGCTCGACGGCCTCCGTCGAGCGGGCGTCGACCGCCTCGACCTCGTCGTGGTGCGCACGCCGTCGCGGGCCGCGCTCGAGGTCGCCGCCCTTCTGCGGCAGCGCTGGCGGGGGAGCGCGGTGCTCGTGCCGCGGTCCGGGTTGGCGTCCGCCTCCGCCTCTCCGGCGCTGGCGGGCGCACGGGCGCCGCCGGCGGGCGCCGGCGTTCGAGGTCGGTGGTCTCCGGCTCCGGGCCACCGAGGTGACCGAGCGCCTCACGGTCGATCTCGAACGAGTGGCTGCCCCGCCTCCCGCAGGCCGGTCCCCGTGACGTCGTGGTGCGTGGGGAACCGTCCCGGGACCGGCCCGCCCGAGACGTATCCTCGGCGCTCGTGACCCTGCCTCACCCGTCGCCGCGCGTCGACGACGTCGATCGCCCGGGCGGGTCCGTGTTCGGTGACCTGACGACCGCGTCCTGGTGGCGGGGGTGGTGCCGCCGCCGCGGTTCGGGCGCGAGAACGAGGTCGCGGCCACGGCGCGGGCGGTCGCGGCCGCCGGTGCCGACCTCGTCGACGTCTCGCTCGGACCCCGTCTCGTCGGCCCGGCCGTGGGCGCCGCCACCGTCCCGGTCGTCGTCACGGCGGCCTCGCTCGACGCGGCCGCCGCCGCGGGTCGGGCCGGGCGCCGCGCTGGCGCTCGTGCCCCCCGACGCCATCGATGCCGCCACCGCGACCGAGCTCCGGGACGTCGGTGTGCCGCTCGCCGCGGTCGTCAGCGACCCGGGCGCGGTGGCGGTGGGCCGTGGCCGTCGCGGCCGCAGCCGGCGTCGCCACGGCCTTCGACTCCACCCGCCTGCCGGTGGGCGACGCGCTGGCGGCAGAGTCGCTGGCCGTCGCCGACGGGTGCCGGCTCCTCCGCACCGCGGACGTGCGTCGCAGCCGCCGCGTGGCCGAGGTGCTCGGCGCCGTGCTCGCCGCTCGCCGCCCCCACGACGCCGGGCGGGATCGTCCGTGACCGACGTGACCCCCGACGCGCCCGTGCACCTGGTCAAGGGCGACGACGAGGTGCTGCTCCGCGACGCCGCGCACCGGATCGTCCACGCCCTCACCGGTGACCTCGACGCCGGGCTCGCCGTCGAGGAGGTCGGCCGCGACCGCTTCGCCCCGCCCGACGCCTCCGACACGACGATCGTCCCCCTCGTCGACGCGGCGCAGACCCCGCCGTTCCTGACCGACCGGCGCGTGGTCGTCGGGCGCGACATCGAGATGTTCACCAAGGCCGCCCAGGTCGCGCCGCTGGTCGACTACCTGGCCGACCCGCTGCCCTCGACCTCGCTCGTGCTCGTGTGGTCGGGCGGGCGCATCCCCAAGTCGTTGACCGAGGCGGTGGCCGCCAGCGGCGGGGTGGTCGTCGACGTCAGCCCCGGCCGAAAGCTGGCCGGGTGGATCGACGAGCAGGTGGCGGCCTCGGGCCTCCGCCTCGACAAGGCGGCCACCGAGCGCGTCGCCCAGTGGCTCGGCGACGACCCGCAACGCCTCGTCGGCGTGCTGGCCACGTTGGTCGGCTCGTTCGGCGCCGGCGCCCGCCTCGGGGTCGACGACATCGAGCCGTTCCTCGGCGAGGCCGGCGGCGTGCCGCCGTGGGAGCTGACCGACGCCATCGACAAGGGCGACATCCGCACGTCGCTCGGCCAAGCTCCACCGCATGACCGAGGGTGGGGGCCGCCACGCGCTGCAGATCATGGCGACCCTGCAGAACCACTACGGCCGCATGCTGATGCTCGACGGCGCCGAGGTCACCGGCGAGAAGGACGCGGCCCGCGTGCTCGGCCTGAAGGGCTCGACGTTCCCCGCCCGCAAGGCGCTGACCCAGGCCCGCAGGCTGGGCCACGACGGGGTCGTGCGGGCCGTCGACCTGCTGGCCGGGGCCGACCTCGACCTGCGAGGCGGCAAGGCCTGGCCCGACGACCTCGTGCTCGAGGTCCTCGTCGCCCGGCTCGCCGCGCCTGGCCCGCTGACGGTCCCGCCGCGCGCCTCGGCCGGACGCGGCGATGCCGGGCGGACAGGCCCGGCATCGGAGGGGTGTCGACGGGGTGCGGCGACAGCCGCGACCGTCGGCGCTCAGCTGTCGGCCGAGGCGGCCTTGGTCTTGGCGACCAGGCGCGACTTGCGCCGGGCGGCCTGGTTCTTGTGGATCACGCCCTTGGCCGCGGCCTTGTCGATGCGCTTGATGGCGAGGCGCAGGCGCTCGTCGGCGTCGTCGGCACCCGCCTCGGCGGCGGTGACGGCCGACTTGGCGCGGGTCTTGAGCTCGGAGCGCACGGCCTTGTTGCGCTCGTGGCGCTCGACGTTCTGCTTGTTGCGCTTGATCTGGCTCTTGATGTTCGCCACGGGGGCTTCTCGCGTTTCACTCGACTGCGGACCGGCTTCGAAATAGCCGGGACAGGGTAGCGGGGGCGTGGCCGAGATGTCACCTCGCGGAGGCTCCGGGCCGGGATCGGGGGCCGAGACCCCGCGCCGCTACGCTCGCGTGACTCCCCCTATGGACCTCGATCGCATCCGCAACGTCTCCATCATCGCCCACATCGACCACGGCAAGTCGACGCTGGCCGACCGCCTGCTCGAGCTCACGGGCGCGGTCGACCCGCGCGAGATGCGCGACCAGTACCTCGACTCGATGGACCTCGAGCGCGAGCGGGGCATCACGATCAAGCTCCAGTCGGTGCGGCTCGGACTATCGCGACCACGTCATCGACCTGATCGACACGCCCGGCCACGTCGACTTCGGCTACGAGGTGTCGCGGTCGCTGGCCGCGTGCGAGGGCGTGATCCTCCTGGTCGACGCGGCCCAGGGCATCGAGGCCCAGACGCTGGCCAACTGCTACCTGGCCCTCGAGCACGACCTCGAGATCGTCGCCGCGCTCAACAAGATCGACCTGCCCGCGGCCGATCCCGACCGCTACGCGGCCGAGATCGAGAAGGTGCTCGGCATCCCGGCCGACCAGATCCTGCGCATCAGCGCCAAGACGGGCGCGGGCGTCGGCGAGCTGCTCGACGCGGTGATCGAGCGCATCCCCCGCCGACCGGCGACGCGACCAAGCCGCTGCAGGCCCTGATCTTCGACTCGCACTACGACCCCTACCGGGGCGTCGTCTCGTCGGTCCGGGTCGTCAACGGCTCGCTCACGACGGGCAGCCGGCTGCGGTTCATGCAGGCCGGCGCGATCCACGACGCCGACGAGGTCGGCGTGCGCAGCGCCCGACCAACCTGCCGGTCCGCAGCCTCGGCCCCGGCGAGACGGGCTACCTCATCGCCGGCATCAAGGACGTGGGCGAGGCCCGGTCGGGCGAGACGGTCACCGAGGCGGGGCGGCCGGCCGACCGAGGCCCTGTCGGGCTACCAGGACCCCAAGCCGATGGTGTTCTGCGGGCTCTACCCGATCGACGGCGACGAGTTCAGCGACCTGCGCGAGTCGCTGGAGAAGCTGCGGCTGAACGACGCCAGCTTCACCTACGAGCCCGAGACGTCGGGCGCGCTCGGCTTCGGGTTCCGCTGCGGCTTCCTCGGCCTGCTGCACATGGAGATCGTCCGCGAGCGGCTCGAGCGCGAGTTCGACCTCAGCCTCATCGCCACGGCGCCGTCGGTCGCCTACGAGGTCCACACGGTGACGGGCGAGGTCATCGAGATCGACAACCCGTCGGCGATGCCCGACGCGGCGTCGATCGAGCGCATCGAGGAGCCGTGGCTGATCTGCACGATCCTCACGCCGACCGAGTACACGGGCACGCTGATGGAGCTGTGCCAGACCCGTCGGGGCGAGATGATGCGCATGGAGTACCTCTCGCCCGAGCGGCTCGAGCTCGTCTACCGGTTGCCGCTGGCCGAGGTCGTCCGCGACTTCTTCGACCAGCTCAAGAGGCGCACCCAGGGCTACGCCAGCCTCGACTACGAGCCCGCCGGCTACGCGCCGTCCGACCTGGTCAAGGTCGACGTGCTGCTCAACGGCATCGCCGCCGACGCCTTCAGCACGATCGTCCACAAGGACAAGGCCTACGACTACGGCCGGCGCATGTCCGAGAAGCTGCGCGAGCTGATCCCGCGCCAGATGTTCGACGTGCCCATCCAGGCCGCCATCGGCGGCCGCATCATCGGCCGCGAGACGGTCAAGGCCAAGCGCAAGGACGTGCTGGCCAAGTGCTACGGCGGCGACATCACCCGCAAGCGCAAGCTGCTCGAGCGCCAGAAGGAGGGCAAGAAGCGCATGAAGAACATCGGCCGCGTCGAGGTTCCGCAGGAGGCGTTCATCAGTGCCCTCCGCCTCGACGACTGAGCTCGGCACCGCAGCCGCCGAACGGCAACGGTGCACTGCGCCGCTCCGCGCGGCTGGGGCCCAGCGGCCCGGCGCCGAAGGCGCCAGGAGCGGAGATGCCGCGTCGTTCGACCTTCGGCGGCGCAGCCGCCGAACACGCAACGGTGCACTGCGCCGCTCCGCGCTCGTTAGCACTCGGTACACTCGACTGCTACCTGGGGGTCGCCGCGGCAGCGGACTGCGGGTCCCCCATCGTGACGACGGTGACCATGCTCGACGAACGCAAATCGGCCATCCTCCGGGCAGTGGTGGAGGAGTACATCGACACCGCCCAGCCGGTGGGCTCGGGCCACGTCGCCTCGGCCCCGGGCGTGGACGTGTCGTCGGCGACGGTGCGCAACGAGATGGCCGGCCTCGAGGCCGACGGCTACCTGCGCCAGCCGCACACGACGGCCGGCCGGGTGCCGACCGAGAAGGGCTACCGCTTCTTCGTCGACCACCTGCGCCGACCGGCCCGACTCCCGAGCCCGTC
This sequence comes from uncultured Acidimicrobiales bacterium, assembly GCA_963778415.1. GTDB lineage: Bacteria > Actinomycetota > Acidimicrobiia > Acidimicrobiales > VFJN01 > ZC4RG19. The sequence continues at coordinate 490,515 of CAVZUI010000005.1, forward strand.
GGCGGAAGAGGTGCGCGACTTCTTCGCCCGGGCGCACGGCGAGGTCGAGCAGATGCTCGCCCAGACCAGCCGCCTGCTGTCGAACCTCACCAACCTCACCGGCGTGGTGGTCGCCCCGGGCCCGGCCGAGGCGACCGTCCGCTCGGTCCAGCTGGTCACGCTCGGCCCCACGGCCTCGCTGCTCGTCGTGGTGCTGTCCAACGGCACCGTCGAGAAGCACACCATCGAGGTGCCCGAGTCGATCGGCGAGGAGCGCGTCGCCGCCGCCACCGCGCACCTGACCGCCCGCCTGTCGGGCGTCCGCCGGGGCGAGGCCCTCGTGGTGCCCCCGACGGGTGACGCCGACACCGACACGCTCGTCGACCGGGCCGTGGCCGCCCTGGCCGAGCGACCCGAGGACGACCCCGACCACGTCTACCTCGGCGGCACGGCGCGCATGGCCCAGGCGTTCGACGCCATCGAGACGGTCCGCGAGGTGCTCGGCATCCTCGAGCAGCAGTTCGTCGTCGTGTCCCTGCTCCGCGACGTGATCGACCGGGGCCTGGCCGTGGCGATCGGCAGCGAGACCGGGGTGGCGCCGCTCGCCGAGTGCGCGCTGGTGGTCGCCCCCTACGACATCGAGGGCGAGCGCGCCGGCACCATCGGCGTGCTCGGCCCGACCCGCATGAACTACCCGCAGGCGATGGCGGCCGTGGCCGTGGTGAGCAGCCGCCTGTCCGACCGCCTGACCGAGGGCTGAGGGAGAACGTGGCCACCGACTACTACGAGCTGCTCGGCGTCTCCCGCACCGCCACGGCCGACGAGATCAAGCGCGCCTACCGGCGCCTGGCCCGCGAGCTGCACCCCGACACCGACCACGGCGACCCCGAGGCCGAGGCGCAGTTCAAGGAGGTGGCCCACGCCTACGAGGTGCTGTCCGACCCCGAGAAGCGGCGCCGCTACGACACGTTCGGGCCCGAGGGCGTGAACGGCGGGTCGGCCGACCCGTTCAGCGGCTTCGGCGGCATCGGCGACATCTTCGACGCGTTCTTCGGGGGCAGCCCGTTCGGCGGAGGCACGGTCGCCGCGGGCCGGCCGGACCGCCCCGGGGGACCGACCTCGAGGTCGTGGCCGACCTCGAGTTCACCGAGGCCGTGTTCGGCTGCGAGCACGCCGTCACGGTGCGCACGGCGGTCGCCTGCGCCGCCTGCGACGCCACCGGCGCGGCCGACGGCACCGATCCGGTCACCTGCTACGAGTGCCAGGGCACCGGCCAGGTCCAGCGGGTGCGCCAGTCGTTGCTCGGCCAGATGGTGACGTCGTCCCCGTGCGCCCGGTGCGGCGGCTCCGGGCAGATCATCGCCAGCCCGTGCGCCGAGTGCCGCGGCGAGGGCCGAGCGGTCGAGGAGCGCACCTACACCGTCGACATCCCGGCCGGCGTCGACACGGGCTCGACCCTGCGGCTGTCGGGTCGCGGAGCCGTCGGCCCACGCGGCGGGACGTCCGGCGACCTCTACGTCCACCTGCGGGTGGCGCCCCACCCGCGCTTCGAGCGCGACGGGGCCGACCTGGTCACGACCGTCCACCTGCCCTACACGCAGGCCACGCTCGGGACGACGCTCGACTTCGAGACGCTCGACGGCGTCGAGGAGCTCGACATCCCGCGGGGCACGGCGTCGGGCACCACGTTCCGCCTGCGGGGCCGCGGGGTGCCGCACCTCGAGCGCCGCAGCCGCGGCGACCTGCTGATCGAGGCCGTCGTCGACGTGCCGACCGATCTCTCCGACGAGGAGGAGGAGGTCGTCCGCCGGCTGGCCGAGCTGCGCGGCGAGCAGGTGGCACCGCCGCCCAGCGGGTTGATGTCCAAGATCCGCTCGGCGTTCAAGTAGGGCGGTTGAGCGGGCCGTCGTCGCCGGCGGTGACCCCGCTCACCGCGCGCGCCCACGCCTTCGTCGACGACCTCGACCGCCCGCGCCTGTCCGACGACGACCACCACCACCTGGCCAGGGTGCGTGCGGCTCGGCCCGGGGGACCCGGTCACGGTGTCCGACGGCGCCGGGCGCTGGCGGGCGGCTCGCCTGGGCGACGGCGCCCAGGTCGAGGGCGCCGGCGGCGTCGTGTCCGATCCGCGGCCCGACCCTCCGCTCACCGTGGCGTTCGCGCTGGTCAAGGGCGAGCGACCCGAGCTCACGGTCCAGAAGCTGACCGAGATCGGGGTCGACCGCCTGGTGCCCTTCGTGGCCGAGCGTGGCGTCGTGCGCTGGGACGACGCCAAGGCCGGCAAGCAGGCGCGACGCCTCGCCGAGATCGCTCGTCAGGCGGCGATGCAGTGCCGGCGCACGAGGCTGCCCCGGGTCGATCCGGTCGCGACCTTCGCCGATGTCGTCGACCTCCCGGGCGCGGCGCTGGCCGATGTCGATGGGGACGCGACCGTCGCTCGACCACCCGACGGTGCTGGTCGGGCCCGAGGGCGGATGGTCGGCGTCCGAGCGTGCGGCGGGGCTGCCGCGGGTCGGCTCGGCCCGAACGTGCTCCGGGCGGAGACCGCGGCGATCACGGCCGGCGCGCTGTTGGCGGCCCTGCGCGCCCACCTCGTGCAGGAACGGCACAGCTCCGGTCACCCCGTGTGACCTCGGTGTGCTCACTGCGCTCCGTGTCATCTTGTCTTCCCACGCAAAGGTTGACGCGCAGTGATTGTCCGTGGCTCATCTCAGTGCGTAGAGTAGGCGTCTGTCGGCCCGGCGTCCGCCCGGGCCAACTGCCTGGGTGTGGCCGTGGTCTGGGGACTCGGCCGAGGAGGAACCAGAACGATGGAGACCGACATCGAGGTCGAACGCGACAGCGGGTACGCCGCCAAGGTCGGCGCCCGACTTCGTTCGATCCGCCGCCAGAAGCACCTGTCGTTGCAGGACGTCGAGGCCGCATCGGAACACGAGTTCAAGGCATCCGTGCTGGGGGCCTACGAGCGAGGTGAGCGGGCCATCTCGGTGCCGCGCCTGCAGCGACTGGCCCGGTTCTACCGGGTCCCGGTCGACCAGATGCTGCCCAGCGACGACGAGCTCGGCATCCGCGGGCCGACCGCAGATGACCAGGTCGTCGACCTGACCGAGCGCATGCGGGGCCCGCGTCGCGACGACCGTCCGGTCACGATCGACCTGGGCGCCGTCGAGCAGCTCGGCGGCCAGGAGGGCGAGATGCTCACCCGGTACCTGCGCATGATCCAGGTCCAGCGCGGCGACTACAACGGTCGCATGCTGACCATCCGGCGCGACGACCTGCGGGCCATGGCCTGCATCCTCGACTGCCACCCGGACCAGGTGCCGGCCAGGCTCGACAGCCTGGGGCTCTGCCTGGTCCGCTGAGCCGGGGGACGACCCCCACGACAGCCGAGCGCGCGCCCGCCGCACCGTCGCCGTTCGGCGTCTACCTGCACGTGCCGTTCTGCGCGGAGCGCTGCGACTACTGCGCGTTCGCGACCTGGACCGACCGGCACCACCTGCAGAGCACCTACCTCGAGGCGTGCCGCCGCGACGTCGAACGCGCGGTCGCCGCGGGGATGCCTCACGCCACCAGCGTGTTCGTCGGCGGGGGGACACCCTCGCTGGTGTCTCCCGCCGACCTGGTGGCGGTGCTCGACGCGGTGCCCCGTGCCCCCGGGTGCGAGGTCACCGTCGAGTGCAATCCCGACACGGTGACCCCCGAGCTGGCTGCGGCGTACGCCAACGGCGGCGTCAACCGGATCAGCCTCGGCGTGCAGTCGATGGTCGATCACGTGCTGCACGGGCTCGGACGGACCCACGATCCCGACAACGTCCGCCGCGCGGTGGCGCTGGTGCGGGCGGCGGGCATCCCCACGTTCAACCTCGACCTGATCTACGGGGGCGCGGGCGAGAGCGTGGAGGACTGGACGCGCACGGTCGACGAGCGCGCTCGCGCTCGACCCGCCGCACGTCAGCGCCTACGCCCTGACCGTCGAGCCGGGCACGCCGCTGGCCGACGACGTGGCGCGCCACCCCGACGACGACGACCAGGCCGACAAGTACCTGGTGGCCGTCGAGCGCTTCGAGGCGGCCGGACTGCGCTGGTACGAGATCTCGAACTGGGCCCGGCCCGGCCACGAGTGCCGGCACAACCAGCTGTACTGGTCGATGGGCGAGTACCAGGCCTTCGGCTGCGCCGGGCACTCGCACCGCGGCGGCCGCCGCTTCTGGAACGTGCGGACGCCCGAGCGGTACATCGAGGCGATCGAGGCCGGGCGGTCGCCCGAGGCGGCCGGCGAGCGCCTCGACCCCGAGGAGCGGCGGCTCGAGGCGCTGCAGCTCGCGGTCCGCACCCGTTCGGGGGTGCCGGCGGCGGCCCTGCCGATCGAGGACCTCGGTGACCTGGTGGCGGTGGACGGGGACCGGGCCGTGTTGACCGTACGTGGCCGCCTGCTCGCCAACGAGGTGGCGCTCCGCCTCGCACTGACCCCGGTCGGTGTGGAGAAGGTTGCACGGCGGGTGCGAAACTTTCCCCGCCATGCCCTTCCACGCGTCGGTCCAGGAGTGGGATTCCGACCTGCTCGCTGGCGATCCCCTCGGCTTCCCCGGCTACGACGAGCGCCGGCGCGCCCTCGCCAAGACCGGCGAGGCGGTGACGACCGGGCGCACCGAGCACTACGCCTACATCGAGGGCTGCTTCGACGTGCTCGGCGGCACGATGGGTGCCGCAGTGGGCGAGCGGGTGGTCCGGGCCTACGACCGGGCCCGCGAGCTGCGCCTGCCCGTCGTGGTCGCCACCCGGTCGGGTGGCGCCCGCCTGCAGGAGGGCATGGTCGCCCTCGCCCAGCTCGCCCGCACGGCCTCGGCGGCCAGCCGCCACTCCCGGGCGGGCCTGCTGTCGCTCGCCGTCTACGGGTCACCGACGACGGGCGGCGTCTACGCGTCCTACGCCTCCCTGGTGGACCTGCGCGCCGCGGTCGAGCACGCCGTCATCGGCTTCGCCGGGCCGCGGGTCGCCGAGGGTGCGCTGGGCGAGGCGTTGCCCCTCGGGTCGCACACCGCCGAGTCGGCCCATGCCGCCGGTCTCGTCGACGCCCTGCTCCCGGCCACCGCGGTCGCGGGCTGGATCGACGCCGCCCTCGGCCTCACCGACCAGCCCCTCCCGACCCGCCCCCTGCCGGCCTGGTCGGACCCCGGGGACGACGGGGCCTGGGGCGAGGTGGTGCGGGCCCGGGCCGTCGGGCGTCCCACCGGCATCGACCGCGCCGCTCGGCTGTGCTCGTCGTGGAGCGAGCTGCGGGGGCCCGACGCCGTGGTCCGAGCGGGCCTGGCCACCGTCGCCGGCAGACGGTGCGTCGTCGTCGCCACCGACCGGTACCACGGGGACGGCCGCCCGACGCCCGACGGCTTCCGGCTGGCGCAACGCGCGGTGCGGCTGGCGGGCCGGCTGGGGCTGCCGATCGTGACGCTGGTCGACACCCCGGGCGCCGACCCGTCGCCCGAGTCCGAGGCGGACGGCCTCGCCGGAGAGATCGCCCGGACGCTGCAGGCGCTGGCCGAGTGCCCGACCCCGGTGGTGTCGGTGTGCGTCGGCGAGGGCGGCAGCGGCGGCGCGCTCGCCCTCAGCTACGCCGACCGCCTGCTCATGTCCGAGCACGCGGTGTTCTCGGTCATCGGCCCCGAGGGCGCCGCCGCCATCCTCGAGCGTGACCCCACCCAAGGGCCCAAGGTCGCGGGGTTGCTCGGCCTGACCTCGGCCGACCTGCTGCGGCTGGGCGTGATCGACGAGGTGGTGCCCGAGGGTCAGGACGCTCTCGACGCCGCGGTGGCCGAGGCGCTGGACGCGGCCGTGGTGGGGGAGCGGGAGGCACGCTTCGACCGCATGACCGCCCGCTGGATCGAATCCGCCGGCGACTGACCTCGGGCGCCGGTTCAGGGGGCGAACGGCGGCAGGACGAGCTGCTGCCCGGGGACGAGCAGGTCGTGGTTCCCGGGGTCGACGAGCTGGGCGCGGTTCGCCTCGACCAGCGACCGCCAGTAGCGGGCGACCGTGCGATCGGACGCGTCGGCTCGCGCCGTGCGCACGACGTCCTCGGCGATCGCCCACAGCGAGTCGCCGGGCTCGACGAGCCACGTCGCAGGATCGACTGCGGGCAGGGCCGGGGTGGCCGGGAGCGCGGTGGTTGCGGACGTCGCCGGATTCGTCGGGGCTGTCGGGGCGGCGACCGGGACGGCTGGCGACGTGGCGGCAGGGATCTGCGGGGACGGCCCGGCCTCGTCGACGCGGGTCATGGCCGCGGTCGGCACGCCTTCGTCGTCGAGGCGCGTCATGGTGGCCTCCCCGGGGGTCGGCGCGATCGCCGGTGCGGCGCCGGGCGTGCGGGTCATCGTGGCGGTGCCGGTCGCCACGCGCGCCATGGTCGCGGTCACGGCGCCGAAGGCCGGCGGTCCCGGCTCGGGGGCCGCGGGCCCGGCGGCGACGGTGGGGGTGCCTGGCGGTCCGGCGAGGTCGGGGGCCGGCAGCGAGCCCACCAGCGTGCCGAGGACCAGCCCGGCGCCCGTGCCGCCCGACACGAGCCGCCGCACGACGGTGGGGCTGACGCGGTCGAGCGCGTCCACCAGCCCTCGGGCGCGGACGACGCGGGCGGCGACGCCCAGCGCGGTGACCGCCAGCAGGTAGCCGCAGGCGGCGATGGCCAGCAGGCGGACGACGGCCATCGCCATCTCGGCGGGCGAGGCGGTGGCCGCCCAGGTGTCCATGTCGGCGACCGATCCCAGCGGGATGGACAGCGATCCCCGGCCGGTGGCGACGAGCACGCGAGCCGCGACGACGAGGCCGGCGCAGAACGCCGACAGCCGCACGGTGGCGCCGAGCCGGCCGGTGGCGGTCACTCGGGCACCGCCACCGTCGTGCTGCCCCCGGCGGCCGTGTCGACCACCAGGCGGTCGCATGGGGGCTCGCTGCCGTCCGCCTCGGCCCGGATGGCGGCACCGCCGGTGACCCGATCGGCGGGGGTGACGGTCACCGGCTGGTCCAGCGCGGCCCACGCGGTGAACAGGAACACGTCGCCCGACGCGGGTCGCAGCAGTGCGGCGGAGGCCTCGCCGTCGCAGTCCCAGTCGCCCACCGTGACGAGGTCGCCCGGCTCGCCGAGCGTCCACCGGGCGACGCCGGCGTCGACCGTCGACCCGTCGACGACCAACGCCTCCCGGCAGCCGTCGCCGTCGACATCGGCGGCGGGAGGCGTCGCCGCCGGGCAGTCGGGCAGGTCGGCCGCGGGCCGGGAGGCGTCGGCGTCGCTCCCCGACCCGCGGGCGATCGTGGGACCGACGAGGGCGGCGGCGCCCAGGACGATCACGGCTGTGATGCCGGCGACCGCGACGTGCCGGCGGCGACGCCCGGACGCGTGCTCGACAGGCGCGGCGACGACCGGGGATCGGAGCCCGACAGGGACGTGATCGCGGGTGCGGTCGTCGTGGACCGACCGGTGGTCGGTCGCCTCGGAGACGCCGGCGGCGTCGTCGAAGGCCGACGGATCGCCGTGGTCGCCCGGCATCATCGAGGGCGTCGTACCGGCAGGCGGTCGGTCGCGTCGTCGTCGTGGAGGTCGTCGTACCGCAGGCGCTCGGTCCGCTCGTCATCGAGGTCGTCGTGCGGCAGGCGCTCGGTCCGCTCGTCATCGAGGTCGTCGTACCGCAGGCGCTCGGTGGGCGCGTCGTCGTGGCGGTGGTCGTCGTACCGCGGGCGCCCGGGCGGCTCGTCGTCGTGGTGGTCGCCGTCGAGCCGAGCGCGGTCCGGTGGCTGCCCGTCGCGCCGGACGCCGGCGGACGGCGCTCGGTCGGTCTCGTCGTCGAACGGTGGCGCCGCCCAGTCGAGGGCGTCGACGGCGGCGTACGGCAGGTCGGGCGGGGAGGCGATCTCGACGTCGGCTGGTGCGCGTCCGAAGGCGGCCGCCCACCGCTCGTCCTCGCTCGGCTCGCCGGCGTACGACCAGATGCGGTCGAGCGTGTCGCCCTCCGGCCGGGTGGGCGCGGCGGCGGGAACGTACGCCGGGCTGCGGACCGCACCGCGGGGACCACCGGCGTCGGGGAGGGCGGCGGCGGGCACGGCGGTCATCACCATGTCGGCCAGGGCGCGCATCGACGGACGCCGGGTGGGGACGGGATCGGTGGACCGCTCGACGAGGGCGGCCAGCGCCCGGCGGGCGCCGGGCCCGCCACCGCGGGCCGCCCGAAGGCCTCGACGTGGCGACGCGGCCCGGGCCAGCAGGCCGTCGACGAGACGGCCCCACGCGGCGACGTCGTCGGCGGCGCCCGCACCGTCGAGGCCCGCCCACCCGCACAGGCGGGGCCGGCCGCCGTCACCGAGCAGGACGTGCGAGGCCTCGAGGCGCCCGTGCACGATGCCGAGGTCGTGGAGGTCAGCCAGTGTCGAGGCCACCGACGCGGCGAGGCCGCCGACGTCGGCGACCGAGCCCGTCCACCGCGTGACGGGCTCGCCGGCGTAGGCGGTGCGCAGCTCGCAGGACGGGGTGGGGGCTCCTCCGCCGGACGGGACCGCCGGCTCGAGGTCACGGCACGACACGAGGGCCACGACGCCGGGGTGGCGGGCGTCGGAGAGGCGGGTGGCCTCGTGGCGCAGCCGATCGACGGCCTCAGCCCCGGTGGCGGTCTTGAGGGCGACGAGGGTGTCGCCGTCGAGGTCGACCGTGACGTGCACGTTCATGCAGTGAAGAATGCTGACAAATACTGAAAGTTGTCAAGAGGAAATCAGAACCGAGCGTGGCCGCTCATGGCTGCCCCGCCGTCGCGGTCGCCGTCGCCCGCACGACCCGGCCGTCGGGTGCGCCGGGCACGACGCCGGCGAAGATGTAGTCGGCGTAGACCGCCACCTCGACCTCGACGCCTTCGGGCGTCAGCCGCACCGCGGGCGCCCCCACGACGTCGGGTGCCAGGTCGCTGGCCGCCACGACCTGTCCGACGACCCCGCGTGCGGCCTCGGGATCGACGACGTAGCGGCCGGCCCGCAGCGCACCCTGGTCGGCCGCGGCCGTGGCGGCGTCGTTGGCGGCGCTGGCGGCGAGGTCGTGGGCCTGGCGCTGGCGGAGCTGCACGAGTGCCATGTCGACGGCGATCGACGCCATCACCAGGACGATCAGCATCGCCGCAGGGACCAGCATCAACACGCTCGCCCGATCGGTGCGGGGCCGTGCTCCTCGCCTCATCCGCACGCCTCGGCCGAGCCGGGGACCCCGGACCGATAGGGATCGACGAGCTCGCTGTGCGTGCTGACGACGTCGATGCCGTTCCCGAGCCCGCCGATCCACGGGAGGGTGAGCGCGGGCACCTCGTAGCTCGCGGTGAACGTCGCCCGTGCGCAGCGCGTGAATCCGGACTGGCCCCCGACGGGCTCGAGCGCGGTCAGGCCGACGCTCGCCGCCGGCGGGGTCGCGCCCATGGGCCGTCAGCGCTGCCATCCCGGCCTCGACCGCGACCTGCTCGGCGGCTCGGGCCGTGTCGCCCTCGCCCGCCCGGGTTCCGCCGACCTCGGCCTCGACGTACGAACGGGTGGCCTGGCGGGCCGCGGCGTCGACGGCGAACTTGGCGTCCACGACCGCCCAGCAGTTGGCGACCAGCAGGGCGCCGAGCACGAAGACCAGCAGCCCGAACGGCAGCGCCTCGATGCCGCCGACCTGGCCGGCGTCGGTACGGGCGCGGCGGCTGCCGACCCGTCGCGTGGCTCCCCGCCGGCGATCCCCACCTCGCACCATCCGCACGACGGTACTCCGCTCCGTCAGTGGGCAGTGACGGACCGTGCGATCAGCCGGCGTCGCCCCGACCGCGCGCCGGCGCGGGCGGATCGCCCTCGCCGAGTGGGACGATCGAGACCCGTCCGATGCGGCGGCCCTGGATCCGCTGTGCGGTCAGCCGCCATCCCGGCACGTCCACCGACTCGCCCTCGAGGGGCACGTGGCCGATGCGGTCGTAGACGAGGCCGCCGACCGTGTCCCAGTCGCCATCGGGCAGGCGGGCCCCGAGCAGCTCGTTGACCTCGTCGAGCGGCGTGCGGGCGTGGACCCGGATGCCGCCGCCCGGCACCGGTTCGACGATCGGGTCGTCGATGTCGAACTCGTCGGTGATCTCGCCCACCAGCTCCTCGATCAGGTCCTCGAGCGTGACCAGCCCGGCGGTGCCGCCGTACTCGTCGACCACGATCGCCATGTGGAACTTGTCGCGCTGCATCTCGCGCAGCATGTCCGGCACCCGCTTGGTCTCGGGGACGAAGCGGGCGGGGCGCACGAGCTCGCGCACCGGCACGCCCTGCTTGCCGTCGCGTTCGGCGCCCATCAGGTCCTTCGCGTAGGCCAGCCCCATGATGTCGTCGAGCCCGTCGCCGCACACCGGCATGCGGCTGTAGCCGTTGAGGAGGAACACCTCCATCACGTCCGCCACCCGGAACTGCGCCGAGACGGTGACCATGTCGGGGCGGGGGACCATCACCTCGCGCACGATCGTGTCGCCGAACGTGATGATCGATTCGATGAGCGCGCGTTCCTCCTCCTCGATGACGCCCTCCTCGACGCCGATCTCGGCGACGGCGAGCAGCTCGTCGTCGGAGGAGACGAACGGTCCGTGCTTCAGCCCCTTCCCGGGCAGCACCACGTTGGTCAGGCCGATCAGCGCCCGGGCGGCCCACCGGAGGGGGGCGACGGCCGCCACCGCCCGCACGGGGCGCGCCACCGCCAGGGCGACGCGCTCGGGATCGAGCACCGCCCACGTCTTCGGGGCGGTCTCGGCCAGGACGAACACGACCGCGACGTCGAGGGCGATCGCCACGCCCGTCCCGACGGGGCCCAGCACGTCGTTGGCGAGCACGCCGACCAGGGTGGCCTGCACGAGCTGGCAGGCGATGCGCAGGAACACGAGCGTCGTGATGGTCTGCTCGGGCCGGCGCACCACGTCGGCGAGCACGTCACCGTGGCGGCGACCCTCCGCGGCCAGGTCCTCGGCGCGTGGGCGGGTGATCCGGGCGAGCGCCGCCTCGGCGGCCGCCAGCAACGCGGCCAGCGCCAGCAGCACGACGATGGCCACCAGCGTCCACACGCCGACGGCACCGGACGTCGCCAGAACGGCGGGGGCCACCCGTCACCGCCGGTGGTGGAACCGGTCGAGCAGCTCGCGCTCGCGGGCCTGCATGACCGCGGTCTCCTCGGGCTCGGCGTGATCGTGCCCGAGGACGTGCAACACCCCGTGCACGACGAGCAGCGCCATCTCGTCGTCGTAGCTGCCGGCGTGGGTGGGCGCCTGGCGCTCGGCCACCGCCGGGCACACCACGACGTCGCCGAGCAGGAGGGGCATGTCGCCCGGTTCCGGCTCGTCGCGGTCGGGACCGGCCGACCCGGCGTCGGGCCACCGCCCGGCGATCACGGGGTCGTCGATGGGGAAGGCCAGCACGTCGGTGGGGCCCTCGGCGTCCATGAACCGCCCGTTGAGCTCGGCGATGGCGTCCTCGTCGACGAAGAGCAGCGACAGCTCGGACTCGCCGCTGACGCCCTCGGCCACCAGCACGTCGCGGGCCAGGGCGACCCAGCGGTCGACGTCGACGGCCGCCGCGTTCTGCTCGTCGGCCCCGAACACCTGGACGTCGCCCTCGGGCCCCTTGCGGAGCGGTCGGGTGGCGGGGCGGATGTCGGCGTCGTCGCTGGGATGCGACGCCCCCGGTGGTGGGGCGTCGGGCGGCGGGTTCACGGGGCGTCCGCCGCCTCGGCCCGCTCGTAGGCGTCGACGATGTCCTGCACGATGCGGTGGCGCACGACGTCCTTCGACCCCATGCGGACGAAGGCCAGCCCGTCGATGCCGGTCAGCGTGCGCTCGAGGTGCGTCATGCCGCTGCGCCCGGTCGGCAGGTCGACCTGGGTCATGTCGGCCGTCACGACCGCCCGCGAGCCGAACCCGATGCGGGTCAGGAACATCTTCATCTGCTCGGGCGTGGCGTTCTGGGCCTCGTCGAGGATGATGAAGCTCTGGTTGAGCGTGCGGCCGCGCATGAAGGCGAGCGGCGCCACCTCGACCGTGCCGCGCTCGAGCAGCCGCTGCGCGCCCTCGGTCTCGACCATGTCGTAGAGCGCGTCGTACAGCGGGCGCAGGTAGGGGTCGATCTTGGCCGCCAGGTCGCCGGGCAGGAACCCGAGCCGCTCGCCGGCCTCGACCGCCGGGCGCGTGAGGATGATGCGCTCGACCTGCTTGGCCTGGAGCGCCTGCACGGCCATCGCCACGGCGAGCCACGACTTGCCGGTGCCGGCCGGGCCGATGCCGAAGGTGATGACGTTCTCGCGGATGGCGTCGACGTAGCGCTTCTGGCCCGCCGACTTGGGACGGATCGTGCGGCCCCGGGCCGACCGCAGCACCTCGGCGGTGAGCACCTCGGACGGTCGTTCGTCGTGGCGGACCATGTCGATGGTGCGGACCACGCTGGCCGGCTCGAGCCGCTGGCCGCGCTCGAGCAGCAGCACCAGCTCCTCGAACAGGTGCCCGACCTTGTCGGCCTCGTCTCCGGTGATGGCGATCTCGTTGCCCCGGACGTGGATCTCGACGCCGCTGAACGCGGACTCGACCACGCGCAGCAACTCGTCGCGCTGGCCGAGGAGGTCGGCCATGAGGTGGTTGCCGGGGACGGAGATCTTGACCTGGGTGGTCGCCACGAGGGCACCAGGTTACGCACATCCCCGGCCGCTGCGGCGCGGGCCTCCGGGTAGCGTCACGCCGGTGCTCCCGCCTCACCGCCCGGCCGACCTCGTCGGCCCCCGGGACGGGGAGTGGGCGGAACGCCTCGAACGGTGGGCTGCGGAGGCTCGTGTCGACGCCGCGGCCGAGGCCCGCGCCCGTGAGCAGTGGCTGCGCCGGCAGGCCGAGGAGGAGGGATCGCTCGCGGGCGTGCTCGCCGACCTGGCCGACCGCGCCGTACCGGTGCGGTTGCACCTCCGGGCGGGCGGGCCGTTCGCCGGGCGGGTCCGTGCGCTCGGCGCCGATCTGGTGGCGGTGGCGGCCGAGGGCACGCGGGGAAGCGTGGCCGTCGTGGCCCTCGGCGCGGTGTGCTCGGTGCGCACCGGGCCGGGGGTGCGGGCGGTCGCCGGCGATCGCCCCGTCCCGCTGTCCTCGCTGCGCATGGCCGATGTCCTCGTCGGGCTGGCCGCCGAGCGCGAGCCCCTGCGGGTGGTGACCGCCGACGGCGAGACGATCGCGGGGGTGGTCGGCGCCGTCGGGCAGGACGTCGCGACGCTGCGGATCGGGACCGGCGTGGCGGCGACGGCGTACGTGCCGCTGGCGTCGGTGGTGGCGGTCGTCCTCGGCGAGTGACCTCCGGCTGGTGACGCACGGCGAGGCCGGATCCGCCCGCGGCCCGGGTTCCGAGCGCGACGACGGCTCGCTACCGTCGAGGCGGTGCGTGGTCGACCACTGCTGTGTGTGGTAGCCGCCGTGGCCGTCACCGTGGCGGCGTGCGGGACCGGCGGCAGCGCCAGCGCGCCCTCGGGGCCGGCCACGGGCGACGATCCGACGACCACCGCACCGGCGCCCGGCGACGCCGCGCCGCCGGATGACGCGTCGACGACCACGACGGCGCCGGCCACCCCGCCGCTCACGCGGCCCGACTGGTTGGGCACCCGCGTCCTGCCCGACGGCGCGCCGCCGCCGCCGACCCCGCCCGAGCTCGACCCGCGCGTCCTCCCCACCGTCGACGCGCTGCCGCCGCCCGCGGACGGCGGCTTCCACGCCGAGGTGCAGCCCGTGCCTGCGAACGTCGTCGCCCGCTCGACCTGGCAGGAGGCCTGCCCGGTGACCCTCGACGAGCTGCGCTACGTCACGGTGTCGTTCTGGGGCTTCGACGACCGCGCCCACACCGGCGAGCTGATCGTGCACCGCGACGCGGCGGACGGCATCGTGCAGGTGTTCGAGCAGCTGTTCGCCGCCCGCTTCCCGATCGAGGACATGCGGGTGTCGACGATGGCCGACCTCGACGCACCGAACACCGGTGACGGCAACACGACGGCTGCGTTCGTGTGCCGGCCGACACGGGGGAGCAGCCGCTGGTCCGAGCACGCCTACGGGATGGCCATCGACGTCAACCCGTTCCAGAACCCGTACGTCCGCGACGGCGGCGTGATCCCGGGCCTGGCCAGCAGCTACCTCGATCGTGCCGACGTGCGGCCGGGGATGCTCGAGCCGGGCGCCGGGCCGATCGAGGCGTTCGCCGCCATGGGCTGGCGCTGGGGCGGGGAGTGGGAGAACCCGAGGGACTACATGCACTTCAGCGCCAACGGGCGCTGACCGGCGGCGGTGGGCCGTCGGGACGCCGGGCTCAGCCGGCCAGCGCGTGCACGCGGGCCTGGTGGCCCTCGAGCCGGCGCACGACCATGAGGTCGGCCGTGCGGTAGCTCGCCATCCGCGTGCTCCACGAGTCGATGACGTCACGCCCGTCGCCGCGGCGGAAGAACGTGGTCATGGGGCCCTCTTGCTGGTAGGCGTCCGCACCCTCGACGGTCTGCACGGCGCCGTCACGCAGGATCACCTCGAACGTCGGCATGACACGACGGTACGGCCGTCGGGCTGTGCGCAACGAGAGGGGCAACCCTGTGAATTCGTGAGGTTGTCCACAGGCGCGCGCCGCGAGCGGGGGTGCTCGGGTGGCGGTGCCGCGTCTACGAGTCGTCGTCGGCCCGGCCGGCGGGCTCGGGATAGAGGTGCTCGAGCTCGCCCGGCTGGATGCGTGACCGGGTGATGAACGCCTCGACCTCGTGGCCCCTCAGGCGGATGACGCGACCGAAGCGGTACGCCGGCAACTCACCGTGGTCGATGAACCGGTAGAGGGTGCGGGGGGTGATGCCCAACCGGCGGGCGGCCTCTTGGGTCGAGAGCCAGTCGGTCTCGTCGTTGCTCACGACGGGCACCTTACCTCCTCGCATGGTGTTTGGGCACTTTTCGGTCCACTCCTGGCCGAGGTCTCGCCGTCACGTATGGTGTGTGCGCCACCACAACCATTTTGCGGTGTGGCGGCGACGGCGGGGCGCTGGGAGACACCGGGAGAGCCGGGGAGACGACGTGCGATGGTGATGACGCGACCTGACGAAGGAGTCGCGCCCACGGGCCTGCAGGGTCCGCCTCCGGCGCGGGTGATCGCCCGCATCCCGGGCATCCCCGGCGCTCGCGCCGTCGTGGGCGGCGTCCTCGTCGCGCTGGCCGGTGTCGGCACGTTCGTCTCGTGGCAGCAGGCGTCCGGCACGCCCGACCACGCCTACGCGGTGGCCGAGCGCGACCTGGCCCCCGGCGAGCCCGTCAGCGCCGACGCGGTCCGCTTCGTGCCGATGGACCTGCCCGCCGGGGTGGCGGGGGCCGCGTTCGAGGCGCCGGCCGAGCTCGAGGGCCGGGTGCTCGTGGCGCCGGTCGGCGACGGGCAACTGCTCCAGCTCGGGGCCGTGAGCGATCAGGTGGGCGGCGAGCCCGCCGCGGAGGTGTCGATCACGCTCGGCCGCGACCTGGCCGTCGACGGCCGCCTGCGTCCCGGCGACACGGTCGACGTGTACGCCACCGAGGACGAGACCACCGTGGCCGCCACCAGACTGCGAGTCGTGGCCGTGACCGAGGCCGGCGGGTCGTTCGGCGACGGCCGCGAGCTCACCGTCACCCTGGCGCTGCCCGACCAGGCCGATGGCGCCCCCATCATCCAGGCCGCCCGCGAGGGGCAGGTCACGCTCGTGCGGACCACCCACGCCGCGCCTCGCACCGCCACCTCCGCCGCTGTGGGCGGCGGCTGATGCCGACCGAGCGCTACGTCGTGCTCGGCCTCGCCGGGGTGCGGGCGGCCTGGTTCGCCGAGGTCGCCCGCTGGGCCACGGCGGCCACCATCCCGGTCGACTTCGTCAAGGTCGTGTCTCGGGAGGAGGCACGGGCCCGGTTGCTGTCCGGACGCCCGTTCTCGGCCATGGTCGTCGACGCCGGTCTCGGCGCCCTCGACCGCGACCTCGTGGACGTCGCGGTCGGGCACGGCTGCGCGGTCGTCGCGGCCGACGACGGGCGCGCCGCCCGGTCGTGGCGCGACCTCGGCGTCCACGCCGTGCTGCCCGTCGGGTTCGGTCCCGACGACCTGCTCGACGTGCTCGGCTCGGTGGCCCGGCCGGTCGGCCGCGGCGACGACCTGGCCGCCCCGCCGATGCCGTCGCCCGCGGCACGGCCGGGGGACGGGGTCGGGCGGCTCGTGGCCGTGACGGGCGCCGGCGGGACGGGTCGGTCGACCCTGGCCGCCGCCCTGGCCGGCGGGCTGGCCGCCGATCCCCGCGACCGGGGGCTGGTCGTGCTGGCCGATCTGGCGCTCGACGCCCACCAGGCGTTGCTGCACGACGCAGGGGACGTGGTCCCCGGCGTGCTCGAGCTCGTCGAGGCGCACCGCACGGCCGCGCTTCCGCCGCACGAGGTGCGGGCCCTCTGCTTCACCGTGGCGGCGCGCGGGTACGACCTGCTGCTCGGGCTGCGGCGGCACCGCGACTGGACCGCGTTGCGGCCCCGGGCGGTCGCCGCGGGCCTCGACGGGCTGCGCGCCGCCTACCGGCAGGTCGTGGTCGACGTCGACGCGGATGTCGAGGGCGAGCAGCAGTGCGGGTCCACCGACGTCGAGGACCGCAACGTCCTCGCCCGGCAGGCCCTGGCCGCCGCCGATCTCGTGCTGGCGGTCGGCGTCCCGGGGGTGGCCGGTCTCCACTCACATCTCCGGGTGCTCGGCGATCTGCTCGGCCACGGCGTCGACGCCGGCCGCATCGTCCCCGTGATCAACCGGGCCCCGCGCTCGCCGCGCCAGCGGGCCGAGCTCGGCGCCGCCCTCTCGCAACTGCTCCTCGCCGCCCAGCCCGGCGCGGTGCTGGCGTCGACACCGGTGTTCGTCCCCGAGCGCCGCCGACTGGCCCAGACCGCCCGCGACGCCGCCGCCGCTGCCGGCGCCGGTGGTGAAGCCGCTGGTCGGTGCCGTGCGCGGCCTGCTCGACCGGGCCCGCCACACCGCGGCCCCGCGCCCGGCCGCCCCCGAGCCGGTGCTCGTGGCCCCCGGCTCGCTGGGCAGCTGGGCCGACGACGGGAACGACCTGTGAGCCCGGCGGACGCACGTGTCGCGCCGGCAGTCAGCCGTCCGGATAGTCCCACAGCGCGACGAGATCGCGACCCAGGTAGGCGCTCACGTTCCGCACCTCTGGCGCGAAGTGCAGCCGCAGGCGCGCCATCAGGGCCTCGTCGACCGCCGGCGCCTGGGTGAGGTTGGTGCGCCTGTACGTCGCCCGGACGGCATCGCGGGCGCGCTGGGGAAGCGCCGCCCGCGCGGTCCTTCCGAGCGCGGCGGACACGCGGTCCTGACCCGACATGAGGCGCTGCCACACCATGGCCGCGCCGCGGGACCGGACGCCGGCCGCTCGCTTGAAGTCATGGGGCGTGACCTCGAACGTCTCGTCGACCTGAAGGAAGCGGAACACGCGCCGCATCGTGTCGAGATTCGACCTGCGATAGTCGTCGTAGATCAGCACCAGCACGCGGTCCGCAGGGAAGACCGCCCGGTAGCGCTCGAGCTGGTCCACGAAGCGCACCCGCTCCTCGTAGTGTCGCCAGAGCGGGTGGCTCGACCTGGCGGCGAACGCGGCCTCCAGATCGCTGGCCCGATCGATGCCACGGCGCACGTAGTGGTTGTGCAGCGATCGGACGAAGCTCGCCGGCTCTCGCAGGATCGCGATGATCCGTGCGGACGGGTTCGCGGCCGCGATGGCCCCGGGCGCCGAGTGGGACGCGAGGTACTGCGGGCTCGCCTCACCGGTCCGTTGCTCTGCCCCGGCGGCGGCGAACAGTCGGAGGTAGTCCGCCTGCGTCGTCTGGCGCGGGAGGGGGAGCCGGAGATCGTCGTCGGCGACGAAGAACCGTGGTTCCTTGACCGGCGACATGTAGATCTCCGGGTGCTGGCTGAGCATGTCGTAGAGCGCCGTCGTGCCGCACTTGGGGTGGCCGACGACGAAGAAGTCAGGGAAGCGCCCCGCCGGCGCGGCCTGCATCGCCCGGGACCGCACGGGCGAGAGGCCCATCACGCACCGCCCCGCGCCGTGACCGCCACCGCGCCCTGGTGGAGCACGGGATCGTCGTTCCGCCGTTGCGTCGGTGGCTTGCGCACGACCGTCACTCCTGGTGGGTCGCACCGACCGTACCGACGCCACTCCGCGTGATCAACCGCCGCAGGGGGTGGTCCCGGCAGGCGTCCGCCGCGGTGTCTGCTCGCGGCGGTGGGTGCACGTCGTCCGACGGTTCGGAGCCCTCTGCTTCACCACCTAAGGTGTGTGCGGGACCACATACGTTCTGTGGTCGTGGGTGCTGGGAACACGACTGGGGACGGAAGATGGGTGGTGCGGCCGCGTCGCCGTTGGCCGAGATCGAGCGGACCGTGCAGGAGCGGGCCAAGGACATCTCGCTCGAGATGGCGGCTCCGGGGGGCGAGGCGAAGCTGCGGGCGCTGATCGCGGACGAGGTGGCGCGCTGGAACGACGATCACCGGCGGGGGCGCCGGGCCTTCGCCCTGCCCGATCCCGACCTGGTCGTGGAGCGGGCGTTCCGGAACCTGGCTCGGTACGGCCCGCTGACCCCGCTGCTGGCCGACGACGACGTGTGGGAGGTGATGGTCAACGCGCCCGACGCCGTGTTCGTGCGCCGTCACCAGGGCCCGTCCGGCTACCACGACGAGGTCTTCCACGACGACGACCACGTCCTGCGCACGCTCACCAAGCTGCTGGACGACGCCTCGACCGCGCATCGCAGCCTGGATCCGGCCGAGGGCCTGCAGGACGCTCAGCTCGACGACGGGGCGCGGGTCCACATCGTGCACGGCGACATCGCCCGCGGCGGGCACGTGCTCGTGAACATCCGCAAGTTCACCGGCATCCCGTTCCGCAGCCTCGGCGAGCTGGTCGAGCGGGACATGTTGACCGCCCAGGTCGCAGCGCTGCTGGCCGCGTGCGTGCGGGCGCGGCTGTCGATCGTGTTCGCCGGGCCGCCGGGGTCGGGCAAGACGACGCTGCTGTCGTGCACCACCGCCGAGCTCGACCCGTCGCTGCGCGTCGTGGTCGCCGAGGAGGTGTTCGAGTCCGACATCCCCGTGCCCAACGTGGCGCAGATGCAGACCCGCGCCGCTCGGTCCGACCGGCCGGGCGTCGATCTGCGGCGACTGGTCGCCGGGTTCCTGCGCATGGCGCCCGACGTGGCCGTGGTCGGCGAGGTGCGGGACCGCGAGGCGTTGCCGCTGCTGCTCACGCTGTCCTCGGGAGTCACCGGGTACACGACGATCCACGCAGGGTCGGCCCGGCAGGCCCTGACCCGGCTGCGGTTCATCTGCCAGCTGGCCGACACGTCGGGCGGCCTGCCGCTGGCTGCGCTGAACTCGCTCGTCAGCGAGAGCATCGACGTGGTGGTCCAGTGCGCTCGCACGGCCGCTGGGCCACGGGTGACCGAGGTGGTGATGGTCGAGGACCTGGCGGGCGGGGCCGACGCCACCCACTTCACGGTGACCGAGGTGTTCCGCCGCCCGGGCGCCCGACCAGGCGCTGGCGTGGACGGGAGACGTGCCGGCGCGTGCGGCGCGGGCGCTGGCCGACGCGGGCCTCGACGTCCGGAGCCTGCTCGAGGGGCGGGGAGCACCGCGGTGACCGGCCTGCTCCTGGCCGCGTGCGCGGCCGCTGGTGTCTTCTACGTGTACACGGCGCTCGTGCTCGGCTGGCGCGGGCTGGGGCCGGGTCCGGCCGCGGCCGGAGCGACGCGCCGCCGCGGGCGAGGGGCCGACGACTGGCTCGTGCAGGCGGGCTTGGCGGGCGTCGACGTCCGCCAGTTCGGGCTGGTGACGGTGGCCCTCGCCGTCGGCGGGGCGCGTGGTGGGGCTCGCGCTGTTCGGCGGACCGCTGCCGGCGCTCGTCCTCGGTGGGTGCCTCGCCGTGGTGCCGGCCGCGTCGTACCGGGTCCGCCGGGTGCAGCGGCGGGCGGCGGCGCAGGAGTCGTGGCCGCGGATCATCGAGGAGATCCGGATCCTGACCTCCTCGCTCGGCCGGTCGGTGCCGCAGGCGCTGTTCGAGGCGGGCCGGGCCGCGCCCGACAGCCTGCGGCCCGCGTTCGAGGCCGCCCGGCGCGAGTGGCTGTTGTCGACCGACTTCGCCCGCACGGTCCGGGTGCTGAAGGCGGGGCTGGCCGATCCGACCGCCGACGCGGCGTGCGAGACGCTGCTCGTCGCGCACGAGGTCGGCGGCACCGACCTCGACCGTCGGTTGGAGGCGCTCATCGAGGACCGCGTCCTCGACGTGCAGGGGCGCAAGGACGCGCGCAGCCGGCAGGCCGGCGTGCGGTTCGCCAGGCGCTTCACGTTGCTCGTGCCGCTCGGGATGGCGCTGGTCGGGCATGAGCATCGGCAACGGCCGGGCCGCGTACGCCACGCCGTTCGGCCAGGTGATGGTGGTGCTCGGCATCGCCGCGGTCGTCGGGTGCTGGGTGTGGGCCGGGCGGCTGCTGGCGTTGCCGGCCGAGCAACGGGTGTTCCAGGAATGAGCGCGCAGGTGGCGGCCCTCGTCGCGCTCGCCCTGTTCGCGGGGTCGACGCTCCTGCTGAGCGAGCTGCGCTGGTTCCGGCGGCGGCCGCTGGTCGATCGGGTGGCGCCCTACGTGGCCGGCGGCGCCGACGTGCGCCGTCGCGGCGCCGTGATGTCGGCGGCGTCGTTCGCGCAGGTGATCGCGCCGCTGGCCCGGACGGTGGGGGAGCGGGTCGCCCGGGCGTTCGGCGTCACCGAGGCGCTGGCCGTCCGGCTCGAACGCGTGCACTCGCCGCTCGACGTGACCGCCTTCCGCGTGCGCCAGCTGGCCTGGTCGCTCGCCGGTCTGATCGGTGGCGCCATGCTGGCCCTCGCGGCCGGCCTGTCGGGCGTCGTGGCGCTGGCGTTCGTGCTCGGCGGGGCCGTGCTGGCGTTCCTGCTGGTCGAGCAGCGCCTGGCCAGCGAGTCGGCCCGCTGGCAGCGGCGGATCTTCCTCGAGCTCCCGGTGGTCGCCGAGCAGCTCGGGATGCTGCTCGGCGCGGGCTACTCGCTGGGCGCCGCGCTGTCGCGCCTGGCGGCGCGAGGCGCAGGAGCGTGCGGGCAGGATCTCGAGCGGGTCACCGGGCGGGTCCGGCAGGGGCTCACCGAGGTCGACGCCCTGCGCGAGTGGGCCGAGGTGGCCGACGTCGACGCACTGCGCCGGCTGGTGGGTGTCCTCGCGCTCAACCGGCAGGCCGGCGACCTCGGCCGGCTGATCGGCGACGAGGCCCGCTCGATCCGTCGCGACGTGCACCGCGAGCTGATCGAGACCATCGAGCGGCGTGGCCAGCAGGTCTGGGTGCCGGTCACGGTGGCCGCGCTGGTCCCCGGCGTCATCTTCCTGGCCGTGCCGTTCGTCGAGGCGCTCCGCCTGTTCTCCAACACCTGACCGAGTCCCCCATCCAGGAGAGGTCGTGCCATGTCCGTTCCCGCCAAGCGCAACATCCCCGGCAGCCGCGCCCGCCGCCGATCCGACGATCGGGGCGAGGGGGTGGTGTCCGCTGCGATCGTCGTGCTCATCATGGCGGCGCTCGGCGCTCTCATGTGGGTCGGGTTCCGCACCATGTGGACCGACATCGAGTCCGACACCAACGACCGCATCAGCGAGGTCGGCAACTGACGGATCTGGCGGTGCGCGAACGCCTCCGGGGCCCGTCCGGCCGATTCGACGACCGCGGAGTCGGGGTGTTCGGCACGTCGATCGGGTTCCTCGTGTTCCTGATGTTCCTGTTCTTCGCCATGCAGGTGATGTTCGGGCTCTACGCCACCACGACGCTCCGAGCGACGCTCCACGACGCGACCGCCCGTGCCGCCTCGGGCGCGCACGGGCCCGGGTGACCTCGCCCGCATGGCCGAGGAGGCCGAGTCGTCCCTGGGCGAGATGGGGCGGCGGCCCTCGACCGTCATCGAGCTCGAGGCCGTCGACGAGGACGGCGACGGTGCGGCCGACGTCGTCGTCGGCCGTGCCCGCGCCGTCCCGCCCCGGTTCGTGCCCCCGTCGATCGGCGGGATGATCGGGTTCGAGGAGATCAGCGCCGGCTCCCGGGTCCGCATCGAGCGCGTGCGCTGAGCGAATCTCAGCACTCGTCCCAGGGACGAGGCGCCCGATCGGTCGGGGACCTGCTTCCCCGTGACGGCCTGCGTTACCGCGCGTAACATACGGACAGCCGCGCGGAGGGGAGTGAGGCCATGACGTCGACCGAGGAACCGGGCGCCACCAACGAGGCACCAGCCGAGCCGGAGGCGACCCAGGCACCACCGCCCGCCGAGTCGTCGATCGCCGACGTGGCGCGCATCACCGCCGGCGCTGGCGATGCTCGGCGCCGCGGTCATCCACTTCGCCTTCGCTCCCGACCACCTGAGCGAGCAGACCTCGCACGGCGTGTTCTTCCTGGTGGTGGGCTGGTCCCAGCTCGTCGGGGCCGCCGCCCTGGCGTTCGCGTGGCGCCCGACCCGGGTCTGGCTCCTCGGCTCCGCGGCGCTCAACCTCGGCGTCGCCGCGCTGTGGCTGCTCACCCGCACGGCCGGGCTGCCCGGCGAGGAGCCCGAGGCCGTCGCCTTCCCCGACTCCCTGGCCTCGGGGCTCGAGGTCATCGCCGCCGTGTGCGCGCTGGCCGTCGCCCTCGGCTGGCTGGTCGACCGCCCGGTGCGGCTGCCGACCACCGCGGTGACCGGCGTGTCGGCGGTGGCGATGATCGCCGTCGTGACCGCCTCGGTCGTCCCCGCCCTCGGCGGCGGCCACGCCCACGGCGAGGGCGAGCACGCCGACGGGCACGGCGACGAGATGGCGTCCGGGCACGCCCACGGCGCCTCGGGCGAGACCGCCTCGGGCGCGGCGTGGGAAGAAGAGCGCTTCGCCGCCCTCACTGCCTATGCATCCGACGCCGATATCGAGGCGGCGCGGACGCGCAACGAGGAGTATCTCGCCGAGCAGATCCGCACCCGGTCGCGGGCACTGCGCGGGCTGCCCGAGGACGAGCGGGAGGCCCGCATCGCCGAGTTCGTCGAGTGGTCGGTGGCCAACGCCCTCGAGCCCGAGGAGGCGCCCGAGGGCGAGGCGACCATGCACTCCCACGGCGTGGACGTGTGGCAGCCGCTCACCGATCCGGCCGAGATCACCGAGCTGCAGGAACAGCTGCGGGCGGCGGGAACCGTGATCCCCGCGATGGCGACCGCGGCCGACGCCGCTCGCCGCCGGCTACATGCAGGTCACGCCGTACGTGCCCGGCATCGGCGCCCACTACCTCAACATCGACCTGCTGCAGGACGACACGTTCGACCCCGCCAAGCCCGAGATGCTGCTCTACAACGGCAACTCGCCCGACTCGGTGCTGGTCGGCCTGAGCTACGGCTGGCTCGGCGAGGAGCCCCCCGAGGGGTTCGTCGGGCCCAACGACCAGTGGCACGTCCACCCGCAGCTCTGCATCATCGGCGTGCTCGTGGTCGGCCCCGACAGCACCCCCGAGGAGCTGTGCGACTCGGTCGGTGGGCACAAGGGCATGGGCTTCGACCACCCGATGTGGATG
Source organism: uncultured Acidimicrobiales bacterium (assembly GCA_963778415.1). Classification (GTDB taxonomy): domain Bacteria; phylum Actinomycetota; class Acidimicrobiia; order Acidimicrobiales; family VFJN01; genus ZC4RG19. The sequence goes on from CAVZUI010000005.1 coordinate 514,118, forward strand.
GGGCACCTCTGGCAGGTCCCGGGGTTCGAGTCGCCGTGGGGCATCTTCAGCGGCGAGAACCCCGTCATCAACCTGGCCACCACCGACGGCACCTGACGCCCGACCGCCGCTGAGGCGGCGTCGCCCGGCGACCGGGCCCGAACCCCGGCGGTAGCGTCGGGCGGGTGGACGATGGCCCCGACGACGCAGCCGCCGACCCCGGCCCCCCGGTCGGGGACGGCGCCGCGGTCGATGGCGATCCGCCCGTCGAGGGCGTGGACGTCGCCGAGATCGACACCCGCTCGTCCGTCGGGGACGGCGTCGCCGTCGGCGCCGCGCCCCCCGGGTTCCGGTCGGGTTTCGTGACCCTCGTCGGCCGGCCCAACGTGGGCAAGTCGACGCTGCTCAACCAGATCCTCGGGCAGAAGGTCACCATCGTCTCCGACAAGCCGCAGACCACCCGCCACCGCATCCAGGGTGTGCTCACCCGGCCCGACGCCCAGGTGGTGTTCGTCGACACGCCGGGCATCCACAAGCCGCGCACCGCGCTCGGCGAACGGCTCAACAGCACCGCCGAGGGCACCATCCCCGACGTGGACGTGGTGGCGTTCGTCATCGACGCCACCCAGCCTCTCGGCCGCGGCGACCGGTGGGTGGCCGCCCGCGTGCCGCGCGACGCCGTGGTGGTGGTCAACAAGGTCGACGCCGCCCCGGCCCGGGCGGTGCTCGACCAGCTCACCGCGGCGGCCGAGCTCGACCTGTCCGAGTACTTCCCCGTCTCGGCCCGCACCGGCGAGGGCGTCGATGCGCTGGTGGAGCACCTCGTCGGCCGGCTGCCCGAAGGCCCCCGCTACTACCCCGACGACATGGTGACCGACGTCCCCGAGGCGTTCTGGGTCGCCGAGCTGGTGCGCGAGCAGCTGCTGGCCGTCACCCGCGACGAGCTGCCGCACTCGATCACCACCCGCATCGTGGAGTGGGAGTGGCCGGTGATCCGGTGCGAGATCCTGGTCGAGCGCGAGTCGCAGAAGGGCATCGTCATCGGCCACAAGGGCTCGGTGCTCAAGCAGGTCGGCACCGCGGTGCGGCAGCAGCTTCCCGACGGCGCCTACCTCGAGCTGCACGTCAAGGTCGACAAGGACTGGCAGCGCCGCGACGGCGCCCTCGACCGCCTGGGCTTCTGACGGGCTGACCGGACCGGACCTGACCGGACGGATGGGCCGGAGCGCGGCCGCCACAACCGCCGGTGGTCAGGCGGCGGCGGTGCCGGCCGTGCGCAGCTCGCGCAGGAACGCCTCGATCTCGGCCCGGTCGCGCGTGCGGCGCATGCGGGGGAGCGTGGCGACGATCTTGGGGCCGTAGCGGGCCGTCGCCAGCCGGGGATCGAGCACGGCCACCGCCCCCCGGTCGGTCGACGTGCGGATGAGGCGACCCGACGCCCTGGGCCAGCAGCGTGGACGCCCGCGGCACGTCGATGGCGAGGAACGCCCCGTCGCCCACGTGCTCGCGCCGGGCCTGGAGCAGCGGGTCGTCGGGCCGGGGGAACGGCAGGCGGTCGATCGTGACCAGCGACAGCGACGGGCCGGGGACGTCGATGCCCTGCCAGAAGCTCATGGTGGCGAACAGGCAGGTCTCGGGGTCGCGGGCGAACCGCTCGATCAGCGCCTGCTTGGGCTGCTGGCCCTGGGCGATGCAGCGGGAACGGCAGCCGCTCGCGCAGGGCGTCGACGGCGCGGTCCATCGCCTTGTAGCTGGTGAACAGCGCCAGGGTGCGCCCGCCCGCGGCGTCGATGAGCGCGGCCAGCTCGTCGATGGCGAGGTCGGGCCAGCGCGGGTCGGTGGGGCGGGGCAGGCGGGCGGCGCAGTAGATGAGGCCGTTGGCCGGGTAGTCGAACGGGCTGCCGACGTCGAGCAGCTCGTCGGCCCGCTGGGGCAGGCCGAGGTGCGGCCCGAACCCCGGCGCCAGGGTGGCGCTGGTGAGCACGGCGGTGCGGCGGGACCACAGCCGCTCGCGCAGCAGGCCGGCGACGTCGAGCGGGGCCAGCCGGAGCGCGGGGGCGTGATCGGGCCCGGTCACGAACAGGACGTGGGCGTCGGTGGGCGCGCTCACGGCGTCGATCTCGTCGAGCAGGGCCGTGGCGGCCTGGCGGGCACGAATGGCACGGGCCTGGACGTCGTCGCCCACCCCGTCGGGGATGCCGCGCAGCGCGGTCTGCGCCGCCTCGACCCGCCGGCGCACCGCCGCCAGGGCGCCGGTGAGCGCGTCGGGCAGCGGTGCGGTCAACCGCTGGTCACGGTGGGGGACGAGGGCCGACGACAGCACGGGGCCGGAGTCGGCCACGCCGGTGATCGTGTCGCCCGCCTCGGCGAGGATGCCCCGCAGCAGCCGGGCCAGGTGCGTGAACCGCCCGGCTCCGATCTCGACGCCCGTGGTGGCGGAGATGATGTCGTCGACGACGTGCGCCTCGTCGATGACCGTGAGGTCGTGCTCGGGGAGGATCGCGCCGTCGCTGGCGAGGTCGAGCCCGTAGAGGTGGAGGTTGACCACGACGACGTCGGCCTGGGCCGCCCGCTCGCGGGCGGCCTCGGTGAAGCAGCGGTCGCCGCGGGGGCACCGGGCCGCCCCGGGGCAGTCGCGCGACGTCGTGCTGACCGCGGCCCACGCCGAGTCGCTGGGCTCGACGTCGAGCTCGGCGCGATCGCCGGTGGTCGTGGTGGCCGCCCACGACGCGATGGCGGCCAGCTCTTCGGGGTCGGCCCGCTCGGCCAGCCCGTCGAGCGCCAGCTGACCGGCGGTGGTCGCCTCTGCGGACCCGTCCTCGTCGGCGGCGACGGGCCGCGGGGCCACCTCGGCGAGACGCTGGACGCACACGTAGTTCGACCGGCCCTTGAGGACGGCCCACGTGAAGGGGTGGGCGAGCGTCTGCTCGAGGAAGGGCAGGTCCTTGGCTCCGAGCTGGTCCTGGAGCGCACGGGTGGCCGTGGCCACCACCGTGCGCTTGCCGCTGAGCACGGCCGGCACGAGGTAGCCGAGCGTCTTGCCGGTACCGGTGCCCGCCCGGACCACGAGGTGCCGGCCGGCCTCGACCGCCTCGGCGATCGCCCGCGCCATCTCGTCTTGACCGTGCCGGACCTCGCCACCCCGGGGCAGCTCGGCCACCACCGCCGCGAGAGCGGAGGAGGCGTCGGCAGCGGGCACGGACGGCGACGGTAGCCCGTCGTCGGAGGCGGGCCGCGGAGGCACGACGGCGAGCCGCGCCGGTGCGGTCATGTCGTCACCAACCGGTCGTCGCCGGCCGTCGCCAGCACGGTCACCTCGGCCACCGCGGCGTCGAGATCGGCGAGGGGCCGGTCGATCGGGCCGTCGGGGGTGAGGAACACGAACACGACGGCGACCACCGGCTCGCCCGTGGCGGCCGCGACGGCGTGGGCGTAGGAGGCGCCCTGGGTGCGATAGCGGGCGACCAGCGGATCGAGGTCGGCGTCGAGCCCCGTGGGCCCGGTCTTGTAGTCGGCGACGACGAGACCGTCGGCCCGCCGGTAGAGCAGGTCGACGTAGCCCTCGAGCGTGCGGTCACCGCCGAGCGGCACGCCCACGTAGACCTCGCGCCAGTGGCGGTTCGACGCGGCCTCGCGGACCGTCGGCGAGGCCAGGGCCGCCTCGACCAGCGCCCGCACGTGGCCCTCGTGGCCGACGATGCCCTCGGCTGCGGCCTGCGACGCCACCGCGGCGACCACCGTGGCGTCGTCGTCGGCGCCTCCGAGGTCGATGGTCTGCAGGACGCCGTGGACGGCCCGGCCGACCGCGGATCCGTACCGGCCCTTCTGCCACGGCGGCAGGTCGAGGTCGCGTGGCCGCTTGTGCAGGCCGGGGTCGGCCAGGACGTCGGGCCGGCCGTCGTCGGTGAGGGCGGTCGCGGCCACCGTGCGGGGCCGCCGGCTCGCGGCCAGCGCGTCGGCGAGCTGGCGCTGCCAGACGTCGAACGGGGGAAGGTCGGGGCGTGCGTCGGCGGGCTCGGCGCTCGTGGCGGGCGACACGTCGCCGACCGGCGACCCGGTGGAGGCCGGCGCCGGCGCACGCGTCGGAGCAGCGATGGCGGGCAGCGCCGGTAGCCGGTCGGCCAGGGCCTGGGTCAGCAGCTCGGCGCTGGTGAGCTTGTCGGGCCCGTCGGGCTCCTTCTTCCGGATGGGCCGGTGCAGAGAGACGATGAGGTGATCCTGCGCCCGGGTGCACGCCACGTAGAGCAGGCGGACGCGCTCGTCGTGCGACATCTGCTCGTCGATCGGCTTCCACTGCTCGAAGGCGTCGCTCACCACGGCGCTGCCGACCTTGATGATGCACGGCTGGCCCGGGGGCCAGACGACCTCGGCACCGGCGCGCTGGCGCATGGGCCGGGTCGACATGCCCGACACGATCGTGACCGGGAACTCGAGGCCCTTGGCCGCGTGGACGGTCATGATGCGCACGGCGTCGTCGTCGGTCTCGGGGAGCACCGCCTCGGACACCCGGCTGCCCTCGGCGGTCTGCTGGCGGATCCACGCCAGGTACTGCCGCAGCGTGCCGTTCGTGGCGTCTGTCCACGCACGGGCCTGGTCGACGACGAAGCGGACCCGCCGCCACAGGTCGCGGGCCCGGCCGTCGGCCTCGCCCAGCTCGAGCAGGCGGCGGTCGCGCACGATGCGGTCGGTGAGCTCGCTGGGCGACAGCCACCGCCGCTCGTGGTGCATCTCGCGCAGGTAGGAGAGCCCCGCCACGACCGGGTCGGCATCGGTGACGCCGTCGGGGAGCGGCCGGCTGTGATCGAAGTGGCCCCCGTGGTCGCGCCGGAACCGGTAGAGGTCGTCGTCGCCGCAGCCGAACAGCGGCGATCGCAGGGCGGCCACCACCGCCAGCTCGTCGGTGGGGTCGTCGACGGCTCGCAGGGTGAGGAGGAGGTCGCGCACCAGCCGGCTGGCGTAGACGAGCGAGGCCGACTCGGCCCGGTAGGAGATGCCGGCCGCCGAGAGGGCGTCCTCGAGGGCCGGCAGCGAGGTGCGGGTGGGCACGAGGATCGTGATGTCGCCGAGGCGCGCCGGCTGCCAGTCGGGCGTGGGCGCCTGTGGCGCCCGATCGACCAGCCAGCCCTCGCCCACGACCCGGCGGATCGCCTCGGCCACGTCGGCCGCCTCGCGCCGGCGCACCTCGTCGGCGTTGGGCTCGTCCTCGTGAGCGTCGGCGCCCAGCACCGCCACCGGCGGCCCCGTCGGCGCGTCAGGGCGCACGGGCACGAACGGGACGTAGGGCGGCTGGGACGGCAGGCCGTCGTGCACCTGCTCGACGATGAGCGAGCCGAAGACGTGGTTCACGACCTCGACCACGCCGGCGCCGGTGCGGAAGTTGGTGGTCAGCGCCACGCCCCGTTCGCCCGCGCCGAACCGGGCCGCAGCCCGGAGGAACAAGGAGATGTCGGCCCGCCGGAACCGGTAGATCGACTGCTTGGGATCGCCGACGAAGAACAGGTGGCCGGGCCGGGTGTCGATGGCGTCCCACTCGCGGCCGGTGGCGTCGCCGGTGCCGGCGATGAGGACGGCGAGCTCGATCTGGATCGGGTCGGTGTCCTGGAACTCGTCGATGAGCAGGTGGCGGTAGCGCCGGTGGAGCGCGGCCCGCACACCCGGACCGTGGGCGGGATCGCGCAGCATCTGCCGCGACAGCACGAGCAGGTCGTGGAACTCGAGCTCGCCGGCGGCCCGGCGCTCGTCGGCCGACTCGAGCGTGAACCGGCGGAGGTCGACCGCCAGGCGCTGCACCGCCTGCAGGAGCACGCGCCCCCGCAGCTCGTCGAGGTCGTCGTCGAGCTGCACCCACCGGCCGCGGAGCCCGTCGAGGTCGTAGGCCGGCCAGTTGTCCTTCCTGCCCCGCTTGCGGGCATTGGGGCGCCCGCCGTAGCGGCCCAGCAGCGAGAGCTGGGTGTACTCGTCGCTGGCGTCGCGGACGCGCCGCACCCACTGGGCGAGGCGCCGTGAGGTCGGCGAGGAGCAGGTCGTCGTCGTCGCAGCAGTGGTCGCACTCGTCCACGACCGCGTCGGCCTCGGCCAGCAGCCGGGCGAGGTCGCCCTGCCACGGCCCCACCTCGTCGGCGCGGCGCGGGGGCGTGGACCTCGGCGAGGTCCCAGTTCTGGTCGAAGGCCAGGGCGATGAGCCGTGAGGTGGTCGAGGCTGACTGCGCCGGCCATGGCCAGCAGCAGCGCGTGCTCGACCGCGGGGTCGGCGAGCAGCCGGTCGACGAACCGACGCCAGCGGTGGTCGAAGGCGACGGCCGATGCGACCTCGTCGAGGACGTCGACGCGGGGTGGCAACCCGGCTTCGATCGGGTGCTCGGTGAGAAGCCGCTGGGCGAAGCTGTGCAGCGTGCCGATGGCCGCGCCGTCGAGCTCGTCGAGCGCCGCCGCCACCCGCCCCGGCCTCGTCGTCGTCGTCGATCGCACCGCCAGGTCGTCGAGGCGACGGCGGACGCGGTCGCGCAGCTCGGCCGCGGCCTTCTCGGTGAACGTGATGGCCGCCACCTGGTCGAGGCCGGCCGCGCCGCGGGCCACGAGCTGGACGATCCGGTCGACCAGGGCCCGCGTCTTGCCCGACCCGGCCGCGGCCTGCACGAACAGGGTCTCGTCGAGCGCCTGCGAGATGCGGTCGCGTGCCGCCTGGTCGGTCGGCGGGGGACGTTCGGTCGTCGCCGGGGCGCCCGCCGTCGAGGGCTCGGTGGGTCGGGTCATGACGCGGCCGCCTCGTCGGGCTCGGCGAGCTCGGCGTAGGGCCGCACGCTCGGGTGGTGGCGCTTGCGCTCCCAGGCCCTGCGCAGGTCGGCGACGCCGAGGCCGTCGGGGTCGCACCACGGGCACCGCCCCCACGCCATGAACGACTCGACCGGGTGGGCGGGGAAGGCGCCGCGCTCGATGCCGGTGACGATCGTGTCGAGCGTGGCGGTGACCCGCTCGACGACGGCGTCGTCGACCGGGTAGCCGCGCCGGTTGAAGGCGCCCCGCTCGGACACGAACCAGTACTCGGCTCGGACCGGAGCGTCGGGACGCTCGGCCCGGGCCCGGGCCGCGAGGCCGTACACGACGAGCTGCAGCTTCGTGCCCTTGTTGTCGGGGTTGTCGACGCTGAGCGTGCGGTAGTCGCGGTCGCCGCCGGTCTTGTAGTCGAGGACGAGGAACGACCCGTCGGGGCCCTCGTCGATGCGGTCGGCCGACCCGCGGAACCGCAGGCGCCGACCGTCGGGCAACGGCACCTCGACCGGGGGGACCTCGTCGCCGATGCCGAAGCGGTACTCCGCGGCGACGGGCCGGGTGCCGCCCTCTCGCCGCTGATCGTCGTCCGCGAACAGGAACCGGTCGGCCAGGGCGATGACGCGTGCCCGATCGCGCCGCCAGAAGACCGGCCGACCGGTCACGCCCTGCGCCTCGTACTCACCGCACACCTCGTCGGCGATGGCGCGGATGCGGGCGTGATCGCCGTCGCCCCAGGGCTGGGCCGGGGCGGGCTGGCGCTCGGGCGGTCGGGCCAGCACCTCGGTGACGAACCGCTCGAGGACCTCGTGGATGAGGCTGCCGCGGATCATGGGTGACATCTCGAGCTGCGCCTCGGGATCTTCGGTGGGGACGACCTCGAGGAGCCGCTCGCCGAAGAAGGCGAACGGGCACTTCGCCCAGCCCTCGAGGCGGGTGGAGGACATGACGCCGTCGAGCGGCGTGGTGACGCCGACCTCGGCCAGGTTGCCGTCGAACCGGGTGAAGTCGGCGCTGCGCCGCGCCGCGATGACCTCGGCCCCTGCGGCGGTCCGCGGGTCGGCGCTGGCGGCGGCGCCGGCTCGCAGGCGGTACTCCTGCGCGGTGGCCGGGAACGCGGCGCGGGTGACGCCGGCCGCGAACGAGGGGACGTGGTCGATCCAGGGAGCGCGGCCGGAGGGCTCGTCGAGGGCGTCGGTGGTCACCCGCGTGCCGGCCAGGGCGGAGGCCACGTCGGCCAGCCAGCGCGAGGCCACGCGCTGGTTGCTGGCGCGGAGATCGCCCCGGGGCAGGCAGAGCACGTGGCGCTCGGCGGCGGCCAGGGCGGCCAGCACCTGCCGGTGGTCGCGGCCCACGCGGTCGCGCCGGAGGGCCAGCTCGCCGAGCGCCTGGCGGCGGTCGCCGTCGGGCAGCAGCGCGTCGTCGCGCACCGGGGCGGGGAGGGAGCCCTCGGCCATGCCCAACACGACCACGACGTCGAGGTCGAGGCCGACGGCGAACGACAGCGGCGCGACGAGGACGCCTTCGCCGAACCGCCCGACCCGACCGAGGTCGGCGTCGAGCTCGATCTCGAGCGTGCGCCGGAAGACGTCGAGCGTGGCGGGGTCGGCGACGCTGTCGAGCGACGCCAGACGCTCGAGCGCGCCGTCGATCTTCTCTGCGGCCCGCACCTCGTCGAGCGGCCACGCGGCGCGGGCCCCGCCGCCCCCGGTCACGCGGTCGACGAGGTCGCGCAGCCACGGGACCCGGACCGACCACGGCGCGGGGGTCGCCCCCGCGGCGCCGATGCCGTCGACCAGGGCGAGGACGAGCTCGCGCAGCCGCCTGACGCGCCCGGCCTGGTGCCGGGCGTAGCTCGCGGCGCCTCGGTCGCGCTCGTCGCCGGCGCCTTCGATGCGGTCGGCGTGGCGGTCGTGCTCGGTCGCGGCGCGGGCGAGCAGCGTGTCCCAGTCGGTGCGGCCGGCGACGACGCCCGCCGCCCGCGAGGCACGCTCCCACGCGGCGATGGGGGCGGCGGCCGAGCCGTCGGTAGGCCCGGGCCAGCAGACCCAGGACGTCGCTCCGCCGGAAGTCGTGGTCGGGCAGTGCCAGGAGGTCGAGCACGGTGCGGCCGGTCACGCTGGCGGCGAGCGGGCGCACCGCGACCCCGTTGCGGGGGATGCCGGCCGCGGCCAGGTGCTCGTGGACGAGCCGGCCGTAGGGCCGAGCGGTGCCGAACAGCAGGCCGATGCGTTCGAGCGGTGTGCCGTCGCGCACGGCCTCGAGCACGAGGCGCACGGCCGCACGGACCTCGTCGTCGGCGTCGGAGGTGGTGACGATGCGCGTCGCGGCGGGCGAGACCGGGAGCCGCGGTGCGTCCGGCCCCGACGGCTCGCCGAGCTGCACGCCCAGTCGCCCCAGCGACCGGCGAACGCCCCGGTCCGCGTCGGCCTGCCCCGCCAGGCCCACGACCACCGTGGCCGGGAGGCGGGCCGCCAACGCCGCGACGAGCTGGGCCTGGCGCCGCAGCAGGTCTTGGGGGAGGTGGACGACGAGGGAGCCGAGCTCGCCCGCCAGGCGGGTCTCGTCTGCCGTGGCCACGGCGGCGACCGCCGCGTCGGTGAGGTCGGACTCGTCGTACCAGTCGTCGGCCAGCAACGCGCGGGCGCGACCGCACAGCCGCACGACGTCGTGCGAGCGGCGACCGGCCCGGGCCAGCGCCGCCAGCGCGTCGGGCGACAGGTCGCACAGCTCGGAGTACGTGGCCACCAGCGCCTGCTCGGTGGCGGCGTGGGCCGCGACCGGGGCGAACATGCCGGGCTCTTCGGCGAGGGCGCGACGGAGGGCGGCGGCGATGACGGGGGAGGAGACCGGGCGTCGCCCGGCGGCGGCGAGCGGGCCGGCCCCGAGCAGCTCGGCCAGCCGGTAGGGGGTGGCGAACGTGACGGCGGCGACGCCCGTGCCCCCGGTGCCCAGCTCGCCGAGCGCACCGCCCGCCAGCAGCCGGCGGGCGGTGATGCCCACGTGGTTGGAGGGCACGACCACCGTGACCGGCGCCAGGGCGTCCCCCGCCTTGGCCTTGGCGACCGCCTCGCGCAGCGCCTCGAGCGCCGGGCGGCCGTAGGGGGTGGTGAAGACCTCGAAGGGCACGGTGGCCAGGCTAGGCAGGGGGTGTGACACTCACGGGCGATCACCCGTCGTCGCCTCGGTGACCGCGCCGCCGCGATCGGCCGCGAGCGGGACCTCGCCCACGATGTGCGGCACCTCGATCTCGACCGTGACCGTGCCGTGGGTCTGCTCGTGGCGGATGACGTTGAACGCCGAGGCGTACACGACCAGCCGCGACGCGATCGCCAGCCACGCCAGGATGGCGAACACGACGCCCAGCGAGCCGTACAGCGCCGACGACGAGCTCACCGCCCGCGGGACGTACACGGTCCCGATGAGCTTCAGGATCTCGAGCCCGATGCCGCCCGCCACGGCCCCGGGCAGGTGGTCCCGCCACGACACCGACACGTTGGTGAGGGCGCGGAACATCCACAGGAACAGCACGACGTCCACGACCAGGCCGAGCGCCACGGTGGGGACGACCGCCGGCCCGGGCAGCTCGCCGGCGCCCGCCCCGAGCATCACCGAGCCGAAGAAGACGAGGCCTGCGCCGGCCAGCCACGCCAGGTCGATGAGCTTCGCCTTCCACCCCGGGCGGCCCTTGACCTGCCACGTCGCGTTCAGCGCCTGGTCGAGCGTCCCCACCACGCCGAGGCCGGCCCACAGCAGGCCGACCACGCCGACGATCGAGGCCGCCCGCCGGCTGTCCTCCGCGTGGCTCAGTGCGTCGAGCACCTGGTCCTGGGCCGACCCCGTGAGGCCCATCTGGTCGACGACCTCGGCCGCGAAGCCGGTGTCGCCGGCGGACAGGAACCCGAGCAGCGCGATCGCCACGAGCAGCAGCGGGAACAGCGACAGGAACCCCGCCAGCGCGATCGACGACGACAGCGGCCCGCCCCCGACGGCCCCGACCCGCTCGTGCACGCGGAGCGCCGTGTCGAGCCATCCGAACCGGGCGCGCAGTCGGTCGAGCATGGGATCACCTCGATGCCGGGGGGCCGGCTGGGAGGGTCGACACGTCTCATGCCTTACCCGTCCCACCGGGTAGTTTGCCCGGGTGATCCCCGACGGCATCGACCCCCGGCGCATCCCTCGGCACATCGCGTGCGTGATGGACGGCAACGGGCGGTGGGCCGAGCGTCGCGGGCTCCCCCGCACCGAGGGGCACGCCGCCGGCGAGGAGGCGCTCGTCGACACGGTCGACGGGGCCCTCGAGCTGGGCACGAGCTGGCTCACCGTCTACGCGTTCTCGACCGAGAACTGGCGGCGGCCGGCCGACGAGGTGCGCTTCCTCATGGGGTTCAACGAGTCGCTGCTGATGCGGCGCCGCGACGAGCTGCACGACAAGGGCGTCCGCGTCCGCTTCATCGGCCGGCGCGACTGGCGCGTGCCGCGGCGGGTGCTGCGCCGGATGGACGAGACCGTCGAGCTGACGCAGGGCAACCGGCGCCTCACGCTCACGCTGGCGTTCAACTACGGCGGGCCGGGCCGAGATCATCGACGCCGTGCGGGCCATGGTGGCGGCCGGCACCCCGGCCGACAAGGTCACCGAGAAGCGGCTCCGCCAGCACCTGTACGCCGCCGACATGCCCGACCCCGACCTGGTGGTGCGCACCTCGGGCGAGTACCGCATCTCCAACTTCCTGCTGTGGGAGCTGGCCTACAGCGAGCTCGTGTTCACCGACGTGCTGTGGCCCGACTTCCGCCGAGAGGACCTGTTCGCGGCCGTGCGCGACTTCCAGAACCGCGACCGGCGCTACGGGGGCGTGAAGGCAGTAGCCGGCCATGGGCGCTGTACCACGACCGCGGCGTGGTGCTGCGCACCTACAAGCTGGGCGAGGCCGACCGCATCGTGTCGATCCTCACCCGCGGCCACGGCAAGGTGCGGGCCGTCGCCAAGGGCGTGCGCAAGACGAAGAGCCGCTTCGGCGCCCGGCTCGAGCCCGCCAGCCACGTCGACCTGCTGCTGTACGAGGGCCGCGGCGAGCTCGACATCGTGTCGCAGGCCGAGACCCTCGACGTCTTCCGCCCGCTGCGCGACGACCTCGACCGGCTGGCACGGGCGGTGGCGCTGCTCGAGGCGGCCGACCAGCTCGCCCTCGAGCGGGAGGTGAACTCCCGGCTCTACGAGATGCTCGTCGGCGCCCTGCGCACGCTGGCCACGCGTGACGCGCCGCTCGTCGTGCCCGGCTTCCTGCTCAAGGCGCTGGCCCTCGAGGGGTACCGACCGCAGGTCGAGGGGTGCGTGGCGTGCGGGAGCGAGGGCCCGCTCGTGTCATGGGCGATGGAGGAGGGGGGCCTGCGCTGCACGGCCCACCGGCAGGGCCCGGCGGTCAGCCCCGAGGCGGTGGTGGTGCTGCAGGACATGCTCGGCGGCCGGCTGACGGCCGCGCTCGACGAGACCCGCCCGCCCGTGGTGTCCGAGGTCGACCACCTGGTCGTGCGGGCGTTCGAGCACCACGTCGAGCGCCGGCTGCGCTCGGTCGGGACGCTCGACCGCGGCTGACGGGCCGCGCGCTCGGCGGCGTCAGAGCGGTCGCCACTGGCGGGAGGCTTCGTCCCAGCCCAGCCACTGGCCCCGCTGGGGCTCCCACACGATGTAGGTGCCGCGAGCGGCGTCCCACTGCGGGTTGTAGCCCGACGGGGCCGGCCCGCTGGCAGCGGGCGCGGCGGCGGTCGCGGGCGGCTGCTGCGCGCCGGGCGTGGCCGGGTCCGACGGACCCCCGGAAGTCGCGCCCTGGCCCGCTGCGGGTGCCCCTGCCGGGGTCGGGGGTGCGCCGGCGCCGCGGCGCGTCGTCACCGGCCGTCGAACCGGCGGCACTCGTGGCCGCCCCGCGGCCGGTGCGGGCTGCGACCCCTCGTCCGTCGGTGCCGGGCGCGAGCCCTCGTCGGTCGGGGTCGGCGTACCGGTCGAGGGGGTGGCGGCCGGCGGACCGGACGGACCGGACGGCGACGAACCGCCGGGAGGGGCGGGACGGCTGGCCGGCGGCGGACCTGACGCCGGGGACCCCGGTGCGGGTGCGCCGGGGACGGGCGCGCCGGACGGTGGACCGGACGGCGTGGCGGCAGGGGCACCGGCGGGTGGGCCGGTGGGCGGGCTGGGCCGGCTGACCGTGTGCGGGCCGGCCGGTGCGGTGGGCGGAGCGGACGCGCTGGGCGGGACGGACGCGCCCGGGGGCGGGAACCCGCCGGACGGCGGAGCGCCCCACGGCGCCTGCGGTTGCGCCGGTGCGCCCCACGTGGGCGGGCCGGACGCACCCGGCGGCGCCCCCCAGGGCGCCCCGGGGGCACCCGGTGCGCCGTACGGGCCGACGGCCGCGGTCGTCAGACCCGGCACGATCACGGGGCCGGCGTGGTCCTTGCCGACGACGAACGTCTTGCAGGCCATGTCGCCGACGCGCCGGTGGCCCTTGGTCGTGAGACCGGTGATGAAGCCGACCAACGGCAGGCACCAGGGCGCGGCGTCGACGACCCACAGCAGGGTGCGCCCGAGCCCGCGGCCGAACCCGGGGTCGGCTCCCTGTTCGTTCACCACCTTCAGCCCGAGCAGCGCCTTGCCCGGGGTGCGGCCCGTGGCGCCCTGCATCGCGGCGTAGGCGCCGACGAAGGCCAGCCACACCACGATCTGCACGGCGAAGTCGCTCCCCGACGTGACGTACACGCGGTCGCCCATCTGCAGGCACCCGAACACGTCGTCGTCGGCGTCGCGCACGTCGCCGCACACGTTGTCGACGCTGTCGGGCACCTCGTAGTACTCGGCCAGCGGGCTGAGCGGCGTCGGCCCGAAGAACGCCATGATCAACAGGTAGATCAGGAAGTCGATCACGATGGCCACGATGCGCCGCCCCATCACGGCCGTGGGGTCGGCGGTCGTCGCCGCGGGGGGTGCCGGGGACGCAGCCGGGAAGGGGTAGGCGGTCACGGCGCCGTTCTACCACCGCCACCCGGTACCCGCGGACGCACCGGCCGGGGCCGCGAGGCCGTCGACGCAGGCAGGAACCGGTTCGGGACCGCGCGCCGCGCTCCGTACACTGGTCGGCCATGCCCGAGGCCCCCACCCCCGATCCAGCGCTGTTCGACAAGGTCGTCAACCTGTGCAAGCGCCGCGGCTTCGTGTTCCCGTCGGCCGAGATCTACGGCGGGTTCCGCTCGACCTACGACTACGGGCCCGTCGGCGTCCTGCTGCTGCGCAACGTGAAGGACGCGTGGTGGCGCTCGATGGTGCAGCTGCGCCACGACGTCGTCGGCCTCGACGCCGCCATCCTGTCGCCGCCCGCCGTGTGGGAGGCGTCGGGCCACCTCAAGAACTTCACCGACCCGCTGGTCGACTGCAAGGTCTGCCGCGAGCGGTTCCGGCTCGACAAGCTCGACGACCCCGAGGTCTGCCCCAACTGCGGCGCCAAGCACAGCTTCACCGAGGCCCGGCAGTTCAACCTCATGTTCAAGACGTACGCCGGCCCGGTCGAGGGGGCCGGTGCCGAGGTCTACCTGCGGCCCGAGACCGCGCAGGGCATGTTCATCAACTTCAAGAACGTGCTCGAGACGTCGCGCAAGAAGCCCGCCGTTCGGCATCGCGCAGATCGGCAAGTCGTTCCGCAACGAGATCACGCCGGGCAACTTCGTGTTCCGCACCCGCGAGTTCGAGCAGATGGAGATGGAGTACTTCGTCCCGCCGGACGAGAGCGCCGCAGTGGTACGAGTACTGGTGCCAGGAGCGGATGGACTGGTACCTCGAGCTCGGCATGCCGGCCGACCAGCTGCGGCTGCGCGCCCACGACGACGACGAGCTGTCGCACTACTCCTCGGGCACCAGCGACGTCGAGTTCCTGTTCCCGTGGGGCTGGGACGAGCTCGAGGGCATCGCCAACCGCGGCGACTACGACCTCACCCAGCACGCCGCGCACTCGGGCGAGAAGCTCGAGTACTTCGACCAGGCCACCAACGAGCGCTACGTGCCCCACGTCATCGAGCCCGCGGCCGGCGCCACCCGCACGACCATGGCCTTCCTCATGGCGGCCTACGACGAGGAGGAGGTGCCGCGAGGGGCAGGGCCAGGGCGACGTGCGCACCGTGCTGCGGTTCCATCCGCGCATCGCGCCGTACAAGGTGGCGGTGCTGCCGCTGTCGAAGAAGGCCGAGCTGCAGGCCCCGGCGAACGAGGTGCTGGCGGCCCTCCAGCCGCACTGGATGTGCGACTACGACGAGACGCAGGCCATCGGCCGCCGCTACCGCCGCCAGGACGAGCTGGGCACGCCGTTCTGCGTCACGATCGACTTCGACACGCTGGACGACCACGCGGTGACGGTGCGCGACCGCGACTCGATGGCGCAGGAGCGGGTCGCCGATCGCGGACCTGCTCGACCACCTGCGCCCGCGCCTCGAGGTCTGACCCCGGTCGTCGTCCGCCGCGTCACGCCCGATCGACCGCGACGGCGGTGAGGTCGGGTGCGGGCGCCAGAGGTCCCAGCCCCAGGTCGAACTCGGCGTCGGCCCAGGCCAGCACCGAGCACACGCGCGGCGCGACGGAGGGGCCGACGGGCGTCCGAGTCGGCGTCCAGGATGCAGCGGACGAAGCCGCCCTCGGCTCCCGGGCCCATCGTGATCTCGGCGTCGGGGGTCTCGTCCGCCCCCGCCCGGCGGCAGACGCCGTCGTCGACGACCACCCGGTGCGTCGACGTCTCGGTCAACGTTCGTCCGACGAACACCCACCCGCCGCCGCCCCGCCGGGCGTCGGCCGCCGCGGTGAGCGTCGCCTCGAGCTCCTGCGGCCGTCACCCCGATCGGCTCTCCCGCGGCCGCGATCCAGTGGAGCGGGAACAGCGGGATGTCGGGCACGGCGCGGGCCACGACGCTCAGCCCGCCGCCCATGCGCGGGTTGAGCTCGGTGGGGCGGAAGCCGTCGGCTCGTCAGCACGCCGTCGATCCCGTACGACCCGGCGAAGCCCACCTCGTCGCGCAGCAGCGCTCCGACGCGACGGGCCGCGGCCCGCATCTCGGTCCGGGCCTCCACGGGCGGATCCCAGTACGAGGCGACGCCGGCGTACCGGAACCCGGCATCGGCGGTGCGCAGCACCACCATCTCCATCGGCCGGAACACCGCGATGCCGTCGGTCGTGACGATGCCGTGGATGCTGCACGGGATGCCGTCGAGGAACGGCGCCACCCGCACCCGGTCGCAACGCCCCGCCATGAGGGCGGCGACCTCGGTGGCGCGGTCGGGGCCGGTCACGCGCCGCACGAGCACGCCCCCGCCGTTGAACCCGTCGCGGGCGTCGCCCGACCAGACGGTCCCGGCGCCGCCGTCGAGGCGGGCCGCCGCGGCGTCGAGCGCCCCGCGATCCGTCGCGACCACCACCTCGGACGGGGCACACGCCACCCCGGCCCGGGCGAAGAGGGCGTCGTTGGTCGTCTTGTCCTCCAGCGCCACCCACTCGGGCCGGCGCGCCCCGTAGGCCGGGCGGCCGGCCACGGTGGTGGTCGTGTCGAACGGCATGACGAGCACGAGGGCGTCGCGGGCCGGGTCGAAGGCGTCGAGCGCGGCCACGAGGTCGTCGGGCGGGTCGATCATCGCCCGCTCGAACCGCCGGAACACCTCGATCGTGTCCGGCGCCTCGATGTCGAGCGAGTACCAGTCCGTCGTGACCGGATCGGGGATGCGTGCCGGTGCCGACGAACGGCGCCACCACGAAGGTCCGCTCGGCACCCGAGCTCGTCGAACTGGCCGAGCAGCGGTCCGGCGCCCGCCACGGGCATGTGGGCGAGGATCACCCGCCGCCCCGACAGCAGCGCCCGGCTCGCCGCGGTCAGCCGGGCGACGACCGGATCTGCGCCGCTGTCCGCTGCGTCGGCACCCATGGACGGACGGTAGCGAGCGGGGCCGATCCCGCCCGGCGCGATTTCCGGCGGATCCCGGACGTCAGCCGTCGTCGCCGGGTCGCCAGGCCCGGTCGCGCTTGCGGGCCGATGCCCTGCCCTTCTCGTCGAGTCGCCGCTGTCGGGCGCCTCGCGACGGGCGGGTCGGGCGGCGCGGAGCGACCGGGACGCTGGCCTCGTCGATCAGCGCCGCCAGGCGTTCCCGGGCGATGCTGCGGTTGCGCCACTGCGACCGCGAGTCGTCGGACCGCACCCGGACCTCCTCGCCGAGCACGGCCCGGGCCCTGTTGGCGCCGGGGCCGTCGAGCGCGTTGAGGTCGGCGACCAGCTCGACCGCCGACGCGGTCACGTTGCGGTGCTGACCACCGGGGCCCGAGCCGCGGGCGAACGACTCGGCGAGCGCGGCGGCGGGAAGGTACAGGCCACGGGTCGTCGTCAGGTCGCCGTCGGAGGGGGCCATCGGCCTCCAGCCTGCCGGGTCCTCGCCATGGGGTCGTGCATCCACACGCATTCGACTGCCGTCCATACACTCTGCGCGATGTCGGCTCGACGAGGAGTGGTGGCGTGACGCAGATCCTCTGGGGGTGCGGGCGGCGTTGGCGCTGGCCATCGTGGCCGCCATCGTCTTCCAGCTCGGCGAGAGCGCGGGCGGGCCGCGGCGTCAGGGCTGGAGCATCCGCCCCAGCCGTCGACTCGCCGCTCTGAGCCCGATCCACCCCATCGCCACGAGGTAGGCGGCGTGGAGCAGCAGCACCGGTGACGGATCGCCGAGCACGAGAGCCCGCTCGATCACCACGCCCTGGTAGAGCGGGGTCAGGCGCACGACCCACGCCAGGCCGTCGGGGTACTGCGACAGCGGGAAGAACGTGGCGGAGAACAGGAACATGGGCAGGATCGCCAGCTGCACGTAGTCGAAGTCGAACCACGACCGCATGTACGTGGTGAGGCCGAGACCTGCGCCGGCGAACCCGAACCCGACCAGCGCGGCGCCGGGGACGGCGAGCACGCTCCACGCCGACGGCGTGAGGTCCATCACCCACATCGTGGCCAGGAAGACCACGGCGTTGAGCAACCCGCGCAGCAACGCCCACGTGAGCTCGCCCCGCACGATGTCGCCGACCTCGAGAGGCGTGGCCAACATCCCGTCGTAGGTCTTGGCGTACTTGTACTTGAAGAAGAAGTTGAACGTGGTGTCGAACACGCACCCGTTCATGGCGGCCACGGCCATCATCCCGGGCGCCACGAACTGCTCGTACTCGATCGGCCCGTGCGGTCCGGGCACCGTGCCGACGAGGCTGCCGACGCCGACGCCGATCGAGAACAGGTAGAGGTACGGCTCGACGAAGCCGCTGAGGAACACCGGCCAGGCGCGCAGGTAGGTGCGCGAGTTCCGCTCGACCACGCGCAGGGTGCGCCGGGTGCCCGCGAGGGCGACGACGGTGCTCACGGCGCCAGCTTCCGGCGGAAGGTCACCACGCCCCACCAGCAGCCGGCGGCGACGCACGCGAGCAGGAACGCGGTGTGGGCGGCGGCCGCCGCCAGCGACAACGACCCGGTGGTGGCGCCCCGGCACAGCTCGACGGCGTGCCACAGCGGCGTGATGCGGGCCAGCGGCTCGAGGCCGTCGGGGAGCTGGTCGACGGGGAAGAACGTGCCCGAGAACAGGAACATCGGCACGACGGCGATGCGCATGACGAGCGTGAACGACATGTCGCTGTCGCGGCCGGCCGAGTAGGCGGTCAGCGGCGCGGCCAGGGCGAGCCCGCCCAGTGCCGCCGCGGGCACGGCCAGCACGCCCCACGCGCGAGGGCACGGCGCCGAGGACGGCGCGCGACCGCCACGAACAGCGCCGAGTTCACGAGGGTCCGGGCGACGATCCAGGTCTGGTAGCCCGCGTAGACCTGACCGGGGGACAGGGGCGTGGCCGCGGCCGCGTGGAAGCTCTTGACCCACTTGATGCCCGCCATGACCCGCCAGAGCGACTCGCCCGCCGCCCCCTGGAACGCGGTCGCGGCCAGGATGCCGGGGGCGACGAACACCAGGTACTCGACCCCGTCGACCGTGCCCTGGTTCTCGTCGACGAGGCCACCGAGGCCGATGCCCATGGCGCCGAGGAACAGGAGGGGCATGAGCACGCCGGTGAGCACGAGGGTGTGCAGCACGGTGCTGAACACCCGTGCCTCGCGCTCCGCGACGCGGAGCATGGGCAGCGCGTCGACGAGCCGAGCCGGCAATGCCCACCCCCGCGCCTCGCCGGCCGTCGGGCCGCCGTCGCTCGGGGCGTCGGGTGGCGCCTCGGGCGGCCGGCGCGCCGAGACCGCCGGCTCACTCATCGAGCGAGCGCCCGGTGAGCAGGAGGAACACGTCCTCGAGCGAGCTGCGGCGCACCAGCACGGACTCGGGGTGCACACCACGCGCGTGGACCGCGGCCACCGTGTCGTCGCCCGTGTCGGTGTACACGAGGACGCGGTCGGCCGACGGGCTCGATGCGTGCTCCGAGCCCGTCGAGCCGGGGCACCGCGGCGTCCTGCTGGTCGGGATGGGCGAAGCGCAGCTCGACCACCTCGCGGGTCGAGTGGCGGTCGATGAGCTGCCGGGGCGAGCCCTCGGCGACGATGCGGCCCTCGTCCATGATCACGAGCCGGTCGCACAGCTGCTCGGCCTCGTCCATGTAGTGGGTCGTGATGACCAGGGTGACGCCGTCGCGCTTGAGCCGGTAGAGGCGCTCCCACAGCAGGTGACGTGCCTGCGGGTCGAGCCCGGTCGTCGGCTCGTCGAGCAACACGAGGTCGGGCCGGTTGATCAGGGACCGGGCGATGACGAGGCGACGCTTCATGCCGCCCGACAGCGGGTCGACCCGCGAGTCGCGGCGGTCGTCGAGCCGGGCGAAGTGCAGCAGCTCGTTCGCCCGCTCGCGGATCACCGGGACGGGCAGGCCGAAGTAGCGGCCGTAGATGAGCAGGTTGTCCCAGACCGTCAGCTCGGTGTCGAGGTTGTCCTCTTGCGGGACGACGCCGAGGCGGGCCCGGATGGCGGGCCCGTCGTGGCCCGGGTCCATGCCGAGCACCGAGAGGTCGCCCCCGGTCACCGGTGAGACGCAGGCGATCATCCGCATCGTCGTGGTCTTGCCGGCGCCGTTGGGACCGAGGAACCCGAACACCTCGCCGTGCTGCACGTCGAAGTCGACGCCGTCGACCGCCACGTACCGCCCGAAGTGCTTGGTGAGACCGCGGGCGGAGATGAGCGGCCGCCCGTCGGCCGGCCCGGGCGCGGCAGACCCGGCGGGGTCGGGGTCGACCGGAGCGGCGGGCGCGTCGGGATCCGCGGACATCACCACCGGAACCTACCGGTGGGGTGTGACGCGCTCGACACGAGTTCACCGGCGAGACCGGCGACGCCGCGATCGGGCCGATGGCGGCTCGCGCCGTCAGGGGTGGAGGCGAAGCTTGTCCACCGCCTTGTCGACGTCACGGCGCGGCCCTGCCACCGCGATGCCGGCGAGCGCCAGGTCCTCGGTCGCCACCTTGGCCACCGCGGCCCGGTTGTCGACGTCGTTGTCGGTGGCGAACAGGTCGTCGGTGTAGACCGCGACGGCCAGCCCACGGGCGCGGGCGCGGCCGGCGGCCCGGGCGAGCGCCGCCGCGTCGGCCGCGAACACGAGCACCGGGTGCCCGAACATCGGCAGGTAGCGCGGCCCGGATCCGTCGACGTAGGGCTCGCCGACGACGTGGGGGAGGCCGGTGCCGATGCCGCTGACCAGGAACGCGGTCACGTTGAGCGCCTGCCAGGGCGCGAGGTCGTCGCGCACGACCACCGCGATCTTCGGTGGGTGCGGAATCGCGGGGGAGGTGTCCGGCTCGTCCATGTCCCGATCTGACCGCGGCGCCCGCGAGGCCGTCTTGTACGTTCTTCGCGTGGACGCGGCTGCCGCGGCGCGAGTACGTGCAGGCGTGGGACCCGCACGTGGCCGGTGTGCGGGAGGTGTTCCACGCCCGGTTCGTCGACCACGCCTACCCGCGCCACACCCACGACGCGTGGACGGTGCTGACGGTGGACGAGGGCGCCGTGCGCTACGCGCTCGACCGCCGCGACCACGGCACCGCCGGGCAGCTCGTGACGCTGCTTCCGCCGCACGTCGCCCACGACGGTCGGGCGGCCACGACGGCCGGCTTCACGAAGCGGGTGCTCTACCTCGATCCCGAGGTCGTCGACCCCGGCCTGATCGGGCGTGCGGTCGACCGCCCGACGATCGTGGACCCCGGCCTGGCCGTCGCCATCCGGTCCCTGCACGCCGCGCTGCGGCGGGCGGCGCCCGTGTTGGAGGCCGACACCCGACTGGCCCTCGTCGTCGAGCGGCTGGCCACGCACCTGCGCGGGGAGCCGGGCGGACCGGGCGGGGTTGCCGGTCGATCCACCGGCGGGCGCGGTCTGGCCGAGGCCGCCCGCGACGTCCTCGACGCCGACCCCACGGGGCCGGTCACGCTCGCCGACCTGTCCCGGGCGGTCGGGGCGTCGCCGACGCACCTCGTGCGGACGTTCACCCGGCGCTTCGGGCTGCCGCCGCACGCGTACCTGGTGGCGCGCCGCGTCGAGGCGGCCCGCCGCCTGCTGCTGGCGGGCCTGCCCCCGGCCGACGTCGCCGCCACCGTGGGGTTCCACGACCAGTCCCACCTCGACGCGCCAGTTCCGCCGTCACGTCGGCACCACCCCGGGCCGGTTCGCCGGTCCGGCGGGCTGATCCCGGCTGCGTCGTCCACCCGCGGTCGCGGCCCGGTCTTCTCACGAAGCGGCGCCGGGTCGGCACGGGCCGAGCGGTCGGCCGGGAAACAGGCGCTGCGTCCGTTCCTGGTGAGGGCCAGGTTCGTCTCCGAATCGCCTCGCGGCGTTCAGACGCCGTTCGCGCCCGCCTCACCGGCCGGTCGGGGCCCGTCGTTACGTTCCGCCCCGATGATCCGTTGCGCACACAACCACTCTCCCCAGGAGGCCCGGTGTCCACTGTCGATCGACGCTCGTTCCTGAAGACCGCGGCCGCAGGCTCGGGCGCTCTCGCCCTGGCCGGGCCGCTGCAGGCCTTCGCCGCTCGGGCCGCCGGCGCCGCCCCCGCGGACAGCGGTCGAGGCCGCGGCCGGAACCGGACCTACGGGCCCATCGCCCCGGTCGCCGACCACACCACCGGCGTGGAGCTCCTCGCCCTCCCTGCCGGCTTCGAGTACTGGTCGTTCGGCGACGTCGGCACCCCGATGTCGGACGGCCTGCCCACCCCGCCGGCCCACGACGGCATGGCGGCGTTCCCCTGGGGCCGCAAGATCCGCCTCGTCCGCAACCACGAGGTCCGGGGGGCCAGCACCGCCTTCGGTCCGACCGACCTCGCGTACGACACCGGTGCCGGCGGCGGGAACACGATCATCGAGTTCGACCCGCGCCACCCCGACACGCCCAAGGTCTGGGGCGCGCTGAGCGGCACCAGCACCAACTGCGCCGGCGGGGCGACGCCGTGGCTGTCGTGGCTCACGTGCGAGGAGACGACCGAGACGCTCGGCAAGGGCCACGGCTACGTGTTCGAGGTGCCCGCGTGGGCCAACGGCTTCCGCCCGGCCACGCCGATCCCGAGCATGGGGCGCTTCGCCCACGAGGCCCTCGTCGTCGAGCCGTGGACCAACATCACCTACCTGACCGAGGACGCGGGCGGCACGTCGGGCTTCTACCGGCACGTGCCCACGTCATGGCTCCGGCCGCTGGGCGGCGGCAAGCTGCAGATGCTGAAGGTCGTGGGGCAGGCCAACGTCAACCTCGGCGCCAGCTACCCGGTCGGCACGACGTTCGACATCGAATGGGTCGACGTCGCGGACCCCGACCCCGCCGCCGGCGCACCGACGCCGTTCCAGCAGGGCGCGGCGCTCGGCGGGGCCGCCTTCCGCCGCCTCGAGGGCGCGTGGTACGCGAACGACGACCGGGCCATCTACTTCAACTCGACCGACGGCGGCGCGGCCGCGGCCGGGCAGGTGTGGGCGTGGCGCCGTGAGCGGCGGCGCGAGGTGGTCGAGCTCGTCTACGAATCGCCGTCCTCCGACGTCCTGCTCAAGCCCGACAACCTGACGGTGAGCCCGCGTGGCGGGGTGCTGCTGTGCGAGGACCCCGACCGGGCTCGCCAGTCGTTCCTCCGGGGCCTGACCGACGACGGTGAGCTGTACGACTTCGCCGCCAACATCCGCCCGGGCACGATCCCCGGCTCGACGACGCCGCAGTCGTGGGACGAGTTCGCCGGGGCGACGTTCTCGCGGCGACTGGATGTTCGTGAACATCCAGACCCCGGGGGTCACGTTCGCCATCACCGGTCCCTGGCGCAACGGCCCGCTCGGCTGACAGCCCCGCGTGACGGCCCGGCACGCCCGGGCCGTCACGCCAGGGCCGCGTCGATGGCGGCGAGCGCCGCGTCGACCACCTCTCCACGCGGCAGGCGCGCGGCCCGGGTCTGGAGGGCCTCCACCTGCGGGCCGCCCAGCGTGGCGACGAGGGCCGTCTCGACCGCGGCCAGCTCGTCGGCCACGTCGCCGACCCGGACCACCGCGGCCGCCTCGGCGGCGCCGTCCGCGGCCGCCAGCAGCGTCACGGCGGCCTCGGGCTGCCCGACGCTCGACAGCAGGATGGCCAGGTTGCGCAGCGTGGTCCACACCTGGGTCCAGTGGCCGGACCGGCGCCAGTCGGGGAGCAGGGTGCGGTAGCCCTCGAGCGGCGGCGCGGGTGCGGCCGCTGGCGCCCCACAGGCGCACCAGCCCGACCGAGGCCACGCCCTCGACGAACGTGGCGCCGACCGATCGGGCCAGGGCGATCGCTTCCCCGTACAGCTCGACGGCGTGGTCGGGATCGGCGGCGGCGGCCATCTCGGCCGCGGTGTAGACGGCGAACGCACGGTTGGACGGCGACCCGTGGCCCGTGAGGCGTGACCAGGCGCGATCGAGCAGGTCACGGGCGCGCTCGTCGTCGCCGCCGTAGAGCGCGGCGAGTGCGGCAGGGGCGCCGAAGAAGGCGCCGTCCTGGTCCGTCTCGCCGGCCACGCCGCTCCCACAGGTCGGCGGCGCCCAGGGGATCGCCGCGGAACAGGGCGGTCATGCCCTTCACGGCCCGGGCGCGGCTGCGCCTCCTCGGGCGTGGTGGCCTCGGCGAGGGCGCGCTCGGCGAGGGCCGATCGCCCCGTCGATGTCGCCCAGCCGCCAGGCCGAGCTCGGCCGCGGTCCCGACGCACCGCCACCCGGAGGGCGTGCTTCGCCATCCGGGGATCGGCCGCCAGCTCCATGGCCCACTCCGACACCTCGGGCAGGTCCCGGTAGGTGGTCACGTCGTTGAGGTCGAGGACCATCGCGGCGCAGGCGTCGAGGTCGGCCCGAGGCGACCGCGAGGTCCCACGCGGTGCGCAGGTTCGGGAGCTCCGCCGCAGAGCTGGGCGTCGGCCACGGCCTCGTCCGGGCCCTCGCCGCGGCGGCTGCAGGTCGGCGGTCAGCTCGACCGCCCACGCCACGAGGGCGGCGTCGGCCTCGTCGCGCCGCCCGGCGGCGTCGAGGTGGTCGACGGCGAACGCCCGCACGGTCTCGAGCGGCCGGTAGCGCCGGCCGTCGCCCTCGAGGCGTGGGCAGGCTCCGGACGGCCAGGAGCGAGGCGTCGACCAGCCGCGCCACCGAGCGCGGCAGGGTCGCCGGCCACGTCGAGCCGTCCGACCCAGCCACTCGGCGGTGGCGAGGTCGACGCCGCCGGGGAACACGGCGATGCGCGGCGAGCAGGCGCGCGTCGTCGTCGGGCAGCGCCCGGTACGACCAGTCGATCGTGTCTCGCAGGGTGCGGTGACGGGCGTCGATGTCGGGGCGACCGGCCTCGAACAGGTCGAGGGCGCGGTCGAGCCGGGCGTGCAGGTCGCGCGATCGTCAGCGCGCCCGACGCGGCCGGCCGCCAGCTCGAGGGCGAGCGGCAGCCCGTCGAGTCGCCGGGCGATGTCGGCCACGAGGACCGCGTCGCGCGCCGGTGGGCGTCCAGGTCGGGCTGCGCGGCGGCGGGCGTGGGCGAGGAACGCGTCGACGGCGGCGACGCCGACTCCGTTGGCGGCGCCCTCCTCGGGGACCGGGAGCGGTCCGAGCCGCACGAGGTGCTCGGCGGCCAGCCCGAGGGGCCGGCGGGAGGTCGCCACCAGGGTGAGGTCGCGGCAGGCGTCGACGAGGCCGAGGCGAGGGTGCCGGCCGTCCGCCAGCACGTGCTCGCAGTTGTCGAGCACGAGGATGGGCTCGCGGGTGATCAGCGCGTCGCGGGCCGCGCGCCGCGACCTCGTGGTCGTCCGACCGGTCGCAGCCCGAGGGCGGCGGCGACGACGGCCGGGACGCGGCGCTCGTCGGTGACGGCGGCCAGCTCGACCACGATGACGTGCGGCCCGGCGTCGGCGGCGTCGGCCGCGGCCTCGAGCGCCAGGCGGGTCTTGCCGACGCCGCCCGGGCCGACGACCGTGACCAGGCGCTCGGCCGCCATCCGTCGCCGCAGCGCCGCGAGGTCGTGCTCGCGGCCGACGCATCGGCGACGCCGGCCGGGGGCGCGACGGCGGGCCGTCCGGCGGTGTCGGCGTCTCGGCCGCGCTCGGGCGACAGGGCGCCGCGGGCGGCGTGCCGCTCGGCCTCGCTCAGGTCGCGGCCGGGGTCGAGGCCCGTCTCGTCCGCCAGGCGGTGCCGGAAGTCGTGGGCGGCGCGGAGCGCGTCGGCCTGCCGGCCCGGCCGCGCCGAGGACCCGCACGAGCAGGGCGTGGGTGGACTCGCGCAGCGGCGCGTCGGCGGCGGCCCGGGTGGCGTCGGCCACCAGCTCGGCGATCCGGCGCCCCGGCGGCGCCGGCTCGGCGGCCGGCCAGGCGTGCAGGCGAGCCACGCGTCGGTCAGCGACCGGCGCAGCTCCTCGAGGGCGGTGGCCTCGGCGGCCAGCGGTGGCGACGTCGGGGAACTCGTCGAGGGCGACGCCGCGCCACAGCGCCAGTGCGGCCTGGAGCACGCCCGGGTCGGCGGCGAGGGCCGGGTCGCCCGCGACGCGGCGGGCCTCGGTCAGGTCGAGCTCGTCGGGGCCGAGGTCGAGTCGGTAGCCGGTCGCCGTGCGCTGGAGGCGGTCGCCGTGCCGGACCGAGGTGGCGGCGGAGCCGGGAGATCGAGGCTGTGCAGGGCTGCGGCGGCCCGAGTCGGGCATCTCGTCGGGCCACACCGCGTCGAGGATCTCGTCGGTCGAGACGGCCCTGCCCTCGGCCGTGGCCAGCAGGGCCAGCACCGCCCGCCGGCGGGGTCCGGGCACGTCCACGGGCGGCCGTCGACGGTGACCCGCATCGGACCGAGCACGTCGATGCGGATCTGGGTCGCGTCGCCGCGTCAGCCTGATCGCCCACGTTCGTCCTGCTCAGCCGTCCTGGTCGCCTGTCCCGTCGGTCTGCACTGTCCTGGTGCGCACTGTGCCCGTGGCCGGTCGCCGTGGCGGCCCCGCCTGGCTCCGAACCGAGCCAGCGCGGTGCAACCGCCGTGCAACCGAGTGCCCGCACCATCTTCGCATCCGCACTCACGCGGACCGAGGCAAGAAAGGACAGGACGTGACCACGATCACACGTGAGAGCTGCCCTGCTCACCGAGGACATGCTGGCCCGCTTCGACGAGCGGGCCCCGATCTACGACCGGGAGAACCGGTTCTTCACCGAGGACTTCGAGGAGCTGCGCGCGTCGGGCTACCTGCTCGCCGCCGTGCCCGTCGAGCTCGGCGGCTCGGGCCTGCGCCTGAACGAGGTCGATGCGGCTGCAGCAGCAGCTCGCCTACCACGCACCCGCGACGGCGGTGGCGGTCAACATGCACCTGTACTGGACCGGCCTGGCCGCCGATCTGCGCCGCTTCGGCGACGACCGGTGTGCGTTCATCCTGCAGGAGGCCGCCGACGGCCACGTCTTCGCCGCCGGTCACGGCGAGGCCGGCAACGATCTCGGCCTGTTCGCCTCGACCACCCAGGCCGAGCGCGTCGACGGCGGCTGGGTCATCAACGGGCGCAAGGTGTTCGGCAGCCTGTCGCCCGTGTGGACCTACCTCGGGTTCCACGCCATGGACACGAGCGACCCCGACGGCGCCCAAGGTCATCCACGGGTTCCTGCCCCGGGACGCCTCGGGCTACCGCATCGAGCAGACCTGGGACGCGCTCGGCATGCGGGCCACCGCCAGCAACGACACGGTGTTCGACGGGACCTTCGTGCCCGACGAGCTCGTGCCGGTCGTGGCCCCGATGGGGGCCGCCGGCGCCGACCTGTTCCACCTGTCGCTGTTCGCCTGGGGCCTGCTCGGGTTCGCCAACGTCTACATCGGCGCCGCCCAGCGCGCCTACGACATCGTCGTCGAGTCGGCCACGCAAGCGTGGCTCGATCGGGCTCACCCGGACCGCAGGCCTACAACCCCGAGGTCCAGCGCGGCGTGGCCGAGATGCGCATGGCGCTCGAGGCGGTCGACGGGTACCTCGGCGGGTCTGCGACGACTGGTCGGCCGGTGTCGACCACGGGGCCGACTGGCCGCTCAAGATCGTGTCGGCCAAGCACTTCGCCGTCACCCGGGCGTTCGAGGTCGTCGACACGGCGCTCGACCTCACCGGCGGCTCGGGGCTGTTCAAGCGCAGCCGCATCGAGCAGCTGTTCCGGGACGTGCGGCTCGGCCGCATCCACCCGGCCAACCGACTGCCTCGTCTACGAGATCGTGGGCAAGGCGGCGCTCGGCGTGGACCTCGACGAGATGCCCCGGTGGGGGTGACCGACCGGTCGGGACCACCTCGGCCCGGCGGCGGAAACGTCCGGGCTCGGGGCACGGCCCGCGCGACGCTGGGCCCATGCGTGAGGACTGGGCAGACCTGAACCGCAGGTGGTGGGACGAGCGCGCCCCGATCCACGTCGCCAGCGAGTTCTACGACCTGCGACGGCTTCCTCGCCGACCCCGACGGGCGACGACGCTGCGGCCGTTCGAGATCGACGAGGTCGGCGACGTCGCCGGTCGCACCCTGGTGCACCCGCAGTGCCACTTCGGCCTCGACACGCTCTCGTGGGCCCGGCGCGGGGCGACCGTCACCGGCATCGACTTCTCGGCCCCGGCCGTGGCCGCGGCCAACGACGCCGCCGCGGCGTCGGGCTCGCGGCCGAGTTCGTGGCCGGGAACGTGTACGACGCCGTCGAGCTGGTCGGCGGGCGCACGTTCGACATCGTCTACACGGGCCTCGGCGCCATCAACTGGCTGCCCGACATCGAGCGGTGGGCTCGGGTGATGGCCGCGCTGGCCGTCGCCGGGCGGGATGCTCTACCTGGCCGAGTTCCACCCGGTGCACTCGATCCTGGGCGACGACGACCTCACGGTCACGTACCCGTACTTCCACGACACCGACGAGCCGCTGACCTGGGACGAGCCCGGCACCTATGCCGACCTCGACGGCGGCCACCCGGCACAACCGCACGGTCGAGTGGCACCACGGTCTCGGCGCCGTCGTGACCGCGGTGATCGACGCCGGGTTCACCGTCGAGATGCTGCACGAGTTCGACTACACGCTGTTCCCGCGGTGGCCGTTCCTCGTGCGGACGGCGACACGTACCGCCTGCCGCCTGAGATGCCGTCGATCCCGCTGATGTTCAGGCCTCCGCGTAGCCGGGCCGAGCAAGACGCCGGGCGCATAGGCGAGGCCGGGGGCGACGTGCGGGGGTAGGTTCGGAGCGACGAGCCGCCGAGAGAACGGGGACGCCCGTGCCCTACGTGTACGCGTTCGACCACCGCCACAAGAAGCCGCCGATGGAGATGAAGGATCTCCTCGGCGGCAAGGGCGCCAACCTGGCCGAGATGACCTCGGTGCTCGAGCCTGCCGGTCCCGCCGGGCTTCACGATCAGCACCGACGCCTGCCGGGACTACCTGCGCGGCGGTTGGCCCGCGGGTCTCACCGACGAGGTCGCCCGCCACACCGGGCGCCTCGAGAAGGCGATGAAGCGCACGGCTCGGCGACCCCTCCGACCCCTTGCTCGTCAGCGTGCGGTCGGGGGCCAAGTTCTCGATGCCGGGGATGATGGACACGGTCCTCAACCTCGGGCTCAACGACCGCAGCGTGAAGGGCCTGGCCCGCGCGACCGCGGACGAGCGCTTCGCCTACGACTCGTACCGGCGCTTCATCGCCATGTACGCCCGCATCGTGCTCGACCTCGACGGCGACCGCTTCGACGACGAGCTCGAGCGGGCCAAGAAGAACGCCAAGGTCACGAGCGACGCCGCCCTGCCGGCCGAGTCGCTCAAGGATCTCTGCACGATCTACAGGAAGAAGGTCAAGGAGGGCACGGGCAAGGCCTTCCCGCAGGACCCCCAGCGCCAGCTCCGTGGCGCCATCGAGGCGGTGTTCCGCTCGTGGGACGGCGCTCGCGCCCGGGCCTACCGCGACCGCGAGAAGATCCCGCACGACCTCGGCACCGCGGTGAACGTCCAGGTCATGGTGTTCGGCAACCGCGACGACGAGTCCGGCACCGGGCGTGGGCTTCACCCGCAACGCCGCGACCGGCGAGGACAAGCCCTACGGCGACTTCCTCGTCAACGCCCAGGGCGAGGACGTGGTGGCCGGCATCCGCAACACCGAGAACCTCGACCACCTCGGCCAGCACTTCCCGGGCGTCAAGGACGAGCTGCTCGGCATCTTCGCCCGGCTCGAGGCGCACTACCGCGACATGTGCGACACCGAGTTCACGATCGACCAGGGCAAGCTGTGGATGCTCCAGACCCGGGTCGGCAAGCGCACCGGCCGGGCCGCCCTGCGCATGGCGGTCGACATGACCAACCAGCGCCGCCGGGGCTGGAAGATCAACCGCGACGAGGCGGTGCAGCGCATCACCGAGGACCACGTCGAGCAGGTCCTGCACCCGCAGTTCGCCTCGGGCGACCTGACGGTCATCGCCACCGGCCTGGCCGCGTCGCCCGGCGCCGCGGTCGGGCGGGCGTACTTCACGGCCGACGACGCGGCCGAGGCCGCCGCCGCGGGCGAGAAGGTCATCCTCGTGCGCAACGAGACCTCGCCCGAGGACGTGCACGGCATGCAGGCGTCCGAGGGCATCCTCACGGCCCGCGGCGGGCTGGTCAGCCACGCCGCCGTCGTCGCCCGCGGGTGGGGCATCCCCGCCGTCGTGGGCGCGGAGTCCGTCCGCATCACGGGGACGTCGTTCACCGCCGGCGACGTCACGGTCGACGAGGGCGACGTCATCTCGCTCGACGGCACCACCGGCCGCGTGGTGCTGGGCGAGGCCGAGCTCGTGGCCGGCGACGCCCCGCCCGAGCTCGACACCATCCTCGGGTGGGCCGACGCCATCCGGCACGGCAAGAACCGGCGGCGGCTGCGCCTCGGGGTGCGCACCAACGCCGACACGGGCGCCGACGCCGCCCGAGCCCGCGAGCTGGGCGCCGAGGGCATCGGCCTCTGCCGCACCGAGCACATGTTCCTCGGCGAGGACCGCCTGCCGGTGGTGCGCGAGATGATCCTGGCCGACACCGAAGCCGGCGAGGCGCAGGGCCCTCGAGAAGCTGCTCGCCGTGCAGCGCGAGGACTTCGTCGCCGTGCTCGAGGCCATGGACGGCCTACCCGTGACGGTGCGGCTGCTGGACCCGCCGCTCCACGAGTTCCTCCCGAGCATCGAGGAGCTGGCGATCCGCGAGGCGACCGAGGGCCTCACCGGCGAGGAGAAGGACCTGCTCGCCGCGGCCCGGTCGTGGCACGAGCAGAACCCCATGCTCGGCACCCGGGGTGTGCGGCTCGGCGTGGTCAAGCCCGGCCTGTACGGCATGCAGGTGCGGGCGCTGGTCGAGGCGGCCCTCGACCGGGCCAAGGCCGGGGGCAAGCCCGTCGTCGAGATCATGATCCCGCTGA
Organism: uncultured Acidimicrobiales bacterium; assembly: GCA_963778415.1. GTDB lineage: Bacteria > Actinomycetota > Acidimicrobiia > Acidimicrobiales > VFJN01 > ZC4RG19. The sequence goes on from CAVZUI010000005.1 coordinate 544,735, forward strand.
CCGTGACCCGGGCCGAGATGGCCGAGGCCCGCGGCTGGGTGACCGAGGCCATCGCCGAGGCGATGCAGGGGTCGCGCCGCAAGCTGGACATCACGATCGGCACGATGATCGAGACGCCCCGCGCCGCGGTGCGGGCCGACGAGATCGCCGAGGTGGCCGACTTCTTCAGCTTCGGCACCAACGACCTCACGCAGATGGCGTTCGGGTTCAGCCGCGACGACATCGAGTCCCGGGTCATGCCGATGTACCTCGAGCACGGCCTCCTGCGGCGCAACCCGTTCGACACCATCGACGTCGACGGGGTCGGCGCCCTCGTCGCCATCGCGGTCGAGCGGGGTCGGCGCGCCAACCGGCAGCTCAAGCTCGGCGTGTGCGGTGAGCACGGCGGCGACCCCGAGTCGATCGCGTTCTTCCAGCGGGTCGGCCTCGACTACGTGTCCTGCTCACCGTTCCGCGTGCCCGTGGCGCGCCTCGCCGCGGCACAGGCCATCGTCGCCGCCACCTGAAGGACGGCCATCGGGTTCGGGAGCCGGCCGGTGGGTCGGTACACTCACCGGACCGAAGGGGAGTAGCCCCAACGTGATCCATCGTCAGTACGGCCAGCGGGCGGCGCATGCAACCCACCGGCCCGGTGGGTCCGGCCCCAGTGGCGGGCGAGACCTTCGGCTGGAAGTCCCGTTGAGACACAGCCGGAGGTAATCGGTGTCCCTGTCCACCGCCATGCTCGCGTCCGAGTCGTCGGGCTCCCGCGAGAACTTCGCGAGCTTCGAGGTGGCCCCCTGGATCTGGGTGGCGTTCCTGGCGTTCGTCACGCTGCTGCTCGTCGTCGATCTGCTGCTCGTGCACCGCAAGCCGCACGCACCCACGACCAAGGAAGCCGCCATCGAGTCGGCGGTGTGGATCAGCATCGGCGTCGCGTTCACCGGCGTGATCTTCTACTGGCACGGCGGGCAGGCGGCCGGCGAGTACATCTCGGGCTACCTGATCGAGAAGAGCCTCAGCGTCGACAACGTGTTCGTGTGGGCGCTGATCATGAGCTACTTCGCGGTGCCCCGGGCCTTCCAGTTCAGGGTGCTGTTCTGGGGCGTGTTCGGGGCGCTGGTGCTGCGCTTCGTCTTCATCTTCGCCGGCGTGGCGCTGCTCGAGCGCTTCGAGTGGATGCTGTTCGTGTTCGGGGCGTTCCTGCTGGTCACCGCAGCGCGGATGATCCGGCACAGCGACGAGGACGAGGTGCATCCCGAGAACAACCCGGTGTTGCGCCTCGTCCGCAAGGTGATCCCGTCGACCAGCGAGTACGACGGGCAGAAGATGTTCACGATCCAGAACGGCAAGCGCCTGGCCACGCCGCTGCTCGCCGTGCTGATCGTCATCGAGACCAGCGACGTCGTGTTCGCCGTCGACTCGATCCCGGCCATCCTGGCGGTCAGCCGCGAGCAGTTCATCGTGTTCAGCTCGAACGTCTTCGCCATCCTCGGCCTGCGGGCGCTCTACTTCCTGCTGGCCGACCTGCGCGACAAGTTCAGCCTGCTCCAGCAGGGCCTGGCGGTCATCCTCGCCTTCGTCGGCATCAAGATGATCGTGGCCGAGTGGTACCACATCCCCACCTGGGCGAGCCTCGGCGTCATCGCCCTGGTGCTGGCGGTGTCGATCTGGCTGTCGATCCGCAAGGACGCCCGGGAGGCGGCCGCCATCGAGGCCGCCGGGGACGACGCGACCGACGGTGCCCAACCGGCGTTCGTCCCTCAGGGCGTGCCCGACGAGGGCACGCAGGAACCGCCCTCCGAGTGACCCGTGAGGCGCCGGCGTCGTCACCTATCCCGTGACGACGCCGGCGTACACCACGATCGACCGGAGCACCGGCCGAGGATGGGGCCCCAACCAGGTCAGAGCCCGTTGCGCCACCCGGCGGCGGACCTCGGGCCCGGCCGCGGCGAGGAACGGTGCCACGTGGGCCATGCCCATCCGCCAGCCGATCATGGCCGCCGGGTCGATCTCGGGGAAGTCGATGCGCTGGACCGTGGCGTCGCCGACGAGCCCGGGCACGTCGGCCGAGGACCGCATGCCCTCGACGGTGGACAGATGGGCCGTCACCTGGGACCGCATGGCGTCGCACCATGCCTCGGGACGCCAGCCCTCGGCGGCCGCCGACGCGTCGACGGCGCGCTTCGCCGGGTGGTCGTCGTCCTCGGCGTAGGCGGCCACGAGCACCGGCGCCCCGGGCACCCCGACCCGAGCGGCCTCGCGGAAGCCTGCGGCAGGTACCGGCAGGTGGTTGAACGAGAACGCGGCGACGAGCCCCTCGACGGAACCGGCGGCCAGGGGGAGGGCGGTGGCCTCGGCCGCGACCGCGCCGACGCGTGCGGCTCCGGCCTGGCGATGGGCACGGAGCATGGCGGGGGCCAGGTCGAGCGCGACGACGCGGGCCCCGGCCGCCGCCAGCGCCAGCGACGCCGCGCCGGTTCCGGCGCCGACGTCGAGCACCGTCCGCCCCGCGACGGGGACCGGGCTGGCGGCCACCAGCGCCTCGGCCAGCCGGTCGTAGATCCGGGCGGGACCCGAGCTCCACTCCTCGCCGGTGGCCTCGTAGGCGCGGCCGACCGCGGCGACGAACGCCCGGTGGTCGTCTGCCGAGCTCACAGCCACGCCGCGCCCGCCCGGGCGCGGTCGACCCACCAGCCGAGCTCCTCACCGTCGCCCAGCGCCTTCTCCCACCCGAGCTCGACCACGGTCCCGAGCAGGCAGAGGTCGAGCTGGCGCTCCCACCACCCGGTGGTGTCGACGCCGTGGCTCGCCAGCGCGGCGCGGAACCGTTCGATGGCGGCCTCCTTCGACTCGGGGATCCGGGCGCCGGTTCATCGCCAGGTACCAGCCGAGGTCGTGGCAGGCGGGGCCGGCGCCCGGGTAGGCGCAGTCGAGCAGGATCGTGCGGCCGTCGGGTTGGCTCCCGAGGTTGCCCATCTTCCAGTCGCCGTGCAGGAACGTCCACGGGGTGTCCGCCAGCGCGCCGACGAGCACGGCGGGCTCGGCGCGCAGGGCGTCGACGGCGGCGCGGACGTCGGACGGCACGCGGTCGGCGAAGGCGCGCCAGCCCCGCTCGGCGATGGCGGGGACCTCGTCCGGCCACCCTCGCTCGGCCTCGCAGGCCAGCATGCCCGGACCGAAGAACGTCCACCGCATGGACGGGTCCAGCAGGCCGACCGTGTCGGTCCAGCCCCACAGCCGGGCGGACAGCGCGGCCAGGTGGTCGACGAACGAGGCGTGCTGCCTCTCCGGCACCCGGTCGTCGCCCTCGGGCACGAGGTGGGGACCCACGTCGCGCATGAGCAGCGCCGCACCCCAGCCGTTGCGGCCGAAGCCCCGGGCCGCGCCGACGACGGCGTGGTCGATCGAATCGGGGAAGGCGTCGTACAGCCCCGACGCCCACATCGTCACCTGGTGACAGCCCAGGTCGCCGAGGGACCGGGCGATCCAGTCGTCGTCGACGTGCATCACCTTCAGCACGTGGGGCTCACCGTCGATGACGACCCGCTCGAACGCCGATCCGGACTTGCCGTCGGCGTTGCGGAACGCCCGTCGGTCGGTGGCGCCGGCCACCAGCTCGTCGACCGAGGCGGCGACGGGTCGCGGGCGGAGCATCGGCCCGCCCGGCCCGCCCGCGGGCGCCTGGCGCTCCGGTCGTGGCCGCGTCGGCGCCACCCTGGCCTGTCGTGCCCGGCTGGCCCGTGCCGCCCATGGCTCCACCTCCGCCTGTCACCCACCAGCCTGCCAGGTGGGCGCCGGCGCGACGAGGGGTGCCCCGCAGGCGCGGAACCGCGGGGCACCCCTCGGGGAGAGGCGGTCAGACGGTGTGGCGGTAGCGGCGCACCGCGAGCGGGGCGAACACGGCCACGAGGCCGAGCGACCAGGCGATCGAGCCGGCCACCCCCCAGCCGACGGGGTGGCCGAGCACCAGGTCCCGGGCGGCGTCGACGGTCACCGTCACCGGCTGGTGGTCGGCGAACGCCTGCAGCCAGCCGGGCATGTAGCTCGTGTCGACGAACGCCGACGACGCGAACACCAGCGGGAACAGCATCGGGAAGATGGCGGCTTGCGCGGCCTCGCCGCTGGGAGCGCCGAGGCCGACGGTGGCGACCACCCACGAGAACGAGAAGGCGAACAGGAGCACCAGGCCCAGCGCACCGATGTAGGCGGGCACGCCGCCGTGGATGCGGAACCCGACGGCCACGCCCACGCCGGTGATGAGGATGAGGACGGCGATGTTGCGCACGCCCTCGGCCATCGTCCGTCCGGCCAGGACCGCGGACCGCGCCATCGGCAGCGACCGGAACCGCTCGATGAGCCCCTTGTGCAGGTCCTCGGCGAGGCCGATGCCGGTGCCCGCCGACCCGAAGAGGGCCGTCTGCACGATGATGCCGGGCATCAGGTAGTCGACGTACGGGATCGACGGGTCGGACAGCGTGATCGAGTTGCCGAACACGTAGCGGAACAGCAGGACGAACATCACCGGCTGGATGGTCGAGAACACGAGGATCTCGGGCACCCGCACGTAGGTCAGCAGGTTGCGCCAGGTCATGGTGACGGCGTCGGTCACGGCCTGGGTCGTGTGACCGCGGCCGTCGACCACCGTGGCGGGAGCGGCGGGGGAGGGGAGTGTCGTGGCCGTCATGCGGCACCTCGCTGTGCGGCGTCACCGGCGTCGCCCGCACGTTCGACTCGGTGGCCGGTGAGGGTGAGGAACACGTCGTCGAGGCTGGGCTCGCGGACGGTCAGGCCCGCGGGATCGATGCCGGCGCGGTCGAGCGTGCGCAGGACGGCGACGAGCGTGCGGGGCCCGTCGTCGACGGCGAGGTCGAGGTCGCGGCCGTCGACGGTGGCCTCGACGGCGTGGTTGTCGCGGACGACGGCGGCGGCTCGGAGCGCCTCGGCGGGGTCGGCGAGCGTGATGTGCACGACCGTGCCGCCGAGCTGCGCCTTGAGCTCGGCGGGCGTGCCCTCGGCGATGACCCGGCCCGGTCGATGACCGCGATGCGGTCGGCCAGCCGGTCGGCCTCCTCCAGGTACTGGGTGGTGAGCAGCACCGTCGTGCCGTCGGCGACGAGCTCGTCGATGACGTGCCACAGGTCCGAGCGGCTGGCCGGGTCGAGGCCGGTGGTCGGCTCGTCGAGGAACAGCACGGGCGGGCGGTGGACGAGGGCGGCGGCGAGGTCGAGGCGGCGCCGCATGCCACCGGAGTAGGTCTTGGCGGGCCGGTCGGCGGCATCCGTCAGCCCGAACTGGTCGAGCAGCTCGGCGGCGCGTCCGGCCACCGCGGCGCGGCGGAGGTGGGTCAGGCGACCGACGAGGCGGAGGTTCTCGCGGCCCGTCAGGTTCTCGTCCACCGCGGCGTACTGCCCGGCCAGGCCGATGGCGGCTCGGGCGGACCGCGGGTCCGAGGTCACGTCGATGCCGAGCACCTCGGCCCGGCCGCCGTCGGCCTGGAGGATGGTGGTGAGGATCCGGACGGCGGTCGTCTTGCCCGCGCCGTTCGGCCCGAGCAGGCCGAGCACGGTGCCGGGAGCCACGTCGAGGTCGATGCCGCGCAGCGCCTCGACGTCGCCGAACCGCTTCGTGAGGCCGCTGACGTGGATGGCGGGGGAGCCGGGCGGGACACCCGGCGGGGTCGGAGAGGTCATGACGCGACCTTCGCATCAACCGTTGATCTGAGTCAACAATATTTCGGGCTCGAATGTTTGACCACGCAACGAACTGTGCCGACGGGTATCATCCGCCCTCGTGGACCGCGACACCGCCGCTCGCCGGATCACCGAGTCGATCGGCCGGTTGTTCTTCTCGGCCGAGAACCAGCTCCGGTTCCACGGGGCCTCCGACGAGCTGGGCCTCTCGCCGCCCATGCTCAAGGCGCTGCTCGACCTGGTCCCCGGCGAGGGCCGCCCCATGCGGGACCTGGCCGGGGCGTGGGGCTGCGACGCGTCGTTCGTCACGGTCACCTGTGACGGGCTCGAGGCGCGCGGCTTCGTCGAGCGGCACGTCTCCGACCACGACCGCCGCGTGAAGCTGGTCGAGCTCACCCCCGCCGGCATCGAGGCCCAGGCCTGGGCGACGGCCGAGGTCTACGGGCCCCGGGCCGGCTTCGACGCCCTCACCGCGGCCGAGCAGCGGACGCTCGCCACGCTGCTGGGCAAGATGGCCGACGCGCAGGAGGTCCACGACCGGGCCATCAGCGACGACCCCAAGGTCCGGGGCATGGTGCGGCAGATGTCGGCGCAGCGCACGCGCGAGTTCCGGTCCCAGCCCGCTGTCCGCGCGGCGCGAGCCCTGGACGGCGCAGCTCGAGGCCCACCGGCGCGAGCTGGCCGACCTCAAGGACGAGATGGCCCGCATGCGCGACGACCTGAAGGCGCAGCTGCGCCAGCCGGTCGACCAGGTCAAGGCGGCGAAGTCCGACCTGAAGGCGCGCGTCCGCAAGCCCGTCGACCAGGCGAAGGCGGCCAAGGCCGAGGCGAAGGGCCGGGTCAAGGCGCGGCGGCCGACCAGCTAGGCGCTCCCACCGCGGCCCAGGGGTGGCGGGCGACGCCGGTAACCTCGCCGACGTGGGCATCAACGATGACGACGTCGCCGCGGTGCGGGCGGCGTCCGACATCGTGCAGATCGTCACCGAGTACACGCCGCTCCGGCGCGTCGGCCGGCAGTGGACCGGCCTGTGCCCGTTCCACTCCGAGAAGACGCCGTCGTTCTCGGTCAACCCCAACGACAACGTCTTCTACTGCTTCGGGTGCCAGGCCAAGGGCGACGTCATCGCCTTCGTCATGGAGAAGGAAGCGCTCGACTTCCCCGGCGCGGTCGAGCGGCTGGCCACCAAGGCCGGCATCAGCCTGCGCTACACCGACCGCAACGAGGGCGAGGGCCGCAAGAAGCGGACCCGCTACATCGAGACCATGGCCCGGGCGGTCGAGTGGTACCACCAGCGGCTGCTGTCGGGCCCCGACGCCGGCGCCGCCCGGTCCTACCTGCGGGCCCGTGGCCTCGACGGCGACGTGGTGCGCGAGTTCCGCCTCGGCTGGGCGCCCGACGGCTGGGACGAGCTGACCCGGGCACTGCGGCTCGACACCGAGCTCGCCGAGGGCACCGGGCTGGCCCGCCTCAACCGCCGCGGGCGCCTCAACGACCACTTCCGAGGCCGGATCCTGTTCCCCATCGCCGACGATCGCGGCGACCCGATCAGCTTCGGCGGCCGCATCCTGCCCGGGCGGCGAGGGCCCGGGCAACCAGGGCAAGTACAAGAACACCACCGAGACGCCGCTCTACAACAAGTCCAAGGTGCTCTACGGCCTGGACCGGTCCAAGACGCACATCGTCACCGCCGGCACGGCCGTGATCTGCGAGGGCTACACCGACGTGATCGGGTTCCACCGCGCCGGGGTGCCGCTCGCCGTCGCCACGTGCGGCACCGCCCTCACCGACGACCACGTCACCATCCTCACCCGGTTCGCCGCCCGCCGGCTGGTGCTCGCCTTCGACGCCGACAGCGCCGGGCAGGCCGCCGCCGAGCGGTTCTACCGCTGGGAGCGCGACCACGACCTCGAGGTCGCCGTCGCCGACCTGCCCGCCGGGCAGGACCCGGCCGACGTGGCCGCGCGACGATCCCGACCGGCTGGCGGCCGCGGTCGACAAGGCGACGCCGTTCCTGCGGTTCCGGCTCGACCGGGTGTTCGACGCCGCCGACCTGGCCAGCAACGAGGGCCGGGCCCGGGCCGCCGAGCGGGCGCTCGAGGTCGTGGCCGAGCACCCCACCGAGCTCGTGCGGGACCAGTACCTGATGGACGTCGCCTCGCGCTGCCGGGTCGAGCCCGACCGGCTGCGCACGCTGCTCGAGCAGGTGCGGGCCCGCCCGCCGCGGCCCGGCGGCGGCGCCCGACAGCGGGCGTGGGCGCCCGGACGCGGGGCGCGGCAGTCGCGCCGACGAGCCGCCCCCGCCCGGCGACGAGCGGTCACGGGGCGGCGGGCCGGGCGCCGGGGGCGCGGGGGCAGCGGCCGCACGATCGAGAACCGACCCGACGACGACGCCGACTGGGTGGCCACGAGCGGCCCAGGTTCCGGCGCCCGGTCAGGCGGGGGCCGCGCCTGCCGCCGCGGCGCCCCGCCGGGACGGACCGGCGCTCGAGGTGCTGCGGCACGCGGTCCACGACCCGGGCGCGGTCGGGCCCTGGCTCGACGCCGACCTGTTCGTCGACGACGTCCACCGCGGGCGCCTTCCAGGCCCTGCTCGACGCCGACACCCACGCCGACGCGCTCGCCTCGTCGCCGCCCGAGGTGGCCGACCTTCTCGCCCGGCTGCTCGTCGCCGAGCCCGAGTCCGAGCCGTTCGACGTCGTCCGCCTGCTGCACATGGAGGTGGCGCGGCGGCACATCGCCGCGCTGCGCCTCGAGGGTGCGCGGGACGATGACGCCACGCAGGCGCTGGCGGATGTCACGACGCTGACCGCCATCGTGGACGGGCTGCGCAACGGTCAAACGGCGGCCGACTCGGCTGAGCGGTTGCTAGCCTGGATCGCAGACCGGGTTGGAGACGGGGGTTGACCGACGTGCCATCGACGCTCGACACATGGAACAGCTCGGCCGCGGCCGAGCTGGCCAAGGTGATCGAGACAGCACGTGAGTCCGGTCGGCTGACCCAGCACGACCTGGTGCGGGCGTTGCCGCGCATCGAGATGACGGCCGAGGTGCTGGCCGAGATCTACCGCCGCTGCCAGGCGGCCGGCGTGGTGCTGGAAGAGGTCGACGACCTCGACCTCACGCTGCCCGGGGCGCGCCCCGACGACCTGCCGGGAGGCCCCGACGTGGTCCACCAGACCGACGACGACGCCACGGTCGTGCTGCTCAGCGGCGACCGGGCCCACCTGCGGCGGCTGTCCGCCACGATGCGGCGGCGCACCCGGATGAACGCGGCCCAGGCCTCCGAGCGCGGCGGCGGCGGCACGTCCGACCCCGTCCGCATGTACCTGCGCGAGATCGGCCGCGTGCCGCTGCTGGTGGCCGCCGAAGAGGTGGCGCTCGCCAAGCGCATCGAGGCCGGCGTCGAGGCGTCGGTCCAGCTCGCCGAGCTCGACGCCGAGGGCCGGCTCGCCACCTTCGATCCCGACGAGGCCGCCCGCCTGCAGGCGCTGGCCGACGACGGCGACGACGCCAAGAGCAGCCTGATCCAGGCCAACCTGCGGCTCGTCGTGTCGATCGCCAAGCGCTACGTGGGGCGCGGCATGCAGCTCCTGGACCTGATCCAGGAGGGGAACATGGGCCTCATGCGTGCGGTCGAGAAGTTCGACTACACGAAGGGCTTCAAGTTCTCCACCTACGCCACGTGGTGGATCCGCCAGGCCATCACCCGGTCGATCGCCGACCAGGCCCGCACCATCCGCATCCCCGTCCACATGGTCGAGTCGATCAACCGGGTGCACCGGGTGCAGCGGCAGATGGTGCAGCAGCTCGAGCGCGAGCCCACCGTCGAGGAGGTGGCCGAAGAGGTCGACATGACGCCCGAGCGGGTGCGCGAGATCCAGCGCATCTCCCTCGACCCGCTGTCGCTCGACTCGCCGGTCGGCGACGAGGACGACTCCTACCTGGCCGACTTCATCAAGGACGACGGGGCCGAAGAGCCCGACGACGTCGCCACCCGCCAGATGCTGCAGAACGAGGTCCGCACCGTCCTCGGCGAGCTCAACGAGCGCGAGCAGCAGGTGGTGCATCATGCGGTTCGGCCTCGACGACGAGCAGCCGCGCACCCTCGAAGAGGTGGGCAAGGAGTTCGGCGTCACCCGCGAGCGCATCCGCCAGATCGAGTCGAAGACCCTGGCCAAGCTGCGCCACCCCCACCGGTCGCAGAAGCTCCGCGAGTACCTCGAGGGCGCCTGATGCCCGTCACGAGGGCCCGCTGATCGGGCCCCTTGCCGGGTCCTGGCCCGCGTGGCGGTGCTGCTATCGTGACTCGTCCATTCCGGGGTAGCTCAGTTGGCAGAGCGACGGACTGTTAATCCGTTTGTCGTGGGTTCGAGCCCCACCCCCGGAGCCAGCACGACCTGGGCCTGTAGCTCAGTGGTCAGAGCAGGCGACTCATAATCGCTAGGTCGTGGGTTCGATCCCCACCGGGCCCACGACGAAAGCCCAGGTAGAGCGGCTGGGATGGCCTTCTCGCCAGGTGTACCGACGCAGTCGAGAGCGGCAGTGCGTGGGTAAGGGTTCGAGTCGCCCCTCCGACACGACACTCTCACCTACTTTGGGCGGCAGGTCACCGGAGCCTTGCAAGTGAGCGGGTCGTAGCTGACGAGGACACGTCGCCTTGCGAGTGCCGTCGGCTGCACCGAGTGCTTCGACCATGGTTCCCCATTCCGCCGGATGCCGGCGATCAGGGCAGGGATGTTCTGGATGGGCCGTGGCGGTGTTGGCACCAGGCTGGCGAGTTCGGCCTCTGCCGCGTCCCGGCGATCTGCGCTTCGGCGGTCCAGGTGGCGTTGAGAGCCGGATCGGTTCCTGCTTCGAGGGCATGTCGGTGGTGGTCGAGCTTCTGGTGCAAGGTCACCGGCACCGAGGTCCTCCTCGACATCGACGACGTCACCCTCGGCTCCAAGAAGGGACGATCGTGCCCGGGTCTATGAGCAGGTGCTGACGGAGGGGACAGCGCTCTCATCGGCGCACCCACCACCGTGCCGGATGCGACCGCCCGCGTGGCGATCGTGCCCTGAGGCCGGGGCTGCGCATCGAGCGTGCGGCCTTCGCCCGGCGCTGAGGCGTCACGCTTCGGCGGGACGGGTCCTGAAGCGAGGGGATCCCCAGCGGACCCCCCTCGCTCCATGGTGTCGGCACCTCGACCTGCCGGGACGATGGCGAGGTCGAGGTCGCTGACGATGTCCGCGGTCGGTGCGACGTAGTCGATTAGCGCGTGAAGAAGTTGATCGTCTCGGCGATGACGGCGGGGTCGTCGGGATGTGGTTGTGGGCGAGGCTACTGCTCAGCTCGATGTTGGCCGCCGGCGCTGGGTCCGTGCTGTTCGTCGCGGGGATGATGACGCCGTCGTTGGGGGACCATTGCACCTCGACCTTCACACCTTGTGTCGCGATCTGCGACCACGACGCCTGGAGGTCGGCGGATCGACGAGGTCTGGCCGGCCATGTCGGCGCAGCTGGCCTGGAAGGCGGCGCAGTAGGCCGAACAACGTGCCGTTGTCGGCTCCGGCCAGTGACATCCAGTGGCTGACCTTGCCCGCGCACGCGCCGAGCTCGATGCAGGACCTGGTCACCATCGAGCCGTAGGAGTGAGACACGATGTCGACCTTGGTGCGCCCGGTGTAGGAGCGCAGGTGGTCGACCTCGGTGGCGAGTTGCTGGGCGGCAGCGGTGGCCGACAGCGAGCTGTCGTAGTAGAGGACGGTGATGTCCCCGGGGCTGTAGCCGGCGTCGTCGAACGTCGACACGGCCGTCTCCCACATCGTCTCGTCGGCCGACCACCCGTGCACGAAGATCACCGGCGTGCGACCGGTCGGCGGTCCAGTCGGACGGATCGTCTCGCAGCCGGCGGCGGCGACAAGCAGCACCGCAAGGCACGCGATCAGGCGCAGTCTCTTCATCAGGTCCCCCTCATGTGACGTTCGCCACGGCGGCACTTTAATATGATGCCGTGTTTCTCAGCAAGGGAGCTTCTCGGGAAGGTCGGTGCCGTACTGGCTGGGTAGGATCGATCCGATGAACGACGCCAGTGCCTCGGCTCCCACGCGACGCCGACGCCGGATCCTCGGACTGGACGAACAGCAGCGCCAGACCGAACGGCGCCGCCTCCTCCTCGACGCGGCGCTCGAGCTGTTCGGCACCCGGGGCTACGCCGCCACCTCGATCGAACGGCTCTGCCAGACCGCCGGGATCGGGACCAACAGCTTCTACGAGCTGTACCCGAACAAGGAAGCGGTCATGGTCGGCCTCTACGGCCAGGTCACCGCCAGGTTCCGACAGGCGGTGGAAGTGAGTCGCTCGCCCATCGAGACGATCCCGACCCCATCCGCCCCCTCGTCGACGCGTTCGTCCACGAAGCTGTGTCGACGACCCCCGCGTCGCCCGTGTCGCCTTCATCGAGGCCGCGGGCATCAACGCGAGCGTCGAGGAGCAGCGGCGCCGTACCCGCAACGACTTCGTCGACGGCCTCCAGGCCATCGGTGGCGACATCCGCCAGGCGCACTTCGGCTTGGCGACCGCGCCGCTGCACGACGTTCCCGGGCCGAGCCCGCGCCGCAACACGGTGGCGGTGGTGGGCGCCATCGTCGAGACGACGGTCGACTGGCTGCTCGACCCCGACCCCGATCCCATCGAACATCTCATCGACGACATCGCCCATCATTGCCGGCGGGTGATCCGGGCCATCATCCAGGAAGCCGCGCCAGGCAGCTGAGACGGTCGCGAGTCCAGCGCCGGCTGCCCGTGCGCTCCGGTGGATACGAAGGACCCGAACCCGTCGTCCCCTCACGCCCCGGCTCTCACATGGTGGGGGCAGGGTTGGCGCCCGCGGAACGTCATCGACGGCACCCTGGCTGCGGCCGCGCGGACCGTCCGTCTCCCGCGGCAACCGCCCTGAAGAGGCCAGCTGAGGGCGACAGCCGCTACATGGTGGCAAGCGCATCCCACCACGACGGGAACACGAACGCCGCCAGCGCCGCCGCGACGAGCGACACCTTGCCCCGCTCGTCCATGGAGCACGTCGCCGACTCCTAGGCGCCGTCCGTGTGCCGCGTGGTGGGCCGTTCAGGCGTCGTCGTCGGTGTCGCCGCTGCGGCCGTGCTTCCAGTAGCCGCGCACCGAGGCGTGGGCGCGGGGCAGCCCCCGGTCCTCGAACAGGTGGCGGCGGATGCGCTGCACGGCGGCCGCTTCGCCGGCCGCCCACACCCGGGCGCCGGGGGCGATGTCGGCGGCGCCGGACGGCGGCGACGAGCGCGTCGCCGGGCGGCGCACCGGGCGGCAGGTCGCACCACTCGACGGTCGCGCCGGGATGGTCGGGCAGCGCGACCCGGGCGTCGGGGTGGGCCACCTCGATGTGGACCTGGACCGGCATCTCGGCGGGCAGGGCCTCGAGCAGCTGGCTGATGGCGGGGATGGCGGTCTCGTCGCCGGCCAGGAGGAAGGCGGGCGCGTCGGGGTCGATGGCGTAGCCGCGACCGGGACCCGAGACCGCCGCCGGGTCGCCGGGCTCGGCCGCCGCCGCCCACTCGGACGCGACGCCCGCCGCCGTGGAGGACGATCTCGAGATCGAGCTCGAGGGCGCTCGGGGTCGACGCGGCGGGGCGTGAAGGTGCGGATCGCGGGTCGGCGCCCGTCGGGCAGGAGGAACTCGTTGCCGTTCCAGCTCGGCATCACGAGCTCGTCGTGCGCCGGGCGACGGGAGCAGCAGGCGCACGCTGGCCGCCGGCTGCTCGACGGTCAGACCGTCGAGCTCGGGGCCGGCCAGGGTGACCCGGACCATGCGGGGCGTCACGGGCTCGACGCGGCGCACCGCCACCCGTCGGAACCGCGGTGGCTCACGCCGGGCGCGCACCGTTGCCGGGCTGCGCTCAGGGGGGCTCCATCGCGACCAGCATCTCATTTCGGGGTGCTGCGCGTGCCCAGGCGGCGGCTGTCGGACGAGACGCGGGTCCGGGGTGATCGACGACGGGACGAGCGACGACGGGACGAGCGACGACGGGACGAGCCAGCCGGGAGACGGCGCCGGCGCGGGCCGTCAGCCGGCGGTGGCGTTGCGGAGGGCACCGTAGGAGGCGCGGACGTCGGCCGCCGCCACTGCGCCGGGGCCGGGTTCCACGAGGTCGCCCGGCGCGCGAGGTCCCAGGCGTCCGCCACATCGGTCGGGTCGGTGCCGGCCAGGATGGCGGCTGCCTGCACGCACGCACCGCCGGACACCTGCTCGTCGCCGCGGAGCACCGTCACCGGCCGCCCGGTGAGGTCGGCGACTACCTGTCGGTAGGCGGCGCGAGCGGGCCGCCGCCGCCGACCAGGACCAGCCGCCCGCCGGTCGGCGGCGAACGAGGCGAGCGCGTCGAGGCCGTCGAGCAGGCCGCACACCACGCCCTCGACCGCGGCCCGGGCGAGCTGCCCGGGTCGACGTCGCTGCGGAGCCCGGCGAGCACGCCCGTGGCGTCGGGCCGGTCGGGCGTGCGCTCGCCGTCGAGGTAGGGGAGCGAGCATGAGCCCGCCGGCCCCGGCGGCGGCCGGCGAGGGCGAGCCGATCGAGCTCGTCGTGGTCGACACCGAGCAGCCGGCGCACGGCCTCGGTCACCTTGGTGGCGTTGAGCGTGCAGACGAGGGGCAGGAACCGGCCGGTGGCGTCGGCGAAGCCGGCGACGCGCCGCGTCGGGTCGGCGGTCGGCGCGTCGCTGACACCGTAGACCGTGCCCGACGTGCCGATCGAGACGACCACGTCGCCGGGCCGCAGCCCGACGCCCAGCGCGGCGGCCATGTTGTCGCCGGTGCCCGGGGCCGACCACGGCGCCTCGCCAGTCGCCGGCGGCCTCGGCCGGGCCGGCACCGTCGGGACCACGCCGACCAGTCCCGCTCGGGGTCGACGAGCGCGAGGAGGTCCCGCCGGTACTGCCGTCGCCGGCGACCAGTACCCGGTGCCCGACGCGTCGCCCCGGTCGGTGACGAGCCGTCGCCGGTGAGCCGGTGGCGTCAGCCAGTCGTGCGGGAGCAGCACCGTGCGCCGCCGCTGCCACGGCTCCGGCTCGTGGCCGGTGCAGCCACGACAGCTTGGTGATGGTGAACGCACGCCACCGGCACGCTGCCGCACGCGTCGGCCCACGCCGCCGGCCCGCCGGGCAGGCGCTCGACCAGCCAGCGCGGCGTCGGGCGCCGACTCGGTGTCGTTCCACAGCTTGGCCGGGCGCATGACCGCGCGCGGTCGGCGTCGAGCACGACCATGCCGTGCTGCTGGCCGGCCACGCTGATCGCCGCCACCTGCAGGGCGCCCGGCCTGCGCCCACGCGCGTCTCGAACGCCGCCCACCACGCCGCCGGGTCCTGCTCGGAGCGGGGCGGCGTGGTCGGCGGATGCGGCGCACGAGCCCCGGCCGACGACCTCCCGGTGTCGAGGTCGCGGACCTCGACCTTGGTGGCTCGTCGTGGACGAGTCGACACCGGCGACGAGGGGCACAGCGAACCGACCGGTCGACCGTCGTTCAGCGGACCCGGGCGACGTAGCGGCCGACCAGGTTCTCCAGGCGTTCCTGCCCGCCCGACACCCGTGCGGGCTCGCCGCGGTCGAGCGCACGCTGGTGGAGCGCCGCCAGGTCCGTGCCGCGGCTGAGGATGGACTGGCCGAGCTCGCCGTCCCAGCCCGCATAGCGGGCGGACCGGTTGGCCTCGAGCTCCCCGGCGTCGAGGATCGCCGCGGCGACGAGCAGCGCGCGGGCCAGGGTGTCCATGCCGCCGATGTGGCCGTGGAACAGGTCGGTCCGGTCGATCGACTGGCGGCGTAGCTTGGCGTCGAAGTTGAACCCGCCGGTGGTGAACCCGCCGGCGCGGAGGATCTCGAGCATCCCGAGCGTCATCTGCTCGACCGAGTCCGGGAACTGGTCGGTGTCCCAGCCGAGCCGGTCGTCGCCGCGAGTTGGCGTCGACCGAGCCGAAGATGCCGGCGTCGACCGCCACGGCCACCTCGTGGTGCGAAGTCGTGGCCGGACAGCGTGGCGTGGTTGACCTCGATGTTGACCTTGACCTCGTCGTCGAGGTCGTAGCGCTGCAGGAAGGCGTGCACGGCGGCGACGTCGTAGTCGTACTGGTGCTTGGTGGGCTCGAACGGCTTGGGCTCGATGAGGATCGTGCCGTTGAAGCCGATGCGGTGCTTGTGCTCGACGACCATCGTGCAGGAACCGGCCGAGCTGGTCGAGCTCGCGGCGCAGGTCGGTGTTGAGCAGCGTCTCGTAGCCCTCGCGGCCGCCCCACAGCACGTAGTTCTCGCCGCCGAGGCGATGCGTCGCCTCCAGGCAGTGGGCCACCTGCGCGGCGGCGTAGGCGAAGACCTCGGGGTCGGGGTTGGTGGCCGCACCGGCCTGGTAGCGCGGGTTGCGAGAACAGGTTGGCCGTGCCCCACAGCGGCGTGACGCCGGTGCGCTCCTGGTGCTCGGCGGCGAGGTCGACCATCTCGTCGAGCAGCGCCGCCGACTCCTTGAACGAGCGCGCCCTCGGGCGCGATGTCGCGGTCGTGGAAGCAGTAGTAGGGCACGCCGAGCTTGGTGAAGAACTCGAAGGCGGCCGCCATCTTCCGCCGGGCGGCCTCGACCGGGTCGATGCTCCCCGTGGCGAACGTCGGGTGCCACGGCCGGTCGAGCGTGCCCGCCCCGAAGATGTCGAAGCCGTCCCAGGCGAACGAGTGCCAGTAGCAGACAGCGAAGCGGAGGTGGTCCTCCATCGCGTCGGCCGGCGACGATGCGGTCGGGGTCGTACCAGTGGAACGCCAGCGGATCGTCGCTGTCGGGACCGAGGTACGGAACCGGCTCGGTCACGTCGGTGAAGAACTCTGCCATCGCTTCCCCTCCCGTCGTTCAGGTGATGGTGACGGACCCGTCGTAGACCTTCGCCGGTTGGCTGCCGTCCGCGCCGGCCGTGACGGTGACCGGGCCGACGTCGACCAGGTCGGCCGACGAGGTTCCGACGAAGACGTCGATCCGGCCTGGCTCGACGGTGTAGTCGAGCTGCCGGTCGTAGAACCCGAGCTGGCCGACCGGCGTCTCGAACGTGACGGTCCGCGACTCCCCGGGGGCCAGCCCGACGCGCACGAACGACGTGAGCTCGAGCACCGGCCGGGTGACGCTCGCCACCGGATCACGCACGTAGAGCTGGACGACCTCGTCGCCGGCCCGCTCACCGGTGTTGGTGATCGTGACGGTCGTCGTGACCGCGTCGTGCCACGACACCTCGGTGCGGGCCAACGACGGCCCGGACAGGGCGAACGTCGTGTAGCTCAGCCCGTGGCCGAACGGGTGGAGCGGGGCGGCGGGGGAGTCGACGTAGTCGCCCTTCCAGTGGGACCGGCCACCGGAGACCTTGTGCCCGTAGTACACGGGGATCTGCCCGACCGAGTGCGGATAGGAGATCGGCAGCTTCCCGCCGGGGCCCACGTCGCCGGCGAGCACCTCGGCGACGGCCCGACCGCCCTCGTGCCCCGGCAGCCACGCCATGAGCACTGCGGCGCACTGCTCGTGCAGCGAGGCGCTGGCGATCGGCCGGCCGGCCACCAGCACCAGCACGACCGGCGTGCCGGTGGCGCTCACCGCCCGCACCAGGTCCTCCTGCACGCCGGGCAGGTCGAGCGAGGCGACGTCGCGGCTCCGCCGCTCGTGCAGTCGTCGGTGCAGGCCCGCCTTGTCGCCCATGACGATGACCGCCACGTTCGACCCGGCCGCCAGCCGACCGCCTCCGCGAAGCCGTCCGCGGGACCCTCGGTGACGTCGCACCCGCAGGGCGACGCGGACGCCGGCGCCGAAGCGGGCGGCAGGGCCCCGGCGATCGTCGTCGCGCTCGACCTCGACGTCGTCGGGCCGGTGCCGGGCGTCGAGCGGCATGGCGAACACGTTCCGCCCGCTGCAGGAGCACCTCCTCCAGCGACTCGACGTGGGCCGGGTAGGTGTAGTCGCCGAGGAGGTGGCGGGCGCTGTCGGCGTTGGGCCCGATGACGCAGATGCGGCCGCCGGAGAGCGGCAGGATGCCGTCGTTGCGCAGTAGCAGGACGAGGGACTTGCGGGCGATGGTGCGGGCCAGCCGGCGGTGGTCGGGGTGTCGACCGCACCGCCGCCCGCGCCTGGGGTCGACGTAGGGGTGCTCGAAGAGCCCCAGCTCGACCTTGCTCGCAGCACCCGCGCCACTGCGGCGTCGACGGCGGCCTCGCGCACCCGGCCGCCCGCACCGCCCCCAGCAGCGGCTCGCCGTAGCAGTCCGTGCCCGGGCAGTTCGACGTCGAGCCCGGCCTCGAGCGCGACGACGGCCGCGTCCGCGGCGTCGACCGCGAGGTGGTGGTAGGTCGGCGAGCTGGCGGATCGCGAAGTAGTCGGCGACGACACAGCCCTCGAAGCCCCACTCGTCGCGCAGCACGTGGGTCAGCAGGGTGCGGTCTGCGCCGCCACCGGCATCCCGTCGAGCTCGTTGTAGGCGTTCATCACGGCCCGCACGCCGGCGTCGCGCACCACCGCCTCGAACGGGCGGAGGTGGACCTCGCGCAGCTCGCGGGCGCCCGATGTGGGCGGGCGCCCAGATTGAGGCCGCCCTCGCAAGGCTGCGTAGCCGACGAAGTGCTTGGCCGTCGCAACGACACCCGTGGCGAGGTCGTCGCCCTGGAGGCCGCGGACGAACGCCACGCCGATGCGGGCGACGACGTGGGGGTCCTCGCCGAACGCTCTCGGTGCGGCCCCAGCGGGGGTCGCGGCAGACGTCGAGCACGGCGACAGCGCCTGGTGGACGCTCGTCGCCCGCATCTGCTCGCGCACGGCGGCGGCGAGGGCGGTGGCCAGGTGCGGATCCCAGGTGCAGGCCAGCCCGATGGCCTGCGGGAAGATGGTCGAACCCCGGGACATCACGCCGGAGCAGATCTCCTCGTGGACGATCGCCGGGACGCCGAGACGGGCGCGTGGACGCAGGTGGCGCTGGATCGCGTTGGCCAGCGTGGCGGCCTCGCGGGCGGCGAGGCTGCTCGCGCCGGAGATGCGCGTGACCTGTCCCAGTCCGTGGCGGAGCAGGTCGTCGGCCCCGGCCGTCGAGCCGGGGACCGTCGGCGAGCTGGAACACCACGGCGCTGCCGAGCTGGGCGAGCTTCTCCTCCAGGGTCATGCGCGGCCAGCAGGTCCTCCACGCGGGCGCCGACGGCCGAGCGCCGGGTCCCGGTAGGCGGCGTCGGGCCCGGCGCCGCGGGCCGCCCCGTCGGCGTCGCGGCCATCATCGGGGCGGTCCGCTGCGACTGCCGCACGACGAGGCGGGTGGGGAGGGTGATCTGGCGCGGCCCTTCCGGTGGCCCTCGATGACGTCGATGAGGAGCTCGACCGCCAGGTGGCCCATCTCCTGGATCGACTGGTCGATCGTCGTCAAGGGCGGCTCCACGAGCGCGGACTCCGGGATGTTGTCGAACCCGACGACGGACATGTCGCCCGGAACTCGAGGCCCAGCGAGCGGGCCACGTGCAGCGTCTGCATGGCCGACAGGTCGTTGGCGGCGAAGACGGCGTCGGCCGGTCGGCGAGCGTCGAGGAGCTGCCGGGCCGGCACCTCGGACTCACGAGGTCGTAGTCGCCCGACCCGGATGAGGTCCGGGTCGACGGGGATGCCGGCGTCGGCCAGGGCGTGGCGGTATCCCTGCTCGCGGCTGCTGGGCGGACTCGAGGTCCGGCCGGCCGGCGAGGAAGCCGATGCGACGGTGCCCGAGCTCGAGGAGGTGCGCGGGTGGCGCTGATCGCCCCTGCCAGGTTGTCGGCGTGGATGCTGGGCAGGTTGGACGACCCGGCGTGGGGGTCGACCGCGACGATCGGCGTGGTGTCGCTGACGTCGACCAGCGTGGGCGTGACCAGGATCGAGCCCATCGGTGAGCGTGCCGCCCAGCCGGCTGACGTAGCGCCGCTCCCAGCCGGAGCGGTCCTTGCCGTGGCCGCTGCCCGAGTAGACGATCAGCTCGTAGCCACCGCGCCCGGATCGCCGCGCCCGCCGCCCTTGAGCAGCTCGGCGCTGAACGGCTCGATGTCGGCCACCAGGATGCCGATCACGTTGGTGCGGTGGCTGCGCAGGCTGCGCGCCACGAGGCTCGACTCGTAGCCGAGCCGGTCGACGACCGCCTGCACCTTCTGCAGCGTGGCAGGCGCGACGCCGTAACGACCGTTGATCACCTTGGACACGGTGGCGATCGACACCCCCGCCTCGGCCGCCACATCGCCGATCGTCACTCGTGGCACCGGGCGAGCATAACCAGCCGTCAGAGAACGGTGTCGATAACGTTATCGATAACGATTGACAACCGTCCGGGACCTCCGCGACGCTCGGCAGCGCACGGGCTCACGGTCTGCAAGAGGGGGACGATCATGCGCCGCAGGTTTGCTCGCAACGCGCTTCTGGTGGGTGTGGCCGCACTCGTCGCCGCGTCGTGCGGTGGCGACGACGACGACACCTCCGACGCCGAGTCGTCGGACGGCGAGTCCGGCTCCGGCGAGCCGGTCACCATCGAGTGGTGGCACATCCAGAACAACGACCCCGGCCTCTCGCTGTGGGAGGACGTCGCCGGCGAGTTCGAGGCTGAGCACCCGAACGTCACCATCGACATCACCGTCTACGAGAACGAGGCGTTCAAGACCGGCATCGACCACGCGGCTCCAGGCCGGCGACCCGCCGGACCTCTTCCAGTCGTGGGGCGGCGGCGAGCTGGCGAGCAGCTCGACGCCGGTCTGGTCAAGGACGTCACCGACGACGTCGAGCCGTGGATCGACGACCTCAACCAGGGCGCCGTGGGCCTGTACCAGGTCGACGACGCCCAGTACGGCGTCCCGTTCGACCTCGGCATGGTCGGGTTCTGGTACAACACCGACCTGTTCGCCCAGGCCGGCATCGACGAGCCGCCCGCCACGTGGGACGAGCTGCTGGAGGACGTCCAGACGCTCGAGGACGAGGGCATCACACCGATCGCCGCGCAGGGCGACAAGTGGCCCGGCATGTTCTGGTGGGCCTACCTCGGGCTGCGCAACGGCGGCGCCCGAGCGATGTTCCGGCGCCGGCAAGAGGCCGAGTTCGACAGCGACCCGTTCGTCGGGCCGGCGAGCAGCTCGCAGGAGCTGATCGAGATGGAGCCGTTCCAGGAGGGTTCCCAGGCGGCCGTGTGGGACGGCGCCGGCGGCCAGGCCGCGACGATGGCCACCGGCGGCGCGGCGTTCGATGCTCATGGGCCAGTGGGCGCCCGGCACCAGAACGCCAACTCCCCGGACGGCGACGGCCTCGGCGACTCGCTCGGGTGGTTCCCGTTCCCCGAGGTCGATGGCGGTGACGGTGACCCACCGACGGCTTCGGCGGTGGCAACGGCTTCGCGGTGGGCGCCGACGCCCCGCCCGAGGCGATCGAGTTCCTCGAATACATCTCGACCCGAGACGTCGCCGACCGGTGGGGCGAGACGAACAGCGGCATCCTGCCGGTGGTGGTCGGATCCGAGGGCTCGGTCACCGACCCGAACCTCACCAGCGTCCTCGACGCCCGGGCCGAGGCCGACGCCGTGCAGCTCTACCTCGACCAGGCCTACGACCCGGCCTTCGGCGAGAGCATCAACGACGCCGTCGAGCAGCTCTTCGCCGGGCAGGCCTCCCCGGAGGATGTGACCCAGATGATCGCGGATGCCGCCGGCGGCTGACGCGAGCCTGCGGGCGACCGTCTCGCCCGGTCGGGAGCGGTCGCCGGCCGACGCCGCACCCCCACCCCCCACCCGCCCCGACGTAGCACCACCGACGGCGAGAACGGTGTCCGGCCGCGTCGGGGCGGTGTGGCGGAAGCGGGTGACGATCGCCGGCTTCCTGCTCCCGGCGCTGCTGCTCTACCTGCTGCTGGCGCTGCTGCCGATCTTCCAGGGGGCCTTCTACAGCGGCTTCGACTGGAACGGCCTCGAACCGCTCGACGAGTTCGTCGGCTTCCAGAACTACCGCGACGCCTTCGCCGACCCGGTGTTCCTGGACGCGTTGCGGCATGTCGGGCTGATCCTCGTCCTGTCGCTGGTGCTGCAGCTCCCTTTCGCCCTCGGGCTGGCGGTCCTGCTCAACCAGCGGATGCGGGGACGGGCGCTGCTCCGCCTCCTCTTCTTCCTGCCGTTCGTCCTGTCCGACGTCATCTCGGCGATCGTGTGGCGCCTGCTGCTGCAGCCGGGTGGGCTGGTCGACAGCACGATGGAGGGCGCCGGGCTGGAGGGGCAGGTGCAGCTGTGGCTGGCCGACCCGAACGTCGTCCTCTACACGGTCTTCGTCGTGGTCTCGTGGAAGTACTTCGGCTTCCACATGATCCTCTACCTCGCCGGCCTGCAGGGGGTCCCGCCCGAGCTGGAGGAGGCGGCCGCGATCGACGGGGCGAGCCGCGCCCAGACGTTCCGCTACGTGACCCTGCCCCTACTCGCGCCGACCATCCGGATCTCCGTGTTCCTGTCGATCATCGGGTCGCTGCAGCTGTTCGATCTCGTGTGGGTCATGACGGGGGCGGTCCGGTCGGCGCCTCGCACACCACGGTGACCTTCATGCTCGAACGCGGCTTCGAGCGCTCGCAGTTCGGCTACGGCAGCGCCGTGGCGGTCATCGTCTTCCTCATCTCGTTTGCCTTCGCACTCGGCTACCAGCGATTCGTCCTGCGGCGTGACGTCGCTGGCGCGCTGACGACGATGGGCGGGTGACGGCCGTGTCCGCAGCCGCAGTCGGTGTCGTGGGCCGGTCGATCCGGTGGCGGTTGAGCCGGGTGGCCATGTACGCGATCGCCACCGTCGTCGTGTTCGTCATCAGCGTGCCGGTGGTCTACGCGGTGCTGGGCGGGTTCCGCACGACCGGACAGCTCTCGGATCGGCCGGTCGGACTGCCGGACCCCTGGGTCTTCGACAACTACCGCGAGATCCTGGCGTCGGACACGTTCTGGCTGCAGCTCCGCAACAGCGTCCTCGTGGCGACCATCACGCTGGCGGTCGTCGTGCCGTGCGCGTCGATGGCGGCGTTCGTCTTGGCGCGGTTCTCGTTCCGTGGGCGTGAGGCCTTCTACGCGCTGTTCACGCTCGGACTGCTGTTCCCGGTGACCGTCGCCGTCCTTCCGCTGTTCATCACCGTGCGCAGCCTCGACCTGCTCAACAACCCGTTCGGCGTCGCCCTCCCCCAGGCGGCCTTCCTCCTGCCGACCTCGGTCATCGTGCTGCGCCCCTTCTTCCGGGCCATCCCGCCCGAGCTCGAGGAGGCGGCGGCGATCGACGGCTGCGGGCCCTTCCGGTTCTTCCTCGTGATCGCGCTGCCGATGTCGCGCCCCGTGCTCGCGACGATCTCGGTGCTCGCCATCGTCCACAGCTGGAACGCCTTCCTGCTGCCCCTGGTCATGCTGGGCGACCCCGAGATGTGGACGCTCCCGCTGGGTGTCACGAACTTCTCCACGCAGTACTCGTCCGACACGGCCCGCGTGCTCGCCTTCACGTCCCTGTCGATGATCCCGGCGCTGGTCTTCTACGTGATCGCCGAGCGACAGATCGTGGGCGGGCTGGCCTCGGGGGCACTCAAGGGCTGACGCCGCGTCCGGCGCTGCCGGCCGACCCGGGCGGTCGCCCGCCCGGGCCCGCCCGGCCTGACCGAGCACCGCACCGGCGAGGGCAAGCTCTACCTCTGCGCGATCAAGGACCTGTACTCGAACCGGATCGTCGGCTGGGCCATCGACACCCGGATGAAGGCCCGGCTCGTGGTCGCCGCGATCGAGATGCCCGTCGCCCGCCGTGACGGCAACGTGGCGGGCTGCCTCCTGCACTCGGACCGCGGGTCAGCAAAACCGGGCTCGCAAGGTGCACCGGGAACTGGCCCGTCACGGCCTGGTCGGCCCGATGGGCCAAGTCGGCTCCGCCGGCGACAACGCCGCCAAGGAATCGTTCTTCGCGCTGCTGCAACGCAACGTGTTGGACAGGCGCCGCTGGA
This sequence comes from uncultured Acidimicrobiales bacterium, assembly GCA_963778415.1. Lineage (GTDB taxonomy): Bacteria > Actinomycetota > Acidimicrobiia > Acidimicrobiales > VFJN01 > ZC4RG19. Next base: position 568,404 of record CAVZUI010000005.1, read on the forward strand.
CCACCCGCGACCAGCTCCGGATCGCCATCGTCACCTGGATCGAACGCACCTACCACCAACGCCGCCGACAGACCGCCCTCGGCCGCCTCACCCCCATCGAATCGCGGCTCTACCGAACCCGGGGCACCCCACCCGCGACCATGTGCAGGGCGTGGTTGAGCTGGCGGTTGCCGCGGGGGTTGAGCCGGTGCCGTTTGGTCGGTCCGCTCGAGGCCTCGATCGGGGCGGTGCCGTTGTAGCGGGCGTAGTGCCCGGCGCTCGGGAACCGACCGATGTCACCGGTGTGGCCGATCAGATAGGCGGCGACGACGGGACCGACGCCGAACACGTCGGTGACCGTGATGCCGGACGCGGCGACGGCGATCTTGATCCGGGCGAGCGAGCTCGGCGAGGTCTCGGTCGAGCGCGGCGGATCTCGGCGAGCAGGTCCCGGGCCAGCGCCTTGCGTTCGATCGACACGGCGTCTCGGGTCGGATGCGAGCCAGGATCGCGGCGCCCTGGCGCCGCCGTCATCCGCTTCGGGAAGTGGCCCTCGGCCAGGTGGCACAGGGTCGTGTGCAGCCGGCAGACCGCCCGGGTCCGGGCGGCGATCAGGTCGTGATGGCGCTTGGCCAGCAGCCGCAGCACCGCGACGTGGTCCTCGGCGCGGACCGGGCGCAGCGACCGGTGACGCAGCGCCACCACCGCGGCGGAGCGGGCGTCGTGGCTGTCGGTCTTGTCGCTGCGGCCCGAGTCGAGCAGCCGCACCCGGGCCGACAGGGTCGGCGGCACATCGACGACGCTGCTCGCCGGCGGCGACGAGCTGCTGGGCCAACAGCGCCCCGGTCCCGGTCGCGCCTTCGATCGCCCACACCCGCGGCGTGAACGGCGCCGCCCACTCGAGCAGCCGTTCGCGTTGCCGGCGATCGGCACCACCCGAAGCTCGTCGAGGACCTCCTCGGTGCCGTCGAGCACCGCCGCGGTGTGCGACCCGCGGTGCGGGTCGATCCCGATGATGAACATCTCGTCCTCCTCAGCTCTGGACGTCGTGGTGTGCCACGGCGGGCAGTCCTGATGAGGGTGTCGATGCCTCGCTCCTGTTTCGAGCCACGCCGTGACCGGACCCGGGCAGGCGGCCTGTTCGTTCAGAAGCCAGACACCAACGGCGACACCGGCAGGGCATTCGAGAGACCACCCACCCAGACCCTCGACGCTACGAAGCACCGTCGCGCCGTGCGCCCGATCCTCCATCAGGGCAATCTGTGGCGAGGTCAGGAACCGGGCCGTCCGAGTTCCACCGGGTGCACCCCTGCCGCTTTCAGTTCGTCTATGGGGACTCTTCGACGCCGGCCAGCGTTCCGCTGTCCGGGCGGGCGATGGCCTGGGGTTCGCCAATTTGCGTGATGTCGAGGTCGAGCATGAGCTCGGGATCGTCGGGTGCCGATGTGACAACGATCCGGGTGAGGTTGCCGTCCTCGTCGAGGGTGACCAACAGCTCGACGCCAACGGATAGATCGGCGTAGGGGTCCCGCCGGTCGACCGCGGGCATCGAGGCGCGTATGACGCACCGCCCCGCGGGGTCGGGCGCCACCGGTCTGGGGTCCCGCGCCGACAAGAGCAGATAGGTAACGGCGGCCGTCCCCAGCAGCGGCTGTGGCCGGCCGACCGAGCTGCGGACTGCCCACGGTGCGGTGCCGAGCCCATCGACGGTCGATGCGCTGCGGGTCCAAACCTTGGGGCCCGACGTAACAGTCTCTGCCGCCCGCCCGCTGGCATCGACCGCTACGTCACGGCTGAGCCCATGCTCCAACACCACGGCGCCCTCGACGGTGGCATCGCCGGCCATCCGCTCGCCGGGCCGGAACGGACTCCGCTGGGAGGCGTGCACCTCGCCCCCGTAGGCGAACGAGCCGGCTCGTAACAGCCGATGCGTGGCCGGGTAGAAGGCGATACGAGCGGCCCGGGCCCTGTCTCCGCCGATGCCGCCGCACGAAGGTTCATCGCCGCCGTCTCGCCCGCCATCGCGGGCCCACCACAGCAGTCCCCCGCCCAGCAGCACCACCACGGCGACCACGCCCACCAGCCGAGCCCACCGCCCAGGCCCACGCACGAGCCGCCTCGCCGACACACGCCGGCCCGGAGCGTCGTACCCCGCTGTCCGCTCGACCCCTCGCCGTTGTGACCTCGGACTCGATGCGGATCGGGGGCTCATCGCCCACGCGCCCAGTCTCCCACGCGGTGGCCCACCCGATGCCTGGCGATGGGCCGATCCTCTCGCAACCACCGCCATCGTGGCCCTCGCAAGAGGAACCCAGAACTGCCGATGTCGCGCACCCGCGACGACGCGGAACTGCGCCAGAAGCGAGCACAGATCACCCGCGCCGGAACGTCGGGTCGTCGCGAGCTGCGGCAGCCATCGCAGTTCGTTCTCCAGATCGCCGGTCCACGGTGCACGCGTGGAAGTCGAACGCACATGTCATCGCCAAGGCGATAGATCGTGTTCGCTGTTCCCGCCGACGGAACCGCCTCCGACGGTAGGCCGGCCCAGTGTGGGAACTGCGTGTCGAGCAACCGGCGAACCAGATCGATGTCGCCCTCGCCATCGTGCATCTTCCTGGTCGCCACTCGCTCGATGTCTCGCTCGGTCGCTGGGCGGCAATCCACGACAGAGACAGTTGCACCCCCACACGGACCGGCGACCATCGCATTGCGGGCGTCTATGGCTGACGCCGTCGTTCGTGCTGTCGGTACCCGTAGGCTGCTTGGAGGACGGCGTCGTCACTGGCGAACCCGGTGCCGACCGCGCCGCCGACGGTTGCGATCGTCGCCAACAGCCACGCGAGCGCCAGGTAGTCCGCCGCTCCTGCCGGGCGCCCCAGGACCGACCCGAGGACGCTGCGTGGCAGGAGCAGGATCTCGGCCAGCAGACCGGCGACGAATAGCCCTGCGTACAGGCAGAGCACGCCGATCGTGACGGTGATCAACGTCGTCGCGTTGTAGAGCTGTGCGAGCTCACGTTCCTCGGGGCTCGATGCGCGCTCCCACATCCCGTGGTCGATGACCAGCCAGGCCACCATGGTGGCGACGCCGAGGACGGCGGCAACGGCAAGTCGCGACGAATCGAGGGCGGCTGCCATCTTCCACGTGGTCTCGGTGACGAGGACGACCGCCCCGGCAGCGAACGCGGCGGCGAACGCGCTCGACAGATGGGGGACGAGGAGCCACGGACGGTTGGCCCGCACCATGCCGGCGAGCAGCCGCGCTCGGCTGTGACGCCCGCCGCCGACGAATCTCACGTCGATGTCGCCGTCGACGGACGCTGTTCTCACGAACGGTGACAGCTCCGCGGGTCGCTTCGTGTCGGGGGCGACGCGACCCTCGGGCGGGAGGTTCGCAACCGCGTCCGTGACCAGCTCGCCGACAAGGCGGACGACGGCGTGCCGCGCCCGGTGTCGCAGGCGCAGGGCACCGAGTGCCGGCAGCGAGGTGATGGCGACGCGGGCGCGGCGGTTGATGTCCGCCACGATCGGTCGCATCCCGCTCCGTCGCGGCTGGTCGGTGATGCAGACGACGACGTCGAGCTGGTGCCGTCGGGCCACGACATCGACGACGTCCTCCAGAGCGAGCTCACCCTGTTCGTCAGCCGTGAAGCGGTGTTCGATGGCCTCGACCCGCCACTCCCACTGGTCGGATACCTCCCGGCGCAGCTCCTCGGCCAGATCGGTGGCGATCTCGCGGGCGAGCCGGTAGGGCAGGCCCGGATCGCCGACGAGCCCAACGACGAGCGTCGGTTTTGCCGCCGGGTGCTCGTCGGTCACGCTGCATGCCCCTTCCCGAACGTTGCTCCGCTCGTCCGATGGCCGGCATCACGTGATCGCGTGAATCCGGCCCGCGCAGTCGTTCGTGCCTTCGCGTGCTAGCGCCCGCACGATCCGTGACCGCAAGGTCACCCCCGTTGACCTGGGGGGAAGCGCTACTGTCGGGAAGCGGCCGGGCCCGCCGTTGGCCCGTGCCCTGGAGGAGGGGGAGAGCCGATCTGGTCACGGCGATGCCAGTTGCCCGCTGGACCTCGGCGGGCAGTGGCATCGCGATCCAGCCACTGGTTGGCACACCGCCATGTCCGAGATGAACCCTGGCGCCGGGTTCGATGCATCGCCGACAAGGCAGCAGTCGTCGTTGCGTGCCCTGCTGGAGCTGTCGACTGTCTTGACCTCCGTCCGGGAGGAGGCGGAGATCCTGCGTCAGACCATGGCCGAGGTCCCCTCCGTGTGCGACTGCCGCACTGCGTCCATCCTGCTCGATGGGGCCTGGCGGCCCGAGCCGCCGGAGGTTCTCGACCTCATGCGGCTGGAGGCGCAGCTCGCCGCGCCCGGCTTTGCCGGGGGGCCGCTCGTGCTACCGGGCGTGGCCTGGGCTTGGGCGTACCCACTAGCCAGCCTTGTCGGCGCCATGGGTCTGCTGGTGGTCGCCGCCGATGCGGAGCCGGAGGAGTCCCAGCAGTTCCTGCTGGGCCTGCTCGCCCAGCAGGCTGCGAGCGCCCTGGCCAACGCTCGGCTGCACCGGCAGGAACGGGCCGCGGCCGCACGGGAGAGATCGATCGCGGAGGACCAGCGCACGACCAACCTGGCGCTGGAGCGGTCGGTGTACGCCGCAGAGACCGCCCGGGAGGCGCTCCAGCACAGGCTGGACATCCACGACCGCCTCGCACAGATCGCGGTGGCCGGTGAAGGTCTCGACGGGATCGCCCAGTCCGTCCATCAGCTCACCGGGCTTCCGGTAGCCATCGAAGACCCCTTCGGCACCCTCATGGCCTGGGCCGGCCCGGACAGGCCGGACCCGTATCCAAAGTCCCCGCCGCACGAGCGCGAGGAGCTCATCAACACCGTTCTGGGTCACCACGGCCGGGCGCTGCAGCGCCGCGATCGAGTCGTTGCCGTCGCCCAGTTCCGAGACGACGTGCTGGGTGTCATCGCGGTCATCGACCCCGACGAGACCTGGGCCGAGGTGAACCGGGGGGCGCTGGAGCACGGCGCGACGGTGCTGGCGCTCGAGCTGGCGCACATGCGCCGTGTCGCCGAGGTCGAGCTGCGCCTCGGGCGTGACCTGGTCGAGGAACTGCTCGCCGGCGACGATCTCGACGGCATCCTCGAGCGCTTCCGGGCGATCGGCTACGACCTCGACCGCCGCCATCGCGTCGTCGTCCTCCTGGTCACATGTCAGCGACGCGACAGCGACACGTCGTTCCAGGCCGTGCGGCGTGCCGCACGCGACACGAACGTGGGCTCGTTGCTCGTCGCCCGAGACGGCCGCATCGCCCTGCTCGCCGATGCCGACGCCGACTGGGATGCGTTCCGGACAGCGGTTGTCGCCGAGCTCGGCCCCGGTGGAGGCTGTCGAGCCGGTGTCGGGGGCGTTTGCTCGGCACCGGCCGACTTCGCCACCTCCCACCATGAGGCGCTCCTGGCGCTGAACGTGCAAGCGAGCCTCGGTGGGCCCGAGCAGGTGAGCCGCATCGATGACCTCGGCATCTACAGCCTGCTCTCCGAGTCCGCCGACCTGGGGTCGGTCGAGCGGTTCGTGCAGCGATGGCTCGGCGCGCTGCGCGAGTACGACAGCACCAAGGGCGCCGACCTGGTCAGGACATTCGACCAGCTATCTGGAGTGCGGCGGCAGCTACGACACCACCGCCAGCATGCTCTCGATCCACCGCAGCACTGTCCGCTACCGCCTGGGGCGGATACGGCACGTCTCCGGCCACGACCTCGCCGATGCCGACACCAGGTTCAACATGCAGCTCGCCACCCGTGCCTGGTCCACGGTCCTGGCCCTGAGAAGCGCCTGACGGGCGCCGACCTGTCGTCCCCGTAGGTCGAGGTCGCGCACGGATTTCGTCACCGTGGGTGACTGCGGCCCCGCGGACGGGTCTGGGAGGGTTGTGGCGGTGGCCCCACCAACCTGGGCGGAGGAGGCATGTGCGATGTCGCGTCGCCTCGGAGAACTGCCGTCCGTCCCGGTCAAGCCGGACGATGTGACCCGTAGCCGGGTAACCGCGCCCGAGACCGGCGGCGAGGTCGTGGACTCGCCGGCGGTGTGGGAGGCCCGAGCCACCCGGTGCCTGGACGGCCTGTCGGGACCGGCACGCCGCCTGGTCGAGATCGGGGCCGTATTCGGCGCATCGTTCACGGCGGCCGACGTGGCCGAGGTGCAGGGGCAGCCGGTCGGCGGCCTGTTGGCGGCCGTGCAGGAAGCGGTCGACGCCGGCGCCCTCGTCCTGGGGCCCAGTGCGCTCGGGTTCCGCCATGACGTGATCCGCCGGGTCGCCTACGAGGCATTGCCGTCGGCGATGCGCTTGGCGCTCCACCGGCAGATGGGCGAGCTGCTCGTCCAGCGCCGGGACTGGGCGGAGGCCGCCAACCACCTGATGCAGGGCGTGGCCGTAGGCGACCGGGTCGCGGCCGCCGGCCTCGATCAGGTTGCGCGTGAGATCCGCACGACCACGCCGGAGTGGGCGAGTGAGCTGGCATTGCGCGCCCTCGAGCTCACCGACGTCGACGATGTCGACCGCTTCGCCCGGGCTGCGACGGCGGTCAAGAACCTGGTCACCGCCGGACGGCTGGGGGAGGCCAACTACCTGGCGCGCCGCGTGCCCTGGGATCGCACGGTGTGCCACCCCAGGCCGCGGCAGATCTGCGGCTCGCGCTCGCCCAGTTGTCGCTGTTCTCCGGCCGACCACAGGCGGCCGTCGACACGATCCAGTCTGTCGCGTCGGCACCCCGTGGTGCCCGGACCGTTGCATGCCCCGGCGGAGCTGTGCCTGCTGTGGGCGAGGGTGGCACTCGACGACCGCGCAGGCGCGGGCGCGCAGGTGGAGGCGATCCTGTCCGGCGGCGCCGGCCGTGACGAGATCCTTCCGGTAGCGCTGGCTGCGCTCGGTGTGATCACGTGGCGTGACGGCCTCGTGGCCGACAGCCTCGCACTGGCTCGCGCCGCGGTGCTGCGGGGCGACCGGCAGCCCCCCGGCATCGGTGGCCCGTTCGGACGGCTCTGCCTGGCGTCGATGCTGACCGCACTCGGTGACCTGGAGGAAGCGAGGCATCTCATCGAGGCCACGCGCGACGAGATCACGGCAGGCGGAGAGACGCTGTGGTCTGCCGCACCCGCGGTCGCAGCGGCGCAGGTGGGCCTGGCAGCCGGGAGGGTCGACGACGCGTCGGCGTCCGCACATGCCGCCATCGATCTGGCCACGGAGCTGGGTACGTCCTGCTTCCTGTCCCCCGCGCGGACCGTGTTGGCCGAGCTGGCCATGATGCGCGGCGAGATGTCCGAGGCGGCGGGAGCACCTCGAGCACGGCCGCCTGGACATGGACTGGCCACCGTGGAGCGCAAGCGGCCAGCGGCTGGCAGAGACCCGGTTGGTCGAGGCCGAGTGTGGTCCCGACGCGGTGCTGGCGCAGGCAGCCGGCCTCTACGACGACGTGGCCGTGGACGCCCGCCCGCTGCTCGACGATCCGTCAGGGGCGGCCTGGCTCGTGCGGACCGCGCTCGGAGGCGGGTGACAGGGATCGGGCCGAGCGCGTGCTTGCGCAGGCCGAGCATCTCGCGGCGATCAACGCCTCGTTCCCCGCCGTCGTGGCCGCGTCTCGACACGCACGCGGGCTGGTCGACGCCGATCCTGCGTTGGTGCAGCAGGCAGGCGCGGACCATCGCAACGTCGGGGCCAAGGCCTCTGCCTGGGAGGATGCCGGCGTGATCCTGCTCGGCACCGACGACCGTGCGACGGCGAGGGACCTGCTCGAACGAGCAGTCGCCGCCTACCAGGAGCTCGGCGCCGAGCGGGATGCAGCGCGCGTGCGGCAGCGCCTACGGACGATCGGGGTGCGGCTGCCGCACGGGCGGCGGGCCGATCGCCCGGTGTCGGGTTGGGGGAGCCTCACCGACACCGAGCGCGAGGTCGCGGAGCTGGTGGCCGAGGGGCTCACGAACGCCCAGGTCGCGGAGCGGATGTACCGGTCGCACCACACCGTGGACTTCTACCTTCGCCACATCTTCCGCAAGCTGGGGATCAGTTCCCGTGTCGCCCTGGCGCGACTGCAGTTCGAACGCGACCGCAGCACCGCCGCCAAGGACTACGCGTCCGACTGATCTCCGGCGTGGGACAGCGCAAACGTTTCCTAGCTCTCGGACTGGAGCACCAGCTCGACGTCGGCCTCGACCTTGATCCCCTTGCCGACGAGGAAGCCACCGGTCTCGAGGGCCTGGTTCCACGTCATGTCGAACTCGTCGCGGTTGATCTCCGTCGTCGCCAGGAAGCCCGCTCGGAGGTTCTGCCACGGGTCGACGGCGGCGCCCTCGAACTCGACGTCCATCGTCACCGGTTTGGTCACCCCGCGGATCGTGAGGTCGCCGCTCAGCTCCCAGCGGTCGCCGGCCGTTGGTCGCACCGCCGTGCTGAGGTACGTGATCGTCGGGAAGCGGTCGACGTCGAGGAAGTCGGGCGATCGGAGATGACGGTCCCGTTCCTCGTCGTCGGTGTCGATGCTGGCCGCTTGGATGGTGACCTCGACCAGAGACCTCTCGGGTACGTCGGCGATGTCCGCAAAGCCGGAGAACTCGCGGAACCGGCCACGGACCTTCGAGATCATCATGTGGCGCGCGACGAGCCCGATCGACGAGTGCGCCGTGTCGATGTTCCATCGGCCGGGCGGCGGCACCTCCCGGCCATCGACGATCCGGGTGTGAGCGGTCTCGGTGCCCATGTCTGCCTCCTGCGGCGGTGGGCTCCGCGGAGCGTCGCGCCCACCGCTGCTGCGCTGCATCCCGCGGATCGCGTGATCGTCCGGCGACGCCGACATGAGGGACGTCGACGACCATCCCGGCCCGCCGCCGGGAGCCTCGACCCTGCCGCCAGCGAGGCCGACGAAGCCGGCGACGACGCGGTCGCGGTCGCGGAGCATCGGTCGGCACGCCGTCGCCGCGGTCACGGTCGCCGTCACGACACCGATGGCCTCGCGGCCCGGACCGGGCTGTCGCAACGCATGAGCACGCCTCCGTTCGGGGTCGTGGCAGGATCCCGACGTCGTGCGGCGACGGCACACGCGATCCCGTGGAAGGACGGGTCCGGCGACGTGCGTCTGGCCAGCCGGACCGACCACGCGATCACGGGGTGCGGCGTTCCGCCGGTCCGGGGAACACTCGCAAGGGGCGTCTCGCAGCCGACGTCTCGCAGCCGACCGCGCTCGTCTTCGATCGGCTCGCTCCTGGAGCTCGAGGAAGAGGTGGAGACATGGGCGACGCTGGATACCCCGCCTTCACGGCGACCCTGGACAAGACGAACCATGTCCTCAAGGAGATCGAGGCGGCCTACGGATGGCCGAAGGAGCGGCGCAGCCAGTCGTACGCCGCCCTGCGGGCCGTGCTCCACGCCCTGCGTGATCGCCTGACCGTCGAGGAGGCCGCCGACCTCGCGGCGCAGCTGCCGATGCTCGTCCGCGGGATCTACTACGAGGGATGGCAGCCGGCCAAGGTCCCCGTGAAGATGAGCCGAGACGAGTTCCTGGACAGGGTCGGGCGCGGGGTTCGGCTACGACGTCGAGGGAGGCATCGAGCGTTTGACCAGCACCGTGCTGGCCGCCCTGAAGCATCATGTGACCGACGGTGAATGGGACGACATCAGATCCGGCATGCCCAAGGACCTGGCCGGCGTCCTGCCGTAGGTGGCAGCCCCGGCGACCTGGCGGCCGACGACCCCGACGGACGGATGGCTAGAGCAGCAGGTCGAAGATCCGGAACGCCTGTTCCCAATGCCTCGAACTCGGGTTCTTCAGCTTGGGGTCGACGATCGTGAACGTGCGGGCCAGAGCCAGGCTCAAGCCTCCGACGAGCTCGGGCAGCCGGGCCTCGGCCTCCTCGCTGAGCGCTCGGTCGAGCGGGGGCAGCGTGGCGAGCTGCTCCAGGATCGGGCGTAGCTCGATCCTCTGGTCGAGCTGTCGGAAGTCGTGGACCGTCTCCTGCAGCCCCTTGGTGACGGGCAGGTCCCACGACTCGACGAGGTCCCGGCCGTTGGCACCCGCGTGAGCCTGACCGACCAGCAACAGGTCGTACAGCTTGTGGTTCACGAACTCGGCGTGGCGCTTCACGTCGTCCTTGTCGACGTCGAGGCCCGCTGTCTCACGGAAGAAGCGCTCGAACCTCGGGATGCTCGTCACCGCCACTGCGGTCACGCCCGGCTTGTCGCCTTGACCACGGCGGGCTCCGGAGGCCCGAACCGCTCGACGAAGCGGTCCAGCTCGGCGCGCAGCAGCTCCACGACCGAGTCCATCGCCGCGGCGGGGAGCACGACCTGCGCCACGGCCTGCGGGGTCAGCGCCACCGCCTCGAGTTCGACGCCCGCCGCAGGTGGCTGGTCGTGGGGGAGCGTCAGGAGGGAGAACGTGATGCGGAAGTCATAGGGCGTGAAGGATGTGTGCGCCACGTTGGCGTACACCGGCGGCGCGGCCGTGGTCAGGTCCGGTAGCCCGATCGCCTGGTTGAGCATCTGGGAGTTCACTGGCGCATCTCCTCTACGGCGACGGCGTGTGGAGCGTGACGATCGTGCGGGCTCCGTCGGATCCGAGGATGTCCAGGGCCAACCCGCCCTCTGGCCCATACGAGTCCGCCAGGACGCGTTGCGGGTGCTCGACGAAGTGGCGCAGGACCACGGGGTAGCGCTGGTCGCGGCCGCCCACCGCCACGACGACCACGTCGTCCTTGGGGTCATAGTCGACGTACGCGAGCGGCAGCCTCTCCACCTCCGATTCGTCACCGAACTCCTGGTCGAGCAGCTCGATGGTCACCTCGTCGCCCTCGTGCTCCTTCGTCAGCTCCTCGAGGAGCCGATGCGTCTCGTCGCGAGGTAACTCGTGCGGTTGATCGCCCATGTTCCTCGAGACTGACGCAGCGGATGGCACGGCGGCATCACGCGATCTCGTAGTCGTCGCCGCACTGCCGCCGGCTACTTCACCTCGATGCGACGGCGCCTCTCAGCGGCCTCCTTGCCGACCCGCATGGTGAGCACGCCCTGGTCGAGGTGGGCATCGACGTCGTCCGGGTCGAGGTCGTCGGGGAGCACGATCTCGAAGCGGAACTCGCCGACGCGGCGAGTCCGGCGGCGGAGCAGGCCGACGCGCTCCTCTCCTTGCGCTCACCAGTCACGAGCAGGCGACGGCCGCTGACCGAGACGTCGATGTCCTTCTGGTCGACGCCCGGCAGCTCGATCTCGATCACGTACGCGTCGTCGGTCTCCTCGACATCGGCCAAGGGAACGAAGACGTCGGCCAGCGGGTCAGGTAGGTCGGCCGCCCTGTCGAACAGCGTTTCGATCTGGGAGCGCAGGCGGTCGACGTCGGTCACGGGGTCCCAGCGGGTCAAGTCCGGGCTTTGGCGGCGGCGAACGGGAAGAGCCATGTCGATCACTCCTTCATCTCTCGGCTGTCGACACACTGACCGCCCGCCCTGTTCGGCACACCCCGTGATCGCGTATGCACACTCACTGCGCTCGTTGGGATCACGCGATCCGCGGGGTGCCGGACGTGTGGCAGAGCGCGACGCTGCGCTCGTCCCGGCGGTGAACCGTGCCGAGACGCGGCTGGACGACCGGCGACCGAGGGAGCTGAACGACGTGGGTGCCGCTGAAGGCCGGTCGCCGTTCCCTCCGATCGGCGACTACGCCTTTCTCTCCGACTGCGAGGCGATGGCCCTCGTGGCGCCGAGCGGGAACGTCGAGTGGCTCTGCCTGCCCCGCGTGGACTCTCCCGAGCGACCGGCGGCACTCGTGCCGTGTCAGCCCCGGACGGACTCGCCGGCGGCGAGCCGGTCGACGAGCCAGATCGTTCGCTCGGCGCGGACGTGGACGGCGGGAACGGTGGGGTCGTCGGCCTTCACTCGGGCGAACGCCTGACGCTTCTCGTCGCCCTCGACGGTGAACACCGCCAGCCGGCTCCGGGCCAGTCCGGCGAGCGTGAGCGTCATGCGTGGGAACGGGTTGGTGCCGCTCGGGTCGTGGTTGAGCGCCACGAGGCGGTCGTGCGGCGCGTCGAGCGCCGGCGACTGCGGGAAGAGCGAGGCAGTGTGCCCGTCGGCGCCCAGCCCGAGGTGAGCGAGGTCGATCCTCCCGATCTGCCGGAGGATCGCTTCGTAGCTGTCGACACCGGTGTCGCAACGCATCGGGTGGACGGTCCCGATCGCGACGATCCGGTCGATCAGCGCCTCGCTGCCAGCCGCTCGTTGGAATCAGGTGAGTCGGGCGGGACGCAACGCTCGTCGACCCAGACGAGACGCACGGCGCGCCAGTCGACATGTCCGGCCGAGCAGTCGGCGAGCTTCGCATAGCAGCGTCGGGCAGTGCCGCCTCCCGACAACCCGAAGACGAACGTCGACGACCCGCGGCACTGAAACTCGTCGACCCAGAGACGTGCGAACGCCGTGGGGACGTCGTCGACCACCCGCAGCTCGCCGTTCATCGGCGCTCCAGCAGGAGAAGCGCGCCAGCGGTGGCTCGTTCCCAGATCTCGTCGGGACCGGGCCGGGACGTGAGCGCCGCCTCGAGGTCGGCTGCGGTCGAGCGGGTCGGGAGGCGGAGCCGGCGCCGACGTGAAGGGCGGTCCGTCACGGTGGTCGTGACCTGCACCTCCCCGTCATCGACCGCCTCCGCCGCGATGGTCGCCTGACGTCCCTTGTGCCGCGCCCGGATGTGCACTTCAGCCCGGTCGGCCTCGATGAGCCGGATCACCTGTGGCGCCAGCGCCAGCCGGCTCATGAGCCAGCCGGCCATCAGGGCCGACCATGCCCGGGTGCCGGAGGCGTCCAGTCGTTCGACGCCGCGAAGGAAGGGCGACCGCTCGGTGCCGGCGAACGCGTCGGCGAGGAGCAGCCGCCATGGCTGCAGGCGGACCCAGGCCAGATCCGTCGTGGGAAGGCGGCTCACGGCCAGGAGGTCGGCGTGGTCGATCGGATGCGTCGACCGGTGGGTGTCGATGAGGACGCGGTCGGCGTCGCTCACGAGGGGCTCGGAGGGGCGGGGCAGACGTCGTGGCAGCCACACGGCCAGAGGCAGACCCGGGAGGATCCAGGGACCGACGATGGAGCCGAGGTGGTGGAGTGCGTCGCCGCGCACCTGCAGACGCACCTGCTCGACGCACGAAGGAGGCCCGTCGCCGCGCGTCGAGCGTCCTCACGCTGACGGAGGCGTTCGTGCCGGTGTCGCCGTGTGGGAGGGTCGTCACGACGATGACGCGGCCCGGGACCCGATCGGCCAGATCCTGTGTGGCCTGCACGGCCGCCGGCGCCTCGGTCACATCCTCGGCGAGCACGACGAGGGAGAGGACCGACGTGCGCACGGCCCCTGCTCGGAAGGTGGCGCGCATCCGCCGGATCGCCGCCTCGGCGCTCGCGATGTCGGGATCCTCGGCCGACCATGACCCCACGGTGTGGACGCCCTTCATGGGTCGCGCCACCGTCGGCCGTCGCGTGCGAGGAGGTCATCGGCGTCGAGCGGTCCCCACGAGCCGGCTCTGTACTGGACGATGGGCGGGTCGCCCCTCGCCCGGGCCTGCTGGATGGGGGCCACGATGCGCCAGGCCTGCATCACCTCGTCGGCGCGGATGAACAGCGTGGGGTCGCCCGCGAGTGCGTCGAGAAGCAGCCGTTCGTAGGCGTCGGGATGATCGCCCGGGAACGCGGTCCCGTACAGGAACTCCATCGCCACCGAACGTACGTCGAAGCCCGGCCCAGGGACCTTGGTGCCCACGATGAGGGCGACGCCGTCGTCGGGATGGATGCGTAGGACGAGAGTGTCCGGCGCGAGGCCGCGGACCTGTCCGGGGCTGAACGGGACGTGTGGCGGGACGTGGAACTGGACGGCGACCTCGCTGATGCGCTTGGGGAGCCGTTTGCCGGTGCGGAGGTAGAAGGGGACGCCTGCCCAGCGCCAGTTGTCGACGCGCAGCCGGAGCGCGACGTAGGTCTCCGTGGTGCTGGACCGGCTGACGCCCGGCTCGTCCCGGAAGCCCGGGACGGGGCGGCCTGCGACCCAGCCGTCGGTGTACTGGGCGAGCACCACCTCGTTGGGCACGTCGGCCACATCGGGGATCTCGACGGCGCGGAGAGCCTTGACCTTCTCGTCGCGGATGGCGTCGGCGTCGATCGTGATCGGTGGCTCCATGAGCGTGAGGGCGAGCACCTGCATCACGTGGTTCTGGAGCATGTCGCGGCAAGGCGCCGGTCTGCTCGTAGAAGGCTGAGCGGTTGCCGACGCCGCCGTCCTCGGCCACGGTGATCTGGACGGAGTCGACATACTGACGGCTCCAGATCGGCTCGAAGACCGAGTTGGCGAACCGCAGCGCGAGGAGGTTCTGCACGGTCTCCTTCCCGAGGAAGTGATCGATGCGGAACACCTGGCTCTCGTCGAACACCGCGTGCACGCAGCGGTCGAGCTCCTGGGCGCTGCGGAGGTCCGTGCCGTAGGGCTTCTCGATGACGATCCGTGTGAAGGACCCGCGTTGTGGCGGGCGGTTGAGCCGATGGCGGCCGAGCGCGGCGATGACGACGGGAAAGGCCGCCGCCGGCACTGCGAGGTAGTAGAGCCGGCTGCCGTCGGTCCCCTCGTTGCGGTCGACGTCGTCGAGGACGGTGGTCAGCCGACGGAAGGTGTCGTTGCGGTCGTACCCTCCCGCCACGTAGCGGAACCGGGACACGACATCGCGCCACGCGGCATCGTCGTTCGGGTCACCGGGGTCGGAGGTGGATGTCGCGTCGAGCGCGAACCGTCGGAAGTCGTCGTCATCCCATGCCGTCCGGCGCGACGCCGATGACGGCGAACCCGCCGGGGAGCTCGTGGCGCGCCGCGAGCCGGGCCAGCGCAGGCATCAGCTTTCGCCGGCAGAGGTCACCGGACGCGCCGAAGACGACCAGGGCACAGGGCTGTACGACCGGTATGTCGGGCCGCTCGACGAGGGGGTTGGCGCCCGGCGGCGGTTCGGGAGCCGCCGGTGTCGCCGCCTGGACCGCCATCAGGGGATGAGCTCCTCCAGGCGGGAGAGCGCGGATCCGGGCGACGCGGCGGCCGTGGTGCCGAAGCGTCGACAGATCGCCCAGGGCCTGGGCGTCGAGCAGCTGGCCGAACGTGTAGCGGCGGGCGGGGATCACGATGTCGGTGCGTCGTGCGTCGTCGACGACCTGGATGAACACCCCGCTGTCCGGGCCACCCTTGTGGAGTTGGCCGGTGGAGTGCAGGTAGCGAGGCCCGAAGCCGACGGTGGTGGCGACACGGTGGTGGTCGCGCAGCGCCATGCGCACGCGTTGGAGCCGCCGGGTGGTGGCGCCGTCCGGCGCGACGAACGCCTGCAGCGCGATGTAGTCGCGAGGGCCCACATCCTTGAGGAGGACCGTCGGGTCGTCGGTCGCGACGTCCTCGACGTGCCTGTCGGGCTCGACGCGCTCCAGGATGCGCCGGGTTGCGTCCTTGGCTTCCTCGACGTTCGGCTGATCGAAGGGGTTGATGCCGAGCAGGCGGCCGGCGACGGCGGTGGCGAACTCCCACCGGAAGATCTCGGCCCCGAGCAGGACCGGCTCGTGGCGGCCGAGCCGGACGATCGGTGCTCCGGCACCGTCGAGAGCGGGCAGTGACTCGTGGTCGCGGAGTGCGACGAAGAGGCGATCGGTGCCGTAGCGGTCGAGGGGCGCGATGTCCTCGTCGACCACGGGAACGATGCCGCTTCCCTGCTTGCCGGTCGATTCCGCCACCAGCTGCTCGACCCACCATCCGAACGGCGCCTGGTCGGGGGAGGAGCAGGGTGAGCTTGTCCCAGCCGGCGCGGGCCGCCTCGCCCATCACGGCTCCCAGCCAGAGGCCGGGGTTCCTGTCGCATGGCACGCAGCGATGGCAGGCGGCGGCCATCGACGACGCCGACTCGAGGAGCTCGTCGAGGTCGACACCGAGGAGCGCCGCGGGCACGAGCCCGAAGAGCGACAGCGCGGAGTAGCGGCCGCCGACGTCAGGAGGGTTGAGGAAGACCTTGCGGAAGCCGCGGCGCCGGCCGACGGCTTCGAGCGGCGTCCCCGGATCGGTGATCGCCACGAACTGACGGCCGCCTGCGGTCCGTGGGTAGAAGTAGTCGAGGTGGGCGAGCGTCTCGATCGTGCCCCCCGACTTGGAGGCCGCGACGAACAGGGTCCGTGGGAGGTCGAGCGAGCGATCCAGGGCAGCGATCGCGTCGGGGTGGGTGGTATCGAGCACGGTGAGGTCGAGCGCGCCGGGTTCCACGCCGAACACCCGCCGGAACACATCGGCCGACAGGCTCGAGCCTCCCATGCCGGCCAGGACGGCGTGGGTGAAGCCGTCCGCCCGCACCTGGTGGGCGAAGGCGCGCAGCTCGGCAACCCGGTCGGCCATCGTCTCGGGCAGGTCGAGCCATCCCAGCCGGTCCGCGATCTCGGTGGGGTCCGGGTTCCAGACGGTGTGGTCCCGGCGCCAGATCCGCCCGACGAGATCGGTCCGTTCGGCGTCATCGAGGCGTTCCTCCACCCGCTCCTCGAGCGGCCGCGGGCCGCGCGACCGCATGGATGCCCAGGCTCGCGGGGGCTGGGCGGCGGCGAGCTTGGCCTCGATCGCCGCGAGCAGCTTCGTCAGGTCGGCGTCGAAGGCGGCGAGGCCGTCGTCCAGCAGCCTGGCGGTCACCTGGTCGAAGTCGATGCCGTGCTCGGGCAGGAGCGCCATGTGGGCGACCGCGGGCCTCGAGTCGGTCGAGGACGGCGTCGGGCCGGACGCGGCCGTGGTCGTGGAAGGCGTCGAGGGTGGCCTCGGGCATCGTGTCCACCGTGTCGCGTCCGACGAGCGCCTCGACGTAGTACACGTCCGGGTACGCGGGGTTCTTGGTCCCCGTCGATGCCCACAGCGGCCGCTGGACCCGGGCACCCGCCCCGGCGAGCCGCTCCCAGCGGTCGCCCGCGAACACCTCGCCGAAGCGCTGGTAGGCGAGCTTGGCGTTGGCGATTGCGGTTCCGCCCTGCAGGGGCGATCCCTCGGGCAGCAGCGGATCGATCGCCGTGTCGATGCGGGAGACGAGAACGACGCCACGGAGACGCGACCACGTCGAGTGGCTGCCCG